>JBBRAV010000001.1:0-277338 GCA_038206535.1 Caulobacterales bacterium
TGTGCCGGGGTGGCCTTGTCGCCGCGCCGGCGAGCCGATATAGACGCCACCCTTCCAGGCGGCGCCGGATGCGTAGCTCAGCGGGAGAGCACCTCGTTCACACCGAGGGGGTCACAGGTTCAATCCCTGTCGCATCCACCACTTCGGCCGCAAATCCGGTGACCGGCGATCGTCCTGCTCTCCCGCCCGAGAGCCTGATCCCGCGGCCGGTCGTGCGGGAAAGGCCACCAGGGTGACTGCACCATTGGGATCGGATGGCGCGCCGGGCGCCCCGCCCGGCCTCGTGTCGTTTCCCCAGGGCGGCGTCGCGGTCGTCTTTGGCGCCGGCGGCGGAATCGGCCGGGCCTTGATCGAACCCATCCAGGCCGCGAAGAGGTTCGACCACCTCGTCGCGTTCAGCCGCGGCACGGAGCCGGCGATCGACCTGCTCGACGAGGCAAGCCTCGAACGCGCCGCTGCATTCGCCGCCGACCAGGGCGAACTGCGCCTGGTGATCGACGCGACGGGCTTTCTCCATGATCGAGACCAGGCCCCGGAAAAGAGCTGGCGCCAGCTCGACGCGGCCAATATGGCCCGGGCGTTCGCGCTCAACGCGACCGGACCGGCCCTGATCATGAAGCACGTGCTTCCGCGGCTGGCGCGCTCCGGAAAGGCGGTGTTCGCGACCCTTTCGGCCCGGGTCGGAAGCATCGGCGACAACCGGCTGGGCGGTTGGTACGCCTACCGCGCGTCGAAAGCGGCCCTCAACCAGCTCGTCCGAACCGCGGCCGTCGAGCTGGCGCGCCGCGCTCCCGACGCACTTTGTGTCGCCCTGCATCCCGGCACGGTCGCCACGGGGCTGTCCGCCCCCTTTGCGGCTCGCGGCCTGGAGGCGCATCCGCCGGCGGCGGCGGCCCGACACCTGCTCGCCGTCGTCGATCACCTCACCTCAAGCGAAACCGGCGGCTTCTTCGACTGGCGCGGAGACGCGGTGCCATGGTGAGCCTGCGGTCGGGGTCTGTGGAAATCACACTCAGACCACCGTTCCGAACAGATGTCCGACAACGGCGGTGACGCCCATGGCCAGGGCGCCCCAGAAGGTGACCCTCAGGACCGCCGCCAACATCGGCGCGCCGCCCGCCTTGGCGCCCATCGCGCCCAACATCGCCAGCACCACCAACGACGCGGCGGCGATGCTGACCACGACGGTCGTCTCTGGCGCCAGCGCCGCGACCAAGAGCGGCGGCGCCGCACCCAGCGCGAAGGAAACCGCCGAGGCCACGGCTGCCTGGATCGGGTTGGCCTTGGTCTCTTCCGACAAACCAAGCTCGTCGCGGGCGTGCGCCTCCAGCGCGTCCTTGTCCATCAGAGCCCCGGCGACCTGGTCGGCGAGGGCGCCGTCGAGGCCGCGCCTCACATAGATGCCCGCCAGCTCCGCCCGTTCCGACTTCGGGTCGTTCCACAGCTCGGCCGCCTCGCGCTTGAGATCGGCCTTCTCGGAGTCGGCCTGGGAGCTTACGGAGACATATTCTCCCGCCGCCATGGACATGGCCCCGGCGATCAGGGCGGCGACGCCCGCGATCAGGATGGCCGCATGACTGGTGGGCGCGGAGGCTACGCCGATGATCAAGCTGGCCGTGGACAGCAGCCCATCGTTGGCGCCCAGGACGGCCGCCCGAAGCCATCCGAGGCGAGCGACCCTATGTCTTTCGAGATGCTTGCGTCGCGCCATCAACGCGCCCCAGGCGTGCGATGCCGTAGCGCCGGGATCATGCGGCCGAGAAGACCGTCGCGTCGCCAGTACTGGTGCCAGAGCGCCGCGCTGGCGTGCAACGCGGCCACGATGAGGATGGCGTTGGCCGCCAGCGGGTGGAAATTCTCGATCTGGTCTTGCAAATCCTTGGTGACAAAACCCGGCTTGGGCAGGCTGAACAGGCCAAAAAGGTTGTCGCCGCGGAACCAGGCGTTCAGCAGGCCGAGCGCCACCGTCGTCGCCACCAAGACGTAAAGGAGGCCCTGCACCAGCGTCGCCGCAAGGCGGAGCAAGCCTCTGTCGGCGGGCGGTAACCGTCGGCCACCGCCCCAGCGCCAGCCGAGGCGCGCAACGATGATAAGCGTCAAAAAGGCGCCAAACAGTATGTGCAACGAGCGCACGTCGGTCCGAGGCCAGCCTTTGGGAAACCAGTCGATGGTATGCGCGCCCAGCCATTGACCCAGAACCAGCAACACCGTCAGCCAGTGGACGAGTATGGTCCGTGGATCATATGTCTGCTCGGCTTCGCTTGCTTGCAACATCGGGGCAACTCCATTTCAATCGAACATAGCGTGAGCCGCGCGTGAGCGCCAAACCATAGGGCTTGGCGTCGATGGGCTGGGCGAGTGTGATTGTGGCGCCGCGATTGAGACCTGCGCTTCAAGCGTATGCGCGCCTTGCCGGCGCTGCGCTACGATGAAGCGAGGGAACTGGACCTCCATGGAGCCGTTCCACGGGGCTGTCGTTTGAGGCGGCGCCCGATCGATGCGGGCCGCGCGGCTGTATGCCCCGCGCAGCTATCGCCAGGGCGCAAGCGAAAGGAATCTGGCCGGTGCCGGGATCTTCCCCATCGCCTGGGCGTCGAACACCGCGCGTGGACTGGCGTCGCGGCGGCGGCTTCTTCGCCGCGGCCGGTAGCCTTCTGCTGATGTCGTGCAAGACCGCCGTGATGGACCCGCGAGGGCCGGTCGGCGCGGCGGAGAAGGCGATCCTTCTGGACTCACTTTGCGTCATGCTGGCGATCGTCGTCCCCGCGATTGTCGGCATGCTGTCCTTCGCCTGGTGGTTCCGCTCCGGGAACACGCGGGCGAAGTATCTGCCGACATTTGCCTACTCGGGTCGGATCGAGCTGCTCACCTGGTCCATACCGGTGCTGGTGATCCTGTTCCTGGGCGGCATGGCATGGGTGGGCTCGCATGACCTCGACCCGACCCGTCCGCTGAAATCCACCGCCAGGCCGCTCGAGGTTCAGGTCGTCTCCCTCGATTGGAAATGGTTGTTCCTCTATCCCGACCTGGGCGTGGCAAGCGTGAACCGTCTTGTCGTTCCGGTGGGAACGCCGATTCACTTCTCCCTGACCTCTTCGAGCGTGATGAACAGCTTCTTCGTGCCGCAGCTGGGAAGCATGATCTACACGATGAACGGAATGTCCAATCAGCTTTATCTGCAGGCTGACAGCTCGGGCGTGTACGCGGGCCGGTCGGCGCATTTCAGTGGCGACGGCTTCTCGGACATGCGCTTTGATGTGCTCGCGGTGGCCGGCGGCCAGTTCGACGGCTGGATCGCGGCGGCGCGATCCCAGGGGCCGGTGCTGGACGATGTGGGCTACCAGCGGCTGGCCCGCCAGAGTTCCAACGTCGCGCCGTTCACCTATCGCGCGATGAGCCCTGGTCTCTACCGCCGCATCGTCGCCCAGCAGCTCGCGCCGGGTGCGGGCCCGGCGGGCCAACCCGACTCCTCCGTCCACCCGAAGCAGAAGGCCTGAAATGCTGGGCAAGCTGAGCTGGGCGGCGTTTCCGTTTGATCAGCCGATCCCCCTGGTGACATCGGTCCTTGTCGTGCTGACAATGCTGGGCGTGCTGGGGCTCGTCGTCGCCAAGGGCTGGGCGCCCTACCTTTGGCGCGAGTGGATCACCAGCGTCGACCACAAGCGCATCGGCGTCATGTACATCGTGCTCTCCCAGGTCATGCTGCTGCGCGGGTTCTCCGACGCGCTGCTGATGCGCTCGCAGCAGGCGCTCGCGTTTCACTCAGCAGGCTATCTGCCGCCGGAACACTACGACCAGATCTTTTCGGCCCATGGGACGATCATGATCTTCTTCGTCGCCATGACCTCCATGGTGGGCCTGATGAACTTCGCCGTGCCGCTGCAGCTGGGGATCCGCGACGTCGCCTTCCCAACCCTCAATTCCGTGAGCTTCTGGCTTACCGCGTCCGGCGTTCTGCTGGTGAACATATCGCTCGTGGTGGGAGAGTTTGCCCGCACGGGGTGGCTGCCGTATCCCCCCTTGTCCGAGCTCCGCTACTCGCCGGGCGTGGGCGTCGACTACTGGCTGTGGGCCCTGCAGATATCCGGCGTCGGGACCCTGCTGGCCGGGATCAACCTGGTGACGACAATCCTCAAGATGCGCGCGCCGGGCATGACCTATCTGCGCATGCCGATGTTCTGCTGGACATCCCTGGCTTCCAACCTGCTGATCGTCGCGGCCTTTCCGATCCTGACGGCGACATCGGCGATGCTGCTGCTGGACCGCTACCTCGGCTTCCACTTCTTCACCAACGAAGCCGGCGGCAACGTGATGATGTTCATGAACCTGATCTGGGCCTGGGGACATCCGGAAGTGTACATCCTCGTCCTGCCGGCTTTCGGGGTCTTCTCCGAAGTGATCTCGACGTTCTCGGGCAAGCCGCTGTTCGGCTACCGCTCCATGGTCATGGCGACGATGGCCATCTGCGTCCTCGCCTTCATGGTGTGGCTGCACCACTTCTTCACCATGGGGGCCGGCGGCGACGTCAACGGCTTCTTCGGCATCATGACGATGGTCATCGCCGTTCCGACCGGCGTGAAGATCTTCAACTGGATGTTCACCCTGTACGGCGGACGAATCCGGTACGAGACGCCGGTGCTGTGGTCGATCGCCTTCATGGTGACCTTTGTGATCGGGGGAATGACGGGGGTCCTCCTGGCCGTGCCGCCGGCGGACTTTGTCTTGCACAACAGCCTGTTCCTCGTCGCCCACTTCCACAATGTCGTTATCGGCGGCGTGCTCTTTGGGGCCTTCGCCGGCTATGCCTACTGGTTCCCGAAGGCCTTCGGCTTCCGCCTGCACGACGGCTGGGGCAAGGCCGCGTTTTGGTTCTGGCTCGTCGGTTTTTATGTCGCATTCATGCCGCTCTACTGGCTCGGCTTCATGGGCATGACGCGGCGAATGCAGCACTACGAAGTCGCCGAATGGCGGCCATGGCTGATGGTTGCGGCCGCCGGGGCGGTGTTGATCCTGATCGGCATCGTCTGCCAGGTCGTCCAGCTCATCGTCTCGATCCGCCGACGCGACCAGATGCGCGACCTCACGGGCGACCCCTGGGACGGGCGCTCACTGGAATGGGCGACCGCCTCCCCGCCGCCTGCCTTCAACTTCGCCGTGCTTCCCCAGGTGCGAGGGCAAGAGACCTATTGGGACATCAAGTCGAACGCGGTGCGCAGCGGCGCGCTGGAGAGCGAACCTGGGTACGAGGCGATAGAGGCGCCGCGCAATTCGCCGACAGGGTTCGTCTGCGCCTTCTTCGCGACCGTCACGGGATTCGCGCTGAGCTGGCATATCTGGTGGATGGTCGCGCTCGGGCTTTTGGGGGCGTTCGCGACCTTTGTGGTCTTTGCCTGGCGGGACAGGGTCGAACTCGAAATCCCCGTCGAGCGTATCGCGGAAGTGGACCGCGCCAATCGCAGCGCACGGCTCGCCGCCCTGCCCCAATACGCGGGGAATGCAGGATGACCATTGGCGCGGCGCCGTCTGCCGCGGAGCCAGTCCCGCACCGCCTGGGGCGCGACGACGATTCCGTCAACCGATCCCGCCGCGAAACCGCGACCGGTCCGCCGTCAAAGCGCGTGATCGTCGGGTACGGGTTCTGGATCTTCCTGCTCAGCGACATCGTCCTGTTCTCGGCCTTTTTCGCCACCTACGGCGTTCTCGCCGGCGCCACGGCCGGCGGCCCGACGGGCCGACAGATCTTCGACCTCACCAACGTCAAGATCGAGACGGGGTGTCTGCTCGCGTCGAGCTTCTGCTGCGGTCTGGCCAGCATAGGGGTTGGGCTGCGCAACAAGACGATGTTCCACGCCTCGATGGCCATCACCTTCCTCCTGGGCGCCGCTTTCATCCTGTTGGAACTCAAGGAATTCGCCGACCTCGTGGCCGCGGGAAACGGCCCTGGGCGCAGCGCGTTCCTGAGCGCATTCTTCGCACTGGTGGGTTGCCACGGCTTGCACGTCTGCGTGGGGCTGCTCTGGCTGTTGACCATGATGGCGCAGGTCCTAGCAAAAGGCTTCAGAGACGACATTCTCCGCCGCATCCTCTGTTTCAGCCTGTTCTGGCATGCCCTGGACATCGTCTGGGTCGCCCTCTTCACCGTGGTCTATGTGATCGGAGCCATGACATGAGCGAGACCGCCGATCCGGCCTTGCGAGCACAGCGCGCGCCTGGCGATCAACAACTCGACGGCAGCCGTGCGGCCGAGGCAATCCGCGGCTATCTGCTCGGACTGCTGCTGGCCTCGGGCCTGACCGTAGCGACCTTTTATCTGGCGGACTCGACGATGGTTTGGCGCGCCGCAATCCCGATCGCCCTGGTCGTTCTGGCCATCGCGCAGATGGGCGTCCATCTTGTGTTCTTCCTGCACATCACCACCGGCCCGGAGAGCACCAATAACGTGCTCGCGCTGGCCTTTGGTCTGCTGATCGTCTTTCTGCTCCTGGCGGGCTCCCTGTTCATCATGACCAATCTCGATAGCAATATGGTTCCCCTTGGCGAGGTCATGCAGATGCAGCGGTGACCTTCACGGCGCGGCAGCGATGGGCGCCGTCCACCGAACCCCGCGGCGCTCGGTACTGTTCACCGGAGCGATCGCCGGCCTGATGCCGGGCACTTTTCAGGTTGTCTACAACGGCTCGAAAGCCTTTGTGGACAGCTTTTCGTTCGCCCTGCGCAACGAGCTCGAAGACACCGGAGCCTCGGTCACCTGCCTCATGCCCGGGCCGGTGGACACCGGTTCTTCGAGCGCGCCGACATGATGGACACCAAGGTTGGGCAAGCAAAGAAGTCGGACCCCGCCAAGGTGCCGAAGACCGGTTTCGACGCCATGATGAAGGACGAAGGGGACGCAGTCGCCGGGCTCAAGTACAAGATCCAGGCTGCCGTGGCCGCGATCACCCCGCAGTCTCAGCTGGCCCAGATGCACCGCGACATGGCGGAACCTGTCTTCGGAAGATCTTGACCGAAGCGACGCAGAGCCGGGATTGCGTGACCCCAGATCGTGCCTGCCCGCCGGACCTCGGCCTCGACGATGCTCGCCGGCGCGTCCGGCGCGGGCGTCTCTATTCCGCGGCGAGAAGCGGCGCCTTCTGAACCTGACGTTCGTCCGCTACTTCATCGGTGAACACCCGAAACTCGGTAAGCCAGGCCGTCCCGAACGTGGTGGTAATGGCAACGTCGGTGGCGTCCTTCCCCCGAGCGATCACGATCCGGCCGATGCGTGGGGTGTTGTGACGGGCGTCGAAGGTGTGCCAGCCGCCTTCCAGGTAGGCTTCGAACCAGGCGCTGAAGTCCATCGGCGCGTCCACCGGCGGAATTCCGATGTCGCCCAGATAGCCTGTACAATAGCGTGCGGGAATATTCATGCAGCGGCAGAAGGCTATGGCGAGATGCGCGTAATCGCGGCAGACGCCGACGCGTTCCTCGTGCCCTTGGGCGGCGGTGCGGGTGGCGCGCGCCTTCTGATAGTCGAAGCTGATGCGATCGTGGACGTAGTCGACGATCGCCTGGACCCGCGGCCAGCCCATCGGGGTCGCGCCAAACAGCGACCAGGCAAGCTCGCTCAGCACATCCGTCTCACAATAGCGGCTCCCCAGAAGGAAGGGCAGGGTTTCCGTAGGCAAGGCTTCGACCGGAATTTGCGCGGCGGCCCGATACTGCGGGTCGGGGGACCCGGAATCGGCGATGTCGAACAGCGTGGAAAAGGTTATCGGACCGGCCGGCGCCTGCACGCGTGTGATGATGTTGCCGAAGAGATCGCGCTCCTGGGAGATCCCGGCCGGGGCCGAGGTCGTCAGAGTGTCCGACGTGATCAGGTCGGAGCGGCGCTCGGGATGCACATGGAGCATCAGCGCGATCGGCATGGGCTGAAGACAGTCGAACGTGATCCGGTAGCCGGCGCGGATTTTCATGGGCGTCTCGAAAGGTCGGTGACAAGATGGCTATGCGCAAGGCCCCGATGCAGAGCCGTCATCGCAAAACCGGCCAATAGTCTCCAGGTTCCAGCCTCCTACGAAAAAGCAGGCGCGCATGCCTGTTTATGCGCCGATGCGACTTTTATGCCCGGCGCGCATTTTCATGGCGTAAGCATTTTTTATCGCGTCATGTGGAAGGAAGCTGTGAGTGCTGACCCGTCGGGTGCTGCTCGGTCGAAAGATCGCTCCTTTGACGTCGTCCGAGCGCGCGCGCCTGGAAGGCGCCATCACGGAAGTGCGTTCGATCGCCGCCCGATCCACGATCGTGCACAAAGGCGAGACGCTCGAGCATAGCACGCTTTTGCTGCGCGGCTTTTTGAGTCGTCACGGCGATGACCGCCGTGGCCATCGCCAGGTCGTTTCCCTGCACGTTCCAGGCGACCTGGTGGATATGCACGCCTTTCCCATGAAGCAACTCGATCACGACGTGGCGGCCCTCACGGACGCCGAGGTGGCGATCCTTCCGCACGGGGCAATCAAGACGCTGACCGAGGCCGATCCGGAATTGGCGCGGAAGCTTTGGTTCGCGACCCTGCTGGATGCCGCGATCCACAGGGCCTGGATTTTCCGCCTGGGCCGCCTGGACGCGCCTGGACGGGTCTCGCACTTTTTCGCCGAGACTGGCGCGCGGTTGCAGGCGGTAGGATTGGGCACGCTGAGGCGCTTCCCGCTTCCGCTGACTCAGGCCGATGTGGGCGACGCCTGCGGCCTGACCAGCGTCCATGTGAGCAGGGTGCTCAAGGCGTTGCGAGCCGACAGGATCTGCACGTTCCAAGAGGGCGAAGTCTTTGTCCATGATCAGGCCGGAATGATCAGATGCGGCCAGTTCGACCCCTCCTATCTCTATCTCGACGCCAACGCGTTCGCTCCGCAACACAAGGCTCCTTGGCCCGGCGCAGAATTGGCCGAAGGCCTCGCCGCGCAGAGCAATCGACTTAACCTGAGTTAAGAGCCCGCAACGGGTTTGATTGGGGATTGTTCTCAGGCTCGACAGCAACGAGGACAGCATGGCGACGACCGGCAAAACCAAGGTGACACGGGCTGGCGAGCGCGCCGCGAATCGCAAGGCGCGTGCCTCCGCGAATTCCGCCCTGGATGCAATCGCACTGTTGGAAAGCGATCACCGTGAGGTGGACGATCTGTTCGATCTATTCGAATCCGCGGAGAGCGACGCCGATAAGGCGAGCATTGCGCGGCAAATCTGTCTCGCGCTCAGGGTCCATGCCCAGATCGAAGAGGAGCTGTTCTATCCCCCCGCCAGGGAAAAGACCGGCAATACGGACCTCGTCGACGAAGCGCTCGTCGAACATATGGGCGCCAAAACGCTGATCGTTCAGATCGAGGCGATGAGGCCTGGACAGCCGCTGTTTGACGCCAAGGTCAAGGTGCTTGGCGAGCAGGTTCGCCACCACGTGGAGGAAGAGGAAACAGAGCTGTTCCCCGAAGTGCGCAAAACCGGGGTCGACCTCGACGCGCTCGGAGCCAGACTTTCTGCCCGCAAGGCCGAACTCCTCCAGCAGCTAGCGTCCGCCAAAGCCGCCTGAACGACTTCAAGCTCACCCAACCGCTCTAAAACCCTCCGCCGCGAGGCGATTGAAAGGACTATCATGGCCAAGGCCCCGCCGAGCTCACAGCCGGCCGATCCAAAGACCGCGCGCGAAATGACCAAGGGCGCCGCGCCCGCCACCTCTATCGCGACCCCATTGGGCCAAGGCGGCGAGCTACAGCAGCAGGCCGAAAATGCGGCGCAGCAACTAACCACCAACCAGGGCGTGCCGATCAGCGACAACCAGAATTCGCTAAAGGCCGGCGCGCGCGGCCCGGTGCTTCTGCAGGATTTCATTCTGCGCGAAAAGATCATGCACTTCGACCACGAGCGCATTCCCGAGCGCGTGGTGCATGCCCGCGGTTCCGCGGCCCATGGCTACTTCGAATGCCTGGAGTCCTGTGCCGATGTGACCACCGCCGATTTCCTGCAGCGGCCGGGTGACAAGGTTCCACTTTTCACGCGCTTCTCGACGGTGGCGGGCAACAAGGGCTCGGCCGACCTCGCCCGCGACGTGCGTGGTTTCGCGGTCAAGTTCTACACCGCCCAGGGAAACTTCGATCTCGTCGGCAACAACATCCCGGTCTTCTTCATTCAGGACGCCATAAAGTTTCCCGACCTGATCCATGCCGCCAAGCAGGACCCCGACCGCGAGTTTCCCCAGGCCCAGACCGCCCACGACACCTTCTGGGACTATATCTCTCTCACGCCCGAGAGCATGCACATGATCATGTGGATCATGTCCGACCGGACGATCCCCAGGTCCCTACGGATGATGGAAGGCTTCGGCGTCCACACCTTCCGACTGGTCAACGCCGCCGGTGAGTCCACATTCGTGAAGTTCCACTGGCGGCCCAAGCTCGGCATGGCGTCGGTAGTCTGGGACGAGGCATTGAAGATCAACGGCGCCGATCCCGATTTCCATCGCCGCGACCTTTGGGAGTCCATCGAAGCGGGCGATTTCCCCGAGTGGGAGTTCTGCCTGCAAACCTTTTCGCAGGAACAGGCCGACGGCTTCGACTTCGACGTGCTCGACGCGACCAAGCTGGTCCCCGAAGAGATCGTCCCCCTGCGCGTGGTCGGCCGCATGGTGCTGGACCGCAATCCCACCAACTTCTTCGCCGAGACCGAGCAGGTCGCCTACTGCACCGCGAACGTGGTGCCAGGGATCGACTTCTCCAACGATCCTTTGCTTCAAGGCCGCAACTTCTCCTACCTCGATACCCAGCTAAAGCGCCTGGGAAGTCCCAACTTCCATCAGATCCCGATCAACCAGCCCAAGTGCCCGTTCCACAATCTGCAGCGCGATGGCCACATGCAGATGGGCGTGCCCGCCGGCCAGGTGAACTACGAACCTTCCAGCCTCGGACCCGACATCGCGCGGGCGTCGGCTGACATCGGCTACCGCACCTTCCCCAATCCGGAGGCAGGCGAGCAGCTGCGCGTTAGGCCGGAGAGCTTCGCCGATCACTACAGCCAGGCGCGCATGTTCTTCGCCAGCCAGACCGAGCCGGAACAGAATCACATCGTCTCCGCCCTCGTCTTTGAACTGAGCAAATGCATTACGCCGCGCGTGCGCACGGCGATGCTCTCCCGCCTGGTCAATATCGACGAGACCCTCGCCGCCAGGGTGGCGGCGGGCCTCGGCGCGAAGGACCCGATCGTCCCAGCACCCTCCCCGGTTTCGATCATCGACATGCCCGCGTCCCCGGCCCTCAGCATCCTGGCCAAGGCCGAGCCGACCCTGACGGGGCGCAAGATCGGCTGCCTAGTCAGCGATGGTTCGGACGGCGAGCTGGTGAAGGCGTTGCAGGCGCAGGCCGCGGCGGCGGGCGCCAAGGTGCAGATCATCGGCCCGACGGTAGGCGGCGTCCTCACCGCCCAGGGCGATTTGCTGGCGGTCGACCATAAGGTCGAGGGCGGCCCGTCGATATTGTTCGACGCCGTCGTGGTGGCGCCTTCCGTCGAAGGCGGGGCCAAGCTTGCCCTGCAGGCGGAAGCCGTCAATTTCGTCAGGGACGCCTACGGCCACCTCAAGGTCATCGGCTACCTTGCCTCGGCCGCCCCGATGCTGGTCAAGGCCGGCATCGACGCCAATCCGGACAACGACCCAGGCCTCGTCTCTCTGGGCCAGTCGTCGGTTGAGGATTTCATCTCCCGGGCATCAAAAGGACGGATCTGGACGCGCGAAAAATGGGTCCGGCTGGTCCCCTGATGCCGATGCACAATAGGCTTGTGCACGCGTCCAACATGACCGCGCAATCGCGCGGTCATGACGGGCTCTGCTTCGCCAATGACGTCGCGCCATGATCAAGGCGGCGTTGTTCGACATTGACGGCACGTTGATCGACAGCGTTGATGCCCACGCTCACGCGTGGACGACTGCTTTTCACAACGTCGGCGTGGGCGTCGCGTTTGACGCCGTGCGGGCCCAGATCGGCAAGGGCGGCGATAAGTTGATGCAGGTCTTCCTCGACGAGGATCAACTCGCCCGCATCGGCGAGGATGTCGAGACGCGGCAGGCCGAATTGTTCCGAACACACTATCTGGATACGATCAAACCCTTCCCAGGCGTGAGGAGGCTGTTCGAGCGGCTCCGCGACGATAATGTGGAACGGGTTCTGGCGTCGTCGGCCAAGCCAGAGGAGGTTTGCCGCTTTCAGGAGATCGCCGGCATCGCCGATCTGGTGGAGGCGCAGGCGACTTCGGAAGACGCCGAGGCATCCAAGCCGGCGCCCGACATCGTCAAGGCGGCGCTCAGCCGAATGCCTTCGATCGACCCTTCCAATTGCCTTTTTATTGGCGATACGCCCTATGACGCCGAGGCGGCCATAGGGGCGAGGATTACGCCGGTTGGCGTTCTTTGCGGCGGATTCGACGAGGCGGGGCTGCGTTCCGCCGGTTGCATCGCCGTTTACCGCGATATCCAGGATTTACTCGACCACTATGCTGAAGTCTTCCTGGCGGCACGATGAGGCGGATGAAGTCCGGGATGAGCATGGGTCTCTGCGGATGGCCCTATCCGCCCTGGCGCTGGCCCGGTGGGCGGCGCGGATCGATGCGTGGTCGAGGGGCGAGGCGCCGGCAAACGCCTGTCGCGTCGCGGCGCCCACAGCGACCAGGGCTCGGGCCGCGCAGTGTTCTTCGACAATGAGGTCAAGGTCGGCCCGCCCGCCGACGCCGCCGCGCTGGGGAGCCAATTTCGCACCCAGGACCCATGAGGAGCTTGACGAGCTGTAGCGGATCGCGTCGCTTGCCCGAGGGCCCGTCGGGAGGATGGCCTTTTGCGGGTTTGATACCCAACCCCCGCCACCCTTTCATGCCTTCGCGCATTTGCAACGGTGCTGTTTGAGCCTTTCAGGGGACTAGTTTGCCGAACCCGATAGAAACGGAGCTGAAGTTTCCGATCGCCGCTGACCAGGTCGGCGAACTGCTTGGCCATGCTCTTCTGCAAGGCGCGTTGAGCACGTTCCCCCTGCGGTCGGTCTACTTTGACACGCCCCAGATGGATCTTCGGGACGCCGGGATCAGCCTGCGGGTAAGGCGGACACGTCAGGGCTTTGTCCAGACGGTGAAAAAACTTGGCGGCGGCGCCGTGCGGCGTGGCGAGTGGGAAACAGCGGTCGACAATGAAGAGGTCGACCGCTCCGCGCTCGATGGAACGCCGGTTGCCGACGTCATCAACGGAAAAGGCGCGTCACTCACGCCGATATTCTCGACGACCGTCGAGCGGCGTAGCAAACTTATACGTTTCGAAGGTGCGAGGATCGAAGTGAGCTTCGATCATGGTCATGTAACCACCGGCCAGACGAGCGCCCCGATCGACGAACTCGAACTGGAGCTCAAATCGGGCGAGGCGTCGGCGCTGTTCTCCTTGGCCAGAGAGCTCTGTCGCATAACACCGATCCGCTTATCGTTCGAGAGCAAAGCCGAGCGGGGCGATCGCTTGAGGGAGGGTTCGACGGTCGATCCACGGAAGGCCGTTCCTATTCAACTCTCGGGCGTCATGACGTCCATGCAGGCGTTCCAGGCGATCGCGCGCGCCTGTCTGGCGCAGGCCACGGCCAACGCCGATGTGCTGCGCCGAATCCGCCGGCCTGAAGCGCTTCACCAGCTTCGGATCGGGCTCAGACGCCTGCGCACCGCGACATCGATCTTCAAGGCGATGCTCTTGGATGACGAACGTGAAGCCATAGAGGTCGAGCTGAAATGGCTCGCGGGCGAACTCGACGCGGCGCGGGATATCGAGGTGTTCGGGGCCACGACCTTCCGCTTGGCCGCCAAGGCCGGGGACAAGACGGGCCTGACGGAACTCGGCCGCCACCTGCGGATGGCAAAGCGGCAAGCGTACGATCGCGCGATGGCGGCGATTGAATCAAAGCGCTACGCAGCCCTCGTACTTCAGGCGGCGGCCTGGATCGAGGCGGGACTTTGGACTTCCGCCCAGGCCGGTGCGCAGGCTGACCTTCGATCCGTTCCGGTCGCCGAACAGCACGTCGCCGCGCTCGATCACCTTCGGCACGCCGTACTCCACCGTGGTCGCAAGCTCGAGCGGTTGGACCCGAAAGCGCGTCACAAACTGCGCATTCGAGCCAAGCGGTTGAGATACGCCGTCGAATTCTACGCGTCATTGTCGGCGCATGCAAAACGGCAAGCGAAGTTCCTGGCCACACTGAAGGCCATGCAAGACCACCTTGGCGAGTTGAACGACATCGCCGTCGCGCGCGAGCGGTTGTTGATCGAAGCGTCAGTGACGGATGCCGGAGTCGCGTTTGCCGCCGGCAGAGCGGTGGGACGCCGGGAACTCGAGGAACATCCCCTGCTCCATGCGGCCGTGAAGGGCTACCGCGCATTTCATTCGGCCACGCCATTCTGGAAGTGACCCCGCGCGGCCTTCTTTGGCGCGCTTGCGGCGCGGGCGTGGAAGCTTCATGCGGAATTTTATGCTAACGTGGGCATTGAAGCGGTCGCGTAGGCCCAGGAACTCCATGCTGAACGACGCCAGACCAGAACGTATGGCCACGGGGACGTTGAAAGGCCAGTGATCAGATGACACTTACCATTATCGTTGCTGTCGCGGTCACGGCCGGCCTTCTCCTGCTGGGCGGGCTCACGACAAACGTGGGCCAGTGGTACCGGGATCTCGCGAAGCCGCGATGGAACCCGCCCAACTGGGCCTTCGGCCCCGCGTGGACCCTGATCCTGGGCCTTGCCGCCTGGGCAGGAGTACTCGCTTGGTCGCACGCCAGCAACGCGGCCGAACAGTGGCGTATACTAGCCTTGTACGGAGCGAATATTGTCTTTCACGGTTTGTGGAGCCCGCTGTTCTTCAATTTGCGCCGGCCTGATTGGGCTCTGATGGAAGTTCCCTTCCTCTGGCTGTCCATCGCGGCGCTGATGATCGGCGTGGCCCCGCTGTCGACGTTCGCCAGCCTGTTGCTGTTACCATACCTCTTGTGGGTTTCCTTCGCCGCGTTTCTCAATCTGACGATCGTGCGCATGAATCCGCACCGACGCCGCGCGACGTAACGGACTTGCGACCATTGCGCCTCACGCCCGGGGCGTCGGCGAAACCGGGCGGACTTGCCAACGTCAATCTAATGGCGAGCGGTCTGTCCCAGACTGCGATCCGCTCGCCGGCATGTTGAAAATCTCATAGTGGATCGATTTAAAGGCGTAGTTGTTCGATTGCAGGGCCGAACAGGCGGTCAGGGCTACGATTAGATCCTGTTCGGCTTCAAGCACGATGTAGTCGCCGGGCCTGCTCAGAGGCGGCTCGACCGCGATTGTTCCATCTTCCGCGATCGTCACGTTCATGAAGACGTTGAAGGCGGTGGGAATCTGGTCTGCGCCAATGCCATACGGCGCCAGAGCCTCGACCAGGTTTCCGAAACACCCGCGATGGGGGTCCTTGTCGCCATAGAGGATGCGAAAGGTGTCCTTAGAACAGGGCGTGAGCAGAAAATCGTGGCGGCCGACCGTGTCTTCGATGATGCGCAGCATCACATTGCTATGGTTGGAATACAGCGGATCACCGGCCGTCAGATAGATCTTGCTGGCATAGTCCAGGGAGCGACCGGAGGAAATCACCTCGCCCGTATCGTTGGCGTTGAATGCAAGCAGGTCGGAAACCTGTTGGCCCCGCGGGTCGATCACCCGCAGCCGGCTTCCCCTGGCCAGGCGAAACGCGACGCCGGACCGGGGTGGAATCTCATAGATCATAGACATCCGCCTTCGGCTTGGCGGTGAAGGGGCAGTTCCAGTTGCCCCCGACCACGCGACCGCTGTATTGGCGAGCCTCGGAGATCTCGCCGTGACGGGCGAGCATGGGATTTTCCGAGCCGGCCATCGCCAGGTCCCGCTTGATGATGTTTTCGCGCAGCGGCTCGTAACGCTGTTCGGCGCGCAGGCGTTCGAATTGATCGTGCAGGTTGAACACGAGGGCGGGGCGCTCGAAACGCCGCGCGGGCCGGCTGGCGTCGGGGTGCAGACCGACGACGAAGAAACCTTCGCCCCCGAAGCTCAGGGAAAAGTGCGGACTTTCCGGGTCTGCGCTCACGCGAGGATCATAGTCCTGACCGTGCCACGCGTCCTTGTCGGCCAGCGATTGCACCCGTGTCCACAGAGAATCTTCGAATTCGTCCTCCGTACAGCGGCGCGGTTGCTCGAAAAGCACGACGAAGCTCTGGAACAGCTTCGGATCGGCCCGATAAGCGGTGGCGAACTCCAGGAGCGCCGTGTAGATGCGCAAGTCGTCCCACGAGGAGCGGATGTCCCGCGCCACCACGAATCTCATTTGGCCACGGCCGATCGCGGACTTTGCCCCGACGCAAGGGAAGGCGTGGTCCCTGACGAAATTGCGAAATCGCTCTGCGAGCGGATGATGAGCGTCATTAGGCGGTAACACGTTGAACCCTGGTCCTGAATCGATTTGAGGCGCCCAGAACGCTGAAGATACAGTCCGGTTGCGTCGGGCGCCTGTCACGACGCCCTGCATTGAGTGTCGATGACTGCTAACAGCATCGGCGACGATCACGTCCAGCGCCAATCCTTGACCTCCGGCATGTCGTCGCCGTGCTCGCTGACGTACAGCTTGTGGCGCTGCATGATCGTCCAGTATCGGTCGGTCTGCGCTTGCACGCGGTCGGCAAACCGCGGAATTCGCCGCACGGCGTCCAGGGCCAGCCGATAGCGGTCCAGGTGGTTGAGCACGACCATGTCGAACGGCGTGGTGGTCGTGCCTTCCTCTTCGAAACCGTGGACGTGGAAGTTGTCGTGATTGCGCCGATTGTAGGTGAGCTTGTGGACGATGCCGGGGTAGCCGTGGAAGGCGAAGATAACCGGACGGTCGGTCGTGAACATCTCATCGAAATCCTGAGCCTCGAGCCCATGCGGATGCTGGTCCTGCGGTTGCAGCGCCAGCAGGTCGACGACGTTGACGACTCGGATGCGAATGTCGGGGTGCTGCTCCCTCAACAGGGTCACCGCGGCCAGGGTCTCGACGGTCGGCACGTCGCCGGCGCAGGCCATGACCACGTCGGGATCGCCGTCGTCGTTGCTGGCCCAGCGCCATATGCCCGCGCCGACGGTGCAATGGCGGACAGCCGACTCGATATCGAGCCACTGCCATTCCGGCTGTTTGCCGGCGATGATCAGATTTATGTAGTTTCGGCTTCGCAGGCAGTGATCGGCCACCGACAGCAGGCAGTTTGCGTCCGGCGGCAGGTAGATGCGGACGACGTCGGCTTTCTTGTTCGCGACATGGTCGATGAATCCCGGATCCTGATGGGAAAAGCCGTTGTGGTCCTGTCGCCAGACCAGCGAGGTCAGCAGATAGTTCAACGAGGCGATCGGCTTGCGCCAGGGTATGTTGCGACTGACCTTCAGCCACTTGGCGTGTTGGTTGAACATCGAATCGATAATGTGGATGAACGCCTCGTAGCAGGAAAACAGTCCGTGGCGCCCGGTCAGCAAATAGCCCTCCAGCCACCCTTCGCAAAGATGCTCGCTCAGCACCTCCATAACGCGGCCGTCGGGACTTAAGTCGACGTCGACATCCTCGACAGCGGCCATCCATTCCTTGCCCGACACCTCGTAAACCGCCTCCAGCCGGTTCGACGCGGTCTCGTCGGGGCCGAAGATGCGGAAATTGCGCTGGCCGAGGTTCAGCCTCATCACCTCGCGCAGGAACTTGCCGAGATTGCGCGTGGCCTCGGCCTTGACGGTTCCGGGCCCGGTCATGGCGATCGCGTGGTCGCGGAAGTGCGGCATCGCCAGAGGCGACAGCAGCTCGCCGCCGTTGGCGTGCGGGTTTGATCCCATGCGGCGGTGACCGCAGGGCGCAAGCGCGGCGTACTCTTCCCGCAGCTTGCCGTCTTCGTCGAACAGCTCGTGCGCCCGGTAGCTTCTCAGCCAGTCGTCGAGCTGCTTGAGATGTTCCGGCTTCTGCAGATTGTCGATCGGCACCTGGTGCGCGCGCCAGGTGCCCTCCACCGGCTTGCCGTCGACGAACTTCGGTCCGGTCCATCCTTTGGGCGTGCGAAAGACGATCATCGGCCAGCGCGGCCGTTGGGGCGGCTGGGGATTGTCGGTCGAGCGCGCCTCACCCTGGATCTGCCTTATGCGCGCCAGGATCTCATCGAGCACGCCGGCGAGCGACTGGTGGACCAGAGCCGGATCGTCGCCCTCGACGAAATGGGGGTCATAGCCGTAGCCGTGCAGCAACGCCGTCAGTTCTTCGCGCTCTATGCGCGCCAGTATCGTGGGGTTGGCGATCTTGAAGCCGTTGAGGTGCAGGATGGGCAGCACCGCGCCGTCGCGCGCGGGGTTGAGGAATTTGTTGGAGTGCCAGCTGGCCGCCAGCGCGCCGGTTTCCGCCTCCCCGTCGCCAATGACGCAGCTGACGATCAGATCGGGATTGTCGAAGGCCGCGCCATAGGCGTGGAGCAATGAATACCCCAGTTCCCCGCCCTCGTGGATCGACCCTGGCGTATCGGACGATACGTGACTGGGAATGCCGTAGGGCCAGGAGAATTGCCGAAACAGCCTTTGCAGGCCGTTACGGCTGCGCTCGATCGCCGGATAACGCTCCGTGTACGAACCTTCCAGGTACGTCTGCGCCACCAGGGCCGGACCGCCGTGGCCGGGCCCGGCCACGAAGATCATGTCGAGGTCGTTGTCCTTGATCAGGCGATTGAGATGCACGTAGAGGAAATTCAGCCCTGGCGTCGTGCCCCAATGTCCGAGAAGCCGGGGCTTGATGTGCGCGAGCGTCAGCGGCGCGTCTAGCAAGGGGTTGTCCCGCAGATAGATCTGACCGACGGACAGATAGTTCGAGGCGCGCCAATAGGCGTCCATCCTTTGGAGTTGCTCGGGAGATAGGGGATCAGGCATAAGCAGGCTCCGCCGGCATTCCATCCAGCCGAGGCCACCATACATCAAAAGTCCGCCGTGGCGCGGCCTGTGGCGCGCCGGGCGAGGGTTGCCGCCAAGCCTTCCTCGGCGCTGACGATTTCGCCCGTCCTCGGCGGCGGCGTTTCCCCCGAAGCAAGAAATATCCGGGGAAAAAAATCCGGCCGCCGCAATCCAAACGCCACCGCGCAACGTAAAGAGTTAATAGTGGCCAAAAGCGAACGGTACCCGCGAGCCGGCTCGATCGAAAACAACCTTCAGGAGGATGAAATGAAACGAATGATATTTGGAGCAATGGCGTCGCTCGCGCTCATGGCGACCGCCGCCGGCGCTTACGCCCAGTCCAATCAGACCTCAGGCTATGGCGATGGCAAGGTTCTCACCTTTACCTATACGCAAAATTTCGACTGCACCGAACAGCCCACGGACGACCTGAATTTCAACGGGGTGCGGGCCGCCCGGGACCCCAGCGAAACCCAGACCCCGATCTGCCAGGCCGGTGACGCCACCCAGATCAATCCCCCTGGCGTGGTAGGGTACGGCGTCAACACGACGGATCCGATCTTCGTCCTGGTTCCGATGTTCTCGGTGAATGCCGATCAAAATCCCAACGACGCCATCTCGTGCGCCGGCGTGGTTGCCGGCACCCTGTGCGGCCCGGCGTTAGGAACCGAATTGGTCCAATTGTTCGGCGCGGTGCCCGAGGCGTTCAAGAAGACACCGCTGGTCTACACCCAGTGCCCCGACAACGGCGCCCGCCCGGGCACCTGCACGATGCACGCCTCCCAGATCGACCTCGCGCCGGTCCTGGCCAAATTGGGCTACATCTCCAACCCGCCGAGCGCAAATGTGTTCGTGCCCTCGCCGAACCACAGCCACGTGATCCCAAACACCACGGTTACGGACCCGGCGGAATGGTGGCAGGTGCGTCCGGTGCTGGTCCTGCAGCAGGCCGACTGGCCCTCGCAGGACGCCAGCACGGGCTTGACCTCTGTGGCCAAGGTTTATGCGGCCATCAAGGCCGGCCGCGCGGTCATGGCCCCGTCAAACTTCTTCCTTTACTTCAGCTCGCAGGTCGCGGGCATGAACATGTCGATGCATCACTGATCACATCGAGCTGAATCGACGTTACGCCTTGGGAGGTGACCGCATTGCGCGTTCACCTCCCTTCGCGCGCCTTCGCGGTGAGAGGAGGTGGCTGATGAGCACGGCAAAGTCATGATCGTCGGCAGCGCCCTCTGGCGGGCGGCACCGGCGCACCGGTTGGTGGCGAGGGGCGCCGAATGTCGCTCCTCGAACGCGGCGACGGCCTAGCCCGATCGCGCGCGAACTTATCAGGCACGCCACCGACGGGTGGGCGGGCCCATCTTCTTCAAGGCAGGCTCCGGGTTCTATTCCGGGTCGACATAGACCGTATCGATACCGCGGGCGTCGGCAAACGTTGTTGCGCGTTCGATCGCGGCCGACCGTTCGGCGTCGAGGATGGGGTAGCGCGAAGGCGATTCTTCGCGCTGGTAACTGTCGACGGAACTCAGCACGAAGTATCCGCCGGCCGAATCGCGCAGCACCACGACGCATCCCCGATCCGCGGGCGGGTGCTCGCCCTCCGCGAGGTGAATCACGTGGGCCATCCATGCTTCCTCAAATAGAACCCCTTGAGGGCTCAAAGATCGCCAACGGCGCAAAAGCGACTACGGTTCCCGCGACGACAGCGTTTTCGTCGTCCCGGATTGTCTTCCGAAATGAATTCGCCCACCGATGTGGGGACGGTTAAGCGCGGACTTCGCCCTCGTCCTCGCCGTCCCAATAATGGATATGGTCGGCGTGGACCTTGATCAGAGTCAGGCCTTGCGTGTCAGGGCCGTGTTCGAACCAATGGTTGAGGCCGGATGTCCAATGTGTCTCGAACCTTGCCTTGTCGCGGATCAGCTCAGCCTTGCCCTCGATGGCCAGGAAGAATGGCGGCTTGCCCATCAAGCCCTTTTGACCCTGCATCGATAGCCCGACATTAGGATTTACTTCGATATCGGTCACAATCTCGTGGCTATCTAGCGTAAAGAAAAAGGAGTCTCCGCCGTATTCGACCTCTCCGTTATTGCTCATGGGCCTCGACTTGATTCCTCCAGCTTCCGTCCGGGTCGCGAACATTACAAAATCGATATCTTTCATCTTCTTAGATATGTCGGCAAGGGACAATTTGGTCATGGCATACTCCTTTTTTCGGTAACTTCCGCGCACAACGCCCACCCGACGTTTTCGATCCCCCACATGGTTCCACGCCCGCCTCAAGCGCGTTGCACGAGCTCCCGCGCCTGCCTCAGGTCATCGACGAATGCCCGAAAGGCCGCCGCCTGGGCGGCAGGGTCAGGTGTGCGCAGAAGCGACGAGGGATGGACGGTGATCACGCCGGGCCACACGCCAAAGGCGTCGGTCGGGCCACGGTTCTTCAATACAGGCATCGCCTTGCCCGCCACCGCCTGCGTGGCGCTCGCGCCGAGCGCCACCACCACGCGCGGGCGAACGAACTCCAACTCGCGTTGCAACCACCAGCGGTGGTGTTTTATTTCACCGGCTGTGGGCGTCTGATGAATCCTGCGTTTGCCGACCAGCTTGAATTTGAAATTCTTCACGGCATTGGTGATGTAGACGTCCCTTCTTGAGATTCCGGCTTCTTCGAGCGCGGCGTCGAGCAGTTGGCCGGCGGGCCCCACGAACGGGCGACCGGCAAGGTCCTCCTGATCACCGGGCTGTTCGCCGACAAGTGCGACAGCCGCGCCCACCGGCCCCTCCCCCAGCACCGCGCGAGGCGAGAACGGCTCGGGCGGATCGCTTTCCAAAATCTGGCGGTTGAGCGCGTCGAGGGATGCGGGGCCTTGGTCTGTCATGGCGGCGACGGCCTTGTCTGGATTGCGTTTGACGGGCATCTGGCTCTCTCTGTCGATCATCTGCTGAACGCGCGAAGGGGCCTCCCGGATCAAGCGGGGAATCGCCGCGGCTTCGGGAAGATTCTTCCAATACTTCACCGCCATGTGCCCACGCATCACGTGTGGGTTGAGCCTCGCGGGATTGAAGATGCTTTCGTAATAATCGAGCCAGCGCTTTTCAAAATCATCGCTCGGCGCCGCTTCCGCCCGGGTGGCCGGCGGTCCCAGACTAAGTGTTTCCTTGTCCCAATGCAGAGAGCCCCTCGGCGTCAGGATCGCCCAGTCCATGCCGCGAAATCGATCGACGAAGAACCGAGCCGTCGCCGCAACGATCCAGTGGTCCGGCTCGAACCAGGCGACATAGCGCGCGCCTTGCGCCGTATCGAGTCGGCGGAAACGCACATACGCGTGCATCTTGTGCAGGTCGCGATGAATGGATTTGGCCATGCGCTGGAGGCGATGGACCAACGGATCACAGGCGATCTCGAGCAAATCCTTCTCTCCGTGGACCAGCCGCCAGATCAACCCGTAGAGCAGGGCGTGGCGCTCGGGATCGCGGTGGCACACGACCGTAGCGATCAGCTGCGCCGCGCCCTTCGGCAGCATCAGCGGCCGCGGCTCGCACGCGGAATGCGGTACGCCGAACAAACCCGCTTCACCCTCATCGCTCCACACCACGTCGCGCGGCGGCACGTGGTCGGCGATCAGGCCGCGCGCCGCCGCGCGAAACCCGTCCAGGTCGGCGCCGGGCCGCAAGGCGACGCTTGCAATGCCCGCCGTCACCCGAAGAGATCCATCTGCACCGGCTGGGGCGCGACGCGCTCACGCAGATCGAGGCGATCCGTCAGTCGGACGGGGCGGTGGTCCGCGGCGATCAGAAAAGGCTCGGCGCGCTTGGTCCCCGCCGTCAGGCGACGTAAATCATCAAGCCTCAGCCGCGTGTGGCGCCGCGCGGCGATGATCTTGTTCACGGTTTTCACCCCCAGCCCTGGAACCCGCAAGAGAAGTTCCCGCGGCCCGCTGTTGACGTCGACGGGAAAGCGGTCGCGGTGCTTCAGCGCCCAGGCCAGCTTGGGATCGATCTCGAGGTCGAGCATGCCGCCCGCCCCGCCGGCGGCGATTTCTTCGACGGAAAAGCCGTAATACCGCAGCAGCCAGTCGGCCTGGTAAAGCCGGTTTTCGCGGCGCAAGGGCGGCGACCTGACGGGCAGCATGCTCGACGCATCCGGTATGGGGCTGAACGCCGAATAATAGACCCGGCGCAGGCCGAACCTGCCATAGAGGCTCGAACTGGCGTTCAACACGGCTTCGTCCGTCGCCGCATCGGCGCCCACGATCATCTGTGTCGATTGTCCCGCGGGGGCAAATTTGCGCTTCTCCTCCTTGGCTTCGGCGATGCGTTCGGTCATCTGGCCCATGGCCGCTTCGATGAGACCGTGATCTTTTTCCGGCGCAAGGACGCCCAGGCCGGCAGCCGTCGGCAGTTCCACGTTGATCGACAGACGGTCGGCCCAAAGGCCCGCCTGTTCGATCAGCCAGGGCGAGGCGTCCGGAATGGTCTTGAGATGGATGTAGCCGGCGAATCCGTGGTCACGCCTCAGGGTCCTGGCTACCCGGACCATGTCCTCCATGGTCCGGTCTGGCGACCGCGCAATGCCCGAAGAGAGAAAAAGACCCTCGATATAGTTGCGCTTGTAGAAGCCCAGTGTGAGGTCGACCACCTCCTCGACACTGAATCGCGCGCGCGCCACATTTGAGGACCGACGGTTGACGCAATAAGCGCAGTCGAAAAGGCAGTAGTTGGTCAGCAGAATTTTCAAAAGCGACACGCATCGCCCGTCCGGCGTGTAGGAATGGCAGATGCCGGCGCCCGTGGTCGAGCCGACGGCTCCAGGCGCCTTTGCCTTGCGCCCTTTGGAACCGGACGACGCGCATGACGCGTCGTACTTTGCGGCGTCAGCCAGGATACGCAGCTTTTTTGCCAGAAACTCATCCACAAGTTCACGATACGTTCCCGGGGCTGGGATTGCAACCGCCTGGTCGGCCGCCTGGCCAACGGACGCCGGATCAATCTCTGATCGACTCGCAAAAGGCATCAACAGAAGAGCGTTCAGCCGGACCGCGGCCCATGCCGCCTGGGTCGCCGCTGGTCAGCCGGCCAAAGGTCGCTAATGTGACAAGCGCGCCTTTGCCTGACACCGCCGAGGATATAATGAGCGAAATCGCCGACTCTTTGATCCTGCACCAATACGAAGTGTCTCCGTTCTCCGAGAAAGTGCGGGTGGCGCTCGCGATCAAAGGGCCTAGCTGGCAGGCATGCAACCACCCCTCGATCATGCCCAAGCCTGAGCTGGTGGCGCTGACCGGAGGCTATCGCCGCATTCCAGTGCTGCAGGTCGGCGCAGACCTCTATTTCGACAGCCAATTTATCCTTGAGGAGCTGGAGCGCCGGTTTCCGCAGGCGCCGCCTTTGTTCGCCGGCAGCGGCGTCGGTCTCGCGCGCGCGCTCAGCCAGTGGACCGACGGGGCCCTTTTCATGGGACTTGTCGGGTTGTTGTTCGGCGGCGACTGGACCGTCGACCAGGCGTTCCTCGACGACCGCAGCGCGCTGATGGGCCGCCCATTCGACCCTTCCCAGTTCGCCGCCGCGAAGCCCGCGCTGAAATTGCAGCTGCGCCAGCACCTGGACATGTTGGATGCGCAGGTCGCGGACGGCCGCGCCTTCCTGACGGGTGAGCGTCCCGACGCGTTCGACGCTTCGGTCTATTGTCAGATCCTGTTCGCCCGATGGGGCAAAGGTGAGGCCGCGGCGGTCATCGACGGCTTCCCGCGGGTGTGCGCTTGGGCCGACAGGGTCAAGGCCATCGGCCATGGTGTTCGCGGCGCCGATGTCGGCCGCGAGGAGGCGATCGCCATTGCGAATAGCGCCAAGCCAGCTCCGCTCGCAACGGCCGGTGGCGATGGATCACTCGCTCCCGGCGACGCCGTGTCGATCAGATACCATGACGCGAACAGCCCGCCGCTGGAGGGTGAGCTGCTGAGTATCGACCTTCATCGTCTGTCGCTGAGACCGAAGCTTCCCGAACTTGCGGACATGCACATTCACATGCCCCGATCCGTGGGCGATATTCGCAGAGTGTAGGGGCCGCGAACTTCCAGATCTGGGAGGACGTCAGCGGGAAGGAACGTGGGTGGATCGTCGCCGCCTTGACGATCAAGGTATGGGGACGTGGCGGGCGCTCGTCTGGGCTTCGCGCAGGCGATGAACGGCGACGGGCGCCAGGCCGCCGAGAATGCCCGACACATCGGCTATCCAGTCGAGAAAGCTCGTTTCCACGTGATGACGTACGAGAACTCGGGCCACGCCTAAGACGGTCACGAGTCCGACAAGCCGCCAAAACGCATTGAGAACCGCCCAATTCGGAAAGGCCCCCAGCGCGGCGAGCGTGAGCACATACAACACCGCGAAGTGCGAGACGTGATACGAGTAGAGTACACGCGGCGCGCCGAACAGGGAGGCCACAACCACCGCGCAGGTCCAGACGACAAAAAACAGGCGCGCCGCGATACCCAGGCCCTCGTGAATGGAGCCCCAATCGAATGCCCGGCGATGGGCGCCCTCGGAAATCGGCCCTGGAAGCTCGTCGTCGCTCATCGCGGGCCGCCGGCCCGCGCTCGGGTCGGACTTGTTCGGTAGGCCAGGACTGCGTGCTTCGTGGTCAAGTGTGACGCCACCGGCGAGAGGGGGATGCTCCACGCCAGCGACAGGCCAGACAGCACCGCGAACATGGCGCCAGGGTCCGCGCTTGGCGATCCCAGGGCCGCCGACAGGATCGACACCAGCGCCGCCCACGCCGTGGCCGCTCCAAGGGAGCGCGGAGCGGCGACGCTGACCTGGTATGTGCTCGGCCGTAGCGGTTTCATCACTTGCAGCAGATACCCCAGGAACAGCGAGATGCCGATGATGCCGACCGATCCTAGAATCGCCGTGAACATCCCGGACGAGCGGAAGCTGCCTGCGCCGACGCCAAATCCGCCACTGACGGCGAACGCGTTCAGACCCTGACGCGCCCACGAAGCCCGCTCCACGCCCGAAGAGCTCTGCGCCTTGGTGAAGATCACTTCGCTAAGGATTTCGCCAACCCCGTCGGCCGCCTTTGGATCGAAAAGCAGGACGCCGACAGCCAAGCCGGCGCCGATCAGCGCCAAGGTTCCGAAGGTCGCCGCCTTTGCCGTGCTGCTGGCGCCTCGGATGAAAAGGATCCGCACAAGGATGATGAAGCCATACGCCCCCACAGTTACATAGCCGGAAGAGGACGTGCTGAGGATGATCAGGGTGAGCATCATCAGCGCCGCCAAGCCGCTCATCCTCGGCGCGACGCCGCGTAGCCAGAACTCCGTCATCAACGCCAGCATCACGCAGCCGTAACTGGCGTAGGCGGAGGGCTCCGGCATGATGCCGGCGATCCGGTGGACCGAGTTCATCATGGTCTGGTCGAGCATCGCGTAGTGAGCGTTTCTGAACACCAACAGCAGGTCTTCCTGATGTACGGTGCTCAAACCAAGGTCGGCCAGGCCGAAGAATATGTGCGCCCAGGTCACAAGGATCATGGTCGTCACAACGATACGCCGCGAGCGTTCGTCCTGCGCGACGATCGCGGCCGCCACCGCGGCGAAGCCGGTTCCGACAAGATAAAAGGCCGTGGTGATATTCTGCGACGTGAACTCCAGAGGCTGCGCGCCGAGATAAGCGGTCGCCATCGGCATCACGGCGATCCGATGGGAGAACATGCGCGGCAGAATGAATGCGGTGACGGCCGCGTACGCGCAATAAGCCAGCAACAGCGCGTTTTCGCGCAACGCGACGCCCGCCGCGCTCGGCGTAGCGGACTTGGCCAGGACCAGCCGGACACCCAGCAACACGAGCACCAGGAAGCTTGGCTGTACCGACGCGCCACCGAGCATAGGCAAGTCGACCGCCGAGGCGCCGCCGAACAGCGTTGCGATCAGGAAGAGCGCCAGCATCCAGGTCGCCGAGCGCGACATCAGAACCAAGCCGATTACCAGCACAAGAATGCCGTAGACCGTTGGCGTCATGCCCGCGCGGCCAGGATCATCCGCCGCGCCACCTCAGGTCCGCCATCAGCGGCCTTGTCGAGGGCGTCGAGCAGGGCCGATCGAAAACGAATTTCGGAAAAGCGCGCCGCGTGGGCGATGGCGTCGAGGGGATCGAAACTGGGCAGCCAGCTTTCGAAGCGCCGGATACCATCGACCAGACCCTCCACGGTCTGCGGGCCAAAAAACATGCCGGTGACCTGGGGCACGACGGTTTCAAGCGCGCCGCCGGCCCCAAAGGCGAGCACGGGCCGTCCCGACGCCATCACCTCCACCGGTACGATGCCGAAGTCCTCCTCCGCGGTGAACACCAGCGCGCGGCACTTAGCGTAAGCTTCGCGCAGGCCGGCGAAGTCCAGCCGCGTTATGAATTGGACGTTGCCGCCGGCGCCGCGCCGAACCGTCCGGGCCATTGCGCCGTCTCCGACCACCGTCAGGGGAAGTCCCAGCCGCGTGAAGGCTTCGACCGCGATGTCAGCCCGCTTGTAGGGAGCCAGTTCTCCGACCCACAGATAGCCAGGACCGACGTCGGCCGACGGCTGGAAGCGTTCCACCGGCGCCGGCGGGTGGACCACGCTCGCGTCCCGGCGATAGACCTTCATGATGCGCCTTCGGATGAAGTCCGAGTTGGCGATGAAGTGATCCACGCGCGCGGCGCTCGCCACGTCCCACGTCCGCAGCCACGGAAAGAACACCGGCATGGCCAAACGGGAAAGCAAACCCGCCGTCCGCTTATACTGAGGATAGAGGTCCCACAGATAGCGCATCGGCGAGTGGCAATAGCAGACGTGCAGGGTGTCGGGGCCGGTGATCACCCCCTTGGCGGGCCCGGCCTCGAAGCTGATCACCAGGTCATAAGCCGATAAATCGAGCTCCTCGAGCGCCAGCGGCATCAGCGGCAGATACTTCTGATAGAGTTTGCGGCTGGCCGGCAGCCGGCTGATGAGCGTCGTGCGCACGGGGCGCGCCCGGATCAGGTCCGAGACACCCGCGGGATCATAGACGTGGGTGAATATGTCGGCATCGGGAAAGAGCCGCAGAACCTGCTCCAACACCCGTTCTCCGCCCCGCATGCGCAGAAGCCAATAGTGGATCAACGCCACGCGTCCGGACAAAGCCACGACTAAAGCCCCAGATCGGGCCGCGCCGAAAGCGTGCGCATCGAAACAATCATGTTTCGAAGTACTTCCTGTGCTGCCCGTAATAGTAGGCGGGATCACCGTATCCGTAGCGGGCCTGCTGGCGCATGTCCACAAGCGAGAGGGCCGCGCCGATCACGCGAGCGCCGCTGTGGTCGAGCAGACGCAGGGCGGCTTTCACGGCCTGCTGCGGGGTGCGCCGCCACCGCGCAAGCAGGACCGTCGCGTCCGCCTTTCCAGCGAGCACCCGCGTGTCCGCCACCGCGAGGATCGGCGGGGTGTCGAGGATCACCAGATCGAACCGCCGTCTGAGCTCCGCGATCAGCGCATCCATCGCCGGCCCGCTGAACACGTCGCTGGTCGTCGGCGGCCCGTCGGTGACCACGAGAAAGGCGGCTCCCGACTTTGGCTCGCGATACAGGGCGTCGTCGAGCGTCGCCTGGCCCTTGAGGACTTCTATCAGCCCCAGGGAGGGTTTCTCATGCAGATGCTCTGCGACCGATCGTCGGCGCAGATCGCAGTCCACCACCACGGCGTTCGACCCCTGAATCGCGGCTGTCAGCGCAAGACACACCGCGGCGGTGGTCTTGCCTTCACCGCTGAGTGCGGACGTCACGGCGATGACGCGCGGCGCTTCGCCCTCTCCGCCCACGAGCAGGCTCGCGCGTAGCGTTCGAAATGTTTCAGCAAACAGCGAAAGTGGCCGGGCGGCGACATAGTCCGCCGGCTCCTCCTTGGCGGCCGGCGCCGTCGACTTCAGCCTCGGCAATCCGCCCAGGTAAGGGACGCCCAAACGTCGCTCGACATCGTCGGAGGTCATCAGTCCGGTATCGAGAACCTCGCCCACGAAGACCGCGCCCAGTCCGGCGCCGATGGCGAGAATGGCGCCGAACACCAGATAGAGGCCCACTTTCGGCGCGCTTTGAACGGTTGGGACATCAGCCCGCGAGACTATTCGCGCGCCCGATTGTTCGGTGCCCTCTTGCGTCGAGGTTTCCTTGAAGCGATTCAAATAGGCGTCGTAAAGCGCCTGGGACGCGGCCGCCCTCTGTTGCAGTTGAGTAAGGCCCACCTGAGCGCGATTATTCACGGCCAGTGTTCCTTGCGCCTGTCCGAGCGTCTGGGCGACGGAGGCCGCTCGCTGGCGCGAAACCTCGACCTTTGCCTGAAGGTTGGAGATGATGCGTTCGATCTCCTGTCGGATTTCGCCGTCGATGTCGGCCAGTTGTCGTTGCGCCTTCATCATCTCGGGATGCCGCGGGCCATACCGCGCCGACAGCTCCGCCACCCGGCCGCTGGCCTGCGCCCGTTGCGACCGCAGGGACTGAATCACCGGTGAATTGAGAGCCTCGCCAACGTCTTCGCCGGTGGAACCGTGCGCAAGTTGCGCTTGGGCGGTGCGCAGCCGCGCCTCGTCCTCCGCCGCCTGAGTCCTCGCGGTCGCCAGCTGTTCGTTGTAGTTGGAGATTTCCTGCTCGGTGAGCGTCGTGCCGGAGGCGCTCATCAAGCCATGAGCAATCTTATACTGCTGGACCGCGGTATTGTCTTGGGCCGCGTTGTTTCCCAATTCCACGAGCCGGCTGCTGAGCATGCCGCTGGCCTCGCGCGTGACCGCAGACTTGGTCGCCACCGAATCGACAAGGTAGCCCTGGGCGAACGCATTGGCGATCTCAGCCGCCCGCCCCGGATTGGCGTTGGTGTAGCTGATCTGGATGATGTAGCTGGTGCCCAGCCTGCGCACGTCCAGCGGCCCCAATAGGTTGTCGATCACCTGTTTGTGGATCGCCGCCGCCGACAGCGTCGCTGGGGTGTTGTTGGCCGGATTGGCTCGCGCCAACAATGCGCCGACGCCATGGTGACCGACGCGCGGTCGAAACGCCGGGTCCTGTTCCAGATTGAGCGTACGCACGACCCAATCGGCGACGGCCCGCGAGCGGATCACCTCCACCTGGGTGTCGACGGCGTTGCTGTCGGGGTTTTGTCCGGCGTCCAGGGCCTGGCTGGTGTTGGGCGAGAACAGCTGAAGCTTTTGCGCATCAATCAACACGCTGGCGTTGGCCGTGTAGACCGGCTGCTGTCGGACGGTATAGACTACCGCCACGGTAAACACGGCGATCGCCACTGCCGCGAATAGCTTCCAGCGCCGGCTGAAGACCGCGAGCAGCCACTGCATATCCAAGCCGTCGCTGGTTTCTTCGGGTCTGGCCATGAATTGAGGGTTGATGCGCGAAGCGGGCGGCTGAGGCGACGAAGTCATTACTAAGGGTCCCAAATCGCGCACGAGCCACGCGGGCCTAGCTTACCGCTGCAGCGTGAGCGTTATCGCTAAGCGATTGTCGTCGAAGTTGAAACCATGCGCAATGCCGCTGGAATCCTGGCGCAAATAGCTGTAGCCGAGCGTCAACCCGACCGAACGACTGAACAGGTAGGTGGCGCCGACCCCTGCCGCGAAGCGCTTGTCGAGGCGATCCAATCCAGGATAGTCATAACGCGTATACCCGAACGTTCCGGACACGATCAGGTTGCGCAAAAGCTCGTAGTCGATCGTCGCGGACACGTCGTTGACCCGCGCCGCCGCGGTGTCTGGCAGGCCGCTGTCCTGGAACGTGCGGTCGGCGTGCAAGGTCACCGTAATAAGCTGCGTGGCGTACCAGCTCAGCTGGCCGCGCAACGCGAGGCCGTTCACACCTTCGAACTGGCGATCGGCATAGCGCTGCAATTGATAGCCCACGCCGATTTCCCCAGTCAGGAGGTGCGAAACCTGAAAGTTGACTCCGGAAAGGATGTCGAACCCCCTGGAATCCCGTTTGAACGGCGTTATCGGAGGCTCCAGACTGTAGGAGTGGACATTTGGCGTGCCCTCGACGAAGAGGGCGGTCGCCGGGCTTACGGCGTAGTCGGCACGCAAAGTCCCGGCCAATTCGCTGTGGTCCTGAAAATCCTCCCGCACGAAGGAGCCGTCGGTTGCGGCCACGTTATCGTAACTGAAATCGGAAACGTCGATGTGCGACGTTATCTTCAGGCGGTCGAAAGTCCGGAAGCCGGTGAGGTGCGCCTGCACCAGATCGTAGTGTATCGGCTCGAACACATTGGCTTCGGTGTTCACTGAAGTCCGCGGCTGTGTCAGGCGAGCCGCCGATGCCGCCAGCGTTATCTGTGAGGCGTGATCGACATCGAGCCGAAAGGTCGCGGTTCCTTGATATTCGATACTGTTCTGGGAGCCATGCGACGCGTACGAATCGAATTCCGAACTGAGATCGAACTGCAGAGAATTGCGGTTCCAGTTCGAGTTTACCTGGAGGTCCGGCGTTACAACGAAGATGAAATCGCTCGTCTTGTTGGGCAGCGCGAAGATGTTGTCGTCGTAAATTGCCGAAACCGAGACTTTCGGCAGCAATGTGAAAGACGCGAGCGGGACGCCAAGGGCGTCGTATTCAGGCTGCGGACGGTCGCGCACGCCCACGTTGGCGTCCCGGTCGAACAGGCCCTGAGCCACCGAAGCGCCCGGGCCCACGCTCACGACAAGCGTGAGCGTGGCCAATCTCAGCCAGGAGAGGCGACGCGCCTTGGTCGCGCCCGCGGCATGGCCGGATATCCCCCCGGCGGTCCATGCAACCTGAAACGAGATCGACATTGCCGCGCGGGACCTATTGTGGAGACGCGACCGCGGGGTGAGTTACCCCGCCGCCGCCGCCGCCGCTCCCGCCGAGCGGAGGTCCGCCAAACGCCTGGCCGCTGGTTGCGACCGGAAGACAATCACAGGACTGGTTCTTGTCGACGACATCCATGGCAGTAAGCGTCAGGTCGAACGCCTGATTGCTCGGGTCATCCCTTGAAAACATGTCGCGGGCGAGCGCAACGGCGCGGTGCGCAATGATCGGACACTGGCTGTCGCGCTCCAGAGTTCGCACGAGCACTCGCTCGACCACGGCCTCGCGGCTGGCGGGCGGCTCATGCTCCGCGGCCATCCATGCCGTGCGAGCACGCTCCACCAAAGTCGCGGCGAGTTTGTCTGCCGCCATCATTTGGCTCGGCCTCAGTGCGCATCTTTGCCGACGCATTACGTTCATCTCCGACGCGCCGAAGGCGGCCGTCGACGTTCTATAGGAGCCCGGGCCGCTGGCGTCGTTGACCACTTTGTTCGATTGATCGCCGTAGGCCTGCGAGTGGACGGGTACGGCCGAAAGCGAGGCCAGCACCGCTGCTATTACCGGCGCTGATAAAAAGCGCATTTAAACCTCCATGAAAATACTGATGGACGACGGACCCCTACCCCGAGCGTGAACAAGCCGCGCTCCAACCAGCTGACCATCGATGTCCCCCTTACCACAGTGGAACACACGTCACGCCGGATGATGCAAACGAATGGCTTCCTACCCGCTCGATTCCTCGTACGCTTGCGCACTGCTCAATTTTGGCAAGTTATACAAGCTTGCCCACAACGCGGCGACAACCCGACCGCGCGGGCTGACAACGTCGTTCAACGTCATGGCCAGTGTCGCGCGATGGGGCCAGCTGGCGGCGACGGCCGCAACTTCCCGGTCGGAGTCGCTCATGATGTCCGTCGGAAGTCCGTCCCAGTGTTCGAGCACGAATCGCGTACGCCAGAAAGCCTGATAAGGATCGATCGGCGCGACTCGATATGAATTTCGCAGCGCGGCCACTCCGGCGGGTCCCAGTTCCCCGGATTTCGCCACGTCGATCTCCGCCAGGCGCAACCACGCGCCCGTATCGCAAGGCGCCTGGCGAAGAGCGGCCCACGACAGGGCGCGCGCTCTTTCCAGCCGCGTGACGCGCGTCTCGCCCGCGCCGGCCGACGCCACCAGGATGTCGCTGGCCCGGTCCAGGCCGGCCGCCACCTGCGCCGACGACTGGCCAGTATCGAGCGCCGACGCGCCGTCGAGCGCGAGCAGGCCGAGCAGCGCCGCCGACAGGCAACACGCGGCGAGCGTCGCCGCGCCGAGCGCTGCTACTTTTTCCCACCCCTTGCGCATGACCGGCGCGGCCGCCCCGAAATTCAGGCCCAGAAGCAGGGCCCAGAACAGCGCCACCGAATAGGTCTCCAGCGAGAAATCGACCGCACCATGCAGCACAAAAATCAGGTCGACCGCAATCAGCGCCCGCGCGCGCCAGGCCGCCGGTCCGCCGCCCCAGGCCAGCCGCAACGGTCCGGCGATAATGGCCGCGAGGCACGCGAACATGCAAAGAGCGCCAACCCAGCCTGCCTGTTCCAGCCATTGGATATAGACATTCTGCGCCGCCCGGATGTTCCACAGCTGCGGAAACGTGTCTGGCCTGAACAATAGCGTGTTGACCGTTTCGAAGGTCCCGAGGCCGAATCCGAACCAGGGCGCGTCGCCAATCGCGCGCCAATGCACGGCCGCGGTCAACGAACGCGTGCGCACATCGTCTTGTATGTCGAACAAGTGTGGGCCGACGCGGTCGACAAACGCCCAGCCAACGATGGCCGCCACGCCTGCGCATCCGACCATGGGGGTCATGAAGCGCAAAGGCGGCCATCTCCCACGAGAGCGCCTGGAGACGACCAACTCCCATGCGACCAGGATAGCAGCCGCGAAGGCCGTCGCCGCCAGCGCGCCGCGTGACAGCGTCGACAGCAGGGCGCTGGCCAGGACGGCGAAGCAGGCGATGTCCAGCGCCAGAGACAATGGTTGCGCGCGCGCCCGGCCACTGCTCAGTCGCCGCCAGATCATGGCGACAGTGACCAGGGCGAGCACGCCGAAAACCACTCCGGCGGTGTTTGGATTGAGGAATCGCGCTTCCACCCGGCGACCCTGGGTCGCGTATATGGCGTCGGCGGACGACAGTAGGATCGAGAGCAGCGCGAAACCGGCCCCGAAATAAACCATCAGACGCAAAGCAAGATCTAGGCGCTTGCGCGCGTGGCCGATGGCCGCCGCAGCGACAAACGCTGTGGCGAGCCCCCCAAGTTTGACCATCTCGACAAGCGTGGCAGAGCGGTCCAGGGTCCCCATCGCCTGAAGGCCCACCAGAGTCCAGGCGTGGGCTGTCGCAACGCCGCCGTTGGGCGTAAGGGACCATGCCGCGACCCCCATCACGGCGATGAAGAACATCCCCGCTGGAGCCAGGTCGCGGGCCGCAGGCAAATCTCGGCGCAGTTGCGGATTTGCGAGGATCAAGCCCAGCAGGATAGCTTGAGTCGCCACCAACAGCAGCGCGATATCACTAACGAGGGCGCCATAAAGCCAGTGAAACAAGAACGGCGTGGCCGCGAAAGCGATTATTAGAGTAATGTCTGCACGCGTTAGAGCGTCGACGCCGACGCCGACACGGACGGGCCTCGGCGCTCCCGCGTCGCGACGCTTGGCCGACGCTCGCCGGCGCCATCGCCGTCTTTGCGCCGAAACAATCATCGATCGCGAGACAGCAGCGGCTGCGCCGATCCGCCCCGCGGAATCGGAGGATGGTAGGATTGTATGACCACGCTGGGTCCGCCGGCGAGCACGATGGACGGCGGCGCGACGACAAGAGGCGCGCGCCGATCGACGGTTGCAGCCGCCATTGGAAGCTCGAGCGAGGCCACCGCGATCTTGCGGGGCTCCGCGGCTCCGGCGTCCAGAGACATCGCGGGCGCGGTTGTCGCGGCCGCGCTGGTCTGGGCTGCGGTCTCCAGAACGGCGCCCGCGCTGTTGGACGCCATCTCGCCACCCGCATAGCGGGCGGTGAAAGCGCGCGGGGCCCCGGCTCCACCTGGCCAGCGATAGAACAGGTGACCCCCGACTTTGGCGATTTTGTCCAGGGTTGGCGCCCAATACGGCGCGACCCACGGAGTATGGAAATGGGTGGCGTATCCCACCGGCGCGAAGACGGCCCCGTTCAGCGCCTCGACGGCCATGGTCCGCGCCCGCGCCCAAGCGCGGGGTTCGGGGGCGCGGGCCATGGCGCCGTCGCAGGTGAAGGTGAACTGACATCCCGTCTTGAGCTGCGAGCCCTGAAACACCACGCCGCAGACCGTCTTGGGAAACAAGGGATGACGCACGCGATTGAGCACCACCTGCGCCACCGCGCGCTGATCCTCGACCGTGTCGCCGCCAGCCTCAAAGTATATGGCTCGCGCCAGGCACCCGACCGCGCGATCGCGGTCCTGTTCGTCCGTGGAGGCCAGAACGAACGGCGCGGCGGCGGGGATCGGGGCCGACGAAAATGGAATCGCGTCGTTGAGCGCGATCGCCGCTTGGCGCGAAATGGGCTGCAGTGCCTGTTGCTCAGGCGCCAACACCGCGAGGGCGAGAGAGCCCGTCTGAAAGTCAGGGCCGGCGGAGCCAGGCATGGTCGCTGTCCATCGGTTGGCTGCGGTCGCGCCGTTTGCGCCTGCGTACGAAGGCAGGAACAAGGATTGCAGTGCAAAGCCGATCGCTGCGATCACGATGGTGGTAAGGATGCTGCGGACAAGCCATGGCGGCGCGAGCGGACGCATAGGTGGTTTGCGCCGACGCACCCTGATCCTGTCTTCGACAAGGTCGAGACCTTGCGCGGCCGACCGCGTCCAGGCCGGCCTAAGCCAGACGAGCGCCCGTTCCGCGGATTTCATCTCCAGGTAGAAATTCTTGTCACCGGGCATGTCGACGCGACCCGCCTGCCGGATTCGGCGCATGCCGGCGGCGCCCCACTGATTCCTGGCGTCCGCGCTCGCCGGTATGTTGCGCTCGCGCAACGGAACGGCTGCCGCCGAGGTCGCGCCTTCCAAGGCGTCGGCAGTCGTGCATCCGAGCGAAATTACCCATTTATCAAATACCTAGCCTGAAGCGCCGACCATCCGCGGTTCGCCGCCCATGGGCCGACTGTCGCGGGACAACAAACAGGACGCATAGATGTTGCTCTGCAACATAATTCACCCTAATTGGCTTCAAGCGGAAGCGCCACACCGTAAAAATACGCAATGGCCTACCCGCACAATTTTAACTAGAAACGCCGTCAGTGGCAAACTCCCGGAGCCTCCTAAGATGAGTTGCCTGCAGCCTCGCACACTGGCGGAAACGGGCCCCAGCGCGAATTCGCCCACAGGGCGCGTCGGGCGGCGCAAGTCGGCCGGCGCCTTGATGCGCGCCTTCGACATCGTTGCGGCCACGAGCGTGCTGCTGCTGACGGCGCCCTTGCTGGTGACGATCGCCCTTCTGGTATGGTTGATGGATGGCGGCCCGGCCCTTTACAGTCAACCCCGGGTCGGGCGCGACGGCCGCCACTTCCGCTGCCTGAAGTTCCGCAGCATGTGCGTCGACGCCGAAGCCCGTCTGGCCAGACTGCTGGCCAGCGACGAGAACGCCCGCCGCGAGTGGCAGGCGGACTACAAGCTGCGCGCCGATCCGCGCATCACCCGCCTGGGAAGGTTTCTGCGCAAGACCAGCCTCGACGAAACGCCGCAGTTGATCAACGTCCTGCGCGGCGAGATGAGCCTGGTCGGGCCCCGCCCCATCGTCGATGCGGAAATTCCCCGCTACGGCCGTCGCTTTGCCGCCTACTGCGCCCAACGTCCGGGGATCACCGGCCTCTGGCAGGTGAGCGGGCGCAACGACGTCTCCTACAAACGCCGCGTCGCCCTTGACACCGCCTACGCGGCGAGGAAGTCTCTTGCGCTCGATATGCGTATTCTCGCCGCAACAATTCCTGCCGTGCTAAAGCGACGCGGATCTTATTGAGGGTGAGTTTCAACTTCCAATGAAGACATTGGCCGCCCTGGCGGCGGCGCTCCTGACGGCGATGACGGCGGCTCCTGGCGCCGCGTCGGCCCAAGCCGCCGCGGCGCCAGGAGCAGCCTCCCCACTGCCGCCGCCGCCCACACAATCGCCGTCACCGCCGATCTTGCCAGAACCCGCGGTCATCCAGGACGCCGGCTATGTGCTCGGCTCCGGCGATAAGATTCGCGTCATCACCTTTGGCGAAGAGTCGCTCACAGGTGAATTCTTCGTCGGATCCCAAGGCCAAGTGTCCCTGCCCCTCATCGGCGACATCAAGGCCGGCGGCCTGACCATCGCTCAATTCACCGCGCAGGTCACCAGGTCGCTGGCGAACGGCTTCCTCAAAGAGCCAAGGGTCAGCGTCGAAGTCTTGGACTACAGGCCGTTCTACATCCTCGGAGAGGTCAACAAGCCCGGCGAATACCCCTACATCAATGGCTTGACGGTGATGAACGCGGTTGCGACAGCGGGGGGCTTCACCTACCGCGCCAACACCCGGACCGTCTTCATAAAAGGGGGCGCGGGCGCGACGGAAAAAAAGACACGCCTGCTTAGCAATACGCCAGTCCATCCCGGCGACACGATTCGCATCGGCGAGCGGTTCTTCTGAGTCCGATGCGGCGACCCAATCGCAAATCGAGATCCGGCGATACAAGCGCCGCGGCGTCATCGAGTTTCCGCTACGGCTTCATCGACGCCATTCGCGGGCTCGCCGCTTGTTTGGTCATGCTGCAGCATAGCCTCTATCAGAGCGGCCTTCTCGGCGGCCCCGCGGGCGCGCGCCTCACCGGGTTCATTCCAAACTGGCTGGAACTGGGCGAGACCGGGGTCGTAGCGTTCTTTATCGTCTCGGGATTTGTCATCCCGCTGAGCTTGGAAAAGACGGCTAACGTTTCGCTGTTTTGGCTCCATCGAGCCCTTCGAATCTATCCGCTCTATATCGCGACGTTCTTTCTCACGTTCGCGATCACGAACGGCGGCGACATTCGGTCTTTTGGCGCCTTTTGGGTCGACTTCGGGGCCCATCTACTGTTCATTCAGGAATATATCAAGCAAGAGAATTTTGTCGGCGGCTCCTGGACGCTTTCTCTTGAAATGATCTGGTACGCTACGATTTCCGGTTTGGCTGTTATTTCGTTAAACAAAAATAATGTCATGCTGGTGGCGGCAAGTCTGGTGATGTCCATAGCCGCCGACACGATATGCGCATTGGGTCACCCCTTGCCTATGGGGCGTCTCTCAATGCTGCTGTGTTGCGTTCTTGGCCTTGTCTGTTATCGTCGGGACTCCGGGCACATAACGAGCAAGATGTTTTTGGGATTGTCTGTGGCTCTGGTCTGCGGCATTGGATTGAACCTTTACTGTGGGTTTTATCTTTTCCCTTCAGCGCATCCGTCGGCCACGTTCACGATGGTCGCTTGCTCCTGGTCTGCCGCGGCGATTGTGTTTTTCCTGCCGTTCTTTACGCGAAAATCAGCGGTCTGGAGCCTTCCCCTGTTCGGCTTCCTGGGCCGCCACAGCTATTCGATCTATCTCTTGCACCCGATAGTACTTTACCTGTTGGCTTCGGCGCATTTGGCGAGCGCCCCTCTGATCGGCGCAACATTCCTCCTCACCATCGGCTGCGCGATGCTGACCTATCGATTCGTGGAGGCGCCGCCGATTCGGATGGGCCATTTGTTGAAGGCGAAACGTCGGACGTCCGCGCGGACAGTTCAAGAAGGTGAGGCCCCGCCCCCGCATTTGCTGACGCACACATCATAGCGGCCAGGTCCGTCCTGCTCCGCCGAATGGCGCATGGACGCACACGACCGACACCCCCCAATATGGGTCCGACTGGAAAAACCAATTCGCGACCGGACTTCGCGCTGCTGACCGCGGCGCGGCACTCGAGCGCGTCGTCCTGGCGAGAACGTTCATGCGCATTATCCATTTGATGAACCATTGCCGCTTCGGCCATGGAAATGTCCATGCGGGGGTTGACCTAGCATGCGCGCAGGCTGCGCGCGGCGATACGGTCTGTTTCGCCAGCGCGGACGGCGAATTTTCACCTCTCCTCGAATCGAGCGGCGTCCGCTTTGCTCTGATCGACCAGGAGAACCGCCGACCTTCCGACATTTTACGGATGACGGGCCAACTTCAGCGTCTGGTGAGGGACTTCAAACCCGACATTCTGCACGCGCACATGATGACAGGCGCCGCAATCGGATGGCTCGTCGGTCGACTGAACAACGTCAAGTTGGTCGCGACCGCTCACAATGCCTTCGAAGGACACGCCGTGATCATGAGGCTGGCGGATCGGATCGTGGCCGTCAGTCAGGGCTCGGCGGACGAACTGCTTCGTCGCGGCTTTCCAAGGCAAAGGATGCGGGTCGTCCTCAATGGCACCCGAGGCGCCGTGCGTCGCGATTTTTTCCCCAGGCAGACCTATTCGCTCGAACATCCCAACGTCGGCTCGATAGGCGGATTGCACGAACGCAAGGGCATTCCCGACCTTATCAATGCATTCGCTGCGATAGCGTCGCAATATCCGGCCGCGACGCTTTATATCGCCGGAGACGGGCCGTCGCGCCTCGACTACGAGGCCTTGGCGGCGGCGTCCACGGAAGCCGGGCGGATCAAGTTCCTGGGTGAAGTGCGCGATACCAAAGCCTTTTTCAAGAGCATCGATATCTTTGCGCTTCCCTCCCATTCCGAGCCGTTTGGCCTCGTCGTCACGGAAGCGCGTGAAGGTGGCTGCGCCGTGGTGGCGACGAACGTCGGCGGGGCGCCCGAAGCCGTCGGCGAGGGCCGCGGCATTCTGGTGCCCCCCCGGCGACCCGATATGCTGGGGCGCGCCCTATCCACGCTGTTGGGCGACCCAGACGAGCTACGACGCATGCGGGCGCTGGCCAGCGAGAACCTGGATCAGTGGAACGTAGAACGTGTGGCGGCCGATTATAACTCCGTGTATGTCGACGCGCTGAAATAGGTCGCCTGCGCGAGTGTCGTCTCGTCATCAGAAAGTAAAGATGGAGCAAAAAACAAAGCTTTCGGGTCGGAGCCTCGCGATAGGAACGGTGGCCATGGGCGCGAGCAACGCCCTGAAGGTCACCCTTCAACTTGTCATGTTGCCTCTCATGGCGCGGCTTCTTGGTCCCGCCGAATTCGGGCTTTATGCCTTGGCCATGCCCACCGTTACTTTCTTGCAGATGCTGGCGGATGGCGGTCTGGGCAACTCTTTGTCGCGCGAGACGGAATCGTCAGAGGATGTCTGGTCCACGGCCTTCTGGATGGTTCACGGCCTGGGCGTCGTGTTGGTGGCGGTCGTCGTGATCTGGTCGTTCGTCTTGAGCCGGCTAGCACATCAGCCGAGGTTGCCGCCGATCATGGCGGCGCTTTCACTGAGCCTTCTGTTTCTTGCGACCTCGATTCTGCCGGCGGCGCGACTGATACGGCGCGCGCAAATGGCGGTCGGAGCGGCCGCGGATCTCTTTTCCAGTGTCGTGGGCGCCTTTGTCGCACTGTCTCTGGCGCTCAACCATGCGGGCGTATGGAGTCTTGTAGCTCAATATGTGACGGTCTTCGCCGTTGATGCGCTCGTGTTGAATTTGCGAGCGCCGGTGTTCCCCAGGTTTCAATTTAATGTCCGCGCACTGGCGCCTCATATTGCTGTAGGAGGCTCGATCGTTGGCAGTAAACTTGCCGACTTCTTCGGTAGATTGATGGAAAATACGATACTCAGCAATTTACTCGGGGCCACCAAACTGGGAATTTACAGCTTCGGAAACCAGGTTCCACGGTTCGTTTGCGAGGCGGCCAGCAATCCCATCTGGCATGGACTTTACGTCCAGGCAATCCACGCTGATCGCGACGTCACCATAAACAGGTATTACCAAGCCGTCCGACTTTTGAGTCTGGTGTTGATTCCTGCCACCATGGTGGGCGCCGTGTTGGCGCCGCAACTTCTGCCGATGCTGCTCGGGCCCGCCTGGAACGCGTCCATTCCGATCATCATGATCATCCTGCCTAGCTACGCGCTGGCGGTCATAGGCCAACAGAGCAGCGCCATGCTTTATGCCTATGGCCGTGGAGATGTATGGCTGTGGATTACCGCCGGGCTGGCGATCTCGCGCGTCCTGGCGGTCGCGATCGCGCCGCTCGCCGGGCTCATAGGCGTTGCGACAGGCATCGCCCTATCCAACATCCTCTACGCCTTTGCATGTGTATTCGTCGCAGCGCCGATCGTCGGCTACCGGCCATGGCGAGTAGTCGGAGAGGCTAGAGGCGCCTGCGTCAGCGCCGTCTGCGCGGCGGCGATGTGTTTCTGGCTTTCGACCTTCGTTCCACCGGGAATTTTAGGAATCATCGCTTGCGCCGGCGCGGCCGTGCTGACCTATTTGAGCCTTCTGCTGCTGTTCGAAGGCGGCAAACTGGCGCGCGATATCGCCGCATTGCGTCGCATGCTGTCCTCGCGCTGAAAAGCCGGCCGGCGCCCCCGTTTAGTCGATCTGCAGAATGCGCTTGGGGTGCGCGCGACCGGTAAGCGTGTCGGCGAATCCCATCCAGTTGCCCGTCAGGCGTCCCATGCGGTCGACCCAAGGTTCGGGCTTCCAGACACGAACGAGGTTGGCCAGGACGTTCCTGGCGATGATCTTGAAGGCGAAGCTGGCAGGCATTGTCCCCTTCCTTGCCAGATAGATCGGATTGACGACCTGGGAATATCCAAAGCGTCGCCCGGAAGTGCGGGCGCCCTTCACGCCCCTGTGCACGCCCGCGAACGCTTGGCACTTCACGATCCTGCCGTGTGGACGCAATTGCGCCGCGAAGTCTATGTCCTCCTGCCACGCGTAAAGCGGCAGAGCCTCGTCAAATCGAACCTCGCCGATGGCCGCGGCTCGATACGCCATGTTGCACCCGTAGAGGCCGTCCAGGTCGACCAGGCTTCCCGTGTCCGGCCGCGCTGCGAGGGCGTCATACTGGTCTATCATCGCGACCGCGTCGCCATAGCTGATGCCGGCCGAATTGATGCCGTCAGCGAGCAGAGCGCCATTGGCGCCAACCACGTCCGGACAGGCGCTGAACAGGTCGACGATCCCCTGCACGGCGCGCCTGGAGGGCAGGTAGTCGTCGTCGAGGAAGGCGATGATGTCGGCCTGACCGAGGACCAGTTCCATACCCCGGTTGCGCTGCGTGGTGGATCCCTTGTCTCCCGAGACGACCAAAATACCCTCGGGAACTTCAGCGGGCAGGTCGCTCGCGTTCACCACGGACAGGACCACCTTGGCCGCTTGGCGAGTTTGCCGCGCCAGATGCCCCAGGAGTTGGCCAACCTCCTCGGGCCGGCCGGTGCTGGCGATCACGATGGCCACCGTTAGGGTTCTATCCACGCTTCCGGTCCATTTTCTGCAGAAGAGAGAAAGCCGGGGACGTCCTGGTTTCGTCTGGGGCGTCCAGCTCGGAAAGCCACGCCCATCCAGAGCCACCCCGCCATTGTAAATTGGTTATAGATGCCGGCGAAAACGTCATCAAGACGAACGGCAAACGCTTTTGAGACAGAGACTCAGAGGGTCCGCCCCCGATCAGGCTAGCAGGCCGCCTCCCGCTTGGTCCCGGGGCCTGACGGCTGCGACACTGCCCAACAACGGCACACCCGAAAGCACCCCAGGCGCGATCGTCAAACCCGTTTCATAACCATGACTGCGTTCATGTACATGGGGATATCTCCATACAAAGTCCGGATCATCTGTGTGGCGCAATAGCGCATCCCGGTCTGAATACATCTTACAATCCTGGATGTAGCGCCTCCTGTCAGCGTACGAAATGGCTCCCCGGCAAAATTTACTGCAAACGGAAGATCCCCGATCAGTTGCTTAATTATTGGAATGGACAGTACGGAAACGTGACTCCTATCGCCGTACTGCATCGCTAACCCCACCGGACTTTGTCCATTGGGAAACCTGATCAATAGTAGGCCGCCCTTCTTAAGCATCACCGCCGCCGAAGCCAAAAAAGAAATATTCTGCTCGATGGTTAAATGCTCCATGACGTCGAGCGCCGCCATGGCCGTCAACTGACCTTTCAGCAAATCGAGCGAATTCCTGATTTCAGTCGGAAGGACATTGACGCCGCTATGGATAGCTTTGTCGACGGCTGATTGTTGAAGTTCGGTCCCATAGACGATGGCGCCACGCTGCTTAGCCCAGCCGATGAAGTTGCCGTTACCAAACCCGATCTCAAGAACTTTGGCGCCATCCATGTCCAGCCTGCCAAGATAATGCTCATAAAACATGATTTCGCCTGGCGAGGGATGCATAAAGGGAGCTTTGTCCCAACCCTTCAGTTCTGCATAGCGATCGTAGGCCGACAGGTCCGTCATCCGCGATACCAAATTCAATCTAAAGTAGAACTCTCAACAACCTCGTGCGGCGCTCTCCTGATCTACATAACCACTCGGCGCCTTGGGCGCCATCCCGCCGTCCCGCAACCCACGGGTAGACCGCCGCTTTGGACCTTTCGAACATCGGGCGTACTTGGCTAGGTGAAGGGCTGCGCGAGACTTACAATTGGCTTGTTCCCGCCGTCGTCATGATGCACGTGCTGGCCGCCCGGTCATGCATGGACCCGGGGCGCCTGCGGGGGCGATGTGAGGTGCTCATCGGGGCGGGCCCAGACCTTCGGGAGGTCGTTCCTTGAGCCCAGGAGAATTTGGCGTGCGACATGGTGTTGTCTTCAACGGAAAGTTTCTGTCGGCCCAGCCCACGGGCGTTCACCGGGTCGCCGACGAATTGATCCGCCACGTCGACGCCACCTTGGCGGCGCGCCGCGACCTCGCCTCGGAAAGACGCTGGGATCTGGTGAAGCCCCGGGACGCGCGGCGATCCATGCCGCTTTCGGTCGTGCGCGAGCGCACCGCGGGAATATTGACTTGGCAAGCGTGGGAACAGTTCGAACTGCCTTGGCTCGCCAACGGCTCGACCTTGATCAATCTGTGCAACCTGGCGCCGGTCTTTGCACGCGACAGTGTGACGATGATCCATGACGCTCAGGTTTTCATCACTCCGGAATCCTACAGCAAAGCCTTCGCGGCGTGGTATCGTTTTGCTCTGCCCGCGATCGGTCGCTCGGCGCGTATGATCCTGACGGTCTCCGACTATTCACGCCGAATGCTTGTCCAGTATGGCGTCGCCCCGCTGGAAAAGATCGCGGTGGTCCACAATGGCGTCGACCATCTGACAGCGATCGCCCCCGATCCTTCGATTGTCGATCAGCTCTCGCTCGCCCCTGGCCGCTTCGTCGTCGCCCTGGCCAATACGCAGCGGCACAAGAACATACGTTTGCTGTTGGAGACGTTTGCGCGCCAGAGGATGGGCGGGATTCCGCTGGTCTTGATCGGGCGCGCCGGCCGGGATGATTTCGGTCAGGCGGGCCTGAACGTTCCGGCCAATGTCGTGTTCGCCGGCGCGGTTAGTGACAGCCAGATGCGCGGACTCATCGAGGCCGCCGGCTGCCTCGCCTTCCCGTCGACGACCGAAGGCTTCGGCCTGCCGCCGCTTGAAGCCATGTCGTTAGGGTGTCCCGTCGTCGCCGCGCCTTGCGGCGCACTTCCGGAAGTATGCGGCGAGGCGGCCCTTTACGCCCGACCGGACGACCCGGCCGGCTGGGAATCGCACATTCTCGCCTTGCTCGAATCGCCAGCGGAGCGCGCGATCCGCGCAGAGCTGGGTCGGCGGCAAGCCGAGCAATTCAGCTGGGCTCGAAGCGCCGATCGTCTGCTCGACCTGGTGCGTAGCGCCGCCGACGCTCGCCCTTCCTCAGGGAGCGGAGACTGAGCTGCGCAAGCGCGGTCATCGCCGCGGGGCCGCCCGTTTCGCTATGTCCAGCAGATAGCGGCCGTAACCGGTCGATGCGAAGCGTTCGCCCGCGGCGCGGAGTTGCTCGAGATTGATGAACCCCCGCGAGAACGCGATTTCCTCCAACGCGGCGATGTGCACGCCCTGGCGTTTCTGCAACGTCCGAACGAATTCCGCAGCCTCCAGCAGACTGTCATGCGTACCTGTATCGAGCCACGCGTAGCCACGCGACATCCTTTCGACGTGGAGGTCTCCTGCCAGCATGTAGGTTCGGTTCAGGTCGGTGATCTCGAGTTCGCCACGGGGAGAAGGCTTCAGCGCCCGCGCGAACTCGACGACCCGGTTGTCGTAGAAATACAACCCTGTGACCGCGTGGTTCGATTTCGGTTGCGCCGGCTTCTCTTCCAGGCTGATGGCCCGGCCTGTGGGGTCGAGTTCGACAACGCCATACGCGCTCGGCTGGTCGACATCATAGGAAAAAACGGTCGCGCCGTGCTCGCGCTTGGCGGCGCGCGCCAGCAGTTCGGTCAAGCCGGCGCCGAAGAAGACGTTGTCGCCGAGCACCAGGGCGACGCGATCCTCGCCGATGAACGTTTCGCCGATCAGGAAGGCCTGGGCCAGGCCTTCGGGACGGGGTTGAATCGCATACGAGATCTCCAGCCCCAGTTGCTCGCCCGCGCCAAACAGCCGCCGATAATTGTCGAGGTATTCAGGAGACGAAATGATCAATATCTCTCGAATTCCTGAGAGCATCAGCACCGACATCGGATAATATATCATTGGCTTGTCATAGATCGGCAGGAGCTGCTTGTTGACCGCCAGGGTGGCCGGATTGAGCCGGGTGCCGGCCCCCCCGGCCAGAACGATGCCCTTCATGCCACCTCCCCCGCGCCCGCTCCGGTCAGCCCCAGTCGCTGTCCCGCGTAAGCGCCTTGGACGATCGGACGCCACCATGTTTCGTTTTCCAGATACCACCGCACGGTCTTCTCGAGGCCGCTTTCGGCGGACTCGAGAGGACGCCACCCAAGCTCCCGCGTGATCTTGCCCGCGTCGATGGCGTAACGGGCGTCGTGCCCCGGACGGTCGGCGACGAAGCTGATCAGCTCCCTGTAGAGGCGTCCCCCGGCTCGCGGACGGGCCGCGTCGAGGCAGGCGCAGACATGTTCGACCACGGCGATATTGGTGCGTTCTCCGTGCCCGCCGACAACATAGGTCTCCCCTGGCGCGCCGCTTTCGAACACGCGAATGAGCGCCCGCACGTGATCATCGACATGCAGCCAGTCGCGCACGTTGCGGCCGTCGCCGTAGACAGGCAGGGGCTTTTCGGCGAGCGCGCTGATGATCGTCAAGGGAATGAGCTTTTCGGGAAATTGCCGCGGCCCATAGTTGTTGGAGCAGTTGGTGACCAGCACCGGCAAGCCGTAGGTGTGGCTCCATGCCCGCACCAGATGGTCGGAGGCCGCCTTTGAGGCCGAATAGGGCGAGCGCGGATCATAAGGTGTCGTCTCGCAGAACCTGCCCTCCGCCCCGAGGGAGCCGAACACCTCGTCTGTCGAGATATGGTGGAAGCGGAACCGGCCCCGGGCCTCGGCCGGCAATCCGCGCCAATAGTCCAGCGTCCGCGACAGCAGAGAAAAGGTGCCCACGATATTCGTTTCGACAAACGCCGCCGGGCCGTCGATCGAGCGGTCGACGTGTGATTCCGCCGCCAGGTGGGTGACGACGTCAGGTCGAAACGCCTCGAGAATGCCGCCGACGAGCGACTGATCGCCGATGTCGCCATGAATGAACCTGTAGCGAGCGTGGTCGGCGATGTCGTCTAGCGACTGGGGATTGCCCGCGTAGGTCAACTTGTCGAGATTTAGAACCTGGTGCTCGGTGTGTTCGATCAGATATCGAACCAGGGCGGAGCCGATAAATCCGGCCCCGCCGGTGACGAGAATTCGCGCGCGTTCCATCGTGGCGCCTTGGGCCTCCGGTTGCCGCCGCCCCGTTTGAGCGAACCGGCAGTGGGCCTAGCTGAATTCGTCAGGCGGGTCGACGCGGCTTCGCGCATTGGTCGTTCGCATGCGTGCTCGAGCGAGGTCATGCATCATGCGCCAAGCGCTAGGCAGGCCCCCTGCGCTCGATCAGATTCTGGTAGAGGTCGAACAGCGCCACAAAATGGGCCTCGGACGTTCTCACCGGACCGTTTGGTTCCTGCCTGCCCGGGCTTTTGTCGGTGACTGCCGGCGAAGCCATCAGTCTCGATATGGCGCCGGCGCATGCGTCGCTGTCTCCGGTCCGATAGACCGCGCTTCGCGCGCGCGGCGCAAAATCACTCGCGCCGCCGCTGTCGGGAACGACGACAGGCAACCCCGAGCAGATGGCTTCGGCCACAACAAGGCCATATGTTTCGGCGCCGGATCCGTGGACCAGCAGATCCGCGCTGGCGTAGAGGCGCGCCATGAGCCCTCGCTCCGAGACAGCTCCCAGCAGGTGGACATTGCCCGCGCGAGCAGCGGCTTTGGCGACGGCGCCGCGACTGAGGCCATCGCCGACCAGCACCAGGCCCAGCGCCGGATTTTTTCGCCGCGCCTTGGCGAACGCATCGATGATCACCTCATGCCGCTTCTCGGGATGAAACCGGCCGACCGCAAGCAGAAGCACTCCGTCGGGCCCGATCCCGCAGCGCGCCAGCAGATCGCGCCGGAGGTTCTCGTCTCGATGATCGGGGGAAAACCGCCCCGCCTCCACGCCAAGCGGTACGGCGACGGGATTGTGTACGCCAAATGAGTTCAGGCGCGCCGCGAGCCATTCGCCGCCGGCGATGGTGACATCGAAATGCTGGCTGAGGCGTGCGACATGGCGCCAGGCGGGCGCGAGCAGACGGTCGATCGTCGCGCGTGACAGCCGCGCGTCGAGCAGGGTGTGAGCGTAGGCCGCGACGAAGTCCTGATGAAACACCAGCGATTTCACGGCGCCGCCGCGCCAGCGGCCAGCGATCCACCCTCCGCGCCATGTCGTGGATCCCTCGACGACATCGGGACGTTCCTGGTCCAGGACCCTCTCGACCTCGGTCGAGCGCCAGAACATTCTGTAGTTGGCGTCGAACGGCATCGGTGGAGCGGCCACCCAGACAATCTTGCCGCCGTCACGCCGCTCGACGCGGTGACGCGCCCCAGGAGCGACGACCGTCACGTCGTGACCAAGGCGGGCGGCCGCGGCGAGCTTCTGATGCACATAACTGCGCACGCCGCCCCCGGATTCGGAATAGAATCCCGATACGTCGACGATCTTCACGCAGCGACGAGGCTCGGACCGCGCTCGGTCGTCGCTTGGCTCGCCAACGCCTGATAGCGGGCTAGCAGGCCCCCCATGGCTTCGTCCCACGAAAAGCGCAGGCTCCGCTCGCGGGCGGCTCGCCCCATTTCGCGGCGGCGCCCCTCATCGAGGGCAAGATCGCGAACATGTTCGAAAAAGCCGGCGGCGTCGGTCGGACCCACCAGATAGCCGGTAACTCCCGGCGCGACGAGCGAGCGGCTTCCCGTAGCGTCCGCGCAGATCGTCGGCAAGCCGGAAGCCATGGCTTCCAGGGTCACGCTGCCGAACGTCTCCGTGTCGCTTGGAAAGATGAAGATATCCGACGATGCGTAGGCGACCGCCAGACCCTCGCCGCCGAGATGCCCGGTGAACACGGCGCCGGGCGCGGCGTTGCGCAGCGACGGGGACTCCGGACCGTCGCCCACGAAAAGCCCGCGATGGCGTATCCCGGCGGCGCTCAGCCGGTTGAGCACGTCGACGACGATGGCGACGCGCTTCTCACGGACGAGGCGGCTGACGAACGCGACCACGACCTCGTCGGGGCGCACGCCGACGCTTTGCCGCCAGGCTTCGCTGCGTTTTGCCGGGTCGAACCGCACCGTATCGACGCCGCGCTGCCAAAGATGGATCTTTTCGGCGCCGATCTCTCGCGCAAGCACTTCGGCCATGGAATGTGACGGCACGTACACCTCGCGGCAGGATGCGTAGAAGCGCGCAATGATCCTCGACGCGGCCCCGCGAAGCAGGTCGAGCCCATAGTACTTCAGGTAGGTCTCGTAACGCGTATGGTATGAGGCGACGACCGGGACGCCGAGTTCGAGCGCGAACCTGAGCGCCTGGTGTCCCAGCAGGTCCGGCACGGCGATGTGCACGATGTCGGGCGCGAAGGCTCTCAGACGCTCGCGCTGGGCCCGAGGCAGGCCGAGCGCCAGACGGTATTCGGGTCGTAAGGGCAGCGGCGCCGACGGTACGGCGACTATCTCGCCCTGGTGAGCGAATGCCGGCGTCTTCGATATCGGCGCGAACACAAGCACTTCGACGCCGCGCGACTCCAGGAAACCGACCAGCCGGTTGAGCGTCAGGGCCACGCCGTCGGCGATGAAGTTGTAGGAACTGGTGACCAGGGCCACCCGCAGCGGCCGTCCTGCGAGACGATAGGTCACCAGGCCCCGGTATTCGGCATCGACGCCCAAGGTTCGGTCGGCGCCAGGGCCGCGCCCTTCTGCAGCAGTTCGATGGAAATGCCGTCTGGCGAGCGGACGAACGCCATGTGGCCGTCGCGCGGCGGTCGGTTGACGGTGACGCCCCCGTCCATCAGGCGTCGGCAGGTCCGATAAATATCGTCGACCTGGTAGGCGAGATGGCCGAAGTTGCGCCCGCCCGCGTACGCTTCCGGGTCCCAGTTGTAGGTCAGTTCGACCGTCGGCGCCCGCATCGACTTGGCCGCCTCGACGTCGTCGGGCGCCGCCAGGAACACCAGGGTGAAGCGGCCGGCGGGGTTGTCGATGCGCGATACCTCCTCCAGGCCCAATTTCGCGCAATAGAAATCGAGCGCGTGATCAAGATTGCTCACGCGGACCATCGTGTGGAGATATCGCATCGCCTCGTTTCCTCGTTCAGCGTGGTGGGTTAGCGAAAAGAGAAAGCCGAAACGGTGTCTAGGCCGTCACCACCGCCCGGTCGACCCCTGGATGTTCCCCGCCCCGCGTCTGTCGCCGCCAAAGCGCCGCATACTCTCCCGCCTTGGCGAGAAGCGTGGCGTGATCGCCCCGCTCGACGATTCGGCCGCGCCTGACGACCAGAATCTGATCGGCGTCGACAATGGTCGAAAGGCGGTGGGCGACCACCAGGGTGGTGCGGCCGGCGCGCACCTTGCGCAAGGTGGCCTGGATCGCCGCTTCCGTTGGGCCGTCGAGCGCGCTGGTCGCCTCGTCGAGCACCAGCAGGCGCGGATTGGCCAGCAGCGCGCGCGCCAGGCCCACGCGCTGGCGCTCGCCGCCCGACAATTTCAAGCCTCGCTCGCCGACCATTGTCTGCATCTGATTGGGCAAGGTCTCGATGAAGCGCGCCAACTCGGCGGCTTCCGCCGCCGCCCACACGGCCGCCGCCTCCGCTTTCGGGTCGGCGAACGCGATATTGGCGAACAGGGTGTCGTTGAACAATGCGACATCCTGGGGCACCAGGGCGACCGCTTTGCGCAGAGAGGCTATCTGCGCCTCGCGCAAATCAACCCCGTCGATCGTCACGCGGCCCGCTTGCGGGTCCAGGAGCCGCATGACCAGCCGCACGATGGTGGTCTTGCCGGAACCCGATGGACCAACCAGGGCGGTCGTCGTTCCCGGCGGCGTGACGAAGCTCACCGAGTCGAGGCCAACCGAGCGCGCGGCGTGCTGGAAACAGACAGTCTCGAACGTCAGCGACGCGCCCTTGCCGGACGCCGGCGGAAGCGGGCGGGCGGCGGGGGTGTCGACAATGTCGGGCTGAACCGCGAGCAGTTCGAGCATCTGTTCCATGTCGATGAACGACTGACGAATCTCGCGATAGTTGAAGCCCAGCGTGAACAGCGGCGCATACACCTGTTGCAGGATGAGGATGCACGCGGTGATCCCGCCCAGGCTCATGCGGCCGTGCAGCACATCCCAACCGGCCAGCAAGGTGATGAGGACCAGACCGAGATTGAGCACCACGGCCTGGATGCCGTTGAGCAGCTGCAATGAATTGTTGGACTTGACGGCCGCCGCGACATATCCGCCCAAAGTCGTCGCGTAGCGGTCGACCAGGCGCTGTTCCGCGCCAAAGGTCTTGATGGTTTCGTAGTTCATCAGCGCATCGACGGCGAGGCCGGCGGCGTCCGAATCGGCGTCGTTCAGCGCGCGACGATGTTTGATGCGCCAGTCGGAGATCGTGAAGGTGAACGTGATGTAGATCGCGATCGTGACGATGGCGACACTGGCCAGGCCCCAGTTGAATCGGGTCGTAAGGATGAAGGCCGCCATCACCAGTTCGAGCGCGGTGGGCCCGAGATTGAAAACCACGCTGCGAAGAAGAAAATCGACCGAGCGAGATCCGCGATCAATGACCCTCGAAAGCGTTCCGGTCTGTTTTCCCTGGTGAAAATTGAGCGAAAGAGACAGCGAGTGAGCGAACGCCTCGGTGGCCGAGCGCGCCAGCGCTTCCTGCGAGACGGGTGTGAAGATCGCGTCGCGAACATAGGGCGCCGTACCGGCCACGAAACGCAGGAGCACCCAGCCGACCACGAGGCCGCCGAACGCGATGAAGACGGCTTCGCCCTGCGAACGCCGGTGATTGAGGGTGTCGATCGCGTGCTGGATCAGCAGCGGGCCGACGACGCCGGTCCACTTGCCGACCAGCACAAGGCCCAGCGCCGCGCCGAGCCGTGTCCTGAGACCTTTCGCCTTCGAGCGCAGGACCAGGCGAACCAGATCCCCCATCGAACTCCAGAAGCTGAATGTCGCGCCCGGGGCGACGACTCCGCCAGGGACAGCCATTCTCCGGTCGCCCGTGGGGCTCATCGATCTCACGTGTTCGGCTCCTCGGGGTTGAGCAGAAGCGTGGCCTGGGCTCCGCCTCCGGGCGTCAGCCATTCGATGCGCCAGCCGTCCGTTTCGCGCGTGGCGCGATAGGGGCCCGCCGTGAGCGGCGCCGGCGGGATGAGCGACACATTGGCCACGGACCGCGACGCGCCGTCCACGGCCTCGAGAGCGTGCGGTCCCGGCGTCAGAGGCTCGTCGAAGGGGAAGCTGAAGCGGCCGGCGGCGTCCGCCAGGACCCGTCCGCGGGGCGCGCCGTCGGCCCTCACGGACACTGTCGCCCTGGCCGGCCCGATCCCCGATATCACAACGCCCCCCTTGCGATCAAAATCGATGGAGAGGATGCGCAGCGGCCCTTTGGCGCCGATCACCTTGGCGCCGGCGCCGGCGCGAAGTTGCGCCGACTGCCCGCCGGGCGTGACGGCGAGATAACCGTCGGACTGAATCGTTCGACCGTGATCGATCGCGGCGAGGCCGAACAGGCGGACCTGATCGCTCGCCGGGAGGCGCGCTCGCCAGGCGCCCCGCCCACTGGCGAGCGCCGGCGTCAGGGCCCCGCCCGGCGACGACAGTCTGACCCGCGTTCCAGGATCGGCGGTACCGCCGAGAACGACCAAGCCGCCCGCCTGGCGTTGAGAGAAGGTGGCTTCGGGCGGCGGCCGATAGGCGGCCTCGCCGCCCGGCCCGCCCGAAGCCATGGCCTTGTCCGGCGATCCGGCTTCGTCGCCGCAGGCGCCCAGGACCAGCCCCCCGGCCAGAAACAGCGCGGCGAGCGTCGCGGCGCTGCGACATTGGGCTTGGGTGAGAAGTTGAATCGGCGCTTCTTGTCGTGGCATCGGGCCATCATATGGGGTCTGGGGACGCAAGCGCCGTGTTTCGCGCAACTGAGCGATCGTTTTTCCGCCGCGGAGGTGTCGATGTCGAGCCCCACTCACGCATCCGGACCATCGATTGATGCGGTCTGCGTTTTCTGCGGCTCGTCGAACGACGCCGCCCCCGAACTTTTGGCGGCCGCCGGACGACTCGGCGAAGCGATCGCCCGCGCCAGGGTGCGGCTGGTCTATGGCGGCGGGGGTGTCGGACTCATGGGAGCTTGCGCGCGCGCGGCTCACGAGGCTGGCGGCCGCATCCTTGGCATCATCCCCCAATTCCTCACCCGCGTCGAGAAGCCGCCGCCCAGCGTAACCACGGTGGTCGTCGCCTCGATGCATGAACGCAAGATGCGCATGTTCGAAGCAGCCGACGCCTTCGCCGTATTGCCCGGCGCGATCGGCACCCTGGAGGAGGTCGTAGAACTCTTGTCGTGGCGTCGGCTGGGGCTGCACGCCAAGCCGATCGTATTCTACAATCCAGACGGTTTCTGGGACCCGCTGTTTGCCCAGTTTGCCCGCTTCATCGACCATCGCCTGCTACCGGGCGCCTTCGCGGACTGCTGGGCAGCGGTCGGCGACATCGACGAGGTGCTGCCCACCCTGGCGGCGATGCCGAGAGATCGGCCGGGCGCCGTGAACGATCTGGCGAACCTGACCTGAGGTCTTTCCCGCCGGCGATCGCGGTCAGTTCGCGGCCAGCGCGTAAACCGCGAACGATGGAGCCGGGCTCGTCCACAGGCTCGCCACCCGCCAGCCACCGCGCGCGGCCAGATCGGCGAACCGGGCCTCGGTGTACTTGTACGAGTTTTCGGTGTGAATCGTCTCGCCCTTGACGAACGCGAACCGGCGGCCGGCGGCCCGGGCCGAGACGGCGCGCAAGGCTTCGAGATGCATCTCGACCCGCCCTTCCATCGGATTCCAGACCGCGCGGTGAGCGAACGCCGAGAGATCCAAATCCCCGTCCAGCTCCGCGTTGATGCGCGCCAGGATGTTGAGATTGAACGCGGCGGTGACGCCTTGCGCATCGTCATAGGCCGCGACCAGCGTCGCGGGATCCTTCGCCAGGTCCACGCCGACGATGAACGTCGCGCCCGATCCGAGCAGTCCCCTGACCCGTCGCAGCAGGCCGACCGCTTCGTCCGGCGCGAAATTGCCGATCGTGGAGCCGGGAAAGAACCCGACGTTGGGCTGGTCGTCGGCGAGGTCGGGAAGATGGCCCAGCGCCGAGAAATCGCCCACCAGGGGCGTCACCGCCAGGTCCGGATAGTCGCGGACGATAGCCTCCGCCGCCGCGTTCAGCGCCGAGGGGCTGATGTCGAAGGGCGTATAGCGCCGGATTTGCGGCGCAGCGTCCAGCAGCAGCCGGGTCTTGGTGCTCGCCCCGCTGCCGAGTTCGACCAGGTTGGCGTCGCGCGGGATACGCGCCGCCAGGTCCGGCGCGATCCGCGCCAGCAAGGCGCTCTCCTGCCGGGTCGGGTAATATTCCGGCAGATCGCAGATCGCCTCGAACAGGTCGGACCCACGCGCGTCGTAGAACCATTTTGCGGGGAGGCTCTTGCGCGCGGCCGTCAGTCCGGCGACGACGTCCGCGCGGAACGCTTCGCCCGGCCCCGCCGGCGGCGCGTCGCAGGCCAGTCGCACGCCGGCGAACATCCAGCGCTGGTGGGGATAGTAGAAGTTACGATAGGTCGGCCGCGAATGTCCGGCCGGCGTGACACAGGCGCCGCCCTTGAGCACCATCTGGCCGATCATGAACTTGGCGTTGTACTCGCCCACCGCGCCGGCGGCCGGAGAGAACCCGGGGTGGGGGCAATACGCGCTGGCCGTCCATTGCCAGGCCTGGCCATCCAGTTGTTCGATTCCTTCGCCGATCGACGCCGCGGCATGCTCCCACTCCGCTTCGGTGGGCAGGCGCTTGCCGGCCCAGGCGGCGTAGGCGGACGCCTCATAGAAGCTGACGTGGGCGACCGGGGCTTCGGGAAGGATGACCTGGCGCCCGCGGAGGGTCATTGCTGACCACACGTTGCCCTCGCGGCTCCAATAGAGGGGCGCGTTCCACCCTTCCGCCTGGACCTTGGCCCAGCCGTCGGCGAGCCAGAACTCCGGCCTCTGGTAGCCGCCGTCGTCCATGAACGCGAGCCACTCGCCGTTGGTGACGAGCCGGCTGGCGATGCGATACGGGGTCAGCAGAGCCTCGTGCCGTGGAAATTCGTTGTCGAAGGCGAAATCGCCGCCTTCGTGGCCGATTTCGATTCGCCCTCCGGCGACGTCGACGAACGTCAGAGGATGGGCGGCCGCCGTCGTGACCGGGCCGTCGACGGCGTACGCCGGCGCCAGGGGCGAGACGGAGAACAGGTTGAGGACGTCCATCAGGATCAGTTCCTGATGCTGTTCCTCGTGCGCGAGCCCAAGCACGACGAGGTCGCGCACCGCCGGGGCCAGCGGCGCCGACAGCAGCCGCACCATGGCGGTGTCGACATAGGCCCGATAGCTGAGGATCTCGCCGACCGACGGGCGCGTCAGCAGCCCGCGCGCGGGCCTTGGATGCCGCGCCCCGATCGCCTCGTAGTAGGAGTTGAAGAGATAGCCGAACACCGGGTCGAACGGCGCATAGCCCTTCTGGTGAGGTGTCAGCAGGAAGGTCTCGAAAAACCACGCCGTATGCGCCAGATGCCATTTGGTCGGGCTGGCGTCAGGCATCGACTGGGGTGTCTGGTCCTCGTGCGAGAGCCTCGCCGCGAGGGCGACCGATGCACAGCGGACCGATTGAAAACGTTCGACCAGGGCCTGACCCAGGACCTCTGGCGTCGGGGCTCTCAGCTCGACCGCCGGGGCGTCGTCGGATGGCGCCATGGCCAGTGCTCCCTCAACGGGTCGTCGACCCGATCATTCCAAACACGAACGCCGCGCAAGCGTGAGCGCGGCCCCTGAATATAGGTGCGACACCCGCCGGTGCGAGTGAGCGCCAAGCTCTGCAGGATCATGAATGCGCGTCAGCGCCTCGATCACCCCAAGGACAGGCCGCCCTATATTGCTCCCCGCCCGCGGTACGCGCCTTCATCGCAGGCCCAAACACACGCAGGATTAAACAGTTCCCGATCACGGCGGCGATAGCTCGGCTCGCGCCGCCCGTTTGAAATTGCGACTCTGTCGGCGGCGCGTCAAGAACGAAGCACGAACAATTTCGCGTTCGGCGGCGATGCAATGCGATCGTGGCGGCGCCAGGCGCGAGCCCGTTAGGGCCCCTAGCTACGTCGCTCCCTCAATGCGAACGCCAGCCATAGGCCACCTCGGCGAGCGCGCCCCGCCCCTGGACCAGTATCCTTTGACCGATCAGCTGGCCGCCGAGCGATTCGTAGAGCGAACGCGCCGGGATGTTCTCGCGTGGCATCCACAGGGTGAAAGCGGTCATGCCGCGCGCTCGCAGGTCGGCCATCATCGTCTGCATCAGGCGCGTGCCCAGGCCGCGGCGCTGATCGGACTTGAGTACGTAGACCGCGGCGATTTCGCCGGCGTAACCCTCCTTGCGAAACGCCGCGTCACGCTGTTCGCCGCAGGAGCCGAAGGCGGCCAGGTGTCCGGACCGGTCTGCGACGTAGGTCGTCGCCAGATAATTGCTGCGGCCCGACAAGATGCGCTCCCAGGCCTCGGTCCGCGCGTCGGCTGTCAGCGCGTCGAGCATTTCTTCCGACATCAGGCCGACATAGGTCTCGCGCCAGGTCGCGTCATGCACCTGAGCGAGCGCGGCGGCGTCGCCCAGGACCGCGCGCCGAATGGCGTAGGCAACCTCCTCCACGACGACACCCTCCTCCTGCGCAAGCCCGTCGAGGGAATAGACCACATGTCCGCGCACGTGTCGAAGGCCAGCCGTCGAGCGGAGTGTTGTTGTTTTCGGCGGCGGACGAACGCCCGCGGGTCTCACGCGCGAAGAGAATCGATGTCCGTCGGCGAGAGGGCGCTAGGCCACCTGCGATTGAGGCGTCGCGTAGAGCGTCGTTCGCCGTCTCGCGACGCGCCCCGCCCCTGAGATCAGGCTTCGCATGAGGTTTTCGTCCAGCTCCTGGCCGTGCACCGTACCGGCCGCCCGTGTGATCGACTCGTTCATCAGCGTGCCGCCAAGATCGTTGACGCCGAAATCGAGCGCCGACGCGGCGCCCGCCGGGCCGAGCTTGACCCAGCTGGCCTGGATGTTGTCGATCAGTCCGTCGAACACGATCCGCGCAACCGCGTGGACCAGGGCGACCTCGCGCCAGGTCGGCCCGCGGCGCGCGCGGCCTTTCAGGAAGAGCGGCGCCTCCATGTGCACGAAAGGCAGGGGCACGAATTCGGTGATGCCGCCGGTGCGCGTCTGCAGCGCCGCGATCACGCGCAGATGACGCGCGACGTGCCGCGGTTCTTCAACATGGCCGAACATGATCGTCGACGTCGTCGGCAGGCCCACGGAATGGGCGGCCTCGATCACCTCGACCCACTCGGCGGTGTTGAGCTTATCCGGGCAGATCACCGCGCGCACATCGTCGTCGAGGATTTCCGCCGCTGTTCCGGGCAGGCTGTTGAGGCCGGCCGCCTTCATGTCGCGCAGGAAGACGTCCAGCGGAAGTCCCAGACTGCGGGCGCCGTGGGTGATCTCCAGCGGCGAGAACGCGTGGATGTGCATGCCCGGCGCCGCGGCGCGCGCGGCCGCGCAAAGCGCCAGATAGGTCTCGCCGGTGAACTTTGGGTGGATGCCGCCCTGCATGCACACCTCGCTCGCGCCCAGCGACCAGGCTTCCTCGACTCGCCGGGCCACCTCCCGCAGGTCCATGTTGTAGGGCGCGCCGCGCAAGGCCTCGTGTGTCTTGCCTTTGGAGAAGGCGCAGAAGCCGCAGCGGAAGGCGCAGATGTTGGTGTAGTTGATGTTGCGGTTGACCACATAGCTGACCACGTCGCCGTTGCGCGCGCGCCGCAGCGCGTCCGCCGTCTCCAGAATCAGAGCCGCGTCGGCGTCCCGCGCTTCGAGCAGCGCTGTCACCTCGGCTTCGCCCAGGGACTGGGCGCGCAGGATCGCCCTCACCCGCGAGGTCGGCGCGCGATAGCGCGGCGCCGCGGGCGGGGGGGCCGTCGGCGCGCCGGCGAACCAGCGATCGTCTCGCGCGTGGCCGCCGGCGTCGGCTTGAGCGAGGATTGTCCGCGCGACGCCCGGGTCGGCCCATTCCGTCAGTCGTCTGACGAATTTTGGATAGATCGTCAGACGGGGTACAAGCGTCTTGCCGCCGCGGGCCGTCGCCTCGCCCAGCCGTTCCCGGTCAGGCCAGGCGGCTTCGGGATTGACGTGATCGGGGGTCACCGGCGAGACCCCGCCCCAGTCGTCGATCCCCGCGTCTATCAGCCTCGGCAGGCTGGCGAGGTCCGACAGGTTCGGCGGCGCCTGCAGGCTCATGGCCGGTCCCAGAATCAGCCGCGCGACCGCGATGGTCCAGCACAGGTCTTCCAAGTCCGGTTCGGGCCATTGCGCCATCCGCGTGCCGGGCTTGGCGCGGAAGTTCTGGACGATGACCTCCTGGATGTGGCCGGCCTCGTCTTGCGCATCGGCGATGGCCAGCAGCGTCGCGATGCGCTCCGCCCGCGTCTCGCCGATTCCGATCAGCAGGCCGGTGGTGAACGGCACGCGCGCCCTGCCCGCCGCGCGCAGCGTCTCCAGCCGCGCCGCCGGCGCCTTGTCGGGCGATCCGAAATGTGGCCCGCCCCGCTGGCCCAGGCGCGGCGCCGTGCTCTCCAGCATCAGGCCCATCGAAGCGGAGACCGGCCGCAGGGCGGCGAAATCCTCGCCGTTCATTGTCCCGGCGTTGATGTGCGGCAGCAGGCCGGTTTCGCGCATGACCCGGCCGGCCGCCTCGCGAAGATAGGACAGCGTCGTGGCGTGACCCAGGGCGTCCAGCGCCCGCCGCGCGGTGGCGTACCGCGCCTCGGGCTTGTCGCCCAGGGTGAACAGCGCTTCGCTGCAGCCGGCCGCCGCGCCCGCGCGCGCGATCTCCAGAACCCTTTCGATGGGCAGATACGGGTGTTCGAGACGCCGCGGCGCCTTGGCGAAGGTGCAGTAGTGACAGACGTCGCGGCACAGCTGCGTGAGCGGGATGAACACCTTCGGCGACCATGTGACGACATCGCCGTGGCCTTCGTCACGCAGCCGGCCGGCCCGCCGCACCAGCCCGTCGAGCGGCTGGTCGAGCAGGGCGTAAGACTCGTCCGCCTTCAGCCGCCCGCTCATGCCGCCCACAGATCCCGGTGTCCTGCCAGGTCTCCGGGCCAATCGATGTCCACGCTCAAAGCGGGCGATTCGTGCACGAGGACCTCCAGTCCCAGCCGTTCGGCCTCGCGCCGGTGGCGCATGAAGCTGTCGGGCCCATAGGCGAATTCGAAGTCGGCGCGGGGCCCAAGGATCAAGGCGTTGGTGCCGCCGTCGCGGGACGGCGCCAGCACCACGGCGCCGGGCCGCGACCGGTCGGCCATCGCCTGCAACGCCGCCGCGGTCACCGCCGGCAGATCGGCCGCCAGGACCATCGCCGTCGTCTCGCCGGCCCGGCCGGCGGCCGCGACGCCGAGCCGCGCCGCCGCATTCAGCCCCCGGACCTCGACTTCGTCGATCACCTCCGCGTCCAGGGCGCGCGCCCACGCCGCGACGACGGTGTCCGCGGTCACCACCGCCACCGGCGCGACCGCGCGCGCGGCCGCGATCACCCTGTCGAGCAAGCGGCGCGCGACCTCGGCGCGCTGGGCGGCCGAAAGCACGCCTCCCAGTCGACTTTTCGCCTGCGCCAGGGGTTTGACCGGGACGAGGATCCTCATGTGGCCAAGCCTACAGCGTCCAGCACCACCCCCGCCAGGGCCACCTTGTCCGGCGTGCCGTGCATCACCGTGTTCGCCACCACGACGCGCGGCCCCAGGGCTTCGACGGCGTCGCGCAAGTCCGCGTCGGCGCGATCGAGCACGAATACGTCGATCAGCGGCGCCCACAGACGGGCGACCTCCAGCGCGCTCACCTCGATGCCGAGCTCGGCCATGATCTTCGCCGTCGGTCCCTTGATCGCCTTGCCGCCGACGATCGGCGAGACGGCGACGCACGGCGCCGAGCGCCGCTCCAACAGCGCCCGGATCCCGCCGATCGCCAGCATCGGCGCCACGCTCAGATAGGGGTTGGACGGACAGATGACGTAGGCCGACGGCGCGCGAGCGTCCATCAGCGCCGGCGACGGCGCCGCGGCCTCCGCGCCTTCGAAGCGGACCGCCAGGACCTTCGGCGCGCACCGATGTCGCACGAAATAGTCCTGGAACGGCAAGGTCCCGATATCGGTCTCCACGATCGTGCGCAGGCGATCCTGCGTCGCCGGCTGGATCCGCGCGCGGATGCCGAAGCCCAGGCGAAGACGATCGGCGACCTCGCCTGGCGCGACGCCCGCGCGCAGCAACTCCGTACGAAACACATGCAGCGCCAGATCGCGGTCGCCGAGCCTGAACCAGGCCTCGCCGCCGATCCGCCCGAGGGTTTCGAGAAACGCCCAGGTCTCGTCGCGCCGGCCCCAGCCGAGGTCGGGGTTGGCCAGACCCGCCAGCGTATACAGCACCGTGTCGAAATCGGGCGCGATCGAAAGGCCCAGGTGCTCGAAGTCGTCGCCGGTGTTGCACGCGACCATCAGGCGCTCGCCCAGGCGCTCGGCCAGCCCCAGAGCCAGCTTGGCGCCGCCGACGCCGCCGCTGAACGCCACCACCTGGCTCACCGGAAGAGATCCATGGCCAGCGGCCGCACGAGGTCGACCGCCCGCCCCTCCCCCAACGACGCGCCCGCGCCTCTGATCAGCACCACCGGCGTGCTCTCGGCCGCCTGTCCCATGAGCAGGGACGCCGCCGCGGCCAGCTCGTCGGCGGTTCCGACATCGGTGGTCTGCAGGGGCCTTCCATTTCTGTCCGGGGCGCCGCGCAGATCGGTGAGGCAACGCACGCCCGCCGCGCCGATCGCCGTTCCGATCGTGCCCATTCGCCACGCCCGGCCGATGCTGTCGGCGATGATGACGCCGACCCGCGCCCCGCTCCTGGCCGTGAGCGCCTGGCGAAGCCTGGCGGCCGAGGCGTCGGGATCGACCGGCAGCAACAGCACGCTGTCGCCCTCCGCATCGACGTTCGATCGATCGATCCCGGCGTTGGCCAGCACCATGCCGTTGCGCAGGGCGACGATCACGACGCCACGCTTGGCCCGGATGACCTCGCCGGCCTCGGACAGGACCAGTTCCATCTGGCGCGGATCCTTGTCGCACCGGGCGGCCAGATCGCGCGCCTCGCTCGAAGGCTCGACGGCCGCGAGATCGACCATGCGTCCCTCGGCCTTGGAAACGATCTTCTGCGCGATCACCACGATGTCGCCGTCTCGCAGCGCCTCGCCGCAGGCCGCCGCCGCGTCGACGATGAGCGCCGCCACGTCCTCGCCCCGCCGCACGCTAGGGATGCCCGGCAGAGCCACCAGTTCCACGCGCGCCGCCATCGCCCGCTCAGAATCCTGTGATGAGCAGGCCGGCGCGGTCGCTCTTGTAGAAACGGTTGATGGAAATCAGCACGGAGGTCAGCGCCTCGGCGGCCGCGGCGTTGGCAAGCGGTCCCGCGTGCAGGCCGCGAAGGCCGATCTCGGCCAGGAGGGCGATCACCTCGGCGCGCGCGTCGGCCTGGTCGCCACAGACCAGCACGTCGCAGGCGATCGGTGCGTCGACATGCGCCAGATGCGCCGCGCCGACGTTTTGCAGGGCGGACACCACGCGCACGCGCTCGCCCACCAGGTCTTGCGCGATCAGCGCCGCGGCGCCTCGCGAGGGCAGTTGCACGCGGCCGACCTTGGGCGGGACCAGGGGTACCGTCGCGTCGACGAGGATCTTTCCGGCCAGGGCTTCGGCCGCCAGAGCCAGGACCTGCGCCTGGCCGGCGAACGGCACGGTCAGAAAGGCAATCTCGGCGTCGCGCGCGGCGTCGGCGTGAGTGGCGACGCTGACCCCCAGCCCGAAGTCCGGGCCCTCGCTCAGGGTTCTGGCCGGATCGCGCGAGCCGATGATCACCGTGTGACCAGCATGGACGAAGCGCTTCGCCAGGCCCGAGCCCAGGGCGCCGGCGCCGCCCAGTATGGCGATGGTTCTTGATGTCATGACGCAGGCGCGCGAGCCCACGTCGGCCCCATGGCCTCGCGCCGCCCCACTTCCCGCCGGCTTTCGAAACTACCGCGCCGTCCCTGACCTTGCTTCAGATAGCGCATGCTTTCCTCGTCGTCTGGTGTCGCGGCGGACCCGCCACGGGCGGCGGCGCGGCCGCGCCGGGGCGTTTTAGCATTGCCGTCGACGGCGCGTTAGGCTGCAAGGGCAAGAATCCCCCGGGAGCCGTCCAATGATCCTGTCGTGCGCCTGATCAACCTCTGGAAGCCGGCGGCCATCGTCCTGGGACTGCTGGCTGCCGCGACCTGGGCGGGCCTGGTGGTTCATGACATTTCGCGCGGCGCGCGTTTGGGCCAGGAGCGTCGCGCGCGGGCGGAGGCCAGCCGGGCCTTCGTCGGCGAAGAAGCCATGCTCGGAACGATCTGGGCGCACGACCACCATCCCCATGACGCCAGCTGGTGTCCGGACTACTCGCCGAGTTTCCACAAAGGCTGCGCCGACGCGGCGGCGGGCGATTCGGGGCGCCCGACCCAGCCCCCGCGCTGATCACGGCGCGTCGATGGCTGTTGACAGCCGGCGATGGCCGTTGTCAGAGTAAAAAAAAGATCCGCCCGAAGTCGCGGCCAGTTCATCAGGGAAGAGACGCCCACGCAGGGCGGATATGTCGGGGCCGTCCCGCGCCATTTTCATGACGTGGGAGACGCTCGGCTGTTTTCGCCGCGACTCAGTCGCGGCGGGGCCACCACGGAAACAGGCGTCGCGAACGACGTGGCGCGCGCGAGGGCGCCCGATCGGCCGCCGCGGGCGAGGCCCGCCCGAGGCCTTCGCGATCGGGGGCGTCGGACGCGCCGTCATCGTCGATCAGCCCAAGAAGCACCAGTCGCCGAAGAGCTTCACGAAACGGTTCGCCGATCTCCCGCACGATCGCCAGGCCGAGGATCTGCGGACTGCCCGAAAGATAGTCGTCGGCGTCTTCGCCATAACGGGCGATGATGTTCGGCGGGCGCGCTTCGTCCCTTGCGACCCAAAGGTCATACTTTCCGCTGAACCCCAGCGCGATCGGTTGCCCGCCGATCGGCGCGATCAGCGGGTACCTGGGCGCGGGAAAGAAAGCGGTGCGCGGCGTGAGGCCGAGCGACGATCGTTCATGGTCGATCGCCACGTCGTAACCGGTCAGTATGGCGCCCTCGGCGAACCTGATGGGCAGTTCGCCACCCCGATCGAGCTGCAAAAACCGCTCGCGCACCAATGCGTTGGCTTCCACCAGCAGTTCCGGGCTCAGGAACTTCCAGGCGACGCGCGCCATCAACAGGTCGAGAATACCCTCGCGCAATGCGACGACGTCAGCTTCCTCCATACAGCTCACCGATTGCCAGCGAAGCGAGGAGATTGGCAGACCGGCGAGCCGTCTGCAACGCGAGCCACGCCCGCGCGGCCATCGCGTGGCGACGCCTTGCGCTCGGGCTTGCCAGACGCGGTCTATCGGTGCAGTGCGTCTACGCCCAAGGGATATGCTCAATGCGCAGTATCGTCATGGCCACAATCGCCTCGCTCGTTTTCGGCTCCGCGTCGACGGCCGCGACCTGCAGGAATCACGTCAGCGGCAAGTTCCGGCTTTGCGCGCCTCCCGTCCTCAAGCATCCGGTGGTTCGTCACAGGCCGATCTAGCCGGGCCGGGCGGATACGCCGAAGACGTCACGCTCGCGGCGCGCCCGACCCGGCGGGTGCGGCTAGCCATCGCAGGCGGCAAAGGGCACAATGGGCGATCTTTTTCGACGAGGGCGCGTCCATGGCAACCCTGAGAGCCGCTGTCGCGGCTGCGTTCGTGCTGCCTTTGGCCGCGTGCGGCGAACCGGGGTCGCGGGACGTGGCGCCCGCGTCGACGGCGGACCGACAGGCGACGGCGCCGGTCCCGGGGCCGGTCGAGGCGTTCGTCAAGGGGCGCGCCCCCAAGGCGGAGGTCCGCCTGATCAACTCGGCGGAACAGTTCTCCACGCGTCGCGACGCCGCGAGCGGTGACGCGGCGACTGCGTCCAATGATCGAATGGCGCAATCGTGGCGCGAATCCGTGCTGGGCGCCATCAACTTCACGGGCTGGGTTGCCTATGTCGATCGCTCCGAGCCAACCGGGCGGATATATCTGAAACTCACGGACAAGATGTTCATGTGGGCGGACATTCCGAAAGACTCGCCGGTGATAGCCGCCCTGCGGCCGCGCCTTCCCGGCCATCAGGTCGTGACCATAAGCGGCAAGATCGCCGATGATGACGCCATCGGGTTGAAAGGGGCCCTCGACGGCGCCTCTCCGACCTGTTTTGAAGCCGCGTCGGGGCCTCAGGGATGCCACGTCGAACTGAGCGACCTGCGGCCTCTGGCGGTCGTCGACTAGGACCGCGCCGGCCCAGGGCGCGCGTCGCCGGCCCGGGCCCTCCTGCCTCGTCGTTCAGATGTCCCGCTTCAGGGGCGCGCCCGAACGTCTGGGCAGGCGAAGAAGACCTCCCAGGCCCAGGAGACCGAGCAGACCCCACTGAACAGGCCGCCCGCCGGCGGCCGGTTGCGGCGAGGCCCCCGCGCCTTGGCCGGTTGCGGGCGAGGCCTCCCCGCCTGCCGAGCCGCCGGGCGCGCCCATGGCGCCCGCGCCCGTCGCGCCATCCATTCCCGTCTGGCCAGAGGGGGCTGGGCCGGAGCTTCCCCCCGGCATGACGGTCACCGCCCCCGCCGGGGGCGGCGCGCCATAGACCCCGGAGAGCGGGGCGGTGTTGGGTGTGACGCCCTGTGCTTGGCCGCGAGAGCCAGGCGCCATGGCGCCCGGCGCCGTCGTCCCGCCGATGCTCGTGGCGCCGGAACCCTGGCCGTTTTGCCCCGCGGCGGGGCCTGCGCCGCCCGCCATGTTGCCGGCCGCAGGCCCTCCGGGTGCGCCGCGCGCGCCCGATCCGGAGGCGCCCGCCCCGGCGGCCCCGGCCCCCGCCCCGGCCGAGCCCATCGCCGCGTGCTGAGCCAAGGCGGCGTTCGAGCTCAGCGCCAGACAAACGGACAACGCCGCAAATCCGTATCGAAGCATTTCGTCGTCTCCTGGGGCTCAAGCTGTGCGGCCTGGACCGCGGAGCCTCCCGAACGTCCCGCCGCGAGGCCTTGTTCCCCAGCCCGGCGAAATCGCCCTCGACAGGCCGCCATCCAGTCGGCCGTCGCCTCACGGCCGCCCACGGCGCAAAAAAAAGGCCGCGCCCGAAGACGCGGCCAGTTCATTAGGGAGGAAACGCCCAAGAGGGGCAGATACGTCAGCGACGCGTCGTGTCCTGAATTTAAGTGCGCCGCCCCGCCGTGCAAGCGCCACTGCTGACATCGGTGACAAAACGGCGGCGGCGCTCGATTCTTGAGCGAACCTGCCCTTTGCGCCGCCACGGGGGCGATCGCCACGGCTTCTGTCGAGCCCGTGCCCGGAATGGGTCGGTTCGGCCGCCCGGAGACCCCTCCCGGGGCGGATCCATGGAATGGCCGGGCACGGAAAACCCCGATCATGGCGGGTGACGGCGATATCCCACGCGGTGGGCGTGCGCAACAGGCGGGCGCACGCCCTTGATCCGCCGCATCGGCCGGGAATTTCCTTCCCTCGAACGCACCGCCAGACCAGACCAGCCGGCGCGCCGCCGCACGTTCTAGCCTTACTTGATTGCGTCTGCTAGTCGACATTGAACCAGTTCGAGAAGAATCCGGCTCGGGCGTCGGCCTCATCGGACGATCGCCTCGAACCCGAACCTCACGCCGCGCCGACGGCCTTCTCGACGTCGCTGACGGAATGTCCGGTGAGGTCCTTGGCGACCTCACCCAGCAGCACCGCGGTGATCTTGTCGTGATACTGCTTGCGCAAGGCCCCCAGTGTCCGCGGCGCGGCGATCACGAGAAGGTGGTCGATCCTGCCTTCCAGGACGTTCTTGTTCAGGAACTGCGCCACGCTTTCCGAAAAGCCGTCCTCCTCGTCTTGCGCGCCGTCCGGGTTGGCCGAACTGCTGTGGCGGCCGGCGCCCGAGCCCTTGTGATGGTCGTCGTTTTCGTCGTGGACGACGGCGACCAGCTTCAGGCCGGCCTCGTCGCCCGCGTTGCGAAACAGGTTGAATTTCTCGCCGTCGACGACGGCGACGGTGGCGCCTTTGGGAAGCTGCATGGGTCACTCCTGTGATTTGGGTCCGCTTAGTTATGGACGATCCGGCGACATGGATAGGCGCCGGCCTGCGGCGCCATGTGCCGGGCAGAGCCAGAGAGCGTCGAAAAACGCATTAACCTGAAGCAAGTCGGCGGAGCCACAATGCGCGATGTGGCGTTGGCGCGGAATGGTCGATTACGCTCAATCCAACATCGTCGAACGCGCCTACCAACTCGCCCGATCGGGAACCTGCGCGGGTATCGAGGACGTCCGCCGCCGGTTGATCACCGAGGGCTATGGCAACGTCACGGCGCATCTGTCCGCGGCGCCTGCGCTTCGCAGGACACTTTCGAACCTATGTCTTCAGGCCCAGGGCAGACCCGCGCGACCGCCGCCGCCCGGGCGGCGTCTGCAATCGGGGGCGCCGTGAGCGACCATCCTGGCCCCTCGATCCGCGCACATCCACGGTCGGCTCGCCTCCGCCCGTCTATGTTGTTGCGAGGCAAACGCAATTCGCGTTAAGGCTGCGGCGGGACGGTTTGGCCCGCGCGCGGGGCCGGCGGCCCCGTGGAGATCACAGCAAGGTGCGTTCTGGATGAAGGTGACTTCCGAAAATCAATCGGCGAGCCGGGCGACAACGTCTGGCGAGAGTGAGCAGACAATCGAACAAGCCCCCGATCTCGTGCCGCGGGGCGTCTACGTGCCGATGCGGCTGGCGGAAATCGCGCGCCGGATAGCCGAACTGGCGTCCGAGCGCGAGAAAGTGACAGCGGAACTGAAGTCCCCTCACCGCGAAAATGGCCCCGCCTCCAGGGAGCTGCGCCAGCGGCGCGCCTATTTGGCCCAGAGACTTGCAGAGCTCAGGAACGAGCAGGCCACCCTCTTTCAGGAAAAGAAGACCATCGGCGCGGCCGGCCGAAAGCACGGCGGCAGAGAGAAGAAGAGCGGGGCCAAAGCCCCCAACCGCCATGCAGTGGGACCTGCATCGCCGCCGTCTGGGCCGTCCAGCGAAGCCGCCGAGATCCATTGACCGCAGCGGTCTGGGCTTCCATGTCCACTGCGGTGACACCGTTTCCTTAAATGCTTCGCTACATTTTCATCGGCGGCTCACTATCGGCGTTACTCGCGGCGAAGTTGCTTCATTCTGACAACTCTCTGGAAGTTACGCAACGACGCGACCCTTCCCTCGAACTGCTGCTCGACGTCGGCGGCCAGGCCCCCGTCGTGGACCCGCAGGGCTTCGCGCGTCAGAAATAGGGGTCGCTCGCGATGGCCTTGAAAGCAGCGAGCCCGGCCCCGGAAAGCACATAGCCCGTGCCGCCATAGCCTGGGTGCTCTCGGAAGTATTGACCAGGATTGTCCCAGTAAACGAGCGCGGCCAGAGCCGGATGCCTCTTGAAATAGACGTGCGCGGTGTTGAGCCATCGGGTCTGCGCGTCCGGACTCAACGAAGGATCCTCGTTTGCCGCGGTCTCGGAGATCATCAGCGGTTTTCCGAGCGGCGCCGCCACCCTGTAGAAGGCCAGAATGCCAGGGTCCGTCGCGAAAGACTCCGGCGTGTCGCTCTTGTTGTACTGGTCCGCGGCCAACCAATCGACGTTGGCGGCGCCTGGATAGAAATACCTCCAGTGGCCCTTCTCGTAGGCGTCGGCGCTGGGCGCGAAGACCCATTCGACATTCGTTACGCCATTGATGCGGAACAGGCCGACGATGTGGTTCCAGGCGGCGACGAAACGGGCCCCGGCGAGGGGCAGGTTCTGGCTCACCGGAAATCCGGTGAAGCAGGTATTTTCTTCATTGTTGGTCATTTCGTAGTTGAAGCGAACAAGGATCGGCACGCCGAGCGCCTTCACCAACGCCGCCTTGCGCGCCAACTGGACGTCGTACACGCCATCGACGATGTCGACGGCGGTCGCGCACCGCAGAGGTCTGATGTTAGATCGGAACACGACGCGCCAGGACAACATCGTCCGGCGACCGTGCTGAGCGTCCCAGATCACGCGCGGCGTGTTTGGGAACGCAGACCAGTCGTTGTAGTCGCTGTCGATGGCCAAGGTTCTGCCCAGGGCCGTTTCCAGGGCGAGAAAATCAGCCCGGCGCGACTGGCTGCTCTCGGTGCCGACGTGGGCGCCAAGGAGCACGGGGCCCGCCGCGGCGGGCCCCGCCGCAAGAAACGCGCCGAACCACCCGAGCACGAGCATCGCCGCCCACGGCCAGCGCCTCGCCTTCGGCGGCCCGTCTTGTGGTCGGTCGGCATGGAACGGCATTGTGAGGGCTTTCAGCGTCGGGGGCATGGGGAATCGCTCCCTCCTTGTCGAAGAGGTCGCGATGGGAGATCGCATTTCATCCTTGACATATTTATGCCGCGCCGAGCAACGCTGCCTGCGTCGCCGCGAAGCGCCATTGATGCGGGCGTCGGCGACTTGAACGGTCCGACGCTTCGAGGACCGCATCGACAGCCTCCAGCCTCGAAGCCATCGGCGACCAGGCGAAGGCCGCGCGCCATCGCCGAGCATGAGACCACCAATCTCTCCCAGCGTGACGTTGCGGCTTTTTTTTCGATGCGATGATCAATCCGCCCGAACCCAGCGAGCGAATCGCGCGCGCGATTGTGGAGAATGGCCGCCGCGTCGGGGCGTAATCGGACGGTAGAAAGTCCGTCTCGTAGATCGGCTCAAGCAGCATGAGAATCGCCCGCTGCGCCAGCTTGTCTTCCAGTGTCGGGATGCTCAGCGGCCTTTGGCTTTCATCCGCCTTGGGGATGTAACGCCGACGCACCGCCGGAGCGACATAGCGGCCGGACTTGATGCTTCCAGGAGGTCCAGAAGATTGGCGTCCAGGTTGGCCGCGTAGTCCGCAGCCGTCACGCCGTCGACGCCCGGCGCCCGGCGCCCCATCCCAGCGCGCTCGCCCGTCGGCTTAAGGATTCGCCTTCGGGTTCCGTTCGGCGCCTGAGGTTTCGTGCTCGCCCAATCGGGCGCTCCCGACGGCGTCTGGCGCATCCATCGGGCCGGGACCCTTGGTCCGCCGGCGCTCCTCCCGCGATATGGGCACATATCGAGCAGAATGGCGCCGGAAGGTGGCCCCCTATCTCAAGCTCGGAAAACTTCATCTGGTCATTTGAGCTTCACCCGCGCGAACAGCATGAAGGAGCTCGGGTCGGCGCCGTAGGTCGCGTTCAGGGCGGAAGGCAGCGCGTATCGGCTCATCAGTCCGCCGATATCCAGGCCGAGATGTTTTTCGACGGGCAGCGTGTAAAAATAGCCGAGGCTGAATTTCGCGACGTTGAAACTGCGGTCATAACGCGGGTTGGTTGGATCGTTGGCGAACAGCTCGTCCTTGTCGACGTTTTCGGCTCTGCCGAACACGGTGTGGCGGCCTTGAGAAACGGTCGATTCGAGCAGGAAGGCATCGGTCGCCCGTCCTGGACTGTTCACATCCCGGCCCCAGGCGATAGTGGTCTGCCAGTCGCCGCGATTGAGCGGGAGATTGTATGTAGCGGAAGCCGTCGTGCGGTCTTGATCGACGTTGGGCGTCAGTTGCTCGGGGCTGACCAGGTGACCGTGACTGACCTGCATCGAGAGATTGTCGGTCGGATTCCAGGTTCCGCGGACCGACCAGGAGTTGAAGGTGGCTGCATCGAAATCATAGCGATGCTGATCTGGCTCGCGACCAGTGAAGCTCGACGCCTCGAACTTGAAGCGGCCGTAGACTAGACCCGCTGTCACCACGCCAAAGGTGACGTGCGTCGAGTCCAGCCAATGGTGCCCTATCGGGGCCTCCGGGTTCGACTCGCCCGAAAAGCGATGCATGAAGGTTGTCGGACCAAGGGCCGGTTCGCCGGGATAGCCGAAATAGACGAAGCCCGAGAGCTTGCCCGCGATCGGGTGGCTGTAGAGGAAGGCCAGTTCCATCACCAGGTCGTGGGGATGTTGGCGATCGACAAGTTCGCTCTTGCCGTCTGCCGTCTCACCGGTTTGCAACAGGAGGGGATAGCCGGACGGCCCCATCAAGGGGTCCAGACTGCCCATGGCCCGCAGGGTCAGCGTGCCGCCCCCAAGGGAACGTTGCGCCATGCCCATGAACATGGATTCCAAGAAGGTCTCGTTCACGCCGCGAGGACCGCCTTGGTTGTCATAGACCGTGGTCGCGTCGCCGTGCAGCATGGTCGACCAGGGTCCAGCATCGCCGTGGATGCCTTCCATCGGCGCGGAATCGGGTTGCCAGGATGTGCCCGAGGCGTCGCGCGCCGACGGATAAGGCCCTTGTGCGCCTTGCATAGGGCCCATGTTCATTCCCGCCATAGCCGGCGCGTCAGCGGTTGGCGCGGAGTTTTGATGGGTATTGGAATCGGGGGGCGCGCTCGACAAACCCACTCCGGTCGTGGCCTTCCTTCGGCCCGTGGCAGGCGGTGGCGGCTCGGCCGCGATCGCGGGCCTAGTCGCCGGAGGCGGCGGGGCCGCCACCGCCATACCCGGCATATCATTCATGGCCTGAGCCATCGCGATGCTCGGCATTCCGAATAGCATAAAAGGAACCGAAAGCGAATACCGCATAAGACACTCGTACAATTTTAATATGAAGCGGGCGCGATCAGCGGTCGGATTTGCTGAACACCTCGATCAACTCGGCGACCTTTTGCCGTTGCTGTTCCGGATCGCCGCTCAGAATCGCGTGTTCGACGCAGGAACTGAGATGGTCCGCCAGGACGATCTGTTCGATCTTGGCCAGAGCCGCGCGGGCCGCGCGGACCTGCGTCACCACATCGAGGCAGTAGCGATCTTGTTCGACCATTTGATTGAGGCCGCGCACCTGGCCTTCGACGCGTGCCAGCCGGATCACAACGGATTGTTTTGTTTCGGAGTTCATCGTTTCGGTCCCACTATCGACGCCTGCAACATACCCTGCTGGGGTATAGGTTTTCAACACCCCGACCGGGTATGGGTACAGGTGTCCATCTGGTCCTTGCGCACTTCCTCGCTTCGCAAATGGCCGGAGTGACGGCTCAGGAAAGCCCGTGTTCGATGACCTTCACTTCTGATCGGCGAGAGGCTGTTCAAGGTTTCTCGCGCACCCACCAAAGTCTCTGACCATGGACGCCCGAACAATCGACGTCGGCGGCGCCAACCATTTGCACCTGCCCGATGCATTCCCAGATCCGGCAAGTCGGCCCGGGGACTTGTCCGATCTGCGGAATGAGCTTGGAGCCCGTCGAGGTGACGGCCGACGCTGGCCCGAACCGTGAGCTCGACGACATGTCGAGGCGATTCTGGATCGGTCTGGTTTTGACCCTACCGCCTGCGCTTTGGGGCTCGCGACGCCGATGTCGATCGGCATCGGCATCGGCAAAGGTGCGGCCGCCGGCGTGCTGATCCAGTCGGCCGAGGCTCTGGTGCGAATGGAGAAGGTCGACACTCTGTTGGTCGACAAGACCGGGACATTGACTGAGTGCAAGCCCAAGGTCACCGCCATCGTGCCCGCGCCGGGCCTTCTGGAGTCGGATCTCATATCGTTGGCGGCCAGCCGCGAGCGGTCGAGCGAACACCCGCTCGCGGCGGCCATCGTCGCCGCCGCAAAGGAGCGTGGCGCAACCGTCCATGAAGCGACGGAGTTTGCCTCCGTGACTGGCCAGGGCGTCACCGGCAACGTCGGCGGCCGTTCGGTCGCGCTTGGCAATGCCAAGCTGATGGCAGGGCTCGGCATCGCTTTCGGCGATCTCGAATGGAAGGCTGACGAGCTTCGCGGCGGTGGTGCGACGGCCCTTTTCCTCGCGGTCGAAGGCAAGGCCGGCGCCGTCATCGCGGTCGCCGATCCGATCAAGCCGACGACCCGGGCGCCCCTTGATCAACTTCGCAAGCGCGGCATTCAAATCGTTATGCTGAAAAACGACGGCGCAAGCGGTCGCGGGCCAGATAGGCATCGCGGAAGTTGAGTCGGACGTCCTTCCGCAGGACAAGATCCGCATCGTCAAGGAACTCACGGTCCCAAGGCCGCATCGTCGCCATGGCTGGCGATGGGGTGAACGACGCCCCTGCCCTGGCCGAGGCGGCCGTCGGCATCGCCATGGGGACCGGGACCGAGGTCGCTATTCAGAGCGCCGGCATCACTCTGGTCAAAGGCGACCTGGCCAGCTTCGCGCGGGCCATCGTGCTCAGCCGCGCGACAATGCGCAACATCAGGCAAAACCTCTTTTTCGCGTTTGCCTACAACGGGATCGGGAGTCCGGTCGCAGCCGGTGTCCTTTAAGCGACCTTCGGCGTCCTCCTCAGTCCGGCCGCGGCCGCTTTGGCGATGTCGCTCAGCTCGGTGTCGGTCATCCTGAACGCCCTTCGCCTGCGAAAATTGAAGCTGTGACGAGTTTTTACGAACGCTTCGCAGGTTGAGTTCAATGTCAACGTTATTCCCACCGCTATCGCGGCGCGGTCAGAGGCGAATGACGCTTCAGCGTCCCCTTGCGCGCATCGCCCCGGCTCGCGATCTAGGGTCCATGAGCGTTTCCCACATCGTCGGCGGCGTCAGCGACGCGATCGGCCATACCCCCCTGATCCGCCTGCGGCGCGCCAGCGAGGCCACCGGGTGCGAGATCCTGGCCAAGGCGGAGTTCATGAACCCCGGCCAGTCGGTGAAGGACCGCGCGGCGCTTTACATCGTGCTCGACGCCGAGCGGCGGGGGCTGTTGCGGCCGGGCGGCCGGATCGTCGAGGGCACGGCGGGCAATACCGGGATCGGACTGGCCCTGGTCGCCTCCGCCCTCGGCTATCGGGCCACCATCGTCATCCCACGCACCCAGAGCCAGGAGAAGAAGGACGCGATCCGGCTCGCTGGGGCTGACCTGGTGGAGGTGGACGCGGTCCCCTATTCGAACCCCGACAACTATGTCCGCTACTCCGGGCGCCTCGCCGCGGACCTCAACGCCCGCGAGCCGGCCGGCGCGATCTGGGCCAACCAGTTCGACAATGTCGCCAACCGCCAGGCCCACGTCGAGACCACCGGGCCGGAGATCTGGGCGCAGACCGGCGGGCGGGTCGACGGCTTCATCTGCGCGGTCGGCACCGGCGGCACCCTGGCCGGCGTGGCGCAGGCCCTGAGGGAGAGAAATCCCCGCGTCGAAATCGGCCTGGCCGACCCCTACGGCGCCGCGCTCTTTGACTGGTACGCGAACGGCGTGCTGAAGTCCGAGGGAACATCGATCAGCGAGGGGATCGGCCAGGGGCGGATCACGGCCAATCTGGAAGGGCTGACAGTCGACCGTCCCTATCGGATTTCGGACGAGGAAATGATGCAGGTTATCTTCGACCTGGCGCAGCACGAGGGCCTGCTGATGGGCGGCTCGACCGGGATCAATGTCGCCGGCGCGATCCGCATGGCCCGCGACATGGGGCCGGGCCACACCATCGTGACCATTCTCTGCGATCACGGTTCGCGCTATCAGAGCAAGATCTTCAATCCTGAATTCCTCATGGCGCGCGGCCTGCCCACGCCACCTTGGCTGTAAGAGATCATGAACCCCCTGGTTTCCACCGACTGGCTCGCGGCGCGCCTCGACCGCGACGATCTCGTGATCGTCGATGCATCCTGGTTCATGCCCGGCACGCCGCGCGACGCGGCGGCCGAATACGCGGAGCGGCATATCCCGGGCGCGGTGTTCTTCGATATCGACCAGATCAGCGATCACGCCACGGACCTGCCGCACATGCTGGCGCCGCCCGCGGACTTCGCGGTGGCGGCGCGCCGGCTGGGCGTCGACGCGACCTCGACCGTCGTCGTCTACGATAGCGCCGGCCTGTTCTCCGCCCCGCGCGCCTGGTGGAATTTCCGCGCCATGGGCCATCTCGCCGTAGCCGTCCTCGATGGCGGACTGCCCCAATGGCTGGCCGAGGGCCGGCCGGTGGAGAGCGGCTGGCGCGAGCCGCCGCACGGCGATTTCAAATCCCATCCCGACGCCGCGCTCGTGCGCAGCCTCGATCAGGTGCGCGTGGCGCTGGCGGACCGATCAGCGGTCGTCATCGACGCGCGGCCCGCCGCCCGCTTCAGCGGCGAGGCCGCCGAACCCCGCCCGAACCTGCGATCGGGCCACATGCCGGGCGCCCGCAATGTGCCGTTCGCCAGCATCCTGTCGGATGGCGCTCGTCTGCGATCGGACGATGAAGTGCGCGCCGCGTTCGCCGCGGCCGGCGTCGACCTCGCCGCGCCGATCATCACCACCTGCGGTTCGGGGATCAGCGCGGCGGTGCTCGCCCTGGCGCTGGCGGCGATCGGCCGCCAGGACGTCGCGGTTTACGACGGCTCGTGGAGCGAGTGGGGCGCCCGCGCGGAAACGCCGGTCGCGGTCGGCCCGGCGTGAGAAGGCCGGTTTCGCCCGCCACCGGCCCGGTGCATTCCGGGCGCCTGCCCGATCGCCTGCCGCGCACGGTCGGTCCGCCGATCCAGAAGGGCTCGACCGTGCTGCTGCCCGACGCCGCCAGCCTCTACGACACCACGCAGCCGACCTATGGGCGCGGCGGCCTGGCCACACAGGAGATCCTGGCGAGCGCGCTGGCGGAGCTCGAGGGGGCGACCACGGTGCGGCTATTCCCCTCGGGCCTCGCCGCCATGACCGGCGCCATGCTGGCGATCCTCGAGGCGGGCGACGAGGTCCTGGTCACAGAGACCGTCTACAAGCCGACGCGGCGGTTCTGCGACAATGTCCTCAGGCGCTTCGGCATCGCCGTGCGATACCATGCGGCGCGTGCGAGCGCCGACGACCTGATGGCCATGGCAGGACCGGCCACCCGGCTGATCGTGCTGGAGTCGCCCGGCTCGCTGACCTTCGAGATGCAGGACGCGCCCGCCATCGCCGCCCGTGCGGCGGAGCGTGGCATTTTGACCCTGATGGACAATACCTGGGCGGCCGGCTGGCTGTTCAAGCCGCTGGCCCATGGTATCGACATTTCCGTCCAGGCGCTGACCAAATACGTGGGCGGTCATGCTGACGTGTTCATGGGCAGCGCCGCCACCCGCGACGCCGCGCTCGGCGCCGCGCTCGACAATGCGATCTGGGATTTCGGCTGGTCGGTGGCGCCCGAAGACGCCTATCAGATGCTGCGTGGCCTGCGCACCCTGCCCACCCGCATGGCGCGCCACCAGCAAAGCGCGCTCACGGTGGCCGCCTGGCTGGCCGAGCAGCCGCGGGTCGCCGAGGTCCTCTACCCCGCCCTCCCCTCCTCGCCCGACCACGCGCTCTGGCGGCGTGACTATAGCGGCGCCGCTGGCCTGTTCGCCGTGGTGCTGCGGCCCTGCGCCAGCGGCGACGTCGCCGCGTTCCTCGATGCGCTAGAGGTGTTCGGCCTGGGGTTCTCATGGGGCGGGTTCGAGAGCCTGGCGCTCAACGCCGACCCGCAGTTCGGCGTGCGGGCGCACGGCTCGCCCTTCGCAGGGCCGGTCGTGCGGCTGAACATCGGTCTCGAGGATCCGCGGGACCTGATCGCAGATCTGGGGGAAGCGCTCGGGATGATCGGCGCAGGCTGACGGTCGCGGCGGACTGGGCCGCGGATCAGGCGCCCATCATTTCTCGACGTAGGCTCTGGTGATCGGGACGGCGTCCGGCGTCTTGGCGAGCTGGATCTGGAAGACGGCGTATCCGGCCCAGCGGAAGGCGACCTCGCTGATGGCGAGATAATATTCCCACATCCGGCAGAACCGCTCGTCGTAGATGGCGGCGATCTCGCCGCGCCGGGCGCGAAAGCGGTCTCGCCAGTGACGCAGGGTCTCGGCGTAGTGCAGCCGCCAGAGCTCGATGTCCGCCACCTGCAAGCCGGCGCGCTCGACAGACGGCATGACCTCGGACAGCAGCGGAATATACCCGCCTGGAAAGATGTATTTGGCCAGGAACGGGTTGGTCACGCCGCCGCCGTGGCGCCGGCCGATGGAGTGAACCAGGGCCACGCCGTCCTTGGTCAGCAGGTCGGCGATCTTCTGGAAATAGGCGTCGTAGCTGGCGCGTCCGACATGCTCGAACATGCCGATCGACACGATGCGCTGAAACCGGCCCTCGACCTTGCGGTAGTCCTCGACCGCGAAGTGGACCCGGTCGGCGAGGCCCGCGTCCGCCGCCCTGGCCGAGGCGATCCTCTGCTGTTCGGCGGCCAGGGTGACGCCCAGCACTGTAACGCGCTCGCGCGCGGCGAGGTCGATCCCCAGGCCGCCCCAGCCGCAGCCTATGTCCAGCACCCTGTCTCCGGGACGCAGCAGCAGTTTTCGGGTGATGCGCGCGCGCTTGGCGGCTTGCGCGGCCTCGAGCGTCATGTCCGGAGATTCGAACCACGCGCAGGAATACTGCAGATCGTCATCTAGAAACCGGCGGTAGAGTTCCACCGACAGGTCGTAGTGGTGGCTGGCGTTGCCGCGCGAGGCCCGCTCGTCGTTATGCTGAGCGATATTTCGAACCAGGCGACGCGCCCAGGTCTCGCGCCTGGGCCGGAAGCGGGAATTACGGCCGATCAGGTCGACCAGGTCGAACACCTCGCCCTCGTCCAGACGAACCGAACCTTCCATGTAGCACTCGCCAAGGGCCAGCGACGACGGTCGCCGCAGCAGGCGCAGCACAGCTGCGGGATCGGCGGTGACCGCGACCGCCGGACCGCTCCCGTCGCCGAATGTTCGCCACGCGCCGGCTCCGATGCGGGCTTTCAGACTCCCCTTCTTGATCCGGCGCTGCAGATAACGCTCGATACGTGACGGTGTTTCGGCGACGGCCATGCTCCAGTCCAAGACGCAAAAAAAGAGCGGGTCGAACGGGGGCCCGCCGTTTGGAAAATAAAATCCCGGCCAGGCATTAGCCCGACCGGGATGATTTGGTCCAGAGGCGTAGCCGTATCAGAAGGCGGTCGTGCCGTTGGGCGTGCCGAGGCCGGTCGGGCCATCATATCCGATCTGGGCATTGCAGAAGTAAGCCGGCTTGCCACTGCAAGTCCCGTTGCTGCCTGACGTGACATCGTTGAGGGCGGCCGTGCCGGCGAAGGCGTACGGATCGCTGCCGTAGGTCACCGCGCCGCCGTTGTTGCCGTAGATGCCGCCGATGATCGGGGTGCCGACGCTGGTGCCGCCGAAGACCAGCCAGCCGGAGCCGCTTCCGGTCGGGCCGTATACGGCCACGCCCGTGCTGGGGTTACCCACGGCCGAGACATCGGCTTCCATGCGCTTGGAGCATCCGGTGTCGGTCTGCCAGGTCGGCTTGGCGAACAAGGCGCTGCAGCCGCTGCCGCCGCCGGACCAGGCCGTTTCGGTCCAGCCGCGCGGCACATTCGGATTCTTGGTCAGGGACGTGCCGCCGACAGCAGTCACGAACGGCGAGGTGGCCGGGAAGCCCGCTCCGCCGGCATAGCCGGAGTCACCCGTGGCGGCCGTGATGGCGACGCCTGGGTGGTTGTAGTCGTTCGCCACGGACTGGCCGCCGGATTCGCCGCCACTGTAGCTGTTGCTGATCACATGGGCGCCCAGCTTGGCGGCCGTATTCTCCGCCGTACCGAGGTCGGCGAACGAGGCGGTGTTGCCTTCGACGAGGATGAGTTTGCAGTTGGGGCACATGGCGCTAGCCATGTCGAGGTCGAGCGCCGACTCCTGCGCCCAGCCGGTATTCTGCGCGGGGTATTTCTTCGGCTTGCCCTTCTGATTCACTTTCTTGAAGCAGCCGTTGGCGGTGGTGCACGCCGGCAATCCATATTGCGCCCGGTAGACGGCGAGATCGGATTCGGCGTTGGTGTAGCCATAGGCGTCGACGATGGCGATGATCGTGCTGGAGCTGCCCGTGGTGGTTATGTTGTAGGCCGATTGCAGGTCGGCCGGCCCGAAGCCGCGCGGCGTGGTGTCGGGGTTGGTCTGGTAAAGAGCACGCCCGGCGACATCGGTCACGACATGGGCGAGACAACGGGCCTGGTTATTGGGGATAAAACGTTTGCAGACGGCGACGTGATAGACGCTGCCGGCGCGTTCGACAGGTTCCGCGACGGCGACGGAAGCCGCGGCCGCGGTTATTCCGGCGGCCAGAAGCGCAGCCGACAAAACTCGAAACATATTCTTCTCCTCGATCTGGCGGCGCGTTCCATCGGGTTTTTGTCACCCAGCGCGGCATTCATGCGACGCACTTACAACTAGGGCGCCGCCTTGTCGCCATGCATCGCCAAGGTCTCACCACAATGTGACCGGCCTGACGCAGGGCGCTCACGCGGGCTCGAGATCGAGATCGAGTCGCGGCTCGCCTGGACAAGTGAGATGTTTCGGCCGCCCGTGAAAAAACAGCCGCCAGTCGACCGCCCATGAGCGGCGGCCGGCGCGCCGACGGATCTAGTCTTCCTTCGGCGTCAGGATCTGACGGCCCCTGTACATGCCGGTCTTCAGGTCGACATGGTGCGGGCGGCGCAATTCGCCCGTGTCCTTGTCCTCGATGTAGCTGTTAGCCGTCAGGGCGTGGTGCGAGCGGCGCATGTTGCGGCGCGACGGAGAGACTTTGCGTTTAGGGACGGCCATGGCGTTGTCTTCAATAACTGCAAAATAAAGCGGCGGCCGTGTGGGGCCGCCGACGTGGACGCGGGTCTATGCCGCAAAACGTGCGGCGCTTCAAGACCGTGTCAGTCGCCGTGGCGCTACACCCGCCCACGCCAGGTCGAGAAGGGTGGCGATGAGCGTCCGGTCAAGCGCTGAAAACTCGACGAACGTCGATCCCTTTCGGCCCCAATAGCCGGGAACCGGCTCGATCGCATGGGGATAGGTCTCGACGAAGTTGTGCTGATGCTCGAGGGTGAGCTTCACCATCAGGCGCGGGCGATCCTCGCGCAGAGTACAGAATATCTTGCCGGCCACGCGGAAGGAGGGGGCGCCGTGGTGATCGGCCTCGATCGCCTCGGGCAGGGCCAGGGCCATGGCGCGGATTTCGGCGTGTGTGGTCGTCATAGGGCTATTTGGACACTAGAGCGCAATGGGGCCTGCGTGGAAAGCGGCCGGTCTCGGCGATGGTGCATAGACTCGCCGCGAAGCGTAAAGCGGGGCATGACAAAGAAGACTCCTCAGCGATTTAGCCGGGCGCCGCGGAAGGCCCGACGGGACGACGGGCCGCCGCCGGTGGGTGTCGTCGATGTCGCTGAGCGCGACGCCGATGGCGACCTGTTCGTGCGCCTCACCAAGGGTGATCCCGACGGACCCTTGTGGCGGCTCGCGCCCGGCGCGGGAGAGGCGAGCGCCGGCGCGCCGGGGCTCGGCGATCGCTTGCTCGTGCGGCTCGAACGGCTGGAAGGTGGCGTACTCGAGGCCCGCCTGATCAAGCATCTGGGCCAGAGCGCCCATCGCATACTGGGCGTGGTGCGCAAGGCCCGGCGCGAGGTCAGGGTCGAGCCGGTCGACCGCAAGTCCCGCGAGAGCGTGCTGCTTTCGCCCCTCGACGGCGCCGATCTGCGCGACGGCGATCTGGTGCTGGTGCAGATCAGCGGCGAATCTTCCCGCCCGCATGGCCCCAAGTCGGGCCGCGTGGTGGAAAAGGTCGGCCGCGAGGACGATCCGCGGGCGGCGTCGCTGCTGGCGATCCACGCCCATGGCGTTCCGACCGGATTTTCGGAGGGGGCCCAGGCGGAGGCGGCCGCCGCGAAGGCCCCTACCCTGTCGGGCCGAACCGACCTTCGCGATCTGCCCCTGGTCACCATCGATCCGCCCGACGCGCGCGATCACGACGACGCCGTGTTCGCCGAGATCGACGAGGACCCGAAGAATCCCGGAGGCTGGATCGTCTGGGTCGCCATCGCCGATGTGGCGGCCTATGTGCGCCCCGGCTCGACCCTCGACCGCGAGGCCCGCGAGAAGGGCAACAGCGTCTATTTCCCCGATCGCGTCGAACCCATGCTGCCCGAAACCCTGTCGGCGGGGCTCTGCTCGCTGATCGAGCGCGAGCCGCGGGCCTGCCTGGCCGTGCGCATGGTGTTCGACGCGCAGGGCGCCAAACGCTCGCACCGGTTCTCTCGCGGGCTGATGCGTTCGGCGGCGAAGCTGTCCTACGAGCAGGCGCAGGCGGCGATCGACGGACGGCCGGACAATGCGACAGGGCCGCTGATGGAGCGGGTGCTGCGACCGCTGTGGACCGCGTACGGCGTGATGAAGACGGCGCGGGACCGGCGATCGCCCGTCGAGATCGAGTCGGTCGAGCGTCGCATCGTCCTGGGCGCCGACGGAAAGGTGGCGTCGATCCGGCCGCGCGAGGCGCTGGAAGCCCACAAGCTGATCGAAGAATGCATGATCCAGGCCAATGTGTGCGCGGCCGAGACGCTTGAACAGCGCCGCTCCCCGCTGATTTATCGGGTGCACGACGCGCCCAGCGAGGCGAAGCTGCAGGCCCTGGCCGACTTTCTGGCGACCCTGGCGATCGCCTGGAACAAGGGCGAGGCGGCGCGCACCGAGCGTTTCAACCGCCTGCTGGCGCAGGCGCGCGGCGGCGCCCACTTCGAGATCGTCAACGAGGTGGTGCTGCGCACGCAGATGCAGGCGATCTATTCGCCCGAGAACATCGGCCATTTCGGGCTGAACCTCGACCGCTACGCACATTTCACCTCGCCGATCCGCCGCTATGCCGACCTGATTGTCCACCGGGCGCTGATCTCGGCCCTGGGTTTGGGGAACGACGGCCTCACCGGCGAGGACATAGCGCGGCTAAAGGAGACGGCCGAACACATCACCATGGCCGAACGGCGCGCCATGGCCGCCGAACGGGACGCCACCGATCGCTATGTGGCGGCGTTCCTGGAGGACAAGACCGGCGCGGATTTCACCGGCCGGATCACCGGGGTCACGCGTTTTGGCCTGTTCGTGCGCCTGAGCGAGACGGGGGCCGACGGCCTCGTGCCGGTGTCCAGCCTGGGCGACGACTATTTCATCCATGACGAGGCGTCGCACGCCCTGGTCGGAGAGCGGACCGGCGTGCGCTGGCGGCTGGGCCGCACGGTCGAGGTCCGCCTCAAGGAGGCGACGCCGATCACCGGCGGGCTGATCCTGGAGATGCTCAGCGAGCCGGAAGCGCGGGATCCGACGGCCCGGCCGGCGCGGCCGGCGTTTCGCGGACGGGGGAGTCGCCCGGGCCCCTCTCCGGGACCACACGGCCGCCGCCCAAGATAGACTCTATGACAGGTGGATGCCGGAAACGCCGCCGAAGACGCCCAGGACGCAGGTGGCGGACGCAACCGCGATCACCAGCCACAGGTACCAGCCGCGCAGCCTGTAGGCCGGCGGCAGGGCGCGCGCCGCCAGGGCGACGAGGAAGCCGAGGACGACTGGCAACAGGAAGGCGTTCATCACCTGCACGCCGACGTTGAGCGACACCAGGTTCGGAGCGATCGCGACGGCGAGGGTCGCGCCGAGCACCGCCAGCGCATACACGCCATAGAACCAGCGCGCCTCCAGCGGATGGTGCTCGAGCGAATGGCGGTAGCCGGTCACCTCGCCCAGGCCCCAGGCCAGGGCCAGCGAAGAGACGATCGCCGCCACCAGGCCCGCGCCGACGATGCCGAGGCCGAACACCAGGCGCCCCACGCCAACCCCCAGGTAGGACGTCAAGGCGGTGCTGAGGTCGCCGACCGTCGCCAGATCGGGCTTCGCGCCATGATGCGTCAGAGTGGCGGCCGCGGCCACCAGCACGGCGGCCATCACCAGCTGGGTGACCAGGGCGCCGATGGCCGTGTCCCAACGGGCGGCGGTGAAATGCTCGGGGCCCAGCTTTTTGTCGGCGACGGCCGACTGCTGGTAGAACACCATCCACGGCATGATCACCGCGCCGATATTCGCCGCCACGAGATACATGTAATCATGGTTGGCGATCGGGATCTGTACGGCCTGGCTGGCCATGGCCGCAAGATCGGGGTGGGCCGCCCAGGCGACGCCGAAGAACGCGAATTCGAACAGGCCGACGCAGATGGCGGCGCGCTCCACGCGGCGATAGGAACCGGTCAGGACGATCAGCAGCAGACCGCCCGCCGCCAGCGGCAGGCTGATCCAGCGCGAGAGGCCATAGAGCTCGCCGACGCCGGCGACGCCCGATAGTTCGGTCAGCAGGGCGCCGACCGTGGCGATGCCCAGGCCGGCCACCGAGACCCAGGCCCAGAATCGGCCGAACGTTTCCTTGATCAGTTCGCCGTGACCGCGGCCGGTGAAGATGCCCAGCCGCACGGTCAGCTCCTGAACCATGTACAGGATCGGCACCAGGACGAGCTGCACCAGGAGCAGCCGATAGCCCCATTGAACGCCGCTCTGGCCGGCGGTGATGATGCTGCCGACATCGGTATCGGCCAGCATGACCACGAGGCCCGGTCCCAGCACGGCGACGAAGAGGCGGAAGCGGCCGGTCTTGACGGCGCGGTGATGCGAGCGGTTCTCAGTCACAATATTCGGAGTATGCCGTTTCCCGCCCATGTCAGCGTTCGAATATCCTGCATTGGGCGTCGCCGCACCGTACTTTCGCGGCGGCTTACGCTACGAAATGCTTTCATCGCGCCGCTTTCGCCGCCTAAGGTCGCCCGATGAGCGAACAAGCGTTTGACGATCTGGGGACGGAGCCGCCCTCCAGCGAACCCAAAATCGGCCGGGTCGTCCGCCCCCGCGACGCGGCGACGCTGATCCTGATCCGGCGCGACGGGCCCATGCCGCAGGTGCTGATGGGGCGGCGCCACGGCGGGCACGACTTCATGCCGGACAAGTGGGTGTTTCCCGGCGGACGGATCGATCGAAGCGACTTCCACGCGCCGCACGCCACGCCGCTGCGGCCCGATGTGGCCGCGCGACTCGAAAAGACCACCTCGCCGTCACGCGCCAGGGCGCTGGCCCTGACCGCCGTGCGCGAGACGTTCGAAGAAACCGGGCTGTTGCTCGCGCGCCCCGCGCCGCCGCGCCCGGGGGCGGGACCCTGGCGCGAGTTCATGGCCCAGGGCGCCGCCGCCGATCTCGACGCGCTGCGGTTCATCGCCCGCGCGATCACGCCGCCGTCGCGGCACAAGCGCTTCGACGCCCGCTTCTTCATGGCCGAGGCCGACCGGCTGCTGAGCCTCGATCGCCAGGGCGATTGCGGCGAACTCGACGAGATCGCCTGGGTGGCCCTGGACGAAGCACTGGGTCTGGACCTGCCAAGCGTGACGCGCTTCGTGCTGCGGGAAATCCCCGAGCACCTGGCCGACCCCGACCGCCCTGCCCCGTCGCTGCGCTTCCTCCACGGCCGCCAGCAAACCACTCACCTGTAGAAAAAAAGAGTCAACCACGAAGTCACGAAGGACACGAAGGGATGGGTGTGACGGCGAAGCCGTCGACTTAACTCGAGGTTTGCAATGAGTGCGCCTTCAGCGCGGGCGGCAGCTTTCTCTTCGTGTCCTTCGTGCCTTAGTGGTTAACTTTTTTGCCCACCGTTGACATCGGGCGCGCGATTCGTATTGTCCGCGCCTCGCGAAAATCGCCGGCTTTCCGCGCCGCGCCCGTCAGGACTTCGAGAACGCCATGGCCAAACCGGCTTCCATCAAGATCCGACTCAATTCGAGCGCGGACACCGGCTTTTTCTACGTGACCAAGAAAAACGCCCGCACCATGACCGAAAAGATGGTCGTGAAGAAATACGATCCCGTCGTGCGCAAGCACGTCGAGTTCAAGGAAGGCAAGATCAAATAAGCCCAGGCTTGCCTTAGGCGTCAGCCCCGCGCGCGCTCCACCGTCTCGACGCTGGGACAGGCGCGCAGCGCGGCGGCGATATGGGTCAGGTGACGCGCATCGCGCACCTCGACGTCGAAATCGACATCAAAGAAGTTCGTGTGCCGATGGCGCATGTTGACGCCCACGATATTGCCGCGGGCTTCGCCGATCACGGTGCAGGCTTGGCCGAGAACGCCGGGCCCGTCGTGGATGGTGGCCCGCAGGCGACCTTCGGAGACGGTGTCGGCTTCAGCCTCGGCCGTCCAGTGCAGGTCCTTCCACAGCTCCTCATGGTCCTCGAACGCCGCCAGACATCCACAGTCGATCACGTGGACGTCCAGCGTATGAGGCTGGGTGGCGATGCCGACGATGCGGTCGCCGGGCATCGGATAACAGCAGTGCGGAAACTGCAGCCCCACGCCAGGCGCGAGGCCGTCGCCGCGCACGTAGAAACGCGCCGCCTTGCCGCCTTCGATGCGTCGGGGCGCCGCCGCGGCGGCCTTCTCGGCTGGCTTGAGTCCCGGAAACACCGATTCCAGAACCTGGGCGGGAAGAACGCGTCCGCGACCGACTGCCGCGAACAGTTCGGCTTCGGTGGCGGCCGCGAAGCGGTCGAGCGCCGGCCGTAGCGAGACCTCGGTGCGTGATTTGCCGGCGCGCTCGAACGTCTGGTCTAACGAGACGCGGCCGATGCGGACATATTCGTCCTTTTCCACCTGCCGGATATGCCGCTTGATCGCCGAGCGCGCGCGGGCCGTCACCGTCAGGCTCTGCCAGTCCGGCATCATGGCCGGCTTGCTGCCGCGCACGACCTCGATGACGTCGCCATTGGAAAGAGGCGTGCGCAACGGACGCAACTCCCCGTTGATCTTGACCCCGATGCAGGTATCGCCGACGTCGCTGTGCACCGCATAGGCGAAGTCCAGCGGCATGGCCCCCGTGGGCAGGCTGATCAGCTTGCCCTTGGGGGTGAACACGAAGACCTGATCGAGAAACATCTCGAGCTTGGCATGTTCGAGCAGATCCTCGGCGTCGCCTCCCTGGTCGAGCACCTGCACGAACTGGCGCAGCTCGGCGAGGGGGTCGGCGCCGCCGGCCGCCGCCGCGGCTTCCGGATCGAATGCGTAGGTCTTGTTCTTGTAGCGCCAATGCGCGGCGACGCCTTCTTCGGCGACCCGATCCATGGCCTCGGTACGGATCTGCATCTCTATGCGCATGGCCCGCGGACCGACCACCGTAGTGTGCAGCGAGCGATAGTTGTTACGCCTTGGGGTGGAGATGAAGTCCTTGAACCGGTCGGGCACACTGGCCCAGGCCCGATGGATCACGCCCAGAGCGCGATAGCACTCATCCTCCGTCCGGACGATGACGCGAAAACCGTAGATGTCGGAAAGCTGTGAAAATCCAATCGATTTACGCTGCAACTTACGCCAGATCGAAAACGGATTCTTCTCCCTTCCGATGACGAGCGCATCGATGCCGGCCGCGTTCAGCTTCGCCTGGATCTCGCTGCTGGCCAAGAGCACCGCCTTGCCCTGGCCCGCGCGCAAGGTGTCGAGGCGGCGCAGGATCGCGTCGCGGGCGACCGGGTTGAGGTGCGAGAAGGCAAGTTCTTCGAGCTCGGAACAAATCCGATGACAGCCGATCGAACGGGCCAGCGGAGCGTAGATATCGAGCGTCTCGCGCGCGATGCGCTCGCGCTTCGCGGCGCTGGCGATATAGTGCAAGGTACGCATGTTGTGCAGGCGGTCGGCAAGCTTCACCAACAGGACCCGCACGTCCTTGGACACGGCAAGGATGAATTTGCGCAGGTTTTCGGCCTGCCGCTTATGGTCCGCAGTCGCCTCCAGGCGGGACAGCTTGGTGACGCCCTCGACCAGTTCGCCAACCTCCTCGCCGAACAGGCGGTCGATGTCGGCGCGCGTGACTTCGGTGTCTTCGATGACATCGTGCAGCAGGGCCGTCACGATGGTGGCCGTGTCCAGTCGGTAGTCGGTGAGAATGCCGGCAACCTCGATGGGATGGGCGAAATACGGATCTCCGGAAGCGCGCTTCTGAGACCCGTGCATGCGCACGGCGTATACGTAGGCGCGATTCAGGAGCGCCTCGTCGGCGCTGGGATCATAGGCCCGCACGCGGTCGATCAGCTCGTATTGTCGCAGAAATCTGCGGCGCTCAACCTTGGGTTCGGTCTTCGCGGGCGAGGGCGAGGCCTGGGTCGCGGTTGACGGCTCGCCGGACGGGCCGACGGGGACGGCGACCGCCGCCGACTTGTGGACTAGAGGGTCTGCGCCTTCTGGGCTCAGGACCGCTCCTCCTGCCCACCGTCGCGGTCGCTTTGCAGAGCCCGCACGAGTTCCTGTTCGCTCATCTGGGTGTGAGACGGGTCCGCGAGCAGGGCGAGGGTTTCGGCTTCTTCCTCGGCTTCCGAGTGCTCGTCGACACGCTGCAGGCTGGTGATGAGGGCCTCACGCAGGTCGCTGGCGTCCACGGTGTCCTCGGCGATTTCGCGCAGGGCCACGACCGGGTTCTTGTCGTTGTCACGATCGACGGTCAGCGACCCGCCGGCAGCGATCGCGCGTGCGCGGTTTGCCGCCAACAGGATCAGGCTGAAGCGGTTGGGAACGCGGGTGACGCAGTCTTCGACGGTAACTCGGGCCATGCAACTCTCGGACAGGATGAAGCGGAACCCACGTAGATAGTCGCGCATGCGCAAAAGCGCAACGCCGCATTGCAGCACGACGGGGGAATCAACCCTTGCAGACAAGACTGGAAATCGCCCGCCGATTGGGCGTCGGGCGAGATGAACTCACGACAGGGGCGTGGCCTCGATCCCGATAGCGGCATGGGCCGCGAGGTCGGCGGCGGTGCGGCCGCTGACAGGGTGACTCCAGTCCGGGGCGATCTCCGCCAGCGGGCCCATGACGAACAGGCGCTCAGCCGCCCTCGGATGGGGAAGGGTGAGAACTGGATCGGCAATCACCCGGCGTCCGTAGGCGATCAGATCCAGATCCAGGGTCCGCGCGGCGTTGGCCGTGGTGCGACGGCGACCGAACGCCGCTTCGATCATAAGCAGCGTCGACATCAACTCGCCGGGCGCCTGGTGCGTCTCGACAAACACGACGCCGTTGAGATAGTCAGGCGCCGAACGATCCGGCCACGCGGCGGAACGCCACCAGCGTGAACGACGCGTGACGCTCATGCCGTTGCGCGAAAGTAAAGACACCGCTGTTTCGAGAAGATCGAGTGATGAATGGTAGGCGCCGGCCAAATTTGATCCGAGGGCGACAATCACCGCATTGTCCAGAATATTTAGATTGCTCATCCTTTTCAGGGAATTTTCGCGAATGACATTTTACCCGACGGAAAGATTGGCGCTATTCATTGATGGAGCAAATCTTTATTCTGCGGCAAAGTCTCTGGGGTTTGACATCGACTACAGAAAGCTGCTCGAAGAATTTCGCAAACGCGGCGTGATGATCCGGGCCTACTATTATACCGCCCTGGTCGAGGATCAGGAATATTCTCCGATCAGGCCGCTGGTCGATTGGCTGGACTATAACGGCTTTACGCTCGTGACCAAACCGGCGCGGGAATATACCGACCGCGAGGGGCGCAAGCGGTTCCGGGGCGACATGGATCTCGAAATCGCCGTGGACATGATGGAACTCACGCCGCGCTGCGATCACGTCGTGCTGTTCTCGGGCGACGGCGATTTTCGCTGCCTCGTCGAAGCGGTGCAGCGCAAGGGCGTGCGCGTCACCGTCGTTTCGACGGTCAAGTCGCAGCCGCCCATGGCCAGCGACGACCTGCGGCGACAGGCGGACGCATTTGTCGATCTGGCCGATCTGGTCGACATCATCGGCCGCCCGGCGCGCGATCGCCTGCCCCGCTTCCTGCAGGAGGCCAGCGGCGTTGGCGAACCCTGAGCCGTCGCGCGATTGCCCCCTCTGCCCCAGGCTCGTCGACTTCCGCGCTGAAAATCGCGCCGCCAATCCCGATTGGTTCAACGGTGCGGCGCCGTCGTTCGGTGACCCGCGGGCCCGCCTGCTGGTCGTCGGCCTCGCGCCCGGGCGGCAGGGCGCCAATCGGACCGGACGGCCGTTCACCGGCGATCACGCCGGGATTCTGCTCTATGAAACCCTCATCCGCACCGGCTTCGCCCGCGGCCGGTATGAGGCCCGGCCGGACGACGGACTGGCCTTGGTCGACTGCATGATCACCAACGCGGTTCGGTGCGCCCCGCCCGGGAACAAGCCGTCGACCTTCGAGGAAGCCACGTGCCGCCCGTTTCTCACCGCGCGCATCGCCGCCCTGCCGCGTCTGCGCGTGATCATCACGCTCGGAGACGTGGCCCGGCGAAACGCGTTCAAGGCTCTGGGGCGCAAGGCGACCGAAGCGCCCGGCGGACACGGCGCGGAACATCGGATCGACCTCTACCACATGATCAACAGCTATCATTGCTCGCGGCTGAACACGAACACCGGACGCTTGACCGCCGCCATGTTCGAGGCGGTCTTCATGCGCGCGAGGGCGGTGCTCGCCGCAAAGGAGCCCTAAGGCACGCCTGGGGGAGGTGTCAGACGGCTCGGATGATCGGCTCGAAATCTGCCGCCTTCAGCGAGGCCCCGCCGACGAGGGCGCCGCCCACCTGCCGCAGATGGAGGATTTCGGCGGCGTTGGAGGGTTTCACCGATCCGCCGTACAGGATCGGAACGGCGCCGCCCGCGGCGCCGAAGCGCCGAACCAGGACCCCGCGAATCGCTGCGTGCATGTCCTCGATTTCTTCGCTCGTCGGCGTCAGTCCCGAGCCGATCGCCCAGACGGGCTCGTAGGCCAGCGCAAAGGGGTTCTCACGCAAGGCGTCCGGCAATGAGGCGTCGACCTGGGCGGTCACCACCGGCATGGCGCGCCCGGCCTCGCGTTGCGCCAGACTCTCGCCGACGCAGACGATGGGCTCCAAACCCGCCCGCAAGGCCCCTTCCACCTTGGAGGACACCATGGCGTCGGTCTCGCCATGGCCGGCGCGACGCTCCGAGTGACCAAGGATGACCAGGCGCGCACCGCAGTCCGCGAGCATTTCCGGCGAGACATCGCCGGTGAAGGCTCCGTCCCGCTCGGCGCGGCAATCCTGGCCGCCGAACTCTATGGGGCCGCCCGCGAGTTCCGCCGCCAGCCTTGCGATCAAGGTGGCCGGCGGGCACAGCGCGACCCGAGCCGTGCTTGGGGTCGCCCTCAGCGACGCCCACAGCGCGCGCGCCTCGGCTATCGATGGGCCAAGGCCGTTCATCTTCCAGTTTCCGGCGATCAACATGATTCCCGCGACTAAGACATGCCGCGATCCATGTCACGCGCTTGCGGCGGGGGTTGCGCCTAAACTATACCGCCCGCCTGGCGAGCGTTCCCGCGCCCGCGTCCCAACGGCTTTAAGGCTTCATGACCGGCGCATTGAGAACGACAGCAAAGAACCCCGTCGCGATCGCGATGATGGGATTGTTGATCCTGGTGTTCCTGGTCCTGGGCGTGGGAGGCGGCGGACGCCTGTCCGATATCTTTGGTGGCACGCACGGCGACGACGTCGTCGTCGCCGGCGGGCATTCGATGAGCGCCAGGGACTTTCAGAAGGTCTTCGACCAGAACCGGCAACGCTTCGAGGAGCAGTCCAAACAACAGGTCTCCGTCGAACTGCTCGTAAGGAACGGGGCGGACAAGCAGTTGCTGAGCGAGATCGCCGATGACGAGTCCGAAACCGAGCTGTTGAACCGGTCCGGAATCAACCCCGATCCCAGCCTTGTCGACAACGAAATCAAGAAGCTGCCCTTTGCGTTCGACAAGGTCACCGGTCAGTTCAGCGAGCGGCAATTCACCCAGTTTCTGGCCAACCAGGGACTCACGCCGCGAGAAGCCGAGGCTGAGCTCACCGACCAGCTGACTCAGCGACACTTCATCGTCGCGGCCCAGAACGGCTTCAAGATGCCCTACGCTTTCGCGGCGCTGAACGCGGTCATCGGGCTCCAGAACCGCGACGTCAGCTATTTCACGCTCGCCGCGTCTAGCGTTCCGCAGCCCGCCCCCCCCACCGACGCTCAGCTGACAGCCTTCATGCATGAGCACGCCCAGCAGCTGATGCGGCCGGAGATGCGCATCATCACATTGGCGCTGTTCTCGGCCAAGGCCCTGGCCCCCACGGTGAAGGTCGATCCGGCGGACGTGCAGAAGGAATTCAATTTCAAGAAGGACACCCTCTCCTCGCCGGAGCGGCGGACGATCATAGAGATACCGGTGCGCTCGGCGGCCCAGGCCGGCCAGGCGTCCGCTAGACTCTCGAAGGGTGAGTCCGCCGACGCGATCGCCAAATCGTTCGGCGCCGAAGCGGTCACCTTCCCGGATACGCCGCAGTCGGCCATCCCCGACCGAAAGGTCGCCGCGGCCGCGTTCGCCCTGCCCGCCGGTCAGGTCAGCGGACCGGTTCAGGGCGACCTGGGAATGGCTGTCCTCAAGGTTATCAAGGTGACGCCGGCCAGCGCGGCCAGTTTCGAGGCCGCCCGCCCGGGCATCGAGGCGGACCTTCGCGCGCGGGCGGCTCAAAATCAGGCCTATGCGCTCAGCCAGAAATTCGACGACGCGCGTCAGGGAGGCTCCACGGTGAGCGACGCGGCGCGCAAAGCCGGCGTCGCTGTCCTGTCGATCGGTCCGGTGACGAGCGCCGGTCTGGACGTCGAGGGCAAGCCCGTCCCCATGCTGACCCCGCAGATCCTGAAATCGGCCTTCGCCCGAACGCAAGGGGAGGACGGCGACCTCGAAGACGCCGGATCGGGCGAATATTTCGCCGTTCACGTCGATCGCGTGATCGCCCCGTCCTTGCCGCCGCTCGATGAAAAACGCGCAATCCTGACCCAGGCCTTTGTTCGCGAACAGGTGATCAAGGCGTTGAAGGCGCGCGCGGACGGCCTGATCGCACAGATACACAAGGGCGCGACGATGGATCAGGCCGCGGCGCAGGCCGGCGCCCGCGTCGTTCGTCAGGCCGGCATGCAGAGGGTCCAGGCCCCGCAATACAAGGCGCTCGGTGACGAGTTCCTTCGCGGCGTATTCACCGCCAGGCCCGGAGACGTGTTCGCGGCCGGCGCGGACAACGGCCTCGACATCGTCAGACTCGACGCCATCCGCCCGGGCGATTCGACGGGCACCGCCCGCGCCATCCAGACGATCGCTCCGCGTCTGTCCGAAGCCTATTTTCAGGACGTCACGGCATCGCTCAAGCACGGCGCGCGCCGGCAGGTCAGGGCGTCGATCAACTATGCCTTGGCGCAGCGCACGCTGGGCGTCGATCCGTCCGCTTTGAAAGGCGAGGACGGCAAGCCCGTGTCCAAGGCAAAGTGAACATCGAACCCGGTCGCGTCGGCTTCGAGGCCGCCTACGCCTCCGGGCGGGCGCAGGTCGTCTGGACGAGGGTGATCGACGACCTGGAAACGCCGGTATCGGCCTACCTGAAGATCGCCGGCGGACGCCCTTACGCGTTCCTGTTCGAATCCGTCGAGGGTGGCGCCTGGCGCGGCCGCTATTCGATCGTGGCGATGAATCCGGACCTGGTCTGGCGATGCCGCGGCGATCTCGCCGAGATCTCCGAGGGCGACAGGCTGGCGGCGGGGATCTTCGAGCCTCAGCCCGGAGGCGCGCTCGACTCCCTGCGCGACCTCGTCGCGAGGACCCGGCTGGACCTGCCCGACGGGTTGCCGCCCATGTCGGCGGGACTGTTCGGCGCCTTGGGCTACGACATGGTGCGCCTCACCGAGCGCCTGCCGCACGTCAATCCCGACCCGATCGACCTGCCCGACGCGATCATGATCCGCCCCTCGATCATTGCGATTTTCGACGCCATCGCCCAGGAAATCATCATCGCCACCACGGTCAGACCGGCGGCGGAAGCGGCTGAGAGCGCCTATCGCGCGGCCTGTGGACGCTTGCAAAAGGTGGTCGATGATCTGGCGGCGCCGCTGGCGCGGCAGCGAGAACATGTGGAGCCGCCGCCCGCGCCCGATCCGTTCGTCTCGCCGATCGGTCGCGAAGCGTATGGCGTTCTGGTCGAGCGCGCCAAGGAATACATCCGCGCCGGCGACATATTCCAGGTCGTGCCCAGTCACCGGTTCGCGGCGCCGTTCGCGGTCGCCCCGTTCGCCCTCTACCGCTCTCTGCGCCGGACCAATCCTTCACCCTTCCTGTTCTACCTCAATTATCCAGGCTTCCAGCTCGTCGGCTCGTCGCCCGAGATCCTGGTGCGCATGCGCGATGGCAAGATCACCATTCGCCCCATCGCCGGCACGCGGCGGCGCGGAGCGACGCCAGCGGAGGATATCGCGCTGGAGGCCGAACTGCTTGCCGACCCCAAGGAGCGGGCCGAACACCTGATGCTGCTCGACCTGGGACGCAACGACGTCGGCCGGGTCGCGACCCTGCGCCAGGCGGGCCGCAACACGCCGCCTTCGAGCGCCTCGCGCCCCAGCGTAAGGGTCACCGAGAGCTTCGCGATCGAACGCTACAGCCATGTGATGCATATCGTCTCCAACGTCGAGGGCGATGCTCCCGCGGGCGTCGATCCGGTCGACGTGCTGATGGCGGCCTTGCCCGCCGGCACGCTCTCAGGGGCGCCCAAGGTCAGGGCCATGGAGATCATCGACGAATTGGAACAGACAAAACGCGGGATCGCCTATGCCGGGGCCGTGGGATATTTTGGCGCCGACGGTTCGGTCGATACCTGCATCGTGCTGCGCACGGCTCTGTGTAAGGATGGGATGATGTATGTCCAGGCGGGCGGCGGCGTGGTCGCGGACAGCGACCCGGACGCCGAATACGAGGAGACGGTTCAGAAGTCCCGGGCCCTGCGCCGCGCGGCGGCCGAGGCCTGGCGTTTCGCCTGAGAACCGCCCGCCCCTCGTCAGACCGCCTCAGTTTTTCGGAACCCGCCATGATCCTCGTCATCGATAACTACGACAGCTTCACCTACAACCTCGTGCATTACCTCAACGAACTGGGCGCTCAGACGGTCGTCCACCGCAACGATGCGCTGAGCGTGAAGGCGGCGCTGGCGCTGCGCCCACAGGCGGTGCTGCTGTCGCCCGGGCCGAAGACCCCCGACGACGCCGGCATCTGCCTGGGGATCATCGCGGACGCGCCTGCCGACCTGCCTATTCTCGGAGTTTGCCTTGGACACCAGGCCATCGGCCAGACGTTCGGCGGCACGGTCGCCCGCGCCAGAGCGCCAATGCATGGCAAGACGAGCACCATCCATCATCACGGGGTGGGTGTGTTCAAAGGCCTGCCCGACGGCTTCACCGCCGCGCGTTACCACAGCCTCACCGTAACGCGGGATGGCCTGCCCGACGTCCTGAAAGTCACCGCCTGGACCACCGAGGGCGAGATCATGGGACTGCAGCACCAGCGCCGCCCGGTGCACGGCGTTCAGTTCCACCCCGAATCGATCGCCACCGAATGCGGCTACGAGCTGCTGGGAAACTTTCTCGACCTCGCCGGCGTCAGCCGCCTGGCGATGATCTAGGCGTTCGGGCGATGTCCGATGAATTCAAGCCTCTGCTGGCCCGTCTCGCGGACGGCGCGACGCTGATCGGCGAGGATGCCGAGGCGTTCTTCGCGGCGTGCCTGCGGGGTGAGCCGACGCCCGCCCAGATCGCCGCGGCCGTCACGGCAATGCGCCTGCGCGGCGAGACCGTCGGCGAAATCACCGCCTGCGCCCGCGCCCTGCGTCGCGAGGCGATGGTGCTGGATCACCCGTTCGAGGTCATAGACGTCTGCGGGACCGGCGGCGACGGCGCGCACACCCTCAACATTTCGACCGCCGTCGCGTTCGTCGCCGCCGGCGCCGGACTGAAGGTCGCCAAGCACGGCACGCGGGCGGTCTCCTCGAAGTCCGGCTCTTCCGATGTGCTTGCGGCCCTGGGGGTGAACCTGGAAGCAAGTCCGGATCAGCACCGACGCGCCCTCGCCGAAGCGGGCGTATGCTTTCTCTTCGCGCCTGCGCACCACAGGGCGCTGCGTCACGTCATGCCGGTTCGCGAGCAACTGGGTTTTCGCACGATCTTCAATATTCTGGGCCCGCTCTCAAACCCGGCGAATGCGAAGCGCCAGGTGCTGGGCGTCTTCTCGGCGCGGTGGGTCGAACCCCTGGCGCGCGTCCTGGGGGCATTGGGCGCCACGCGCGCTTGGGTCGTGCATGGCGACGGCCTGGACGAGATCACCACGACGGGGGCCACTCAGGTCGCCGAATGGCGTGACGGAGGCGTGCGCCTATTCAACATCACGCCAGAAGCGGTGGGCCTGCCCCGCGCGGCCCTCTCCGAACTGCGCGGGGGCGATCCGCGGCACAACGCCGACGCCCTGCGGGCGCTGCTGAAAGGGTCGCCGGGCGCCTATCGCGACGTGGTGATGCTGAACGCCGCGGCCGCCCTCCTGGTGGCCGAACGCGTCGAAACCCTGCGCGAGGGCGTGGGCCTCGCCGCCAGCGCCATCGACAGCGGCGCCGCGGACCGCGCGCTCTGTCTCATGATAGAAGCGACCAACGCGCCTTGACCGCCGACATTCTTTCATCGATCGCGACATACAAGCGGCGGGAGGTTGCCGAACGCCGATCGCGTACATCGGCGTCATCATTGACGGCCGCCGCCGAACGCGCCGACCGGCCAAGGGGATTTCACGCCGCCCTGGACCGGCTCCGTTCGCCCGGTCGCCTGGCCTTGATCGCAGAGATCAAAAAGGCCTCGCCGTCGAAGGGGCTGATCCGCGAGGACTTCGAGCCGTGGACGATCGCGCGAGCCTACGAACGGGGAGGCGCGGCCTGTCTGTCCGTCCTCACGGACGGTCCCAGCTTTCAAGGCAGCGACGAAGCTCTGGTTGCGGCAAGGTCGGCGACCACCCTGCCGTGCCTGCGCAAGGATTTCATGGTCGATCCATGGCAGATCGCCGAATCACGCGCGTTGGGAGCGGACGCGATCCTGGTGATTCTCGCTCTTTGCGACGACCCGCTCGCGCGCGATCTCATGTCTGAAGCCGCCCGATGGGGCATGGATGCCCTGGTCGAAACCCACGACGCACCGGAGATTCACCGGGCGATCGCCCTTGGCGCTTCACTCATCGGGATCAACAACCGCAACCTGCGCACCTTCGTCACCGACCTCGCGGTGACCGAGGCCCTGGCTCAGGAAGTTCCCGTAAACACCTTATTTGTAACGGAAAGTGGCATTAACAGCCCGGCCGACGCCGCGCGCATGGCGCGCGCCGGCGCGTCCGCCATGCTGGTGGGCGAGACCCTTATGCGGCAAGCAGACATCGAGTCCGCCACGCGAGCCTTGATCGGCGGGCAAGACCCCGCTTGACTTGGCCGGAGAACACCCAGAGAACATCGCCATGTTTTGGGTTTGTTCACCCCAGAGGCACTGACGAGGCGGCGATGCTGACGCGCAAACAACACGAGCTTCTCATGTTCATTCATGAGCGGATCAAAGAGACGGGGGTTTCACCTTCGTTCGATGAAATGAAGGAAGCTCTCGACCTGGCATCGAAGTCGGGGATCCATCGATTGATCACCGCCCTGGAAGAGCGCGGGTTTTTACGTCGCCTGGCGCATCGGGCGCGCGCCCTCGAGGTCGTCAAGCTGCCGCAGCAAGCCACGACGGCGTCGCCTCCCAAGGGCCGCTCGACGTTCAGACCGCAGGTCGTCGAAACGGGAGCGCAGATCAGGCCGGCGGCGGCAAACGACACCCGTGACCTCCCAATTCTAGGGCGCATAGCGGCAGGCACGCCGATCGACGCCATCCAGCACGAGCGTGACAGGCTCGCCGTCCCGGAAGCCATTCTTGGCGCGGGCGAGCACTATGTGCTGGAGGTGCAGGGAGACTCGATGATCCAGGCGGGCATCCTCGACGGCGATTACGTGGTGATCCGCCGGGCCAACACGGCGAACTCGGGCGAAATCGTCGTGGCCTTGGTGATGGAAGAGGAAGCCACGCTCAAGCGCCTTCGCCGCAAGGGTGCGTCCATAGCGCTGGAGGCGGCCAACCCCGCTTATGAGACCCGCATCTTCGGGCCCGACCAAGTCCAGGTCCAGGGCAAGCTCGTGGGACTCATCAGACGTTACCACTGAGCGTCCAGGGACGTTGTCCGCGTATTGGTTGCGACCACGCGATCCTCCAGTGACCCGGCGCGCCGAACACCTCGGCGGCCCCGCCGCGGCTGAATGCCTCCGCGTCCAGCACGATGCTTTTCGCACAGGACGTTGGCGCCAGCACGGGCGCGCGAAGGATGAGAATGTCTGCGTGTGCGCAAAGCGCTTCAAACCTCTCCGTGGTCGGGGCGCGGCGACTCCACCAGGCCGATAGCGATGGGCGAGCCAGTCCGTTCGATGCGCACCCCTTTCGATCGCAGTCGAAAAAGCGGGCCTGATTTGCCGTGGCGGCGTCCAGATTGACGCTGAGCGCGAAGCCCCACCTCTGCGCCCAGAGCTGGGTGGCGTATTGCCGGGCGCCCGGCTTCAACGCCACCTCCAGACCGTCGACAACGATCGCGGCGTCATTGCCGTCGGCGGCAATCCAGGCCACCGGAGGGGCCGGTCTTGGCCAAGCCATCACGGCCGCGGCCATCGGAAGTCCGATCAGCCGAAGTCGGCCGCGCCAGAGACAGGCGAAGATGATGCCGAGATAGGATATCGCGAGGGCGGCCTCGGGCGCGCTGGATGCTGTGACGACGGCCCAAGGCGCGGTGGCGAACCAATGTCCGAGAGTTATCACGCCCTGGGCGGCCCAGCCCGACAGCCAATAAGCCGGGGCGGCGATGGCATGATCGACGTTCAACCCCTGGCAAAGCAGGCTGACCCCCAGGGCCGGCATCAAGACCGCGCTGGCGAGAAAATCGGCGGACAGATTTGCAAAAACGCCGTAGTTCGCCACGCGATTGAAGTGTTGAATCGCGAACGGCCCGGTGGCCATACCGGCCACGAAGCTGACGGCCGACATGGCGACCAACCAGTCTCTCGCCTTCTGCAGGACCGCCAGCGGCCATGACAGGCCAATCGGCGCCGTAGGCCGTCGCCATACCTCGGCGAGCGCGATCAGCGACGCCGTGGCGCAGAACGACATCTCGAACCCGGGCGAGACAACGACGTCAGGCTCTATCACCAGGATGGTAAGAGCCGCCATGGCCAGCGAGTGGAGGCTGACCGCGCGTCGATCGACAAGGATGGCGAAGAAAGCCACGCCGGCCGTGATCGCCGCTCGCCGCGCGGGAGGGTGAGCGCCGGACAACAATAGATAGCCCGCTACGGCGAAAAGCGCCGCCACGGCCGCGATCTTCTTGCCGGATGCGCGCAATGCCAGCCAAGGCCATGCCGCGATGACCAGCCGGAACGCAAAGAAGGCGAATCCGCTGATGGCGGCGGTGTGCAGGCCCGCGATGGCGAGCATGTGCGCCAGCCCGGAGCCGCGCAAGTCGTTCCGATGCGCGGCGGCCAGCCAATCCTGGTGGCTCGTGGTGACGGCGACCGCCAGGCCGGCGGCGCCGGAATCGAGCCCGCCAATTGCGGACTTGATGTTCGCCGCCAGTTTGCGCGCGGTGGACCAACGCATCCCATTGACGGCCATTTCAACGCGAAGGCCCCAGGGGGGCGGGGTCAATTGCGCCGGACCCGGCCAGCGCAGAGCCAGTCCGACGCCGCCGATTCCCTCGAACCAGGCATCCCGCGCAAAGTCGTAAGCGCCCGGCGAGGCCGGCCCGGGGGGCGGGTCCAGAAGCGTGATAACGCGGATCGGACTTCCCGGGGGCGGCAAAGCGTCCGGACCGCCCGGCGATCTGACGACGATCCGAACGCGGGTCGGCGTTCGTTCGGGCGCCAGACCCTCTACCCGGACCGGTGCGATCAGCAGCCGCTCGCCCGTTTCACTGGGCGTCTCGACGTCGACGACCCACCCCTCCAGGCGGGTGGCTCCCAAGCCCGCCGGAGCGATCGGAGCGGCCACCCGGTCGCTGTGCAGTTTCGCGACGAGGAAGCCCGCCGCGGCCAGCGCGAGCAGCGCGGCCACGGCGATGACGGCGCGCCGCCGCGCCAGGCATGCGATGATCGAGGCGATCGCGACGACGCCGCCGCAACAGCCAGCGGTCAGAAGCAGTGGCGGCTCGCTCTTGAGGCCGAGGTACGCCGCCGCCCCCACGCCAAAGCCGACCGGCGCCCAAAGCGCAAGTCGATCGAACTGGGCCGAGACTTCGCTCGCCGCGCCGGCTCGGAGCTCAGCCCAGCTAGGCATCTTCGCGCGGCGCGTGATAAGCCTCAGGGCTCTGCCCCAAGACGTCGTCGGATCGACGGCGTCTGCTGGGCCAGTCCCCAACCCCGGATCAAATATGCCCGCGCCTTCACCTGTCGAACGATCCGTCGTCACCCGTATCGCCCCCTCTCCCACCGGCTCGATGCATATAGGCACAGCCCGCACGGCATTGTTCAACTGGCTGTATGCTCGCCACTGCGGCGGAACGTATCTCTTGCGGATCGAGGACACCGACCGCGAACGATCCACCGAGGCGGCCGTGCAAGTCATATTCGACGGGCTCGACTGGCTTGGCCTGACGCCTGACGCGCCCGCCATATTTCAGTTCGCCCGGGCCGACCGGCACCGCGCAATGGCTCACGCCCTGCTTGAGCGCGGGCACGCTTATCGATGTTACATGACCGCCGAGGAACTGGCCGCCGAGCGAGAGCGCGCGCGCGCCGAAGGCAGAGCCATCCGCTCTCCCTGGCGCGATCGCGCGCCCACCGGAGACAATCGGCCGTTCGCGGTCCGGTTCAAGGGACCGCTCGACGGCGAAACGCTCGTGGACGACCTCGTCAAAGGCCCGGTGACCTTTCAGAACAAGGAGCTCGACGACCTTGTGATCCTGCGGTCGGATGGCGCCCCGACGTACAATCTCGCCGTCGTGGTGGACGATCACGACATGGGAATCACGCATGTGATCCGCGGCGACGATCACCTCAACAACGCCGCGCGCCAGAGCCTGATCTACCGGGCTTTGGAATTTCAGTTGCCAAAGTTTGCACACCTGCCGCTGATCCACGGGCCCGACGGCGCAAAACTCTCCAAGCGCCACGGCGCGCAGGCGGTCGGAGATTTCGCTGACATGGGATACCTGCCCGAAGCGATGCGCAATTATCTCGCGCGCCTTGGATGGGGGCACGGAGACGATGAACTCTTCAGCGATGAGGAGGCCATCGCGTGGTTCGACGTGCGCGATGTCGTACGAGCGCCAGCCCGCCTCGACTGGGCCAAGCTCAACCACATCAACAATCACTACATCCGCCGCGCCGACGACGAACGCCTGACGGGTCTCGTCATCCACGACCTCACCGCGCGGGCGTTCGATCTGCCCTCGGACGCCAAAGCTCGCCTCCTGGCGGTTATGCCGATGGTCAAGGAAGGAGCCAAAACCATCCGGGAGCTGTCTGACCTCAGCGTGTTCGCGTTGAAGCGCAGGCCGCTCGCGCTGGACGCGAAGGGGCTGGCTCTGCTCACCGATGACGTGCGCGCCCTGCTCCTGCGATTGACCGCCGCCCTGCGCTCGCAGGATGACTGGGCTCCCGCGCCGCTCACATCCGCGCTGAGGCAGTTCGCGGCGTCGGAAGGCGTGGGCCTCGGCAAATTTGGAGCGCCATTGCGAGCGGTTCTTTCCGGAGGGGCGCCCGCGCCGGACCTCGCCGGCGCCCTCGCGGCGCTCGGCAAGAGCGAGAGCCTGGGCCGGCTCGAAGATGCCCTTTCGCAGTTGCGGTGAGGCGCTATAAGCGTCCTCGAACACTCGTTCGGTTGCTTCCACTTTTGAGACAGGGGATTGGGCATGCCCGACCATGCGACGCTAGCGTTCGGAGACAAGACCTATGATCTGCCGGTGATCGCGGGCACCACGGGCCCTGATGTCGTCGACGTGCGCAAACTCTATGGCGACGCCGATGTGTTCACCTTCGATCCCGGGTTCACCTCGACGGCAAGCTGCGAGAGCAAGATCACCTACATCGACGGCGATGCCGGCATTTTGCTGCATCGCGGCTACCCGATCGAGCAGCTGGCGGAAAATTCGACATTCCTCGAGGTTTGTTATCTGCTCCTGAACGGCGAGCTGCCCACCGCGGGGGAATACGCGGACTTCGAGCACACCATCACCTACCACAGTATGCTGCATGCTCAGTTCGACCGTTTCTTTACCGGATTTCGATCCGACGCCCATCCCATGGCGATCATGACCGGCGCGGTCGGCGCGCTCTCGGCCTTCTATCATGACAGCATCAATGTCGATGATCCTCAGCAGCGCAAGATTTCCGCCCATAGGTTGATCGCCAAGATGCCGACAATCGCGGCGCGGGCCTTCAAGTATTCTATCGGCCAACCGTTTGTGACGCCCCGCAACGACCTCACCTATGCCGAGAACTTCCTGCGGATGGCGTTCTCTGTGCCGGCGGAAGACTGGCGGCCGAACCCGATCCTCACGCGGGCCATGGACCGCATCTTTATTCTGCACGCCGATCACGAGCAGAACGCTTCGACATCGACGGTGCGCCTTGCCGGATCTTCGGGCGCGAACCCGTTCGCCTGCATCGCCGCGGGGATCGCTTGCCTCTGGGGCCCCGCTCATGGCGGCGCGAACGAGGAGGCGCTGATGATGCTGCAGGAAATCGGGACCGTCGATCGGATCCCCGAGTACGTCCAGGGGGTGAAAGATCGCAAGTACCGCCTGATGGGCTTTGGTCACCGCGTTTACAAGAACTATGATCCTCGCGCCACGGTAATGCAAAAGACGTGCCACGAGGTTCTCGAAGCCGTCGGAGACCCCGACGATCCGCTGCTGAAAGTGGCGATGGAACTCGAAAAGATCGCACTGAACGATCCCTACTTTGTCGACCGCAAACTCTATCCGAATATCGATTTCTACTCAGGGATTACCCTGAAGGCGATGGGGTTCCCCACGACGATGTTCACCGTTCTTTTTGCCTTGGCGAGGACGGTCGGCTGGATCAGCCAATGGAAGGAAATGTTCGAAGACCCACAACGCAAAATTGGCCGCCCGCGCCAGCTCTACACGGGGCCGCTACGTCGCGACTATCCGCCGATAGAGGGGCGAGGATAGTCATCGGGCCGTTTCATCGGCCCAGATTGGCGATGATTGCATCGGCGGCCATGCCGATCGGGTCGTGGATGCCGCCCCGCATGATCTCCAGGGCGGCGGTCTGATCCGCGACCTGCCGCTCGCGCAGCACCTCGTGCGCCAATAGCTGCGAGACTGCGCGCGCCAGCGTCGGTCCGTTGCATGCCTCCTGCACGAGTTCGGGCGCGACCATGTCATCGGCCGCCACATTGAACAGGGTGATGTAGCGGGTGCGGATCAAGCGCCGCGCCAGTACCGCGGTCATGGACCCAAGGCGATAAGCCACCACCATTGGACACCCGGCGATGGCCAGTTCCGTGGTCACCGTGCCGCTGCAGGCAAGCGCCACGGTCGCCGCGCGCATCGAGGAAAGCTTCTGATGCTCCCCCTCAAAAACGCGTACCGGCGTTTCCCAGGCATTCAGGTGTTCCTTGACCCGGGCTTCGACGGTCTCCGCCGGCGCGGCTATCACATGCAGGTCGGGCAATTCGCGCTTTAGTTGAGCCACGGCCGCTCTGAAACACGGCAGCAGTCGATCGACTTCACCAAGGCGGCTCCCCGGCAACAAGAGCAGAATCGGATCACCGCTCACCGCGCCCAAGGCGGCGAGCACGCTCTTCGGATCCGCATTGGAGAAATCGCGCTGCAAGGCAGGGTTGCCGACGAACGTGACCGGCAGTCCTTCCGCCTCGAAAAATCTCGCGTCAAAGGAATGAATGGTCAACAGGCAGTCGACGGCGCGCGCGAGGGTTCGGGCGCGTCCAGGCCGCGTGGCCCAAACCTGCGGGGCGACATATTTGATGAGCTTTGTTCGGGGGCTGCGTGCGCGCACCGCCCGCGCCACGCGAAGATTGAAGCCCCAGGAGTCGATCAGCACCGCCGCATCCGGTTTTTCGATCTCCGCCAGCTCGGCGGTTCGCGCAGCCAGTCGCAGGACTGCAGGATAGGCCTTCAAGGCGTCAAAAATTCCCAATACGCCAAGCGCCGCCGTATCGAATGGACTTGCGACCCCTTGCGCCGCCATCCGTTGTCCGCCGACGCCAACAAAGCGTGTCCGCGACCCTAGCCGCGCCCGGAGCGCGCCGATGAGTGCGCCGCCTAGGACGTCGCCGGAAGCCTCCGCAGCCACCAGCATGATGCAAGGGGGCGTCATTCGACTCCGGCGATGAACAATCCCAAAGCGTCGGCGAGCGCCACAACCTCGTCGCGCTCCAGGACCAGAATCTTGGACGCTTCGCCGACAATTCCGGCTAATCCGGCGTCCGACGCCCCTCGGATCGTGCGCGGGCCGATCGTCGGAAGGTCAACGCGGGTTTCCTGACCCGGTTTGCAGACTTTCGCCAGCACACCGCGCCGGTTTGTCCGCTCGCCCCGTATGGCCCTGGGCAGATTGGCCACACGATCAAGCATGGCGTCGGTCCCTTCCTGAGCCTCTAAGGCGAGAATCAAGCCGTTACAGCACACGGCGCCCTGCCCTGCGTCGAGCCCGCCGATCACCCGTGCGGCGTCCATGGCGCGCGCGATATCCGCGAGGTGTTCAGGTTGGGGCAGCCGGTTCCCGAGCGCGCCCGCACGAAGTGTCAGCCCTGCCGCGACCTCGTCAGCACCCTCGACAACAAAACCCTCGCGTTCGAATTCTCCAACCAGGAATGACAGAAGGCTGTCGTCGCCCCTACGCGCCGCTGCGATCGCGCCGGGTAACGCCGCAAGACCGCGAAAATCGGGCTTGAGCATTGCAAAGTCCGGACGCGCCACATGGCCGGCCAGGCATACGCTCGTGCAGGACGCATCCCGCAGCACACGGATGGCCTTGCCGAGTTCCGCCAGACCGACGTCCGCACCGGGAAAAGCAGCAAGGTCAGGGTCGCACAATCCCTTTAGGCGCACAATGAACATGTCGCGCCGTATCGCCAGGCAGTGGCGCGCCAGACTGATCGGGAGCGCCCCCCCTCCCGCGATCAGACCTATCTTCCGCATGCGCCTCGTCAGAGCTCCCTTTGCGGCGTCGTCAAGGGTCGACTGGCGTCCGCACGGATGAAGTCGATGATCTCCATCACACCCGATGACCCGCTATAAGCATTGGCGGTATCCTCGATCCGTTCCTGAAACGTCCCCTCTTCCGCAAACAGCATTCTGTAAGCCGCCCTCAGCGTATTGATGGTTTCACGACTGAACCCCCGACGCTTGAGGCCGACGAGATTAAGCCCTTCAAGATGGGCGTGGTTGCCCCAGACGTTTCCAAAGGGAATGACGTCATGATTGACGCCCGCCATCCCCCCAACGAAGGCATGGCGACCAATGCGGGTATTTTGATGCACCGCAGATAGTCCCCCCATGATGACATGGTCGGAGACAACGACGTGCCCACCCAAGGTTGCCGTATTCGCCATCACCACCTTATCGCCCACGACACAGTCGTGCCCGATATGCACGCCCACCATGAAGAACCCGTCCGAGCCGACGGTCGTCACGGACCGCCCCATCGCGGTTCCACAATGCATTGTCACATGCTCTCGGATTATGTTGCGCGCGCCGATCAGAAGCCGGGTCGGCTCCCCCTTGTGTCCGGCGTGCTGTGGCGGACCCCCGAGGTGCGCGAAGGGGTAGATCTGGCAGTCTTCGCCTATCTCGGTCACCCCCTCGACGACGACATGGGATTGCAGTCGCACGCCGTTTGCCAGCATGACATCAGGGCCGACGATGCAGTAGGGCCCGATCTCAACCGTTTCGCCAAGCCGGGCTTTGGGGTCGACGATCGCCGAGGCGTGGATCGCCGTCATTTGCGTGTGTCGACGAGCATCGCGGCAAATTCCGCCTGCGCGGCCAGCTTGTCGCCGACCATGCCCCGCCCGAGAAATTTGACCACGTCGCCCCGAGCGCGCACGACCTCGACTTCCATCCTCAGGACGTCGCCAGGTCTCACCGGATGACGAAAGCGGCAATTGTCCACCGACATGAACAGGATGATCTTGCCTTCGGGATCGACATCCCAGGACTTGGACATGAGAAGGCCGCCTGTCTGCGCGAGCGCCTCGACGATAAGCACGCCTGGCATGACCGGGTTGCCCGGAAAGTGACCGACGAAAAACGCTTCGTTCATGGTCACGCATTTGATCCCGACCAGAGACTGGTTCGGCCGATACGACTCGGCGCGGTCGACGAACAGGAACGGCGGTCGGTGCGGGATGCGGCGCATGATCTCGGTGATCTCAATCTCGGTCTGAGCCTCGGCGGCTTGTGCGGGCGGCTCAATGGTCATCGCGATCATCCCCCTCGTTGCGACGGCGCACCAGTTGCGCCACCAGCGCGGTCTCCCTCAGCCAACGCTTTACCGGCTTGGCGGGGTACCCGCCCCAGCTTTCTCCTGCGGGGACGCTGCGCATAACTCCCGCCGCCGCCGCTATGCGGGCGCCGGCGCCGATGTTGATGTGGTCCGCAACCCCCGCGCGCCCACCGAGTTGACAACCGTCCCCAATCACTACGCTTCCGGAAATGCCCGTATGCGCCGCCAGGACGCAATTGCGGCCGATCACGACATTGTGCCCGATTTGGACCATGTTATCGATCTTACTGTTCTCACCGATTGTAGTGTCCCCGATGGCGCCGCGATCAATACAGGAGCCAGATCCGATAGTAACGCCATCCTGAATGATGACGCGGCCGAGCTGGGGAACGTCGACGAGGCCGTCGCGGCCGGCGGTGGCGCCGAAGCCAGGCTCACCGATGATCGCTCCGGCATGAATTCGCACGCGATCACCGATCAACGCGAACCCGATAGTGACATTGGAGCCGACATAGCCGTCGCGCCCTAAGCAAACGCCCGGGCCGATCACGGCGCCTGGCGACACATATGTCCCACGACCAATCGTCACGTCCTGGCCAAGAACAACGTTCGCCGCCAGGACCACCCCATCCTCCAGTCGCGCCGTGGGGTGAATTGGACCGCCTGTCGCTTCATGACGGCGCGGCTTGTGGAGGTGATTGGCCGCAGCGGCGAAGGCCGCTAAAGGCGACAGCGTCACCAATGCCGCGCAACCGGTCGAAAGCGCCCCAACGTTCGCCGACTCGACAAAACAAGCCCCGGCCTTGGTCTGACATGCCTGGTCGAGGTAGCGGCGCCCGGTCAGGAAGGTGACGCACGTCTCGTCCGCGTCCAGAAGCTCGCCGGCGCGGCCAATGAGCCGCGGCGGCGAGCCGAAGACCTGGAGGGTCGCCCCGGAAATCCGCGCCAGCGTCGCCAGCTCCAACGGCTCGGACGTTTCGAAAAAGCGAGAATCCGGCATTTCTACGCTATGCCGGCCTTCAGTCGCCTATCAGCGGGCCGGCGCTGCGGCCGCGCCCGTGTCGAGATGTTCGCGATCGAACGGAAATTGCGTGATCTTTGCGTTCAGCGACGTCACGGCCTGTGGCGTAATATCCATCTCGGGATTTGTCATCATTGTCGAGCCCTTGTCGAGCAACACACTACACCTGTGCTGCTGATAAAGTTGGCGCGCGATCGGATCGAGCTCCTGGGCGATGCGATTAAACGACTTGCGCTCGGTCGCCTGCAACTCGCGCTGGCGAAGGTCGGCCTTCTGGCGCAGCGCCTCGACGCGGGCCTGCAAGGCCTGAGCGCGACTTTGGAAGGTGGCCTGGTCCAGCGTCGAACGCGCCGTCTCGAGCGCCTTGCTGTCCGTGCCGATGCCTGTATCTTCCGGCGCAAGTTCCGCTTTCACTTGTGCGACGATCTGCTGCATCCGGGTGCTGGCGTATTTTCCAACAGTCGATCCCGAAATAGCCTCTTGCACCGAGAGCAAGCAGAGGCCGGCAATTGGCGCGCCCTGGCTAAGCGGAGGCGGAGCGGCAGGCGCAGCCGTCGTAGCCGCTGAGCCTATCGAGGCGATCATGGCGGCGGCCAACGCGCCGCCTAGCGCGAGGGTATTGTTGTGCATAGTGTCTAGAACCTTGTTGATGTTGAAAAGCGGAACAATTCCGTCTTGTCGTAAGAGTCTTTACGAATAATCTGGCTGAAATCAAACCGCAGCGGGCCCGCAGGCGACTTCCAGTATACGCTAATGCCAGCGGACGCTCGCAAACCGAGGTCATCGACCACGGTAGTGAGCGGTTGATCAGTGTTTGGATTCACCTTCTGGGAGTGGTCTAGCAATCCTAACGTACCAAAATAAGCGAACAGAGCGGTTCGAATGCCATACTGCGCCGGCAACTTATTGGGAAGTGTCAACTCGAGGTCACCGATGGCGTAAAACTTGCCGCCCAGGGAGTCGCCGTATTGTATATCCCGAGGCCCTATGCCCGCGATCTGAAAGCCGGGGAACGTGTCGCCGCCTTTGTAGAATCGATCAGCAATACGGATGTCGTCGCCATTCCAGCCATCAACATAACCCGACGAGCCGGTGAAGCTCAGGACCCAATCCTTGGTGAACCCATGATACCAACCGCCGTTGAGTTCGTTGCGGAGATAATGCACCGAACCGCCGGCGCCGGCGACATCCTGAGAAAAACTGAGATAGTAGCCGCGTGTAGCGTTTTGCGAGTCGTTCCGGCGATCGAACCCGAGCGTGTATCCGACCTGCGATGTTATGTATGACCCGCGCTGCTGACAAAGGACGATGGACACCAACTCTGCGCCGGGGACGCAAAGCGAAGCGTCGACGATCACATTGTCGGTCCGCACCGTGTAGCGCGTCGTCAGGAGCGTGTTCTGCGCCAGCGGGAACGCCACGCGGACCGTCCCGCCTGTCGAGGCGGTATTGTATGATGCCTGTTGCGAAAAATTGTAACGATATGTGTAGAGGTCGAAGCCGCCCTGCAGGTCGCGATTGAGAAAATGCGGCTCGGTGAACGAGAAGTCGGCCTGCTGGCGTAGGGAACCCAGAGAGATTCGCGCGCGAACGTCTTCGCCCCGACCGCGGAAATTCGATTGGCTCACGCCGACATCCGTGACCAGTTTGTCGACAGTGCTGTAGCCGGCGCTGAAGGAAAGCTGCCCGGTCGGCTGTTCGGTTACCTTGACCAAGAGGTTGGTGCGATCGGGCGACGATCCCGGCACATTGGTTACATCGACGTCCTTGAAAAAGCCCAGCGATTTGATGCTTTGCTTTGAACGATCGACGAGGGCGCGATTATAGGCGTCCCCCTCCGAGACGATCATCTGGCGGCGGATCACATAGTCCAGTGTGGTCGTATTGCCGACGATATCGATCCGATCAATATAGACGCGCGGGCCTTCCTTGACGTCGAAGGAAACGTCAACAGTATGCTTGGCTGGATTTGGCGTATACCTCGGACGGACGTCGACAAAGGCGAATCCGGCGGCGCCGGCCGCGAATGTCAAAGCGTCGGTGGACTGCTCGATTTTCTGGTCCTGGTAAACTTGACCTTCGCGAATCGGTAGCAACTGTCGAAGTATGTCACCGTTGAGCTTCTTCAATTCGGTGTGCACGCTCAGCTTTCCAAAGCGGTAGCGCACGCCCTCCTCAACAACGAACGTGATGGCGAATCCGTTCTTATCGGGCGCCAGTTCGGCGACTGACGAGATGATACGGAAATCGTAGAAGCCGCGATTTCTATAGAATTTTCGCAGTTGCTCGCGATCGTACTCGATCCGATCAGGATCGTAGTTGTCATTTGAAGAAAAGAATTTGTACCAGGCGCTTTCCTTCGTGACGATCACGTTGCGCAGATCGTTGGCGGAGAACTCGGCGTTTCCTAGAAAATTCACCCGCAGAATGCCGCTTTTCGGACCCTCATTGATCTCAAACACGAGATCGACACGCCGTTGCGGAAGTTCGATAATCTTCGGCGTAACCGTCGCCGAAATCCGCCCCGAACGGCGATACAGCTCTACGATTCGACCAACGTCTTCCTCAACCTTCGCTTTGGTGAAAACGCCGCGTGGACGAATTTGAATCTCATCCTTAAGTTTGTCGTCCTTAAGGTTCGAATTGCCCTCGAACACAACCTGATTGATCACCGGGTTCTCTACAACCTTGACAACAAGGTCGGAGCCCTGGAGGTCGATCTTCACGTCACTGAAAAGATCTGTCCGGAACAGAGCTTTTAGCGCGACATCGATTTTGGCCGGGTCGACGGTGTCGCCCACTGCGACCGGCAGATACGACGAGATGGTCTCAGGGTCGATCCGCTCGTTGCCTTCGATGAGAATGCGACCGACGACGCCGGATTGCTGCGCCTGAGCGACGACGGCGCAAGGTGTCACCCAGGCCGCGGCGCCCGCGAGGAGCGCGAAGCCCGAGACCAACGCCGCGCTTCGCGCGCGGAAAGCTCTTTTCGGATCAGCCATGCGGGAAAGGGTCGCCTTACGAAAACAAGCTGCCGAAGGAATGAAACAGGGGCAAACGCTGTATGTCGTTCCAGGCCGCGAACAACATCAAACCCACCAGCAAAGCAAGTCCCACGCGATATCCGGCCGCTTGCAGCACCATGCTGGGCGGCTTGCGCGTGACCCATTCGTAGGCGTGAAACAGAAGATGGCCTCCATCAAGCACGGGAATCGGCAGCAGGTTGAACAAGCCCACGCTCACGGAAATAAGTCCGATGAACTGGAGCAGGAACTGCGATTCGGCGAGCGCCCAGTTCACCCCGGCTTGCCTGGCCTGGGTCACCACCTGTCTGGTTATCTCCCCGGATGCGTGAGCCATGCCAATGACGCCGTGGAGTTGATCAGCCGACATCTGGCCTGTGACGATTCGGCCGAGATAGTAGTAGGTTGAGGTTGTCGCTTCCCACGTCTGGTTGACCCCTAGACTGATGGCTTCAATCGGCCCGTAATGACGGACTTCGCGGCCAAGCGAAGCTAGTCCCAGAAGCCCAACCGTCGCGGCGCCGCCGAACGGACTGGCTTCCTGGACCGGATGTGGGCGCGCGAGCACGTGAATATCATGGCCTCCGCGATCGATGAGAAAGTCGATCGGTACACCGGCCCGGATCTGCACATAGGCGCGTATGTCTTCGAAATCACGAAAAAGCCGACCATCGGCTCCCTTGATCAAGTCGCCGGGCTGTATGCCGGCCACGGCCGCCGCACTGCCCGCCTCCACTTTCGCTACCCTGGCCGTCGTCGTCGCCTGACCAAATACGCCAATGCAAACGGCGAACGCCACGCTGGCCAACAGAAAGTTGGCCGCCGGGCCGGCGAGGATGATCAGCGTACGTTGCCACAAAGGTTTGAAGTGCAGATAGCGGAGCTCGGCGCCAGGCCCCTCACGGGCGATGATGGACGAACGCAGACTTTCCAGATCATTCTTGTCCGGAACGCTGGCGGCGTTTTCATCGCCGGAAAATTTCACATATCCGCCCAAAGGCAACCAACCGATCCGCCACTCGACGCCCGCGCGATCCTTCCAGCTGACGAGGCTGCGTCCAAATCCAATCGCGAAACGGTCCACGGCGACCCCGAACGACCGCGCGACCAGAAAGTGGCCGAATTCGTGCACGGTCACGACCACAGTGATAAGCACGACGAACGGCAGCACGGTGAATGCGACATTCTGCAAAAAGATCAGCATGACGTAATTCTCCTGGCCGCTCAGCCCATGCGCTCAAAACGGGTCAGGACTTGGGCGGCGACGCGGCGAGCGCTCGTGTCGACCATCATCGCCCATTCAAGGGTCTGATCATCGTCGGTCGCGGCCAACTCGCCAGTTCCGTTCAGTTGCTCCAGCGTCGCCTGGACGATGATCGCGATATCGAGGAATCCAAGGCGACGGTCAAGAAAAGCGCTCACGGCGACCTCGTTGGCGGCGTTCATGGCCGCCGGCGCTCCCGCGCCGGCGCTGAGCGCCTGACGGGCGATCGACAAAGCTGGAAAGCGGACCTCGTCGGGCGCTTCAAACGTGAGTTTGCCAATCGACGCAAGATCGAGGCGCGGCGCGGACCATGAGACTCGACCCGGCCAAGCCCAGGCGCACGCGATGGGCGCGCGCATATCGGGGGGGCCAAGCTGCGCAAGGGTCGAGCCATCGGAGTACTCCACCAGGCTATGAACAACCGATTGTGGATGGACAATGACGTCGACCTTTTCCGGCGGCATCGAGAACAGATACGACGCCTCGATCATTTCGAGGCCCTTGTTCATCATCGTCGCCGAATCGACCGAAATCTTTGCGCCCATCGACCAGTTGGGATGAGCGACCGCCTGCTCTCGGGTCGCCCCGGCCATTTCGTCCAGGGTCCAGGACCGGAAGGGGCCTCCGGACGCCGTCAAAATCAATCGGCGGACCTCTTTGGCGTTGCCGGTCTCAAACACCTGGAAGATTGCCGAGTGCTCGGAATCGACAGGAATGACCACGCCGCCGGCGGCCTTGGCGATCGACAGCAACGCCGGGCCGGCGCACACGAGACTTTCCTTGTTCGCCAAGGCGATGATCGACCCGGCTCTGGCGGCGGCCAGTGTCGGCGCGAGACCGGCGGCGCCCACGATCGACGACATCACCCAATCCACGCCCCTCGACGCTTCTTCGGCGATTGCGGCCGGACCCGCCGCACAGGCGATACCCGAGCCCGCAAGGCGAGCGCGCAGCTCCCCAAGCAGGCTGTCATCTTCGATGACCGCCACCCTCGGGCGCCATTGCAGAGCCTGCTCGGCAAGCCGAGCGACATTCCTTCCGGCCGTTAGGACCACGACGTCTATGTCGCCCTCGACCTGGCTGAGCAGATCCAGCGTGGACATGCCAACAGACCCGGTGGAACCCATGATGGCGACGCTTCGCGCCATTAGTGAGCCCAACCAAGATGGACAAACAGCCGCGCGGCGGCGAACACGACGACGGCGAACATCAAGCCGTCCACACGATCAAGAAGTCCGCCATGTCCTGGAATGAGGTCACCAGAGTCTTTGACGCCGAACCGTCGTTTCAATATCGACTCCCAGAGATCCCCGGCCATTGTCGCCAGACCGCCCAGCAATCCTATCAGAGCGGCGCCGGCCAACGATAGACGCATAAAGCCGGCCGCGACGCACGTCGCCGCCAGTCCCGCGGCGCAGAGCCCGCCCACCAATCCCGACCATGTCTTGTTGGGTGAAAATCGTGGCCAGAGTTTGGGACCCTTGAAGAGATTGCCCACCAGAAAAGCCGCAATGTCCGCCGCCCAGGTGGTCGCGAACAACATCAAAGTCCAGCCCGCGCCTTGCGGTGTCTCCACCAGCCACACCAACAGGAGGCCGGCGGGAGCGATGTAGAGTACGCCATAAGCGGCGTCCACCGCTGGCGCGCCGGCAGCCCTGGCCAGGACGCCGACGACCACCGCCCCAAGGATCACGCACACCCAGGCCTGGGCATACAATCCCTCGTAACCAAGAACCGCGACCGCGACGACGCAGAGGGTCGTCAATAGCGCAGCGCCCTTGGCGTGTGTCGGAGAGGCCATGGTGCTCCACTCGAATGAAAGCAGCGCGCCGGCGACCGCGATCATTGTCAGGTATGGAGCGCCCGCCAACCCCGGCGGTCGGTGAAAAAGAAGCACGGCCCAAAGCGTGGCCGACGCCAGGACTGCGCCCGAGGCCGCCCTCACTCCAAAATTTCTCCAGTCGAAGCCGTTAGCTCGCGGCAAGAATGTCATCGCCGCTGACTCCGCCGTAGCGTCTTTCCCGGGAGCGGAAGTCCGCAACGGCGGCGCTCAGGTGCTCTGGCCCATAGTCTGGCCAATAGACATCCTGAAACACGAGTTCGGCGTAAGCGCATTCCCAAAGCAGGAAATTGGAGAGGCGTTGTTCGCCACTGGTTCGGATAATCACGTCTGGAGCCGGGGCGGGCGAGGTGGAAAGCGCCGCCTGGAACAGTTGTTCGTCGAGTTGGTCAGCCTGGGCATCTCCGCGCTCAACCGCCCTGGCGAAGCTGCGCGCGGCGTCGACGATATCGGCTCTGCCCCCATAGTTGAACGCGACCTGCAGATGAAAACGGCAATTGGCGACCGTTCTGGCTTCCGCCTCCTCAACGATGGCCAGGATGTCCGGCTCCAGGCCAGACCTTCGGCCCACGATCTTGACCTTCACACCGTCCCGCTCGAGGCGCGCCAGATCACTGGCGAAATAGGCTTTGAGAAGTCCCATCAATTCGGAAATCTCGCGAGGAGGCCTACTCCAATTTTCCGTTGAAAATCCAAATACGGTCAACCGCTCGATGCCAAGCCCGGGGGCCCCCTCCACAGTGCGTCTAAGAGCCGCTACACCGGCCCGGTGGCCCAATGCGCGCGGCAGACCGCGTTGTTTCGCCCACCTGCCGTTTCCGTCCATGATGATGGCGACATGCAGGCCCTTAACGCCCATGGCGACGGGTGGTCTGGCGTCGTTCATGCCGTTCGCGCGCGACATGGAAGGCTCCTTCGCGCCGCGAATACCGGGCGCGCCCTAGACCTGCATGATCTCTTGCTCTTTGGTTTTCAAGGCCTCGTCGATCTTGCGAACGGCGTCGTCGGTGAGCTTCTGAGCGTCGGCCTCGAACCGGCGCAATTCATCTTCGCTGATGACGGCCTCCTTTTCGGCGGTCTTGCAGTCGGCAATTGCTTCACGCCGCACGTTGCGAACCGCGATACGTTGCTGTTCCGCGTATTTTCCCGCCAGCTTGACCAGGTCTCGTCGCCGATCCTCCGTGAGCGGCGGAATCGGCACGCGGAGGTTCTGTCCCTCGACAACCGGATTCAATCCGAGGCCAGAATTTCGGATCGCCTTCTCGACGGATACGACGAGCGCCTTGTCCCAGACGCTGACCATGATCGAGCGGGGCTCCGGAACAGAAACCGCACCCACCTGATTGATGGGCATCCTCGAGCCGTAAGCTTCGATCACGATCTGATCGAGCAGGCCAGACGACGCGCGGCCCGTGCGCAACGTCGCAAAATCCTCCTTCAGGGCCGCGACCGCTTTGTCCATCCGCTCGCGATATTTGGAGAGCACCGGTTTTTCGACCGTCGGCATTGGAATTATCCTTTCCTATTAGTCCGCGTCTTCGATGGTCGTGTAGACGCCGCCACCGTTGACAACCCTCAATAGATTTCCCGGCTCGCGAATGGAGAACACGACGATGGGGATCTCGTTTTCACGCATGAGGCTGATCGCCGACGCGTCCATGACCCGGAGGTTCTTCGACAGGACTTCGTGATAGCTCAGACGCTCATATCGCTGCGCATGCGGATCCTTCTTCGGATCCGCGGTATAAACGCCGTCGACACTCGTGCCCTTCAAGAGGGCGTCACACCCCATCTCGGCGGCGCGCAACGCCGCAGGCGTGTCGGTGGTGAAAAACGGCGCGCCGAGCCCGGCGGCGAAGATCACGACGCGGCCCTTCTCCAAATGCCTGATGGCGCGGCGGCGTATATACGGCTCGCAGACGGCGTCCATGGGGATGGCCGATTGCACCCGGGTGTCGACGCCAGATTTCTCCAACGCGCTTTGGAGGGCGAGCGCATTCATGACGGTTGCGAGCATGCCCATGTAGTCGGCGCTCGCCCGCTCCATGCCTCGACCGGCCACCGATACGCCCCGAAAGATATTTCCGCCGCCTATCACCAAGCAAAGTTCGATGCCGGTGGCCGCGACGGCGGCAATATCACTCGCCACCGCTTCGAGCGTCGCCATGTCGATGCCGAAGGCGGATTCGCCCATCAACACCTCACCAGACACCTTCAGGAGGATGCGGCGATAGGGCGGTCGTAGCTCTGTCATCTGCAAATACCCCAGCGAGTCGCGGCCCGCAGGATAACCACCCCTAGCCTTTCGCCGCTAGAGCGCCCCGCTTTTCAGCGGGCAGTCTATCCGCCCGCCGGCACGGGCGTAACCGGCAGTTGCCGTCGCGCTGGCGGCTCACGCCCCACCGGACATCGCCGCCACCTCCGCGGCAAAATCGTCCGAGCTCTTTTCTACGCCCTCACCCAAGGCGAAACGCGCGAAACCCGTGATCGTCACCGGCGAACCGAGGGACTTGGCGGTTTCGGCCACCAGCTGCTCAATCGTCTGATCGGAATTGCGCACATAGGCCTGCTTCAACAGAACCGCTTCCTCGTAGAACTTGCGTATGCGTCCCTCGACCATCTTTTCGGCGACGGCGGCCGGCTTGCCGGATGCGATGGCCTGCTCGGTGAAGATGGCGCGCTCGCGTTCGACGGCGGCAGGATCCAGGTCCTCGACGGAAAGCGACAAAGGCGCAGTGGCGGCAGAATGCACGGCGATGTTGCGCCCCAGCTCCTGCAGCACGGCCTGATCGCCTTCGCCTTCGACCGCGACGAGCACGCCGATCCGGCCCACGTCGAGGGAGCCGGCCACCGCGCCATGAACATATGCGCCAATCGCACCCGCGCCGACAGTGAAGCGCTTTGAGCGGCGCAGCACCATGTTCTCGCCGATGGTGGCCACAAGGTTGGTGACGGTCTCGTCGACTGACGGGCCGCCGTCGATCCGCGTCGTGCGCAGCGCAACGACGTCACCATCCACGTTCAGGGCCGCCGCGGCGATCTTACGCGCCACCTCTTGAAAAGCCTCGTTGCGGGCGACAAAATCGGTCTCAGCGTTCAGTTCGATGACCGCGGCAGTCATCCCGGCGCCGTCGACACGCGTGGTCAGAGCCACGACGCCTTCGGCTGCGATCCGATCTGCTTTCTTGGCGGCTTTCGAGAGGCCCTTGGCCCGGAGCCAGTCCACCGCGGCTTCCATGTCGCCCTCAGTTTCCTGCAGGGCTTTTTTGCAGTCCATCATGCCGACGCCGGACTTCTCGCGCAGCGCCTTCACCAGTGCGGCGGTAATCTCGGCCATGGTTTTAAACTCCGCTCATTCAATAGATTTCGCCGATCCGATTTATCGGATCGACCCTTCAGATTTGCGACAATCCGCCAATGGCGACGTCGACAACCGGCGTCAGGCCTCCTGCGCCGCCTCACCGGCGACAGTGGTTTCTTGCAACAGGCCACCGTCGTCGCCGACCGGGCCCGTGTGGAGACCGGCGGTCATCCGCAGCGCCGGTTCGTCCGGCGCTTCCGCTGCGCCGATATCGACGCCCATGGCGACCTGTCCCTCGGTGAGACCATCAAGCACCGCGTCGGCGATCAGATCGCAATAGAGCTGCAGCGCGCGCGCCGCGTCGTCATTGCCCGGGATCGGATAGGTGATGCCTTGAGGATCGCAATTGGTGTCCAGGATGGCGACGACCGGGATGTTCAGCTTCCTGGCTTCCTGAATGGCGATCGCTTCCTTGTTCGTGTCGATAACGAACATCAGATCGGGAATGCCGCCCATGTCCTTGATACCGCCGAGAGACAGATCCAACTTGCCCCGTTCGCGGGTCAGCTGCAGCAATTCCTTCTTCGTCCGACCGCCGGTCTCGCCGCCGTCAAGAACGGTTTCGAGCTCGCGTAAACGCGCGATCGACCCTGAAATCGTGCGCCAGTTGGTCAACGTGCCGCCCAGCCACCGATGATTGACGTAATATTGCGCACATCGTTTCGCCGCCACCGCAACCGGGTCGGATGCCTGGCGCTTGGTGCCGACGAAGAGCACCCGGCCGCCCGAGGCGGCGACCTCACGCACCTTCACCAGCGCCTGATGAAGCAGCGGCATCGTCTGTGAGAGGTCGATGATGTGGATATTGGCGCGAGCGCCGAAGATATATCGCTCCATCTTCGGATTCCAGCGGTGGGTCTGGTGTCCAAAGTGGGCGCCAGCTTCCAAGAGCTGCCGCATGGTGAATTCAGGTAGCGCCATGAGCCTAATTCCTTCTTCCGGTTCTGCCTCCGCCGGAACAACCCCCTGGTGTCAGGAGGACCGGAACGGAAAAGCCCGGGGATTGACCCGAGCTTTGCCGAACTTCCGACGTGCGTGATGGCCCCGATCTAGTCTCGCTGGCCCTGGAAAGCAAGTCTGCGTCACGGCAACCGTTCCCACCGCCCGATCGCCACCTATTCATCTTCCGCTGAGGCCGATTTGAGCCGCGCCAGAGCGGAGAAGGGTGACATCGAGCCGGCCATCGTCGGCGGTTGGAACTCCACGCCCGGTTTGCGTGGAAACGGCTGCAGCGCCAGAGCGAGCTGCTCGGCGAGGAAAGAGGCCAGTTCGACCGCATCGCCTGCGACGCTGTCAGGTGGGTCGTCGGCCTCGAGGTCCAATTCCACATCGCCCTGCGGGGGCGGCGCCGCATTGGGGCTGCCAGCAGGTACAAAATGCAATACCACGTGCTCGTCTACGATTTCTTCGAACGCCTCCAGCGACACGCCGCAGGTTCGTGTCGCGCGCGCGTGCAACACGCCCTTGACCTCCAACCCGTCCAGCCACGGCGCGATCTCAAGGTCGGCGGTGAGACTTTCGAGCCCCTCGACATCAAGCCCCTCGGCCACGCGTGCGCAGTCGACATTATCCGCGCTGATGGTGATTGCCATGCCTTTGGGGTGGACTTCCGTCCAACGCAGGGGCCGGGACCAGGGCCATTGACTGCTCAAAGCCGACCCCACGCAGGGCAGCCGGCGAGCAGGCTGTCGATCGGGCCGTCGGCAAGGCTCGTGCGGCAATCGCTTGCGTAGCCCGCCAAAGCGGCCGCGTTTCCCCCCTCGCCACGAAAAACCGTACGGGCGATCACCTCTCGCAGTTCCAGGTCGTCGGGCAACGCCTTGAATGCCGCGTCGAACGCCGCGGCCCGACCGTAGAAGACCTGACCCAATTGCTTCATCCTGCGACCCACCGACAAATCCCCGACGCCCATTTCCCTCAAGGCGCCGTCGAGGTCAGAAACGTAGGTGTCGAACAGATCCTGGCGAATGGCTGGCAGATCTCTTAGACGCTCCAGTAGCAGGACAATGTGCAGTGTGAGCAACTCGAATCGGCCATCGACCGTGTCGGGAACTCCGAGGTTGCGGTAGAGCTCCGGCCGACGCGATTGCGCTACCGCGGCGGCATGGAGCCTGCGCACGGGGCTTTCTGAGCCCGCCTTGTTTCCGAGAACCCGGAAAAACATACGATTGCCTCAGTTCTGGCTGCCAACGGGGCGTAGCGACGGATTGAACTAGGGACCGTTCGGTTCTACGTCAAAGGCCGTCAAGAGTTCATAGGCTGAGATTCAGCGTCACATGTCCGTAAAACCTCTCCACATCGCCGTCACGCTCAGCCTGCTGGCGGCGTCAGGCTGCTCACCGACCAACAGCTTCCAGGGATTCCAGGTCGTGGACCAAGCGCCCGCGGATGTGAAGGTTGGCACGGACACACGAGACACTGTGCTGGCCCGTCTTGGTACGCCGACCGCGACGGCAACCTTCGACAAGAATACGTGGTTCTACATCTCCCAGGTATCCAACAAGACGGCGTTTTACCATCCGCGTGTGCTTCGGCGCAGCATTGTGGCAATTCAGTTCGACAAGGATAGCCAGACGGTAACAGCGCTGAACACCTATTCGCTCAAGGACGGCCGGATCGTTCCGTTCAATGGCCGCGAAACGCCGACCCGCGGGCGCCAGATCACAGTCCTGGAACAATTGATCGGCAGTATCAGCGCCGCGAGCGCCCTGCCTCAGGACCAGAATCAGACTCCCGGTTCACACCCGGACGACCCCGGGCCGCACTGACCGTTTCGCCACTGTCCTTGAATCAAGCAAAATGCTTCCGTCCCTTGGGGCCGGAAGCATTTTGCCTTCATGATCGCCCGCCCAATGCGCCAACCGGATCAGGCTTGGTGATCCACTATCTGGCGGCGGCGTGGGCGAGCACCGCCAAGAGCAGCAGCGCGACGATGTTGGTGATCTTGATCATTGGATTGACCGCCGGGCCGGCGGTGTCCTTGTAGGGGTCGCCGACAGTGTCCCCGGTCACCGCGGCCTTGTGCGCTTCGGAGCCCTTGCCGCCGTAGTGGCCCTCCTCGATCAGCTTCTTGGCGTTGTCCCACGCGCCGCCGCCCGAGGTCATCGAGATCGCCACGAAAAGTCCGGTGACGATCACGCCCATCAGCATGGCGCCAAGCGCCGAAAAGGCGTTCGACCTGCCGGCGATCAGTTCGATGACAAAGAACAAGACGATCGGCGACGCCACCGGCAACAGGGACGGGACGATCATCTCGCGGATCGCGGCCTTGGTGAGAATGTCGACCGCGCGGCCGTATTCCGGCTTGACCTCATAGGTCATGATCCCGGGGTTTTCCCGGAACTGGCGACGGACTTCGGCCACCACGGCTTCGGCCGCCCGTCCAACCGCCGTCATCGACATGCCGCCGAACAGGAACGGAAGCAGGCCGCCGAACAACAGGCCGACCACGACGTAGGGGTTGGAAAGGTCGAAGGCGACGCCACCCATGCCGGCGAAGAAAGGAAACTGCGTGGGGTTGGCGGAGAAGTACTTCAGGTCCTGAGTATAGGCCGCGAACAGCACCAGAGCGCCGAGGCCCGCCGAACCGATCGCGTACCCCTTGGTCACCGCCTTGGTGGTGTTGCCGACCGCATCGAGCGCGTCCGTCGATACCCGAACTTCCGGCGGCAGCCCCGCCATCTCGGCTATGCCGCCGGCGTTGTCGGTGACCGGCCCGAACGCGTCCAATGCGACGATGAATCCGGCCAGCGACAGCATCGTCGTCGTGGCGATCGCCACGCCGAACAGACCGGCGAACTGGAATGTGAGAATGATGCCGACGATGATCACCAGGGCCGGCGCCGCGGTCGATTCCAGCGACATCGCCAGCCCCTGGATGACGTTAGTGCCGTGCCCGGAAACCGAGGATCTGGCGATCGACTTCACGGGGCGGAAGTTGGTGCCGGTGTAGTATTCGGTGATGACCACGATCAGAGCGGTGACGCCCAGGCCCACGAGGCCGCAAAGGAACAAGGGCACGCTTCCCACATGCAAGCCGTCGGCCGTACCGTTGGGCACCGTCACGCCGTCGGCTGGAACAAGTTTGTCGATAACGAACCAGACGGCGCCAACCGAAAGGACGCCGGTGACGATGAGCCCCTGGTACAGCGCGCCCATGATGTTGTTGTTCTTGCCGAGACGGACGGCGAATGCGCCGATGATCGATGTGACTATGCACACCGCACAGATGGCCAACGGCAGCAGCATCATGTTGGTCACATAGCTGTAGCCCACGAAAAAAATCGCCGCCAGCACCATGGTTGCCACCGTCGTCACCGCATAGGTCTCGAACAGGTCCGCGGCCATGCCGGCGCAGTCGCCGACGTTGTCGCCGACATTATCCGCGATCGTCGCGGCGTTGCGGGGATCGTCCTCGGGAATGCCGGCCTCGACCTTGCCGACCATGTCGCCGCCGACATCCGCGCCCTTTGTGAATATCCCACCACCAAGACGAGCGAAGATCGAAATCAGAGAGGCCCCAAAGCCGAGCGCGACGAGCGAATCGACGACATCCCGACTGGTGTTTTCCAACCCCATTAAGCCCGTAAGGACTGCGAAGTAGCCGGCGACGCCAAGCAAGGCGAAGCCGGCGACCAACATGCCGGTCACTGCGCCCGAGCGGAACGCGAGGGATAGTCCCTTCGCCAGGCTTTCCGATGCGGCTTGGGCTGTGCGGACATTGGCGCGCACGGAGATCAACATCCCGGCGAAGCCGGCCAGACCCGACAAGAAGGCGCCGATCAGGAAGCCAAGCGCCTCGCGCCACCCGATCAGGAAGAAGATCACCACCAGAATGACCACGCCCACCATCGCGATCGTGGTGTATTGGCGGCGCAAATAGGCCTGCGCCCCCTCCTGGATGGCCGCTGCGATCTCCCGCATCTTCTCGTTGCCCGCCGGCTCGCGCATCAGACTGGCCGTCTGAAGGGCGCCGTACAACACGGCCAGCAGGCCGGACACGATCACAAGGGAAAGCACAAGATTCATGGCGAGATCGCCCCCTAAAGTTGGTTTGGCAGACGGCCCTTCGACCCCGCGATGCGCGATATACGACCCTATGCCGCTCGCGCAAACCCAGGATGCGGAAATCTCCGCCTTGTCGTGGCGGAAGGTTCCACGCTCAGTGGCGCCACCCGGTCACCGCGGGAGACGTGCTCGCGCCGTCCACGGTCGCGGCCATTTGCGAGCCGGCCATGAAGCGGCCGACGTTTGCGTGCGGAACGCCAAGAGCGCGCATCGCAATCATAAAGCGTGGCGCGCATTCCGGCGCGACGGCGCAGGCAAGGGCGTAGTCGTCACCTCCGGTTGAAAGTGCGACCAGCGCCGAGGCCCTGTCGGCGCGCCCGGCCAGCCATGCGGCGCCCCCCAGGGAAAGCGGAATCCTGTCCAGCGCAATCTCCACGCCGACGTCACTGGCCTTCGCGATATGCAAGGCGTCGGCTAGCAGGCCGTCGGATACGTCGGCGCAGGCGCGCACGTCGGCGCGCAGAGGCTCGCGCAGGCGCAGCAGCGGTTCCGGCAACCGGTAGTGAGTCGCCAGATCGCTCGCGTGGGCGAGTGGCTCGCCGCGCGCGGCTTTCAGGCCAAGCCATCCATCGCCGATCGCGCCGCAGACGATGAGCAGATCCCCTGGCCTCGCTCCGGAGCGTAGAACCGCCCGCCCATGTGGCGCCCAGCCGAGCATTGTCGCGCTGACCGTGAGCGGACCCTTCGTCGCGACCGTGTCGCCGCCCAGAAGTGAAAGCTCATAGCGCTCACCATCCTCGGCCAGACCCTGGGCGAACGCCTCTCGCCGCGCCGCGTCATACTCCGGCGGCCATGCCGTCATCAGGAAATACCCGAACGGTTCGGCCGCCTTCGCCGCGAGGTCGGACAGATTGGTCCGCAGCAATCGACGCGCGACGATGTCCGGGGCTTCCCCGGGGAGCACGTGGACGCCCTCAACCATTGCGTCCTTGGTGACGACAAGATCAAAGCCTGGCTTGGCCGGCAACACCGACGCGTCGTCGAGCAGGCCAAGCGCACGCGGATCGTTCCGGGTCAGGGGACGAAGGCGTGCGATCCAGGCGAATTCGTCAGTTTGCGCGCTCATCACGGGCGATGGCGTCGAGCGCGCCGTTGATGAACGCCGGTTCGGGGCCCGCGAAAAAAGATTTCGCGATCTCGACATACTCATCGATCGCCACCTCCCTGGGAACGTCCGCCAGGCGCATCAATTCGAATGCGCCCGCCCGCAGGATGGCGCGCGCGGTCGCGTCGATGCGGCGCAAGGGCCAGCCGGGCGCGAGACGCCGCGTGATCGCAGCGTCGACGTCGGCCTGCGCCGCGACGACCCCGCGCACGAGTTCCGCGAAAAACACCTCGTCAGCCGTCGCGAGCGTTGCGCCCTCGAAGTCACGGTCGAACCGATGGTCGTGGAACTCGCGCACCACGGCGTCGGCGCCGATTCCGGTGACCTCCATCTGATACAGAGACTGAACAGCCGCGAGACGGGCGACCGAGCGCGGCTGACGCGAAGGCGCGGTGGACCGGTTCAACTCTCCCGCCCCGCCCACCGCCGCTTAAGAGATATCATTTCGAGGCAGGCCCGCGCGGCGCCGCCGCCCTTGTCGCCCTCCGACGCCTTGGCGCGCGCCCAGGCCTGGGCTTCGTCTTCCACCGTGAGAATGCCGTTGCCGATCGCCAGGCCCTGGCGAACCGAAAGATCCATCAGGCCGCGGGCCGACTCATTCGAGACAATCTCGAAGTGGTAGGTTTCGCCGCGAATCACACAGCCCAGCGCGACATAGCCGTCGAAAGCGGCGCCGGCCGCCTCGGCCATCGCCACCGCGCCGGGAACCTCGAGCGCGCCGGGCACCGTGACGACCTCGATGTCCGCCCCGAACGCCTCCAGGATATCGCGGGCGCCCGCCAGGAGCGCGTCGGCCAGATCATCATAGAAGCGGGCCTCGACAATCAGGACGCGGAAACTCCGGTCAGTCATACGCGTCTTCCTTGCCGCCCATCGCGTGCCATCCGACGATCTTCAGGCCATAACCGTCGAGCGCGGCGGGGCGAACCGGCCGGCTGGTCATCAAGATCATTTCCCGCACGCCCAGGTCGAGCAGTATCTGCGCTCCCACACCATAATCGCGCAAGGCGTTGGTCAGATTGGTTTCCGCCTGGATGCCGCCATATCGCTCCGAGAGCCAGCTGGGATTGGGATCACGCAGGAACACGGCCACGCCGGGCCCGTCATGGGCTCCCAGCCGCCTCAGGGCGTCTGCCACATAGTCGCGACGGGCTTCGGTATGCCCCAGCACATCGGCCGCCAGGTCGACGCGGTGCATTCGCACCAGGGTCGGGCGATCCGCTTCGATCTTGCCGCGGGTCAGGGCAACGTGCTCGGTCTGGTCGATGGTATTGCGATAGATCACCATCCGGAATTGGCCACCATAGGTCGACTCGAACGGCGTCTCGAGCACGCGGGCCACCTGGCGTTCGGTTCGCCGACGATAGGATATGAGGTCGGAAATGGTGCCGATCTTAAGGCCATGAAGCTGCGCGAACGCGACAAGGTCCGGCAAGCGGGCCATGGTGCCGTCGTCGTTCATCACTTCGCAGATCACGCCCGCCGGTGTGAGACCGGCCATGCGAGAAATGTCCACGGCGGCCTCGGTGTGGCCGGCTCGCACGAGGACTCCGCCGTCCTTGGCCACCAAGGGAAACACATGGCCAGGCGAGACGATGTCGTCAGGTCCCTTGCTGGCGTCGATCGCGACCGCGACGGTGTGCGCCCGATCATGAGCGGAGATTCCGGTCGTAACGCCGTCTCTCGCTTCGATCGAGACGGTGAAGGCGGTGGCGTGGGGGGCGGCGTTCTCGATCGCCATCGGCGGCAGGCGAAGCTGGCGCGCGCGGTCGGCGGTAATCGACAGACAGATCAGGCCCCGCGCGTGCTTGGCCATGAAGTTGATCTGATGCGGCGTCGCGAACTGCGCGGGAATGATGACATCCCCCTCGTTTTCGCGATCCTCCGCGTCCACAAGGATGTAGGGACGCCCCTCGCGGGCGTCCTCGATGATATCCTCAATCGGTGAGATTGGGCTGTCGTGGAGCATCTATTGCGTCTCCCGCCAGCGCGCGAGATATCGCGCCAGCATGTCGATTTCCAGGTTGACCCGGCTGCCTGCCTCGAGGTCGCCTAAAGTCGTGACCTCCCAGGTGTGGGGGATGAGGTTGACGCCGAACAGGTCGTCGGCGACGTCGTTGACGGTCAGGGACACGCCCTCGACGGTAATCGAACCCTTGGTCGCGATGAACCGATGCAGCGGCCGCGGGGCCCGGACGACGACCCGGTGCGAGCCGCCCTGCTCGATCACCGAGACAACCTCCCCGACCCCGTCGACGTGACCGGATACGATGTGGCCGCCCAGCTCATCGCCCACGCGGGCCGGCCGTTCCAGGTTGACACGCTGGCCTTCACGCCACCCATCGAGCGTCGTCACGGCGAGACTTTCTGCGGAGACTTCCACCGCGAACCAGTCTTCGCCCTTGTCGACGACGGTCAGGCAGCAACCGGCATGGGCGATCGAGGCGCCGATATCGACGTTCGTCAGGTCGTAGCGCGTCTCGATCTCGAAGCGTCGGTCACGATGGGTGTTCCGCACTGCGCGCACGCGCCCGATATCGGTGACGATGCCAGTAAACATCAGGCCCTCTCGTACCTCTCCCACAAATCCTCGCCTACCGTTTCGGCCGAAACCCGTCGGAACCTTGGCGCGGACGCGAGGTCATTGAGCACGAAGCCGCCTACCGCCGGCCGGCCCTCGTCGCCAAGGACGATCGGCGCGCGGAACCACTCCACGGAGTCGACGAGACCGCGGGCGATGAAACTGGCGGCCACCTGTCCACCACCCTCGATCATGATCGCCGGAAAACCGGACATCGCATCGAGGGCCTCCAAGGCCCCGGCGGGATCGCAGCGGCCGTCTTCCTCGCCAACGGTGAGCACTTCTACCCCGGCGTCAGTCAAATGCTTGTCCGGGGTTTTCACGCTTACGATGATCGTACGCTGTCGCGAGGCTGTCGTCACGAGCCGGGACCGCGGGGGAATTCGCTGGCGGCTGTCCATCACGATTCTGGCGGGTTGGGCTCCAACGTAGCCGGGCAGGCGCACAGTCAGCTCGGGATCGTCGGCGATAACGGTTTCCACGCCCACCATCACCGCTGCGTGCATGGCGCGCAGGCGGTGAACCTGCTCGCGCGCCGCAAACCCTGTGATCCACCTGCTTTCACCCGATGCGGTGGCGATACGGCCATCGAGTGATGTCGCCAGCTTCAGAGTGACGATCATTCCCCCGGCTCGTCCGAGCGTTCCTCGTCATTGAGACCTTCGTCGCTCAGAAACTGGGCAAAATCCTCGGTCTTGCGAAAATCGCGATAGACCGACGCATATCGGACGTAGGCGACGTCATCGAGGGATTTCAGCGCCTTCATCACCATCTCGCCAACAACGTGCGAGGGGAGCTCCGTCTCTCCCTGGCTCTCCAACTGACGGACGATGCCGCTGACCATGCGCTCCACGCGGTCGTCGTCGACTGGGCGCTTGCGGGTGGCGATGGCGATCGAACGGACGAGCTTCTCGCGATCGAAGGGCGCCCGACGCCCGGATCGCTTGAGAATCGTAAGCTCACGCAACTGCACGCGTTCGAACGTCGTAAAGCGACCGCCGCACTGAGGGCAGTGCCGGCGCCGGCGTATCGACGAACCATCGTCGGACGGACGACTATCCTTCACCTGGCTTTCAAGTTCGCCGCAAAACGGGCAGCGCATCCCTCATCCCCCTCCCCCGTTCAAGGCCGGCTCAGCCGTAGATTGGAAAGCGGGCGGTCAAATCGAGAACCTTTGCGCGCACCCTGGCCTCGACCTCGCCATTGCCCGCCTCGCCATTGGCCGCAAGTCCATCGACGACTTCACCGATCAGTTGACCGACACGGCGAAATTCAGCGGGTCCGAAGCCACGCGTCGTGCCAGCGGGCGTCCCCAGCCTCACGCCGGAGCTGACGGCGGGGGGTTTCGGATCAAAGGGAATGGTGCTGCGGCTGCAAGTGATATTGGCCCGCCCAAGGCTGTCTTCGGCAGCTTTCCCACTGACGTCCTTGGGCGAGAGATCGACCACCATCAGATGGCTGTCCGTGCCGCCGGCGACCACCTTCATGCCAGCCCCCGCGACGGCGTCCGCAAGAACGCGCGCGTTATCAATCACGCGCTGCGCGTAGATCTTGAAGTCCGGCCGCAGCGCTTCGCCAAACGCCACTGCCTTGGCGGCGATCACGTGCATCAGAGGGCCACCCTGAAGGCCTGGAAAAACCGCGGCGTCGATTTTCTTGCCCAGCTTTCGATCGTTGGAGAGGATCATCCCGCCACGAGGGCCGCGCAGGGTCTTGTGCGTCGTCGTCGTGACGACGTGGGCGTGCGGCAACGGACTTGGAAACGCGCCCGCGGCCACCAGGCCGGCGAAATGCGCCATATCGACCATGAGATAGGCGCCAACACTGTCGGCAACGGCACGGAAGCGGGCGAAGTCGATGACCCGGCTGTAAGCCGAGCCGCCGGCGATGATGACCTTGGGCCGGTGCTCCAGAGCGAGCGCCTCCAGTCCGTCATAGTCGATGATCTGGTCCTGTTGGCGCACCGTGTAGGCGACCGGGTTGAACCACATCCCCGACTGGTTGACCGATTTGCCATGCGTAAGGTGGCCGCCCGCGTTGAGATCCATGCCCATGAACGTATCGCCAGGCTGCATCAGCGCCATGAATACCGCCTGGTTGGCCTGTGAGCCCGAGTGAGGCTGCACGTTGACCCAACGGCAATCGAACAGAGCCTTGGCCCTTTCGATCGCCAGAGTCTCGACCTCGTCGACATATTCGCACCCGCCGTAGTAGCGGCGGCCAGGATAGCCTTCGGCATATTTGTTGGTGAGTATGGAGCCTTGTGCTTCGAGCACAGCGCGCGAGACGATGTTCTCCGAGGCGATCAATTCGATCTGGTGCTGCTGGCGACCGAGCTCGCGCTCCACAGATGCGAAAACGGCGCTATCGGCCTCGGCGAGACCGGCGCTGAAAAATGAATCGAGGGCGTTGGACGCCTGGGCATGGGCGGGCATGAGTCGCCTCCTTGAAATGCGGACGATCTACTTAGTCCCACCCGTCGGCTAATCAACCTTCGACGCTGACTGTTCATCCGTACGACGCGAATATCGAGGCGGCTCGAGGCGATACAAAGCGCAAATTTCATCCCGCTCACCGTAATCACCGTAAATTCGGTGATGCTGGGCGCGGTTGTCGGTCAGTACGTAGTGCGACCCGCCTTCGGCCTTGCCGCGGGCGAGGTGAACACGGTGCTGAAGTTACTGCCGTTGCGGCCGACCACGACCAGGCCGTCGCCGACCGCCACCTGCGCATTCCCGGGCGGGCGGGTGACGGACTCGCCGTTCTGCCGGTTGATCTGGACCACGAAGAAAGCCCCCTTGCCGCGCTGTTCAAGGTCGGCGACCGTCGCGCCGACGGCTGCGCTGCCTTCGCGCACGACCACCACCTCGATCTCGAGTCCCAGGTCGGTCAAGACCTTCTCGAAGTCTCGCATGCGTTCCGAACCACGAATGAACCGGGCGGTCTCAGGAAACAGGATCATTTCGGCGATCCGCTCGGCGCCGATGTGAGTGGGCAGCACCACCGTGTCGGCGCCGGCCTGAATGAGCTTGCCCTGGGTGGAAGGGGCCTCGCCCCGGGCGATCACCTGCAGGCCAGGATTGAGGCCGCGGGCGCTCAAGGTTATGAAAACATTGGCCGCGTCGTCGGGCAGAACGGTGGCCAGGATCCGGGCGTGCTCAACGCCGGCGCCGACCAGCACCGTTTCGTCGGTGGCGTCGCCCTGAAGCGCGAGATAGCCCAGGGCGCGCGCCTCGGCGAAGCGTTTATCCTCGCGCTCCAGAATCACGAAGGCGACGCCGGCGACCGCCAAATCCTTCGCCAGCATCACGCCCATCCGTCCGAAGCCGCAGACGATGACGTGACCCTTGAGTTTTTCGATGTCGCTTTTCACGCGGTTCGAGCCCAGCAGTTGTTGGATTTGCGATGCGGTCAGCGCCTGCACGAGGACGCTGGTGACAAGGATCATGCCGGTGCAGCCGAACACCATGGTGGCGATCGTCACCGCGTGCAGATACGACGTGCTGATCGGATGCACCTCGCCGTAGCCCACCGTGTAGACAGTGAGCAGAACCATGTAGATGGCGTCGGCGAAGCTCCAGCCCGCGCCCATGTAGGCGAGTGTGGCGGCGGCCACGACGGCCACGACGAAGGCGACCGCGATGACGAGGTTGCGCAGCGGTGGGCGCGCCAGCGCATTCATGACCTAGACGATCCGGTTGCGTGGCGCCGTCGTTTTGGTTGACGCGCGCGGCGCCGGGACCTATCAGACGCGCTCGCTTCGACGGGCCGTCCGTCGGTCGCGGAAACGCGGGTGTAGCTCAGTTGGTTAGAGCGCCGGCCTGTCACGCCGGAGGTCGCGGGTTCGAGTCCCGTCACTCGCGCCATTTCCCCAAAGCGCGGATCACTTCGCGCCCGCATCCCTCACCGGCAATGGCATGTTGCACACGTCGATGTGACCGGCCGGAATCTTGTACCAATCGTCTTTCCGGAAGCGCCTGTTTTCCAGTAATCTGGCGAAGGTGGCGCTGTCGGTGCGCAAGGCGACCAGGTCGAGACGGTCCGCCGCTGGAAGGTCCGCGGCGAGTTTCACCGACAGGATCGGGGTGCGCTCGGCCGCCGTCTTGTAGAATCCGAGCGCTTCGGTTCCACGCGGAAGCGAAGACATCAGCTCGATGCCGCGCACGACCCGGCCCACAAGTGTGACGTTGCGATCCAGCTGCCGCGGCGCGTGGCCGATCACGGCGTAAAGTTCAGTCCCTCCGCCGCTGTCCGCGTCATTGTCACGTCCGACGCCCACCATGCCATAGCAATGGGTCAGCCAGGTCTTCCCCGAACCAGGATCCCTCGCGGCCGGGAAGCCGTCGGCGAAGCCGGTCGAGGGCGCATAGGTGTCGGGGTCGGGCAGCGGCGTGAAGGGTTCCGAGGCGTTGAAAGGGCGATCGAACTCGGCCTTCAGGCTGGCGGAGGCGGCGCCCACGGAGCGTTTGCCGTCCGGATCGGCCCATTGCACCACATAGTCGTCCTGCACCCGCACGATCGCCGAGCCGTCGAAGTAACCTTCTCGGATCAGGGTCTTGATGTTGGCGACATGATGGGGCGCGAACCTGGGATCGAGCTCGATGACAACCGTGCCGTTCGGGAGCTGAATGTAGACGGAATTTTCCGGATCGAGCGCGCGCCACTCCGATGGCGCCGAGGCTGCCAGGATGTCGGTCATCGACGCCGGCGGCGCGGCCAAAGCCTGTGGCGCGGCGAATGCCAGAAGTGCCAAGAGCGTCGCCAGCCGGGTCAAATTTCACTTCCTTTCGACCGGATCCAAGATTCGCAGAGTGGCGGGAAGACCTCTTGGCCGTCCATCACTTTCTCTCTTGAAATCCACCCCCGGCGATGAAGCCCAGGTTCCGCCCAGCCCTTGGATCATGAAAACTGACGATGCACGGTCACATTATCGCGGACGGCGACCGCTATGCCGCTGTCGGGTGCGATTCGAGCGCCTTTATCAAGCTTCGCTGACGTCGGAATACCGGAGGATGGTGGGCGGCGAGGGGTTCGAACCCCCGACCTCCTGGGTGTAAACCAGGCGCTCTGACCAGCTGAGCTAGCCGCCCATGGACAAGCCCCTGGCGCCGTCACGGCGCGGGCTTCCAAGCCGGCTCTCCTTAGCGAGGTAAGGAGAGCGCTGGAAGCCCGCGCCGTTCGATGGGCGAGATCAGTGGGTGATCGCCAGCCCCCCGGTGGTGTCGTCCACAACCGGAGGGGCGGCTCGGGACTCGTCCTCCTCCACCCACTCGATCGGCGTAAGCGGTCCGGTCAACGCCAAGGCGAGGACCTCGTCGACGGTCGACACCGGGATGATCTCCAGAGCCGCCTTGACGCTTTCGGGGACATCGACCAGGTCCTTGGCGTTCTCGATCGGGATCAGCACGGTCTTGACCCCCGAGCGCAAGGCGGCGAGCAGCTTCTCCTTCAGACCACCAATGGGCAGCACCCGGCCACGCAGGGTGATCTCGCCGGTCATGGCGATATCCTTGCGGATCGGCACGCCGGTCAGGACCGAGATGATCGCGACGGCCATCGCGACGCCGGCCGAGGGACCATCCTTCGGCGTCGCCCCTTCGGGCACGTGCACGTGGACATCGGTCCTGTCGAACGCCGTCGGCTTTATGCCGAACCGGATGGCCCGGGCCCGCACATACGACGCGGCCGCAGAGATCGATTCCTTCATCACATCCTTGAGGTTGCCCGTGATCGACATCCGCCCCTTGCCGGGCATCTTCAGGGCCTCGATGGTGAGGATATCGCCGCCGAACTCGGTCCATGCCAGCCCGGTGACGATGCCGACCTGGTCGGTTTCGTCCGTCGCGCCGTAGTGGTATTTGCGCACGCCGGCATACTTGTCGAGACGGGCTTCGTCGATCAGCACCTCGGTCAGCCCATCGCGCGCCATGTCGCGCACAGCCTTGCGGGCGAGGTTGCCGAGCTCCCGCTCCAGGGACCTCACGCCCGCTTCCCGCGTATAATAGCGGATCAGGTCACGAATGGCTTCGTCTGGAACCGTCCACTGGGCGCCTTTCAGGCCATGATCCTTGGCTAGCTTGGGCAGCAGATGGCGACGGGCGATCTGGATCTTCTCGTCCTCGGTGTAGCCGGGGATGCGGATGATCTCCATGCGGTCCATCAACGGCTGAGGCATGTTCAGCGAGTTTGCCGTGGTGACGAACATGACGTTGGAAAGATCGTAGTCGACCTCGAGGTAATGATCGTTGAACGTGGCGTTCTGTTCGGGATCGAGCACCTCCAGAAGGGCGCTGGAGGGGTCGCCGCGCCAGTCGGCGCCCATCTTCTCGATCTCGTCCAGCAGGAAGAAGGTGTTGGTGGTCTTGGCCTTCTTCATCGACTGGATGATCTTGCCCGGCATGGACCCGATGTAGGTTCTCCGGTGGCCGCGGATCTCCGCCTCGTCGCGCACGCCGCCGAGACTGAGGCGGACGAATTCACGTCCGGTCGCCTTGGCGATCGAACGCCCGAGCGAAGTCTTCCCCACGCCAGGAGGGCCGACGAGGCAAAGAATGGGGCCTTTGAGGGCCCCGGTACGGGCTTGGACGGCCAGGTACTCGAGGATACGCTCCTTGACCTTCTCCAGGCCGTAGTGGTCATCGTTGAGGACGTCCTCGGCCTTGATGATGTCGATCGGCTTGGCCTTTGTCTTGCCCCAGGGGATCGACAGCAGCCAGTCGAGATAGTTGCGCACGACGGTGGATTCAGCCGACATCGGGCTCATGTTGCGCAGCTTCTTCAGCTCCGCCGTCGCCTTGGTCCGGGCCTCCTTGGACAGCTTGGTCTTCTTGATGCGCTTTTCGAGCTCGACGAGTTCGTCGCGGGCATCGTCCTGTTCGCCGAGCTCGCGCTGGATCGCCTTCATCTGCTCGTTGAGATAATATTCGCGTTGGGTCTTCTCCATCTGCCGCTTGACGCGGCCGCGGATCTTCTTCTCGACCTGCAGCACGCTGATTTCGCCCTCCATCAGGGCGAAGACCTTTTCCAGCCGCTTACCAACATGAAGGATCTCCAGCAGCTGCTGTCGATCGGATATCTTCACGGCCAGATGGGCGGCGATCGTGTCGGCGAGCTGGCCTGGATCGGAGAGCTGCGGAATTGCGCTCACGGCCTCAGGGGGGACCTTTTTGTTGAGCTTAACATAGTTCTCGAACTGCTCGACGACGGCGCGGGCGAGCGCCTCGGTCTCATGGGCGTCGCCACCTTCCTCGCTCATCGTCGCAACGCGCGCCTCGTAATACTCCTCGCGGGCGCTGAACTTCAGGACGGCAGCGCGTTCGCCGCCCTCGACCAAAACCTTCACGGTCCCGTCTGGAAGCTTCAGCAGCTGCAGCACGTTGGCAAGCACGCCCACCTGAAAGATGTCGGCCGGCGCGGGGTCGTCCTCGTCACGGTCCCTCTGCGTGACGAGCAAGATCTGCTTGTCTCCCTTCATGACCTCCTCGAGGGCGCGAACGGATTTTTCGCGACCGACGAACAGCGGCACCACCATGTGCGGGAAAACAACGATGTCCCGCAACGGCAGCACGGGTAGGGTTTTGATATCGGACATTGATCACTCCTTGGGCCAAGCATCCTCCGGCTGATACGAAACGGAAGGCGGGCCGGTTCTTATTGGTATCGTGCCGATCGCCGAGGCGACCTTGCGCCGAGTCGATCAACCCGTCCCCGCGATCGGAACGGCAGGTTGCTCATTCATGTGGATGCTTCGAGGGGTCCGTTCAAGCGCGCGGCGGACGCTCAGACATACAGGCCGGAATGTTGCTCGCGAAGAGAGGCTTTCTGCACCTTGCCCATGGCGTTTCGCGGCAGTTCGTCGACGAACAACACGCGCTTTGGCCGCTTGAAGGCGGCTAACCGGTCGATTAGCGCCGCCAAGATCGCGCTCTCGCCAAGTCCCGACGTCCCGTTCGTGGCGATGATGGCGGTCACCGCTTCGCCAAGGTCAGGATGCGGCAGACCGATCACCGCGCTCTCGGAGACCCCGTCCAGGGCGTCGATCTCCGTCTCGACCTCCTTGGGATAGACGTTGAGGCCGCCACTGATGATCAGATCCTTGTCCCGACCGACGATCGAGACATAACCTCGATCGTCGATCACGCCGAGATCGCCGGTGATGAAGAATCCGTCAGCGCGGAACGCCGCCGCGGTCTTTTCGGCATTGCGCCAATATCCGGCGCAGACGTTGGGCCCCTTCACCTCGATCATGCCGATCTCGCCGGCGCCGAGGACGGCGACGGTCGCCTCGTCGACGATCCGCAACGCCACCCCGGGCAAGGGAAATCCAACCGAGCCCGCCACGCGATCCCCGTCGTAGGGATTGGAGGTGTTCATGCCGGTTTCGGTCATCCCATAGCGCTCGAGAATCGGCTTTCCCGTGCGGGCGGTCCACTCTTGGTGGGTCTGCGCCAGCAGTGGGGCAGAGCCGCTGACGAACAGCCGCATCCCCGCCGCTAGCTGCGCCGTAAGGCCTGGCTGGGCCAGCAGCCGGGTGTAGAAGGTCGGCACGCCCATCAGGCATGTCGCGCGCGCCATCGCCGCCAGCACGGCGCCGACGTCGAACTTCGGCTGCAACAGAATCGCTGCGCCGGCCATCATCGCAACGTTGGTGGCCACGAAGAGCCCGTGCACATGGTAGATCGGCAGGGCGTGGATGAGCACGTCCTTGGAGGTGAAACGCCACAGCTCGAAAAGGGTCTCGGCGTTGGAGGTGAGCGCGCGGTGGGTTAGCATCGCGCCCTTGGAACGGCCGGTCGTGCCCGAGGTATAGCAGATCGCGGCCAGGTCGTCTGGGCCACGAGGCGCCGTCGCGAAGGTGGCCGACCGACCCGCCGCCAGCGCTGAAAAAGACCCCTGCCCGTCCGCGTCGAGCGTCTCCACACGCGCGGCGCCGGCGACGGTTTGCACCCGCTCTCGGACCGCGGGATCGCAAACGACGAGACTGGGCTCCGCGTCGCCCATGAAATAGGCCAGTTCGGTGATCGTATAGCCGGTGTTGAGCGGCAGAAAGATCGCGCCGGCGCGCACGGTCGCCAGGTACAGGACCAGATTGGCGACGGATTTATCGACCTGAATGGCGACGCGGTCGCCGGGCGCGACTCCAGCGGCGACAAGCGCGTTGGCGACACGCGCGGTTTCGCATTCGAGATCGCCGTAGGTGAGCGTGCGGTCGTCGGTGATCAGTGCAGGCGCGTCGGGCGCGCCGACTTCAAACAGGCGATCGAAGAGGAGGTTGGTCATCAACATGCTCCTCCCCATGAAGCGGAGGGATGAAGGCGGCTAGGCCGACACCGCGCCGCTCTTCTTTTCCGCGTAAATCATCAGCGGCTGGCCGCGGCCCTCGACGACTTCGGTGTTGACGACGACCTCCTCGACACCCTGCAGGGTAGGAAGCTCGAACATCGTCTCCAGGAGAATTGCCTCGAGGATCGAGCGCAGGCCGCGGGCGCCGGTCTTGCGCAGTATCGCCTTGCGCGCCACCGCGCGCAGCGCATCGTCGGTGAACGACAGGCCGACATTTTCCATGTCGAACAGGCGCTGGTACTGCTTGACAAGCGCGTTCTTCGGCTCGGTCAGGATCTTGACTAACGCGGACTCGTCCAGGTCGTCGAGCGTCGCGATCACCGGCAGACGGCCGATGAACTCCGGAATGAGGCCGAACCGCTGAAGATCATCGGGCTCGACCCGGCGCAGGATTTCACCGGTGCGGCGATCGTCGGGGTCGGCGACCTTGGCCGAAAACCCGATAGAGGTGCCCTTTCCCCGACTGGAGATGATCTTCTCGAGACCCGCGAAGGCGCCGCCGCAGATGAACAGCATGTTGGTCGTGTCCACCTGCAGGAACTCCTGCTGCGGATGCTTGCGGCCGCCCTGCGGCGGCACCGAGGCCACGGTCCCCTCCATGATCTTCAGGAGCGCCTGCTGCACGCCCTCGCCGGAGACATCGCGGGTAATCGACGGATTGTCTGACTTACGGCTGATCTTGTCGACCTCGTCGATGTAGACGATGCCTCGCTGGGCGCGCTCGACGTTATAGTCGGCCGCCTGCAACAGTTTGAGGATTATGTTTTCGACATCCTCACCGACATAACCCGCTTCCGTCAGTGTCGTGGCGTCGGCCATGGTGAAGGGAACGTCGATGATTCGCGCTAGGGTCTGGGCCAGAAGCGTCTTGCCGACACCGGTAGGGCCGACCAGCAGGATATTGGATTTGGCGAGCTCGACGTCATTGTGCTTCTGTGCGTGGTTCAGCCGTTTGTAGTGGTTATGGACAGCGACTGACAGCACCTTCTTGGCGTGTTCCTGCCCAATCACGTAGTCGTTCAAGACATCCCGGATTTCACGTGGCGTGGGCACGCCATCCTTGGCTTTCGGGAAGCCGATCTTGTGCTCTTCGCGGATGATGTCCATGCACAATTCTACGCATTCGTCACAAATGAACACGGTTGGACCGGCAATGAGCTTCCGCACTTCGTGCTGGCTCTTACCGCAAAAAGAGCAATACAAGGTGCTCTTGCTGTCGCCGCTGGCGGCTTTGGTCATGGTCGCTCTCACTCTCCGACGGCGGCCCCATGAACAAATGGGGCGCGCCCTACGATAATTCACCGGCGCAGCCAAAACCATGCTTCGCCACGAGCATCGCGGAGTTGACATTCTCCGATCCGCGCGCGGATCACAAGCCTATGAAGGCTTGTCATGCACATAAGACCCCAGGTCTGGCCCGCTACGCCGGTTTGCAGTCCACCTTTGGGAGATGGCCATGAGCGAGCCGCTTCGCCAGGGGCGATCGGGGTTTCGTGCGCTCGTCGCCTTCGATTTTGACGGCACCCTGACTTATCGCGACAGTTTCCTCGCCTATCTTTCCTGGCTCGCCGGCCCCTGGCGTTTCTGGGCCGGCCTGCCGGGTCTCGCGCCGAGCGGCGTCGCCTGGCTGCGCGATCGCGACCGACGGCGGCTGAAGGAAGCCTTGGTGACTCGCTATCTCAAAGGCGCGCGCCGACAGGACGTCGAGAGGGCCGCGCGCGCGTTCGCAAGCGAGCGCTCAGCTGAACTGTTGCGCCCGGACGCGCTGCGCCGCTGGCGGGACTGGCGGGCGCGGGGCGCGCGGCTGATCATCGTCACAGCCTCGCCCGAGATCATCGTCGCGCCGTTCGCGCACGGACTGGGGGCCGACGCCTTGATTGGCACGCGGCTGGAATTCGACGAAGATGACCGCATCGCTGGAACCCTGGCGGGGCCGAACTGTCGCGGTCCCGAGAAGGTCACGCGATTGAAGGCCATGTTCGGGGACGATGTCCGTCTGGAGGCGGCCTATGGCGACAGCGACGGCGATCTGGAAATGCTGGCCCTGGCGGACGAGGCCGGCATGAAGGTGTTCGGAGAAAGAGCCTAGATCACCCCTTCTTCGGACACATCGGCTGTGCGTCGGCGACGCACAGCCGATGTGTCCAGCCGTAGGTCTATTTTGCTTCCGCCGCTTCGGAAGCGGCCCGGCTCTCATAGATGTGGTCGACGATGCCCCAGGCCTTGGCTTCTTCCGCATCCATGAAATGGTCGCGATCGAGCGTGGTTTCGACCTGCTCATAAGTGCGGCCTGTGTGCTTGGCGTAAAGCTCGTTCAGTCGACGTTTCGTCTTGAGGATGTCCTCGGCGTGCCGCTCAATGTCCGACGCCTTGCCCGAAAATCCCCCCGAGGGCTGATGCAGCATGATCCTGGCGTTCGGCAAGGCGACGCGCAGACCGGCCTCCCCGGCCATCAGCAGGAACGAACCCATGGAAGCCGCCATCCCCATGCACGTGGTCGCCACCGGGCAACGGATGTATTGCATGGTGTCGTAGATGGCCAGGCCCGAGGACACCACCCCGCCGGGCGAGTTGATGTACATGTCGATCTGCTTCTTCGGGTTTTCCGATTCAAGATAGAGGAGTTGGGCGCAGATCAGCGCCGACATGCCGTCCTCGACCGGACCGTTGAGAAATATCACCCGCTCGCGCAGCAAGCGCGAAAAGATATCGAACGCCCGCTCTCCGCGGCTCGATTGTTCGACCACCATGGGAACGAGATTGAGCGATTCGGTATAGGTATCGATCATGGCGACATTCTTTCCTGCGGGATTGGCCCCCGATATCGCCCCGGGCCGAGCCGGATGCAAGGAGCTGACGATGCGCCGACAAGCCTGCCGGCACGCCTTTGGCGCAAGGCGAAGGCTCGCCGCCTCCCGCTGCGCCGCTAGACGCCAGCTTGGGCGCCCCAGGTTATTCCTGTTGCGGCGGTGGCCACGGGCTTAACCCGCGTTTCTCACACTCTGGAGGCGCATCGAGGCCGACAATCTGAGAAAGTGGTGTTAGCAGAACCCCTTAGATCATAGTCACGGATGGCCTCGATGCCGACGGCGTGTCGCCCGGACATCTTCGAGATTGCACGCCTCGAAAAGCCCCACCGCCGCTAAACACGGCACATCCGGGCATCACGCAAAGACGGCCTGAAAAATGCGGGCTAAGCTGCGGTGATGCGAGACAACGTCATTCTCCTGGAGCGCGAGGAGCCGCTCGCGCTGCTCGAATCCGCGCTCAGGGGGGCCGTTCGTGGTCGAGGACGCATTGTCTCTGTCGAGGGCGAGGCGGGCATAGGGAAGACGTCACTCGTGCATGACTTCGTGGCCGGCCTGCCGTCGCGAACGAGCCTTCACATCGGCGGCTGCGAGCACCTCAGCACGCCCGAGCCGCTTGGTCCCCTGCGTGATGTCGCCCGGGGGAGCCACGGCCGCTTTTCATTGTCCGCAACGAGCCATTTTGCGTCCTTCGAGTCGCTTCTGCGCCTGCTCACGGACCGGGGCGGACCCGCTGTTTTGGTGATCGAAGACCTACACTGGGCCGACGACCTTACTCTCGACCTGTTGCGGTACCTCGCACGGCGAATCCAGACGGCCCGCGTACTGGTGGTTGTCACCTCTCGCAACGATGAGGCCGGCTCGCAGGATCGGTTGGCGGCCCTTTGGTCAGATCTACCGCGGGACGCCCACGAGCGGATTGAGTTGCGCCCTCTGTCGATTGGCGCGGTGACGACGCTGGCGGAGGCGCTTGGCCGCTCAGCCTCCGATGTGTTCGCGGCCACCGGCGGCAATCCGTTCCACGTCACGGAGTACCTTGCCGCCGCCCGCGAGGATGTTCCGCGAAGTGTGCAAGACGCGACTCTGTCGCGCGCCGCGCGACTGACCGCGGGCGGCCGACGGGTGCTCGATTGCGCCTCCATTTTCCCTCGCCGCATCGACGAGGCGTTGCTGCGGGTCCTCGCGCAAGACCGCGACGACGCCGGCGTCAAAGAGTGCCTGCGCGCCGGCATGCTCAATGCCCGCGACGGCGGGCTCACGTTCCGCCACGAACTGGCGCGGCGCGCGATCCATGAGGCCATTTCGCCCCTCCGTTGCCGCGAGCTACACGCCGCCGCCTTGGCCATGCTCAAGACGCACGCCGACGGGACCGCCGCGGAAGCCGCTCACCACGCGGAACAGGCCCGCGAGACCGCGGACCTGATTTCGTTCTCGATAAAAGCCGCTGAGGAGGCCAGCGCCGTCGGCGCCCACAGCGACGCCGTTGCCCACCTGACCAAGGCCCTGGCCCAGGAGGATGGCCCCGCGGGCTTGGATCGGGCAGACCTGCTGGAGCGGCAGGCCGAGGCGGGAGAGCAGTGCGGCGCCCTCGATGTCGCCACCGCCGCGATCAATGCCGCCATTCGCGCGCGCCAGGCGGCCGGTGATGTGCCCGGAATTGGCAATGCGCTGCGCATTTCCGCCCGTGTGCGCTATTGGCAGGGCCTGACAGACCTCGCTGAGCAACACGCCCACGCCGCGCTCGAGGTCATGCGCGAGTGCACAGACACGTGGCAGTACGCCATGGCGCTCAGCGGCCAGTCCCAGTTGGACATGCTCGCCTACCGAGCCGACGCGGCGATCTCGCGCGGAAAAATCGCAATGGCCGCCGCCGACCGCTTGGGCCGATCCGACATCTACATGCACGCGCTGACCAACGTCACGACCGCCCTTGCGAGGGCGGACACGGACGCGGATTTTTCCCGAATGCGGGCGGCCATCGCAGAAGGCCGCCGACGCGGCGAGCTCGACGCGCTGCCGCGACTCTACGCAAACCTTTGCGACAGCATGGCGCGCGCCCGTCTCTATGAGGGTCTTTTCCAGCTCCTCGAGGACGGGATCAGCGCAGCAGTCGCTCGCGACAATGGCCCCCTCCACGCCTACATGCGCGGCGCCCGGGCCATCGCGTTGTTTGATCTCGGCCGGCTGAAGGAGGCGATGGCCGAGGCCGAGTCCGTTATCTACGGACCCTATCCAAGAGGGCTGGGGCGCTATCCCGCCCTGGTCATCCTGAGCCGGGTCCGCGTCCGCCTTGGCTTACCAGAAGAGGGAGTCATCGATGACGCGCGAGCCGTCGCTCCCTCGCGACGCGACCTGATGCGGCAATGGCCGATCGCCATCGCCGACGCAGAGGCCCATTGGCTGGGAGAGAGGCGACCGCAAGCCGCCCGCGATTTGCGCGCCGCGTTCGACCATGCGCAGTCGATCGGCTCCGAGCGGGCGATGTGGGAAACGGCCCTATGGCTGAAGATCATAGGTGAGCCGGTCACGCCTCCCCGCGGGCCCACGAACCGCGTCGCCCATGTCCACCGATTACACATTGCCGGCCAATGGCGCGAGGCTGCTCTGGCCTGGGGCGATCGAGGATGCCCGTATGAGCAGGCGATCGCCCTGTCGATGGGCGACGAGGCCGCCTCCCGTGAGGCTCTGGCGCTGTTTGATAGTCTCGGGGCGCGACCCGCCGCAAGCCGACTGCGGCGCCGCTTGCGACAGAGCGGCGCGCGTGACGTGCCGACTGGGCCGCGTACGGCCCGCCGCAACGATCCAGCCGGCCTGACCCCGCGTCAGAACCAAGTATTGAATCTTCTCTCGGAAGGGCTTTCAAACGGCCAGATCGCCGAGCGGCTGGGCGCCTCGCCCAAGACCGTGGAGCACCACGTCGGCGCCGTGCTGGCCGCCCTGGACGCCCCCAGCCGCCTGCGGGCGGTGCAGATCGCCCGCGATCGCGGCTTGCTCCTGGCCCAAGAAAACTAGGCGGCCCTCCCCACAAAAATAGGGGGAATCCCCGAAGCGTCGGCACGGCCTACCCCTTACTCGATGGGTTCTGCAACGGGTCCAACCGTGGGGGCCGGCAAGGCCGCCGATTTTGGTGACGGCGGAAATGCGCAAGCGACCGCCACGTTTCGAGAAGGCGACGATCATGAACCTCAACAAGGCACTTTGGGAAAAGGGCGACTTCACGCGGATCGCCGCGACGATGCGCGAAAGCGGAGAGGCGTTGGTCGCGTCTCTGGGCGTGGGTCATGCGATGCAAGTCCTCGACCTGGGCTGCGGCGATGGCACTACCGCGCTTCCCGCCGCGCGCCGGGGAGCCAATGTTCTCGGCGTGGATATCGCTGCCAATCTCGTCGCTTCAGGCTCAGCGCGAGCTGCGAAAGCGGGCCTCGCCAATCTGCGCTTTCAGGAAGGTGACGCTTCCGACCTGCACACCGTAGAGGCCAGGAGTTTCGACCTCGTTGTGAGCATGTTCGGCGCCATGTTCGCCCCCCGGCCGTTCGATGTCGCTCGCGAAATGGTGCGGGTGACGCGTCCGGGAGGACGTATTGTCATGGGCAACTGGATTCCCGGGGACCCGACGTTGGTCGCTCAGATTCTGAAGATCAGCGCCATGTACACGCCGCCGCCCCCGGAGGGCTTTGTGAGCCCGGTCTCGTGGGGTGTCACGGACAACGTCTTGGAGCGCTTTGCCGCGGCGGGCGTGCCGCGCGACAACATAGCCTGCGACTGCGCAGTATACGTGTTTCGCCATCCAGGCCCGCCAGCAGAATTCGTCGACGCGTTCAGGCTGTACTATGGGCCGACGATGAACGCCTTTGAAGCGGCCACGAAAGATGGCCGTCAAGACCAGCTTAGAGAAGAGCTGGTTTCGCTGTTCGAAGCCCAGAACCAAGGCGGCGCGAACACGACGGTCATTTCTGCCACCTACCTCAAGGTGGAGGTTAGACTGCCCGATGCCCTCTAGTCGTGGTTCGTCCTTGCATCGGGTCGGCGCCGCCGCCGGTGGCGGGGCCGTCTATTCCGCCATGGTCGCCCTGGGCTTGATGGCGACCCCGCCGGCCGCCGCCGGGCCGCTGCAACTCCCGGCGACACTTGGCCGGGGGATGGCTGGGCTGGTTTGCGCGTACGAGCTCGAGCGGGAGGGTTGGGCCGCCGCTGCGCTGGAGGCACAGCGCCGCCTGGGCGGGCGCTACTGGACGCTGCGCGTCGGCTCGAAGATCAACACGGTGGGCGGGGCCGACCAAACGGTGCGGTTCTCCGACGGCTTCTACGTAAACGCCGGCCCGCGCGAATTCCCAGCCGCCATGAAGGCTTGCTCGGCTATCGCCGCCGGCTCGGAGCGGCGCTCAAGGTCGAGGTAAGCTGCAGCCGCGGCACCTGGTTCTGGGACGGCGACATCCGTCGGCCACACAGCAAATCTCTGCTTAGGCGCGTGCCTCGTGACGCGATATCATCGGCCGGCCCGGCAAGTGGAATTTGACCGATGAATGCTCGGATTGTTGCCGAGACAGGTATGAATCAATCGCTCTCACCGGCGAGCCGGGCGGCAGACCGATCCGGCCTCGTAATGGCCTCTCGCCCTACTGGGGACAACGCCGCAATCTCGGCATTGCCTCCGGGGCGCCCTCTCGATGGCGCGACTTGCCCGAAGTTCCCACAACACCTGACGTCTAAACGCCGAGTCGATTCATTCGCAACGGCCCAGCCTTCGCCCGTGTCGAGGACCAGCCTCCGACTCAGGCCGGTTTGCGTTGTCATCGCTGTTTGGGCTGAGGTTTTGAACCAAGACGAGGTTGGTGCGCGGGGCGGTGCGTTCGACGGGCTTGGCCCGGCTGGTCAGGCGGGGACTTCTTTGGGGCATAAGCCGGGAAGCCTTCGACCTCCACGTCGAGACCCAACTGGCCCCCACGCTGTCACCCGGCGACGTGGCGATCCTGGACAACCTCGCCGTACACCCGAGCCAGCGCACGGCCGAGAAGGCGTGCGGAGCATGGTTCCTGTTTCGGCCGCCCTATTCCCCCGACCTCAACCCGATCGAGATGGCGTTCTCAAGGCTAGCTAGGCGTCAGCGATTGGAACTGGAGTCGCGTCCTCGACTTCGGCGGTCGACTTCTTGGCCTTCGCCGCCTTGGGTTTGGCGCTCTTTGGCGAGGCGGACGGAGCCTCAGTCGGATCTTCGTCGGCGCCAGTCTCCGGCACGGTCTCCGCAGCGGGCTCCGGCGCAGGCGCGGCCTCCGAGGGAGCGGCCTGTTCCTCCGCGCCATAGCCAGGCGGTAGGTCGTCATCCCTGAGCAACTCTTCTTTGCTCACCGGCACGTCGGTCACCTGCGCCTTTGAAATGATCAGATCGACGACCTTTTCCTCGTAGAGCGGGGCGCGCATGTTGGCCTGGATGTCCGGGTTCTGGCGCATGAGATCAAAGATCTGCTGGGCTTGCGGCCCATATTGCATGGCCTGCTCGCGCATGGCGTTGGTCAGCTCGACCTCGGTCACGCCAACGTTTTCGCGTCGGCCGATCTCGGCCAGAACCAGGCCCAGCCGCACCCGCCGTTCTCCGATCTTGCGGTACTCGGCGCGAAGCGTTTCTTCGCTCTTGCCCTCGTCTTCAGGCGATTCCTTGCCATCGACGCGATCCTTTTCGACCTCGCGCCAGATGGTCGCGAACTCCGCTTCGACCATTCGCGAGGGCAGCGCGATATCGTGGCGCTCGTCCAATGCATCGAGCAACGCGCGCTTGAGCTTGAAGCGGGAGGCGTCCTGGTATTGACGCTCGATATTGGAGCGAAGCGCTTCACGAAGCGCCGCCAGATCTGCCAGGCCCAGTCGCTCGGCAAGGGCGTCGTCGGCGACCGCTTCCTTCGGCGCGCGCACTTCCTTCACGTTCACCGCAAACTCGGCGGCTTTGCCCTTGAGGCGCTCGACATTGTAATCGTCGGGGAAGCTGACCTTAACGAGGACCTCGCCATCGGCCATCGCGCCGACCAGCTGGTCCTCAAAACCAGGAATGAACTGCCCGGCGCCCAAGACCACCTCGACGTCCTGCGCTGCGCCGCCTTCGAATTCCTCGCCGTCGATGCGGCCGACGAAATCGATCACCAGCTGATCGCCGGACTCCGCGGCGATGCCGGCGTCCCTGGCTTCATAGGTGCGGTTCTGGGCGACCACTTCGGCCAGAGCTTCTTCGACCTCCTCTTCCGCCGGCCGGTAGACAGGGCGCTCGAGCGACAGCGCGCTCACGTCGGTCGGTTCGAAATCGGGCATCACCTCGACGTCGAGATCGTAGGCAAGGTCCTCCTTGCCGGCGAGTACGGCCTCCATGTCGGAAGCGGGCTTGAGTTCGGGTCGGGAGGCGATGCGCAACTGGCGCTCGTCGAGAAGTTTCTGCGAGGTTTCGTTGAGGGTCTTTTCAACCAACTCACCCATGATCGCCTTGCCATACATGCGCTTGACATGGGCCGGCGGGGCTTTCCCGGGCCGGAATCCCTTCAGGTTCAAGGTCGGCGCGATTTCCGCGATGCGCGCGTCCAACAATGCGCCCAGCTCGCTCGCCGGCACCAGGACGCCATAGCTGCGGCTCAAGCCTTCGAACGCTTTTTCAGTAACTTGCATCGATATTTCCCGAATGACCCGGCCCGGAGACGCCCGGCGCCAAATAAAACGCCGCCGCCAAGGTCGTTGCGACCCGGCGGCGTGAAACGAACCGCTCTTATGTCACGCGGCCGCGCGCCCCTCAACCCTACTTCGCGCCGCGGCCGGATGGGCAAACACGCCACCCAATCTGCCTCCGCCGCGCCAAATCCCGCGAGGCGGCGAGCGCGCCGCAAAGTGGTGCGGATGAGAGGACTCGAACCTCCACGCCTTTCAGCGCTGGAACCTAAATCCAGTGCGTCTGCCAGTTCCGCCACATCCGCGCACAGCGCCGCTTAGGTCAAAGCCCGTCATCGTGCAACGACCTCTCATCGTGTCTCGCCCTTGACGCCATGGAGTTTTGAGGGCTCCGAGGGCCGGGAAAGGCCCGGCGCCTCCCGGACCCCGAACACGGCGATCCAGCGATGTCATCCATCATCGACGCCACTATCGAGTCGTTCTTCTGGGCGCTGATCGATGCCGAGGCGGGCGCATGGCGCCGGAGCGGTCATAAGCCGCGACTATGGTGGCGGGACGATGACGCCCGCAGGCCGTCAAAGAACCTGGAGCGATTGCTCGCGCTATCCGAACGGCACGGTGCGCCGCTGGCCCTGGCGGTTATTCCGGATTCGGATGTGTCTGGCCTAGGCGCGCTGCTGGCGGCGCATAAGTCGACGAGGGTCATCCAGCATGGCTGCGACCACGTGGACAGGAATGCAGAAGGGGAGTTTTCGTCGGAATTCGCGGCGGACACGGCCCAAAGCGAAATCGCGGCTACGATTGCCGAGAGCTGGCGGCGGTTGTCGATCATGCGCCAAGTCGTCCCGGTTTACGCGCCTCCCTGGAACGTGCTGCTGCCGAACGCTCGTGAGGCGCTTAAGCTGACCCCCCTACGCGCCGTTTCGGTTTACGGCGCCGCTATGGAAGAAAAGAAAGGCTTGCCCGACATCAACACCCATATCGATATCATGAGATGGCGTCCCGCCCGGTTCCGCGGGGTTTCGGCCGTGTTGACGCGACTATGGCGTCATCTGCGGGCGCGCCGGATCAAACGGCTTTGGAACGAACCGATCGGGCTCCTGACGCATCATAAGAACCTCGACGCCGAGGCATGGACATTTCTGGAGAGGCTCCTCGATCAGCTGGACTCCCGAGCCGGCGTCTTTCAGTGGCGCTCGATCGAGCAACTTCTCGAAGACTCGACTCGGTGACCGTCGGGACGCCGGCCAAGCCGCGTTCAGCCGCCGCTCGGAAGCCTCTTCAACACGATTTGCACCAGATCATCCACGGTGGCGGCTTTGTAGGTGTCGCTGATCTCGATCTGCGTTCCTGTTCTAGCCTCCAGATTCATCACGATACGGACGTGGGCCAGCGAATCCCAGCCTGGAATATCATCGGCCGTCATGCCCGGGCGCACGACCGCGTCGGGGTCGTCCGTTTCTTCGCGAACCGCCTCGACAAGCGCCTGCCAGACCTGATCAAGATCCATCGACTGTCTCCGTTGTGTGCAGCCACCCGTCGGCGCCCTTTCCGGGGCAATGTGGACCCGACATCCATTGGTTGACAGCCGAATCGAGGTCAATGCTAAAAGGTGTCGCGCACACGCGCTGTCGCCACGCCGTCGAAGGCCGCATGCAGTTACGCCACTTACCTCACGCTCACCGCGATCCATGAAGGCTCGCGCAGCGAACACCGCGCCAAGGGCTGCGCACTGGGTCGAAATCGAGAGGCTGTCGGCTCTGGCGCAATCGGCCTACGCCGAAAAGAAGTTGGATGTCGTCCTGGATCTGTCGTCTCGGCTACTCGAGGCGGACCCAGAAAACGTCGTCGCCCTTAAATTGAGGGCTCGGGTCCATGGGCTACGCGGCGAAAACAATCTGGCGGAGCCGATCTGGCGACGGTTGAGCGCGACGGGGCCGGACAAGATCGAACCAGCACTGAGTTTGGCGCGGATCGCCTACCTGCGTCGTGACTGGGACGGGATGGCGGAGTTCGCCGATCACGCCGTTCGCGAAAGCGGAGAGCGCGCCGACGCGCTACGCCTTGCGATTACGGCGCGCATAAAGGCCAAGCGCGCGGACGGGCTTCCTGAATTGCTGCTCCGGCTCCATACCCTGGAACCTGAGCGATTCAAGGCTGTTTTGAAGACGCTCGGCGGCCCTGACCTCGCACAAGCGCAAGCATGCGTCTTGGCGCGGCTTGGCGCGAGGGCTAAAGCCGACCCCGCGCTTACGACGTTGACCCGGGAATGCCGCAAATCCTGGGAGGTCGGAGCGCGGCGCGCCGCGTCGCGAAAGGATGATGAAGTCCGGGCGTCCTATCTTCGGGCGATCTGGTCCTTCGACCCTGTTTCTCGCTGTGCGATCGACGGGTTGAACGCGCTCAGTCGCGAGCGGCTCAAATTTCTCCGCATGGCGATCAAGCAGGGCGACGACGACGTGGCGCTTCAGCAAGCGGAGGCTGTGGCGAAGTTCAATCCAACCTCATTTGAAGCCTGGTTTGCGATCGCGCGGCTTTCGGCGACGAACGATTCGATACGCTCCGCCGAGGGTTTCCGCATCTGCGCAGAGATGAAGCCGGCCGACATCTACTACCGCTACCGGGAGGGTCTGGCCCTGAAGGCGGCGGGTCGGCCGGCGCAGGCCGTTCTGGTCTTGAGAACCGTAGCAGATGGCGCCGAAGACGCATCCGATCCGATCGCGATCGCGGCCGATGCGGAGATCCGCGAGCTGAAACCGGCCGTATTCAATTGCGCCATAGAAGCGGCCCGGGCCGGAAGGCTCGAAGACGCGCGGACAGGCTATATCGCTGCGACCGGCTCGATGAGCCCGGGCGGGGGCGGGTTCGCACCCAGCGCCCACGCGGCATTCTGGGCGTTTCTGTCGGTTGCGCAATTCGTCGGGGCGCTAGAGTCCGGCCGGAGCAGCGCGGTCCAAGCCTGGAAACGGACAAAGACGCGTTCCGCGCGCATAAGGCGACGCCTCTTAACCCAAGCGGTTGTCTCCAACGCGCGGCTCGACTCCGCCAAGAGCACCCCACCGTGAGCGATGTCGATGGGCCGCCGATTGCGTTGAACCGCTTCCAGCGCGCGCTTATGAAACATTTCGATGCCGACCCGGCGGCGATCTTTTGCCATCAGGTCGGCGCCGAGGGCGAGGTCGCGATCTCCTGGAGAGAGCTCGAAACCAGTTGCGGCGGATTTCAAGACGCCTACCGCCGGGCCGGCGTACCGCCCGGGGGACAGGTGCTCATATTTCTGCGCCACACGCCCCATCTGTACGGCGCGTTTTTCGGAGCCATGCTGGGTGGGTTGACGCCAGCCTTCATGCCCTGCAGTTCGCCGCGTCAGGATCGCGATCTCTACTGGCGGTCTCACGATGCTTTGCTGCGGCTGATCAAGCCGGCGGCTATCGTCGCAGACGCGGTCACCGCGGATGAAATGCGTGCAGCGGGACTGCCGCTGGAGGCAATCGCGGTGGTGCTCATTGAAACCGTCACGCCCGCACCGCTCGACGTTCGCTTCGCTCCAGAGGATAGCATCGCGCTTTTGCAGCACAGTTCGGGCACCACGGGCCTGAAAAAAGGCGTGGCGCTGAGTTATGCGGCCATCGCCGATCAGATCGAAAGCTATGCGCGAGCCATCGACCTTTCTCCGGCCGATGTGATCGTGTCGTGGCTGCCGCTTTATCACGACATGGGTCTGATCGCCTGCCTGATCATGCCGGCATATTTCGCTATCCCTGTAGCGCACATAGACCCTCTTTATTGGGTCGGCCGCCCCGGTACGCTCCTGGACGCCATCGTCGCGCACCGGGGCACATTCACGTGGCTGCCGAACTTCGCGTTCGATCACCTGTCCGGAACGGTATCGAGGCGGGCGGCCGAATGGGATCTATCGGGCATGCGAGCGTTCATCGACTGTTCGGAGCCCTGCAAAGGCGCCAGCCTCGATCGATTTGCGGCTGCATTCACCTCCGCCGGCGTGCGCCAAGAACAACTGCAGTGTTGCTACGCGATGGCCGAAACGGTGTTCGCGGTTTCGCAGACACGACTTGGCGCCGATCCGCCGGCCCGGATCTGGGTCGAGCCGGAGAGCCTGCATCGCGGCTCCCGGCCAACCATGACGCAACCTGGCGCGGGTGTTGAACTCGTCGAATGCGGACCGGTGATCGAGGGGCTGACCGTCTCCATCCACGACGCCAAGGGCGATGCGATCGCCAATGACACGGTGGGAGAAATTGCCATCCGCGGGCGGTTTCTATTTTCAGGGTATAACCGTGACCCTGAACGCACGGCCGAGCGCCTGCGCGGCGATGCTTACCTGACGCGGGACCTCGGGTTCCTCAACGAGGGGCGACTGTACGTTCTGGGCCGCCTGGATGATCTGCTGATCATCAATGGACGCAACCTCTACGCCCACGAAATCGAGTCCGCGGTCACGAACCTGCCAGGACTGAAGCGTGGCCGCACGGTGGCGCTGGCATGGTTCGATCCGAAGATCGGAAGCGAGTGTCTGGTGCTGATGGCCGAACGCGATCGCCGAACTCCGCGATCCGACGACGAACTGCGCCGCGAAATCTCGATTCGCGTGCACTCGATCTTCAACGTCACGCCAAGGGCGATCCAGCTGGTCGACGAGGGGCGCCTGATCAAGACCACGAGCGGCAAGATCAGTCGGAAGGAAAATCTGGCCCGGTTCCTGGACCCTAAGGTATGATCGCGATAGTGACGGTGTCGGCAGATCTTTGGGAGACATCTACTATCAAGACGTTGGTGAGTGGGCTCGTCGCGTCCTGGCCCCCCGAAAAATCAGGTTCTCAGGAGACGGCCGAATGGCTAGCACCATCTATTGGGTAAAACTGGAGCGCGCGTTATTCCGAAAGCCGGAGTGGTCGGTCTCGATGAATACCGTGAAGATCGGTCTGCACAAGGATCGTGAAGCGGCGCTGGCGAACGCCCTCGCGGAGGCTGGGCGTACCAGCATCTTGGGTCGCGCGAGCGAAGTGTGGATCGACGAAGGCATGGGTTTCACGATTCACAAGGCCTTCAAAGCCAGCAAGCCTGACGTGCCGGACGACGACGACGACGATGGACCGAGCGACAATCTCGATCTGGACGAGACCGCTTATCTGTAGGGCGACGGTTTCGTCGCCGCTCACTCTTTTGTTGGCGGCGCGGCCCCGGAGGCTTTGGCTAAGGGGCTAGGGCGTTCCGTAAAGGGCAAGCAAGGACGTCAAATAGCGGTCGATGCCGAAGCGCCCGACCGCAGCCTGACGCGCCATGATATTCGCTCGCTCGCGCCACTCCCGATTGGTCAGGCAATCGACGGCCACTGTCGCGAGGCGTTCCGGCGTATGGCTATCCACGAGCCGGCCAGTCACGCCGGGGACGAAGGTTTCGCGCGCGCCTCCCACGTCCGTCGCAATGACCGGAACGCCAGCCAACTGCGCTTCAACAAGTGAATTGGGCAAGCCTTCGACCTGAGAAGTAAGCATGAACACGTCCATGCAGGCCAGATAGTCACCCACGTTGCGCACCGTGCCTGGAAAATGGAAGCGATCCGTCAGGCCGAGCGCGGCGACCTGGGTGCGTGAATCGTCCCATCGTGCGCCACTGCCGACCATGAGGAACCTGGCGTCGGGAAGCTGGTCCGCAACCCGCCGAGCGGCTTCGATCCAGAGCGCGGGGCGCTTGACCGACTCGAAACGGAATACGGTCCCAAGAACAGGCGCTTGCGGCGCAAAACCCATTTCGCGCCGCAGCGTCTCACGGGCGCCGGGCGCCGGCCTCATCTCCGCGGAGCCGTTATATAGACGCTTGAATTTTTCGCTCGGATCGACCGACCACCAATCGGCATGGTCCCGGACACTGGCGTCCGCCACGAACAAAAGTCGAATCTCCGGCCGCTCCAACAGGCGCCGATAGCATGATGGATAGGAGCGGATGAGAGTCCGGTCGGTCGAGCGAGTGATCGCCCTCATATGGTGAAAGTGCACGATTATGCGTGGACATCCCGCCAGCAGCCCCGCGAATGCGGCGATAATGCCCAGCGTATCGTTCCAGGCGTGAATGACGCGAGGCCGCTCCTGCTGGATCAGCCGATAAGCAGCCCAGACCCGCCGCGCGAGCGACAAGGGCAACATGGCGACCGGCAACTCCGGGATTTCGGCAGAATCGAGAAGAGCGATCTCGCTGGGGTCGCATCCGGCCACGGGCAGGTAAAACGCCGTCGGTCCCGGGGCGTCGAAATGGAGAAGCGCCATGCGGACATGTCCGAAGGCGCCGGCCGCTTCGACTGCGCGGTAGGTGTTGGCGAAGATCCGCTCCATTCCGCCAGCCGCCAGGGATCTGCCGATCATCAGCAGCGCGTCGCGTGGCTCATAGGCGGCGCGGCCGGGCAACACCTCGTCGATCAGGTAGTCGAAAGCGGTTTCCGGGGATCCGACCGCGTCGTGGACGTGCGAATACACGGTCGTACCCGGCAAGCGGCCGAGGTCGTCGAGTCGAGCCCCGGCAGCACCGTGCGCAAGGGCGGCCACCGCCGCCGCCGCTCTCCAAGGCGCTTTGAAGGCCACGCCCTCCTTTACCGCCTGCAAGAGGAAGGGGGCGTCGCGGCCCCACCGATTGCCGGCCAGCGCCAGTTCGGCGCTTTCGCGCAGCGCGGCGGCGGCGTAGCGATTTGCCGCCGAATACGGCTGGATCAGCGTGTGATAGCACTTCAAACTCGCGACGCCATTGCCGATCTCACGATAGTAGCGCGCCCACCAAATCGCCGAATCCCGGGACGCCGCCACGAGCTCGGAATACCTCGAGAGACCGCGCCGATAGAGCGGCCCGATGTCACGCTCGCTTTCATCCTTCAGCCTATTCAGCGAAACGATCACCCGAAAGGCCAAGTGGATCGACTGAATGCCCCGATCCATGGCGCTTTCGCATTCGCCGCCCAGTTCGTCCCACAAGGCCAAGGAAAGCAGAAAACGAAGGCGATAATCTACCAGAGGTCCTGCATGTCCAAACCGCTCGAGCAGTCGGTCGACGAGGCGCAGACCGGCAATCATCTGGCCGCCGCGCGCGGCTTTTTCGAGCAGGCGCACGCTCGAATCCAGCATCGCTTCGTTCGACGCCAGGTCGGTTCCGATCTCTGCGTGCAATGCCTCGACGCTGTCCGCGGACTTGAAACCGTCGACCATGGGATCGAAAGGACCGGCCTGCTCGTCCTCGCCATCGATCGCGCCGCGCTCACCCATGCGGCGCGAACACCAATTGGGGCGACTGGAGAAATGGGACCAACAGGTGACCCGCGGGATGGCGCCGGGCGAACTCGAGCGCGCATTGGACAGGCCCGACCGCCTCCCGGGCAAGAGCTCTCTCGGCCGTGAGAACCCTATCCTTGAGTCCGGCGCCAGGAAGGTAAAAGGGGTGAGAACGTCCAAGTGCGACAAGGGCCTCGTGGCGCCCAAGCCGGACATAGCATTCGGCGAGCAGCGAGACAGCCGCGCGGCGGTCGGTCCCAATCAGGCGCCGCCGAAAGATATCCCCAATCGCTTCGCGGTAGAAGCGCAGGTCGACCAGGCGGCGCGTCACCTGAAGGGAGCCAGGCCGCAAAGGCGCATCCCTTCGCTCTGCGTGATGTCTGGCGCGGTCGCGCCTGATCGGCAACGATTGCCGCCATGGCTCGGCAAGGAAATCCGGCAGCGACGACGTGTCGTCCAGGCGAGTGTGGAAGTACTGCGCCAGATCGTACAGGCCGGCCTGCAGCGTCGCTTCCAGGCCGCACCGCGCCGCCATGGGCAGATAAACATCTTGCCGGCAGACATCCAGCCACAGATCCGCCGCCTCCCCCCAACGGGCGCAAACCGTCGCGCTCACCGCGTCTGACAGCGGCGCCGTCGCACTCAGCAGCAGCAAGTCGACCGGTTCCAGCAGGAGCGGCGCGCGCCCCGCTGGCGATGGAGACGGCGTCTCCATCGGGATCTTCAGTCTTCGCTAAAAGGGCGAGCCGCCGGGCCATTGCGAGGGCGTCCTTGCCGGGCGCCAGCCTCACCGTCTTCGGTTGCGGCCCCACGACCGCGCCCACGCCCCCTCCCCGGCCGGGACTCATCATTTTCCGTCCCGCCGATAACCCATCGTAGGCACTCGGCGTAGGCGTTGAGAAGCCAGTTGCGCGCCGCTCGCGCCGGATTCTCGTTGAACTCGGCCGCCAGTTGCTCATGCTCCAAGGGTATTTCGAGAAGCCTGAGGGCGACAGCCTCCGCGTTTTCCGACATATTGAGAGCCTCTGGAAACAAGCCGTGGAATTGCTCGCCGGCCTTGGGCGTGTCAAGGACTTCGGCTGGCGTGGCGGCGATGCAAGGGGCTGCGGCCCGGATGTCGACCGCGCCGGAACATTGCACGTCAGGCGGGGAATTCACATGACAAGCAACCAGCAAGGCGCTGTCCTGGTCACGGGCGGCGCGGGCTATATCGGCAGCCACGCCGTTTTGGCCCTCGCCGACGCCGGCCGCCGCATCGTCGTCTTGGACGATCTTTCGACGGGCTTTCGATGGGCTGTCCCACCTGGCGTACCGTTCGCGCTGGGAGACGTTGGAGACGAAGCGCTGGTTGGTCGCTTGATCGCCGAACATGGGATAGACTCCATTCTGCATTTCGCCGGCTCGATCATCGTCCCCGAGTCGGTGGCCCACCCGTTGAAGTATTATCGAAACAACACAGCAAACAGTCGCGCGCTGATCGCGGCCGCGGTGGCGAACAACGTACGCCATTTTGTATTTTCCTCGACAGCAGCCGTATACGGCAATCCCGCGGACAGCCTCATCGGGGAGGCAACGGCCCCCAGCCCGATCAATCCGTATGGTCGCTCCAAGTTGATGACCGAGTTCATGCTTCGGGATGTCGCCGATGCCCACGATTTCAATTTCTGCGCCCTTCGCTACTTCAACGTCGCCGGGGCCGACCCCGCCGGACGGGCCGGGCAGGCCACGGTCGGCGCCACTCACCTGATCAAGATCGCGGTGGAAGCCGTCTGCGGCAAACGCGCGGTCGTGGAGATCTATGGCGACGACTTTCCCACCCCAGACGGAACGGGCGTGCGAGACTACATCCATGTTTCCGACCTGGCCCAGGCGCATGTGCACGCCCTGGACGCCCTTGCGGCCAACCCCGCCCAAAGCCACATACTCAACTGCGGATATGGGCGCGGCTTTTCGGTTTTGGACGTACTCGACTGCGTCGACCGCGTCGCCGGCGTAACGCTGACACGCCGGATGGCGCCAAGACGCCCCGGCGATCCACCGGCGCTGATCGCGGATAACGCTCAACTTCTTGCGCGTTTTCCTTGGCGGCCCAGGTTCGACAAGCTCGACACTCTCGTAGAACATGCCCTGCAGTGGGAGCGCGCGCTCGATGCGAAACTTGTTTCTTCGAGAAACTAGGAGCCCGCGATCTAGCAATATCCTCAGACGGAGGCCACTTTACTCAATAAAATGCACGGTCAACCGCACGAGGATGATACCTATAGACGTCCCATGTCCGAAACAGCGCTGGAATAGCCAAACTCGTCGAAATCCCGCTGGTAGATTTCTTTGATCAAGGCGCGCTCTTCCACGCCCAGGAGATCTGCGATATGAGAGCCCGCGAAAGTGCGCTGTACCGGCCAGGGTTTGGGAATGGGCCAACCGGCCGCGTTCAGGCTTTGCATGACTCGTCGAAGATCATCCTCGAAGGACTCATACCGAACGATTTCACTATAGCCGAAGTGACCGGTATAGCAGAGGTCGACCATCGCGCGACAGTGGACATCGCGTTCGAGCGGCGGTTGATCGGCGACAAACCTGAGAAAGGAGGCCATTGTCACCTCACCTTTCTGCAAAAGCAGGTCGCGCAGGTGATATTTCGGACGCCCTTCGACCATCTTGTCGAGATAGCAGGAAACCAGACGTTCGTAAGGATTGCGCACGGATGTAAACCGAAACACGGTCTGGCCGAATAACAGGTCTCCGCGCTCCGCAGCGGTCAAGCCAGACCACCGCTCGTTACGGCCGAGCAGCGCGGGGTGTATGCCGCCATCAGCGAAACGCGAAAGAACCCCGGGCTCGACAAAACCGACCGACGCCGCCACGATAGTCTTAATCGTGGTGCATCCTGTCTTGGGCACCGACACATAGAGCAAAGTGCGGTCGGATGAAAAGATCATTCGCGGATCCATGCGCGAAGGCTGCTCTCCCAAAAGGTCTACATTTCCAGATATCATGACAATATCCTGATGTTACGCTGTCGCCCAGTCAAGCGCGCCATCGGCCGCGCACCGCGGACCTGGCGGGACGCTACAATACCGACAGGAGTTGAGCGACTGTCCTGTCGAAAATCTCCCAGGTCCGCTCCAGGCGAATGTAGTTCCTGCACCGCTCGGCCATCGCCTCGCGGGCGGGGCGATCGTCCAGCACCCGCCGCAAGGCGTCGACGTAAACCTCGGCCGGGGCGTCCGGGGCGATCAGCAAACCCCTGTCGTCAGCCAACAAGTCGGGAATGCCGCCGACGGCGGTGCTGACGCAGGCCAGCCCTGAGGACATCGCCTCGAGCAGCAGATTTGGCGTTCCATCCCAGGCGCTGGTGTAGAGAAGGCATCCCGCGTCGGATATGTCGATGCTCGCGAAGCCGTCGAACGCGCCATGGTAAATGATGTTGGGTTGCGCCAGGATCTTCGACATCACTCGCTCGTCCGACACAGAGGGAGCGCCCCAGAGATCATACACCAGATCCGGACTGGCCCGTGCGATCTCCAGGAGCAGATCAGGACGTTTCTCGGCGCTGATCCGCCCGGCCCACAGCACGTGCGCGCCGTGCGGCGGTGGCCCGTCGCTCGCCGTTTCCGGGGCCGACAGGACGATCGTGTCGTCGTAGAAACTCACGGACGACAACACCCGGGCGATGTGGTGGTTGTCGCTGAACAAGGTTACGCCAGCGTCGATCAGCCAATCGGCGATTTGCACATAGCCCTCGACGGCGCCGCCTGGGCCGACAGCTTCGGAAAACAGAGCGGACGCCACCTTGATTCCCTGCTTCTGCAACTCGCCGCCCACCAGCAGCGTGTTTCCAGTGAAGCTGTTGATAGCGATCACGCGGGGCGCGTCGACCTGCAGGACGAGGTCCTTCAACGCGGCGACCCTATCGGGGGTGCCAGACCGAAGAAACGGCTCGCCATGAAAGCTGAGATTCGGCAGACAAATTGCGCCCCTGGGCAAAAGTTCCGGCGGCACTTCACTGTCGGCCACGATCATCAGACTGGGCAGGCCGGTCAAACGCTCCATGGACGCGATCATTGCACGCATCACCTTTTCTGAGCCGCCTATGCCACATCGGGGCGTGACGACGACAGCCGCATAGGGGCCCCCTTCTGCGGCCAGGGCCAGGAACCCTGGCGACATGCCGTTGGTGGAACGCCACCGTCCAGGCTTGTCGACCGGCGATGGCAGCGCCCAGGGCATGCCACGCCCGCGCTCCAGCCAGAGCTGTTCGAGAAGCTCAATTCCCACATGCGGATACCGATCCGCCAGTGCGTCGATGAACGGTGACTGAGATCGGAGGCAACGCCAGATCGTCTCGTCGCCGGCAATGCGGTAGAATGGAAATATCGTGCGCCGGGCCAGATACGCGTCGCGAAGATCAGGCTCCAAAGAGAAGAGAAGTTCCTGGGAATATTCATCCCACGTCGATTCCGGATGATCGTTTCGTGCGCGCAGGTCGGAAAGCGTCCTGTCCAGCGTCTCGCTCAGCCGCGGCGACAGATGAGGCCTGATCGACAGACCGCGATAGCGTTCGCGATAGAAATACGCCGTGGCGTTATCCATGCGCGCCGCCCGCGGCCATATGCCGAAAAATGCCGAGCAACAGTCGCGCCCCGCCGAGCCACTGCAAATCTTCCGCGGAGGCGGAAACGACGTCGGTTTCGCCAAAGCAGGTGACGATCGTCTGTCCCGCCTCCCGAGCCCTGCAGATGGCGAGGGCCACCAGCGCGGCGATCGACATGCGCTCGCCGCAGGTTTCCAGCATTTCGCCAAAGGTCTCCCCCGCGATTCCGATCGCGCCGACGTAGGCGAGGTCGGCCGGGACGCGACCCTGACGCAGGGCTTCATTCATGGATTCGGCCTGTGGCCGGAAATAATACGCGGGCGGCTCGCCAGGGCGCACTATGGTCAGAGACGGAATGCGAATGCCCGGTCTGCCCGACGCTCCCGATCCAACAGTCTCGCCGAGAAACGTTCCGCCGCCAACGATGATGATCTCATCCGCCTCACGGGCCATTTCACGTTGCGCCTCATCCAGCCTCAGCCAACCGGCGATGGCCTCACCTTCATCGCCACCCGCCGGCTGCACCATTCCCACGCGCAGGACCAGCGTCTCGGCCGGCGGGCGGGCACGCGCACGCTCATCAGGCTTCCGCCAAGGAGTGGTCGCCGGCGCGATCGAGCGTAGGTCACCGGAAACAAAGGCGGCTTCCAATCCTGGGCTGTAGGCAAGGCCCACGTCTTTGACGCGCCGGGCCTCGACCGCGGTCTTTTCAAAAACGGCGATGTTTTCCGCCGCGATGCCGGCCTCCACGAACATGTCGAGTTCTTCATACGTTTGCGACAACGCGTCGAATCCATATTCCAGGATGAGATTGACCCAGCGTCTGACGCTGCCACGCGTCGCTCGCGAAAAAGCAAGAGCGCGCGAACCGTTGCGCGGCGAGACGATATTGAGGACAGTCAGATCGCTGTTCTGAATGAGGAAGCGCGCGATCAGGCGGTCGATGGAGTCGTCATACAACCGCGCCGCCCGCAGGTCCCCAAGCTGAATTACGTAGCCGTCGGCTCGTGCGTGACAAGCGTCACGGCTACCGTCGATGATGTAGAGCCGCCCTGTTTCGGAGGCGCCGGAGACCGCCGTACAAAGCGATGACGCCATCTCGAGGCCGCCAGGCAGGCGCTGGCTATCGGCGAAGATGATCGCCGAACCCTGGCCGAACCCATTCGCCAGCGCGTCGCGATACACCGTGCCGACGAGAGGGGGCGTGTGGGGACGGAAATGGGGGATGGTTTCGGCGCCGACCTCGACCGCGCGAAGATAGGACAGCCCCACTTCGTACGGCTCGACCTCGCGAGCCTGTGCGAAAAACGCTTCGGGCGGGGGGACAACCTTGGGCGGCTCGGCCACAAATCCTGGCGTTCTGGGGGGCAGTCGACCCGGCTCGAAAAGAGGCGAAGCCATGGCGATGACATCGCCGACCCTGCCGAGCGCGAAACGCTCCGGCTTCACGCGATAGAAGTACGACGTGTTCGGCAAGGCGACACGTTCGATGCCCTCGGCCAGGCCATTGCACGTCCAATGCCAGTCTTCCGAGCCAAATCCCCGCGCGTGATCGTAGGGTTGGATCGGGACCGATGCGAAAACGTCGGCCTCGATCGCCAGATTCGCACTCCAGTACCATTGCGCGGCCAAAGACAATGGGTCGAACCATGGATCGGTCGACTGCGTCGTCTCGCGGATGTACCGCTTGTTATCAAATCCGACCACGTACTGAGTGTGAAGCACCACGCCGCGCCGTCCGCCTGAAAAGAAATCCAGAGCGCCTTCGAACCAGTTGAAGGAAAAGAAATCGTCCCCGTCGGTGAAGCAGACGACATTGGCCCTCGCCACCTGAACGCCGAAGGTCCGCGACGATCCGAGATTGCCGAAATCGACATGGTGCACCCGCGATCCGGGTATCCCTCGCGCCGCTGTCTCGATCTGCTCGATCGTGAGTTCATCCGGACGATCGAGGACGAATTCGATGTAGAAATCCACGCCCCGATGCCGCAGGCGCGCCTGCGCCTGCCCCAGAAAGCTCGCCGTCTTGCGCCCGATGCGGCGCTCCTTGTGAAAATTGGCGACGAGAGCAAGAGATCTGCGGGTCATGCGAGGCCCATCCGCTCTCGAACTGGCGCCAAGGCCTGCGGAAGAACGGCATCCGGCGCGATGAGAAGCGCGCGAGCAACACTGAGGTCGCGCCCGTCCAGCTCTCCGAGGTCGGCCTGGACCATCGCCAACGCCACCCAGTCACTGGCCACATGCGGGTTGATCGCCACGACACGTCCGAGCATTTCTCTTGCCTCGCGCAGGCGTCGCTGTCGCAAGCGAACCTTGCCCACCATCCTGGATACGTCGACATCGCAAGGCGCAAGCTCGAGGTAGAGGGGACCAAGCGAAGCGGTGAGCGCCGCCCCGCCTCTCTGCTGACCGCGAAGCGCGCGTTTCGTGGCGCGCAGAAGTCGCGAAAGCAGTCCGTCCGGCCATTTGACGTCGGGGAATTGCCGCGAAACCCTGTTCACCAGCTCCAGTCCAGAAGCGATATCGCCAACACGAATATGGTCCTCGACCTTACCCGCCGCGTGCGCGCCGTACCGGTCGGCGATGGCGTCGATTTCAGGCCCCAGCGAGCCCCTTTCCGCCGAGACGGTCGTCATCACCTCGGCGACAACCTCCCATGAAGCCGTCTCGAGAATCCCGCGCGCGACGGCCAGAAGGGAGGACACGTCACCCTGGGTCGTCCAGATGCGCAGCACGGTGTCGAGGCGCCGTTCGCTCAGGTTGGCGCGAAACGCCGCGTCAGCAAGGGCGTCCAGCAGCGACCGGTCGGTGGGAGCAAGGCGCGCCGCGGCCGCCAAAAATGCTGTGGCGCCAACGGGATCGTCATTCGCCAGCCGTTGGGCAGCGTTTGCCTTGAGCGACCCCAGAGCGCGCCCGACCGCCACTCCAATCTGCTCGCGCCCCGGCAGAAGAAGATCCTGCGCCTGGATTGCGTCGGCGTATCGAAGGGGCGCTTCATGCTCGTCGGCGGCCGCGCCGGTGCGAGTGGCGGCCGCGATGACCGATGCGCGCGCTTCGCCTTGCCAGAGATCCTCCGACATCTGTGCGACGATGAAATTTGCCGCCAATGCCAGCGCGCCCCATTCCACCAACAGCTCGACGGCTTCGTTTCCGCGGACGTACCCGCTCTCATAGGCCCAAACGAGCGCCTGCAGCGCGCGCCTGTGCCAGCCGAGCTCGATCAGCGCCCTCACCCGCAGTGGCGTCATACGCCAGGGATCCAGGTCGAACTCGTGCCGGTCGATGAGTTCCAGCACGACGTTCCAGCGCCCCGCGCCCGCGAAGGCGTCGATGGCGGCCCAGACGCGGTCATCCCTGGCGGCCGGCTCGCTGGCCAACCGACGAAGGGTTTGCAGGCGAGCCTCGGGGCCGGCATTCAGCCGCTCGATTGCGGACGCCGCGTCATCGGCAGATCCAGCAAAAGGGCCGTCTGCGTCGGTCATGAGGCGTCCTTTGTGCGGCCGGCGATCACTCCTTGCCTGCGCTCACTTTACCGCTCGCCGCACTCGATGCCCGCGGTGAGGAGGCGCTGCCGCGGCGAACGACCCCGACGACGACCTCCGCGCCGTCGTCGCACATGCCGAACAGGCGCATCGACTCGCCCGGTCGCATTTCGATTTCGAATCCCGCCTGGCCCGCCGCCGGGTTCGCAGTGAACTGGGCCCCCAGTTTGGGCGTCGACAGAGTTCCGGCCAACTCCATCCGGTCACCTCCGGCCTCGACGAACAATCGAGCGTTCGACCCGATCGCCGGCAGGAACACACCAGCCAAGCTAGAGCCCGATGGCGTTGGGGCGAGCTCGATACGAAATTCGTCGATGTTTTGCCTCCACCAATCCGGCTGCTCTAGGGTGACATTTTCGACGCGGCCATTCATGTACGCGGTGATCGTGCGGTTCGCATACGAGTGATTTCCGCGAAAAACCGCGTCGATCGCTTCCTCGCCCACCGACGCCCCTAGGAAGTCGAGGAGGCGGAGGACCTCCTTTCGGTCGGCGAGGATGAGGTCGTCATAGGTTACATGGATCGCATGATCGGGATTCTTCTCCGAGTAGTGCCCGCAGAACTCGTGAAACTCAGCAAGCTGCGCTGGAAGACCGGACCAATAACTATTCCTCCACCACCCACTCTTAACTACATCTTCAATTTTTCTGGTATTAAATATAATCGCGGTTTCCGGAAATAATCTGCGTATGAACTGGATATATTTGTCAATATTTTCATGCTGCATGTTGTTAAATCTTATCTCTTTGAACCCGAAGACTTTATGTGACGGATCCAGGTGTGGCCGAAACAGCATGGTGTTGACGAATTTCCGAAATTCGCGGGTGACAGATTCGCTGTCAAATCTCGAGCTGCCGAACCAAGGTTGGCTCTCGTTGTCGTTCTTGGGGTTGGCGAGATGCTTATGCGCCAAAAGAAGTGCTTCGTATGAATCCTGCAGCTTAAACATGAACCCGGCGTTCTCGCCGTAGATCCGGTATCCCGGGATCGCGTTGAGCAATCCTTGCAACAGAGTCGACCCAGATCGGCCGTATGTGACGATAAAAACTCTATCAAATGTGAAACTCATGCCGTGAGCCCTTTGCAAATCGGATCTTTTATTCCAAATATCTCGATCCCCAAGGGATTGGAATTTACCAGCGCCGGCTGTCATATCGCAGGCCGCCCGCCGTCATTCGGGTTTCGGCGCGGACTACGCTCCCGCCCCCTTAAGGCGGACAATCGAGCGTGGCAAGGCAATGGGCGATGGCGCCGCCTCCAGGTGCTGGCCGACGCGCGATCAGCCTTGCTTCCAGTCCGGCGGTCCCTCTTGCGCCCAGCGTGTGAGTCCGCGATCCGACAGATAGGTCTCGACCACATGCGGGTTGGCGAAGCGCGACACGACATCGGTGCTGTTCAGCTTTTGCATCCACGCCTTCAGCGGGCGCCGCTCGGCCCCGAGGAAATCCAGAACGCGCTCGCGCCCGTCGCCCCAGACGACATCGCCATAGTCCAGCTCGAGGCATGGAGGGTTGTGAACGTCGAGGATGGCTGCGAAGGCTTCCCAACGCCTGCGATCGGTTTCGACATGGTGCTCGAACGCCTCTGGGTCGAAGGTCGACCTGATCGCGGACGGCCCTGTGTTCGCCGTCCGAAAGAAGCTTTGACCCGAAACCTGCATGGCCGCCAGTATCTGTCCGGACGAATACCTCGCCAGCGCGTTCTCCCGCCGTAAAATAATGAGTCGATAACCTCGCGCCGCAATCTCCTCAAGGACGGTTGGCGAATGCGCCAACAGCAGCTTGAAGCCGGCCAGCCCTGCGGCGTGAAAGCTCATAAGGCGGTCGAGAAAGGCGATCGGATCGGCGTCTCGGCCCTCCCTGGGCGGCATGTCCGCCCTGCGCACCGGCGCCTCGAGCATGCCTTCGGTATCGGGGTTGAAAGGCTCCCCATGGCAGACGATGTCCGGATGACTGTTGAGCGAGCGCCGCAAGAATGTCGTGCCCGATCGTTGCGAGCCGATGATTGCAAAAGGTGTCATCTGACGGGCGGATAGCGGTTTTGATCGCCTGATTCAACGCCGGGGTCATGTGGCGTGTCGCGCCACCTGAGGTACGGGCGCCGCTGTCAGTCGGGAAGACCGCCGCCAGCATCGCGCGCTTCGATCATGGCGCGGAACACGGCGACCAGATTTTTTGAGGCTGTGCGAAGTTTCTGGTCATCGCCGCCAATCGCTGACGACAACGTCGTATAAACGGCTTTCGTGAAGTCTCCATTTTCCAAATATATACGGAAGAGGTAATTCAACCTGCGGCGCGTGTACAAATCATCGATGTCTATGCCGTGTTCGGAAGCGATCTTTCTATATCTATCGGCGATGATCTTCTGAGACTTGAAAACGACGTCCCCGTTCACCGAAACGAGGGAGTGATGATAATTTGCCAACCCCATTTCGGCTTGATGTGGCGCGACATGACCGCCTGAGCTCAGTATCTTCAGGACGATGTCCAGGTCCTCGGACCAGTTTAATCGCGGATCAAAGCCGCCGGCGTCAAGGTAAACTGACGCAAACCCAAATGTAGCCTGCAGCTGAAACGGACAATTTCCATATGAATTGCTCAACACATAAGGTATGTCGTATATCTCAGGCGGCACATGGGTCGTGACGACCTTACGCCCTTGTCTGGCCACCGTGCGCTCAAACGTCGAGAGCACCACGCACCGCTTCTGATCAAGACCTTTGTTCGAAAGCGCCTGAAAAAAAGCCAGCTGTTCCGCCAATTTTGTCGAGCGCCACGTGTCGTCGGCGTCCTGCCAGGCGATGATGCCGCCACGCGCCGCCTCCAGCAGGCAGTTGCGCGCCACGCCCCGCCCCTGGTTCCGGGCCCCACGGATGATGGCGACCCGGCTGTCGGCCCGCGCGGCGCCGCGGATGATCTCGTCGGTCTCATCCGTCGAACCGTCGTCATAAATTATGACCTGGTAATCTTTGTGGGTCTGGCAGAATAGATTGTCTAGTGTGGCCCCGATCGAACTTGCGCCATTGTAGACAGGAATCGCCACGTAGATTGGCGACGTCATTTGTGTGCTGAGCCCCGATCGCCGTCTCAAAAACATGACCGCTTATGTCTCATGTCCAGAGGCAGAGCAAACCGCTCCCGGCGCTTCCAACGCGGCGTGGAGAGCGGTAGTGGAAGGTCCCTCGCGTGATGGAGCTTTGCCGACGTGACAGACTGCGTCCTGCACATCGGATCGGAAAAGACGGGCACGACGAGCATCCAGTCCACACTCGCGGCCAACCGGGAACGACTGCTCTCGCGGGGGATCCTCTATCCCCGCTCCCTGGGGGAAAGGATCCATGCCCGGGCATACGCCTATGCGTCCGAGGGGCCACAGGATGAAATCAAGACACAGAGCGGCCTGGAGGGACCGGGATCGCTGGCGGCCTACCGGGCCGGACTTGAGGACCAGCTTGCGGAAGAGGTCGCCGGCGCGAAACCGCTCAAGATCATTGTCTCCAATGAGCATCTGTCGTCCCGGCTCCTCTCGATTTCGGAGATAACCCGGCTGCAGCGGCTTCTTTCCGCACACTGCGGTTCGATCAAGGTCGTCGTTTACCTGCGCGCGCAGGGCGACGCGCATCGAAGCGCCTATTCGACTTACATCAAGACCGGCGGGACCGATGCGTTCCATCCACCGAGCGCCCAGTTACTGCGGGACAGGTATCTCTATGACCTGATGTTGCGGCGCTGGGAACACGTGTTCGGCTCGAACAGCATGGACGTGCGACTTTATGATGTTCAGGTCTTCCCGGAAGGAGACATCATGCAGGATTTCGCCGATGTTTTCGGCGGCCTGATCGCCAGCTCGGACCTCGAGCGAGAGCCACAGAAAAATGTGAGTCTCGATCTGTTCACCCTGGCGTTCCTGCGGTCGATCAATCGCTATGTGCCCTACAGATCCGGTGCTCAGCTGAGTGAATTGCGGGGCAATCTCAATGAGCTTGTGGAGAAATTCGCGAGCGGCCCCCCGTTCGGGGGCGACCCGGAGGTCATCACGGCCATCGACGCAGCCGTCGAGGCCAGCAATGAAGCGGTGCGGTGCAAATACTTTCCCCAACGGGGCGCGCCGCTCTTTCCCCCCACGGCGGGTGGCGAAAGTGACGGGTCCCTGTCGCCCGAAATCTCCGAAGAAGCCGTGCGGCTGATGGCCTTCCTTTGGGAAGCCAAACAAACCCAGGTTCTTCAGCTGAAGAAACGCCTGCAGCAGCGGGCGCGCGCCGACCCGGGCATCTCGACCGCCGACTAAAGGGGGCGTCGCATGAGTTTGACGGGTTGGTCCACTCCCGAGGATGGCTCGACACCGACGCGTGTCTTGCGTTCCTGAAAGAGTCAAGAGCGCTGAGACGGGACACTAGGCGATCGCCGAGCGTCGGTCAGTTGCGCGCCTGATCGACAAGCTTGTTCTTGGTAATCCACGGCATCATCGCGCGCAGTCGGCCTCCGACATCCTCGATGGCATGCTCCGCGGCCCGACGCCGGGTGGCCTTGAAACTGGGCTGGCCGGCGGCGCATTCCAGCATCCAGTCGCGGACGAACCGGCCCGACTGAATATCTTCGAGGATGCGCTTCATCTCGGCCTTGGTCGCCGGCGTCACCACGCGTGGTCCGGAGGCATATTCTCCATACTCGGCCGTGTTGGAGATCGAATAGTTCATGTTGGCGATGCCACCTTCGTAGATCAGGTCGACGATCAGCTTCACTTCATGCAGGCACTCGAAATAGGCCATCTCGGGGGCGTAACCCGCCTCCACCAGCGTTTCGAAACCGGCCCGTATCAGCTCGACCAGTCCGCCGCACAGCACAGCCTGCTCGCCGAAAAGATCGGTCTCGCATTCCTCGCGGAAGGTGGTTTCGATGACGCCGGAACGGCCCCCGCCGATCGCGGACGCATAGGCCAGACCGAGGTCGAGCGCATTGCCCGTCGCATTCTGCGCCACGGCGATCAGGCAGGGAACGCCGCCACCACGCTGGTATTCGCTTCGAACCGTGTGACCGGGACCCTTTGGGGCGACCATCAGCACATCGATCGAGTCCCGCGGTTCGATCAGCCTGAAATGTATGTTGAGACCGTGCGCGAACAGCAAAGCCGCGCCGTCGCGGATATTCGGGGCGATGTCGGTCTCATAAATACTGCGCTGGAGTTCGTCGGGCGCGAGCACCATGATCAGGTCCGCCCACGCGGCGGCGGCGGCCACCGTCATGACCTCCAGCCCCTCCGCTTCGGCTTTCCTCGCGGTGGCGGAGCCATCCCGCAACGCCACGGCGACACTCCCGACCCCCGAGTCGCGCAAATTCAGCGCGTGCGCGTGGCCTTGAGAGCCGTACCCGACGATGGCGATCTTCTTGTCGAGCAGGCGGGCGATGTCGGCGTCGCGGTCATAATAGACGCGCATGATTTTGTCTCCAGAAGCGGCAACCAGGCCGGGCGGCGCACGAGCGGCCCAAACCAACGGCGCTATCGATAGGTTTTTGCCTCTCGCGTCAAGACGACGGACGTTGCTTGAAGCAGGCGCGAACCTGTGAAAAGGGCGAATCTGGCGCCGGGCATGGCCGCCTCCTTTTCTTTGTTCGAACCTGGGATATCGTGCGCGCCCAGATTGGACGCCATCGATGTCGCTTCGCAATAAGCTCCTTTCGCCGTTCGGCGCTTTGACAGCCTTGTTTTCGCTGTTGGCTGGCGCGCTCGCGCAGGCCGAAACCTTCACGATGGCGCAGGCGCTGCACTACCCTTTCGAAAGCGAGGTGGTCGCCGCCGAGCACGCTCCAGTGGTCGCCTGGGTCAGGAACCTTGCCGGTGTGCGCAGCATCTGGTTCGCCGCCGGCCCCGGATTTTCGCCCCGGCAAGTCACACGCTTTTCCAAGGACGACGGTCGGGAACTGACCCAGCCGACCTTCTCGCCCGACGGACGGTGGCTGACGTTCGTCCGCGGCGGCGATCATGACGCCAACTGGCCCGCCACGGGGAACCTCCCGCCAGACCCCGATTCGGCGACCGGCGCACCCGATGTGGCCATCTGGGCCGCCGCGATCCCAGGGGGAGAAGCCGTCCGCCTCGCGGAGGGCGACGGACCGGCCGTCTCGGCCAGGGGGGTGCTCGCTTACCTGAAGGACGGACAAGTGTGGACCTCTACGCTGGACGGCAAGGGCAAGCCCGAGCGACTGTTCTTCGACCGCGGCCACGACAGCCAGCTCTCCTGGTCGCCCGACGGAAGCGCATTGGCGTTCAGGTCAGATCGCGGCGACCACGGATTCATCGGCGTGTACAAGAGCAAGGACGCGCCGCTCGCCTGGCTAGCCCCATCTACGAACAGCGATACGTCGCCGCGTTGGTCGCCCGACGGCAAACGTGTGGCTTTCGTCAGGATGCAGGGCGACGGAGGACAGCCGGAGCCTTGGCTATCGGAAGTTCCGCGTCCATGGTCGATCTGGACGGCGGATGTCGCCACCGGCGAGGGGCGCAAGATTTGGAACAGCCCGGCGACGCCGGAGGGCTCTTTTCCGGACGTCGCCGGGGGCGCAAACCTGCTGTGGGCCGAGGGAGATCGCCTGGTTTTCCTGGCTGAGCTCGACGGTTGGGAGCACCTTTATCGCGTATCCGCGGAGGGCGGCGCGCCTGCCCTGCTGACGCCCGGACCCTTCATGGTCGAAGATGTCGGCTTGAGCGCCGATGGGCGGTTGGTGATCTACAGCGCCAATGCCGGACCGGCTGCCGGCGACACCGAGCGACGACACCTGTTCAAAGTGGCCGTTGCGGGCTCCCCGCCACTGGAGCTGACAAAGGGTGAGACGTCGGAATGGCGGCCCGCGCCGGTGTCCGGCGGCCAGGTCGCCTTCGTCGAGGCAAGCCCTCAAAGCGCCCCCGCAATTGCGCTGATGTCCAGTGACGGCTCAGATCACAGGACGTTGGACGACGGCGGCGCGCCGTCCGATTTTCCAGGCGCGGCGTTCGTCACGCCACGATCAGTGGCCTTCAAGGCGGCGGACGGCGTCACCGTGCATGGTCAGTTGTTCGAACGGAAGGCGGAAGGCGAGACGCAGGCAGGTGTGATCTTCGTCCACGGAGGGCCGCCCCGACAAATGTTGCTGGGCTGGCATTACATGGACTATTATAGCAACGCCTATGCGGTAAACCAGTATCTGGCTGCGCATGGCTTCACGGTGCTGTCGGTCAACTATCGCCTGGGGATCGGCTACGGTCGCGCTTTCCAACACCCGGCAAAGGCGGGCCCGCGAGGCGCCTCCGAGTATCAGGACATCCTGGCCGGCGCACGGTTCCTTCGGGCGACCGCGGGGATCGACGCCTCACGCATCGGCATATGGGGCGGATCTTACGGGGGCTACCTGACCGGGTTGGCTCTGGCCCGGAATTCCGACGTCTTCAAGGCCGGCGTCGACCTGCATGGAGTCCACGACTGGTCCCGGGACATCGCCCGCGACGCGCCTGCCCCGTATCTGCGTTACGAACAGGGCGATCGCAGCCAGGCGATGGCCACCGCGTTCGCCGCATCGCCCGATGCCGACATCGCCACATGGCGCTCTCCAGTGCTGCTGATCCAGGGAGATGACGACCGAAATGTGGACTTCCAGCAGACCGTCGATCTCGCGCGGCGGCTGGAAGCGCAAGGCGCGCCCTATGAGGAACTCGTTCTACCCGACGAGATCCACGGCTTTTTGCGTCACGCATCATGGCTCAAGGCGGACACGGCGGCCGCGGCGTTTCTCGAGCGGAAGCTGACGACGCCGAAAATTGGTCGCGGCGCCACCCCTGATTTGCCGATAGGCTCACCTGGACCATGAACGCTCGCCTCCCCGTCTCCAGCATTGAAACGTCCGAGCGCCAGTACCTGGATCTGCTGGACGATATCGTGCGCAACGGCGCGCGCCGCGACGACCGGACCGGAACGGGCACGCTGAGCGTGTTTGGCAGGCAGATGCGCTTCGACCTGGCCCACGGTTTCCCGCTGCTGACGACCAAGAAACTGCATGTGAAATCGATCGTGCTCGAGCTGCTTTGGTTTTTGAGCGGCGCCTCGAATGTGCGCTGGCTGCAAGAACACGGCTGCAGCATCTGGGACGAATGGGCCGACGCCGACGGCGAACTGGGGCCCGTGTATGGAAAACAATGGCGTTCATGGGCTGCGCCTGACGGCAGGACAATCGACCAGATCGGCAATGTCGTAAAATCGATCCGCGAAAACCCCGAGAGTCGCCGGCATATCGTTTCTGCGTGGAACCCCGCGGACGTCGATGACATGGCTCTGCCGCCCTGCCATTGTCTTTTTCAGTTCTACGTCGCGGACGGCCGGCTGTCGTGCCAGCTTTACCAGCGCTCCGCGGACATGTTCCTCGGCGTACCCTTCAATATCGCAAGCTACGCCCTGCTGACCCACATGGTGGCGCAGGTCACCGGCTTGCGCCCGGGCGAGTTTATCCACACGTTCGGTGATGTTCATCTCTATCTGAATCACCTCGACCAGGCGCATCGGCAGCTGGCGCGGGATCCCTTGCCTTTCCCCACGCTTTCGCTCGCAAGACGCGACGATCTATTCGCGTTTCAGGCAGACGACATAAAAATCGAAGGTTACCACGCCCACCCCGCCATCCGCGCACCGATCGCGGTCTAGTTTGGCCGTCCTGTTGACCCTGGGTCCCGTGGCCCGCGCCGAGAACGGGGTGATAGGGCGCGAAGGCGGCCTGCCGTGGCGGCTGAAATCGGACCTCGCGCTTTTCCGCACACTGACCATGGGCAAGCCTGTCATAATGGGCCGGGCGACCTGGGATTCCCTGCCGCGGCGGCCCCTGTCCGGCCGGCTCAATATCGTACTGTCACGGGACGGCTCGTTCGCACCGCCCGGCGCGGTGGTGTGCGAGAATTTTTCCGAAGCCGTACAGATCGGCCGCGAGCAGGCGAGTGAGGATGGTGTCGAGGAGATTTGCGTCATCGGCGGGGCCGCCGTGTTCGCCGTCGCCTTGCCGCGCGCGCAACGCTTGTACATTACCGAAATCATGGGGCGTCCGGACGGCGACGTCTATTTGCCCGCGATCTCCGAATCAGACTGGACCGAAACTCGCCGCGACGTCTTCCCCGCCGGCCCTGATGACGAATACGCCTTCATCTTCCGAACGCTGGAGCGCCGCTCGCACGACAAAGTCTGAAGGCCCCATTCACCCTCGGTTCAGGTTGTCTGTGGAAAAAACACATACGTAAAAGTTATCATTCATTCAGGGCGCACAAATGTCCACGCGTAAACTCTTCAAAATAGCCGCCGTCGTAACCGTGATCGCAGGATCCGCGGGCATGGCGGCCACCTCCGCGGAGGCCGCCGATGGCGGTCATGGCGGCGGCGGTGGCGGGTCCCATGGCGGCGGCGGTGGCGGCGGATCCCATGGCGGCGGTGGCGGCGGCTCACATGGCGGTGGTGGCGGGTTCCATGGTGGCGGCGGATTTCACGGCGGGGCCGGAGGCTGGCACGGCGGTGGTTGGCACGGCGGTGGTTGGCACGGTGGCGGCTGGCACGGCGGTGGCTGGCACGGCGGCGGCTGGCATGGCGGTTGGCATGGATGGAGAGGCGGTTGGGGTTGGGGCTGGGGAGCTGGCCTCTGGGCCACCCCTTGGTATTGGGGTCCGGCTGTCGTTTATGACCCCTATGTCTACGACTACGCGCCCGATTACGGTCCTGAGCCGTCGGACGACAACTATGGTCCGCCGCCCCCGTCGTCGGAGTCCTATGGGGCGCCCGCGACAGCGTCGGATGATTACAACTGCTCGGCGTGGCGGTGGGACGAAAACGCGAAGAAATACGTACAGGTTCGCGCGGCCTGTAACTGAGGCCATGTCCGCCCCGCGGCTCGCGGGGCGGACATGCTCTTCTATGGCCTATTCAACAGCGTCGAGATGTTCGATTTCTGGACGGCCCGCCATGAACGCGCCCATCTTGCGGCCCAATTCTCGAAAATATTCGCTTGATCCATGGGCAGACACCGCCTCTTGGTCCCTGTAGAGTTCGATGACTTTGTAGACAGTCGGATCGATGCGACTCTTGGTCAGCTGATAAACCAGGTTGCCGGGCTCGCTTGACCGCACCTTTGCGGTGAGTTCGAGGAAGACCCCCTCAAAATCCGCCTGTTTTCCCTCTTGCACCTTCAAGGTCGCTACAATCCCGATCATCGTCGTCTCCATATTCGAGTTAGGCATGACGCCAGCCGAGACTGTACGCGGGCGGCGTCGGGGGATCGAGTTAGGGTGATGCAGGCCGCCTTGCGGCGCCGCGCGACCTAGCGACGGACGCCGTCCCAGCCATAGGCGACCCAGGAGTGGCCCCCCACATGACGCGCCTCTATGACGTCCGTGGCGGCGGCTCTGACCGTCCTGCGGGCCTTGAAGGCCGCCAGCGAGAGTGCGATCACAGCCGACGCCATGAACCCGATAACGACGAAAGTGGCGGCGAAAACAACCGCCAGAACCGCGCCGACGACAACGGCGCAGATGGTCGCCGCGCCGGCGACGAACCACGCCATTCCTCGCAATGCCGAGTTCGCAGGTCGCCAGCTGTTGACATTTAGCCGTTCCATGGCGCGCCTCTCGTTCCCGCAAACGCGGTTAGTCCTTAAGTTTGTCACTGTCGGCCTGATCGTCAACCGGGCTTGCGGTGGAAAGTGGACACTCGGGATCAATAATTTCGGATGATGGCGACTGCTGATCGACAATCCGCCGGTTGGACCTTCTGCATCGACCGAGGCGGCACGTTCACGGATGTCATCGGGACGGCGCCCGATGGCGCCGAAGTTTGCCTGAAGATACCCTCCAGGGTCACCGTCGCTGCCGATGCGGCCGTCGTCGCCATGCGTCGGATCTTGAATGTCGCGGAAGGCGCGCCCTTTCCGGCCGGGAGGGTGTCGGCGATCCGAGTTGGCGCGACGATCGCGACCAACACCTTGTTGGAGCGATCGGGAGCTAAGACGTTATTCGTGACCAACGCCGGCTTTGCGGACGCGCTGGAGATCGGCGACCAGACGCGGCCGAATCTCTTCGCGCTCGACATAGAGAAGCCGGCGCCGCTCTACGCTGGCGTGATCGAATCCGCCGGTCGGATGGCGGCGGACGGTAGCGTCGTGGCGCCGCTCGGTCGTGACGCTTTACGGCGAGCGTTCGACGAAGCCTTGGCGGGCGGGTTCGAGAGCGTCGCCATCACATTCCTCCACGGCGACCTCTATCCTGAACACGAGCGGCAGGCGGAGGCTGTCGCCGGAGCGGCCGGCTTCAGGTTCGTCGCGACCGGCAGTGAGGTCTCGCCGTTGCCGAGGTTCGTCGCCCGCGCCCAAACAACGATCGCCGACGCGTATCTGACCCCCCGACTACGCGCGTACGTGGAAACCTTCACCGGCGCTTTGAACGGCGCCGATGTCTACTTCATGACCTCCGGCGGCGGACTCGTCCGCGCCGACGCCTTTAGAGGCCGGGACGCGATTCTCTCCGGACCGGCTGGCGGCGTGATCGCCTTGGCGGGCCTGGCCGGTTGGACCCGTCGCCATGCGGCCCTGGGTCTGGACATGGGGGGCACGTCCACGGACGTCTGTCGATTTGCCGGCCGAATCGAGCGTCGAGACCATGCCGAAGTCGCCGGCGTGCGACTTCGCTCGTCCATGGTTGACGTAGAAACGATCGCGGCGGGCGGCGGGTCCATTCTCGACTTCGATGGGTTCCGGGCAAGGGTCGGGCCGCGGAGCGCCGGCGCGGATCCTGGCCCGGCGGCCTACGGTCGCGGCGGACCGGCGACCGTTACGGACGCAAACCTCGTTTTGGGACGTCTGGACCCCGCCGCGATGCCCAAGCTATTCGGTGAGAAAGGAGACGCGCCCATGGATGCGGAAGCGGCGCGCTCCCGCCTCGCGGACCTGGCGAAACAGATGGGCCTTTCCTCTCCGGAGGCCGCTGCCGAAGGTTTTCTGGCCGTGGCCGTCGAGCAGATGTCCGGCGCCATCCGTCGCGTCTCGACGGAGAGAGGCTTTGATCCCCGCGCCCATGCTTTGATCGCATTCGGTGGCGCGGCAGGTCAGGTCGCCTGCCAAATTGCCGATGCGCTGGACATGGACGAGATTCTGTCCCCCCGATACGCCAGCGTGATGTCAGCCTGGGGGATCGGTCAGGCGCGGTTGCGGGTCGCTCGAAGCGCGGGCCTGGCGGCGCCGCTGATCGGATCTGGGGCGGACACCGCAGCGGCGGTCGCCGCCAAACTGGAAGTCGACGCTCGCGCCGCGCTTGCATTGCAAGGCGTCAGGGAAGCCGTCATCACCGCTCGCGCCGCCATCCGCTATGACGAGTCGGACACGGCCATCAACGTACCGCTTGATTCCCTTGACGAAATGGTTCGCGCGTTCCTTGCCGAACATCAGAGACTCTTCGGCTTTGTCGAGACCGACCATACGATGGTCATCGAAAGTATCGAGGTCGAAGCGGTCGGCGAGCCGGCGCCTGGGCGGGACGGCGCGGCGGCGCTGACGCCGACCGGCAAGCCGGTCGGCCCAGAGACGCTCGACGGCCCGGCGCTGATCACATTGCCGGATACGCAGATCTGGGTCGCGGAAGGCTGGCGTGCCGTTCGAGAAGGTGGCGGACTCATTCGACTGATTCGGGCGAGGCCACGCGTCCGGCGCCCCCTTTTGGACACAGAGGCAGATCCAGTTACGCTCGAACTGTTCAATCGCCGTTTCATGGCCGTCGCGGAGGCGATGGGCGCGGCTTTGGAACGCACCGCGCGATCCGTGAACATCAAGGAGCGATTGGACTTCTCCTGCGCCCTCTTCGACGACCACGGCGACCTCGTCGCCAACGCGCCGCACATGCCGGTCCATCTGGGATCGATGGGCGCGAGCGTCAGGGCGGTCCAGGCGCGTCACGCCCGACTGACGCCTGGAGACGCCTTCGCGCTCAACAATCCCTACGCCGGCGGAACCCATCTTCCCGACATCACGGTCGTCATGCCGGTTTTCCTCGGCGACCGCGCCGAACCGATGTTCTTCACCGCGGCACGCGGACATCACGCCGACGTCGGTGGCGTTCAACCGGGGTCCATGCCTCCGTTCTCGAGAACCGTGGACGAAGAAGGCGTTTTGCTGGACGCATTGCCGATCATGCGGCGAGGAGTCTTTCTCGAATCCGTTGTGCGACACGCGTTGAACGATTCCCCCTACCCGGCGCGCTCGGCAGATCGCAATATCGCGGATCTCAAAGCTCAGCTCGCCGCATGCCAGACAGGCGCGAACACCGTACTCGCGATGATCGACTCCTACGGGCGCGAGGCCGTCGGTCGCTACATGCGTTTCGTACAGGCAAACGCCGAAGCCAACGTCCGGCGGGCCATCACGCGGCTGGCGGACGGGTCCGCGAGGGTCTCCATGGATGGCGGCGGGACGATTGCGGTCGAGATCACCGTAGACCCAGAGGCCGGCGAAGCGACGCTGGATTTCACGGGCACGAGCGCACAACTGGAGACCAACTTCAACGCCCCCACGGCGATCGTCAGCGCGGCGGCGCTCTATGTCTTCCGAACCCTCGTCGACGACGAGATCCCGCTGAACGCTGGTTGCCTGAAGCCTTTGGATATTCGCGTGCCGGTAGGCTCAATGCTCAGTCCCGCGCGGCCGGCGGCCGTGGTTGCCGGGAATGTCGAGACCAGTCAGCACATCGTGGACGCGCTCTACGAAGCGCTCGGGAAGATGGCCCATTCGCAGGGCACCATGAACAACTTCACCTTCGGCGACATGGACCAGCAATACTATGAGACGATTTGCGGCGGCGTGGGTGCGACGGCCGCCGCGCCAGGGGCGAGCGCGGTCCACAGTCACATGACGAACTCGCGGCTCACGGATCCTGAGATCCAGGAACGACGTTTCCCGATAAGGGTGGAACGCTTCTGCGTGCGCAAGGGATCAGGAGGCCGTGGGGCCCGCGCCGGCGGAGACGGGGTCGTGCGAAGAGTCAGATTCCTTGCCGCCATGGACGTCGCCCTGCTGTCGACGCGCCGCGAACACCCGCCGAAAGGCCTGGCCGGCGGATCCGACGGCGATCCTGGGCGTCAGAGGTTGATTGAAGCCGACGGAACGGTAAGGGAACTTCCCGGCTGTTTTTCACTTATGGTCCAGCCCGGCGACGCCATAGAAATTGAAACGCCGGGCGGCGGTGGTTACGGAACTCCGGACGCCAGCCCTGAACCCACAGTCAAGGATCCGTGAATGTCGGCCTCCGCATTATTTTTTACCCTCGCATTGTTCGCAGCCGATGCTCCGGCTCCCGCCGGTCCGCCGCAGGGCGAGCCTCTCCCGGCCGGCGCCCCGACAGAGGACTACCCGTTGACGGCCTGGTGCTATGGCGCGATGAGCGAGTACCTCGCCGTCTACGAACGCGTGAAGCCGGACCTCAAAGCGATAGACAAAATGTTCGGCACGTCCCAGCCGAACGAGTCCCAACCTTACGCCTCTGACATGGCCGCCGCCCATAAGGAGCTGAAGGTCCTGGCTGACGCCGTCACGGCGGCGGAAAAAGCCAGCCCAAACCCGATCGCACCTCAAGGCGCGGAGGCCATCAAACAGGGCCGGAGCGTATGGGCCCTTGCGGAAGCCAAAACGAGCCGGGAATTGGCTCGGGCTTGGTTGTCCTGGGCGTTGCCGGATCGCTGCGACACCACTGCCCGCGCGCTGTCTTCAAAGTCAGCGCTGTTGGGTCAGGCTCTGAAGTACAACATGACGACATCTGATGCGGAGTCGCCGCCGCCCGCGAGTGTGAGCGACTCGCCAGTGACACCTCCAGCCGAAAACGCGCCGACCGTCGACTCGACCTCCGGAACTGCAGCGGAGCCATCTGGCGAGGGCGGAGCCAAGTCTGGCGACCAAGCTCCGTCGGAGATCGTCCCGACCGCGCCGCTCACGAACCCACCTGGCGATCAGACGGACAAGAACGCCCCGGTTCCCGATTCAACGCCACACAGGCCCTGATCCGGGAGGGCCTCACGTCGTGGCGATCAGGGCGTCGTCGATTTCAGCCGCGCGCACGGCGGCGGGCCGGCTCGAGACTGTGGCCCAGTAACGCTCGAACGCGGGGCGCTTCTCCAGCGAGCCAAACCGTAGTCCAAAGCCGATCTGCGATCCGACATAGACATCTGCGGCGGTGAAGCGGTCGCCGACAATGTAAGTGCTCCGCGACACGGCCTGTTCGAGCGTATTGATCGTCGCCTCATACGTGCCATATCCGGTCATCATCTCCCGGCCCGCGGGCGTCTCGAACCCAAGCGACCTATTCGTCGTCGCGGCCTCGACCGGACCGGCCGCGAAGAAAAGCCAGCGATAATAGGACCCTCGCGCGCGATCGCCCAGCGCTGGAGCCAGGTCGGCTTGCGGGAAAGCGTCGGCAAGATAGGCGCAGATGGCCGCGCATTCGGTGACGACCGTGTCGCCGTGCGTGACGGCTGGCACCTTGCCCATCGGGTTGATCGCCAGAAATTCCGGGGATTTCAGAACGGTGAAGTCCATCAGCTCGGTGCGGTAAGGCTGGCCGACCTCCTCGAGCATCCACCTCACGATCCGGCCGCGCGACATCGGGTTGGTATAGAAGACGAGTTCATCGCTCATGGAACCTCCTGATCATGCGGTCCGGAAGGCGAGACGCTGCGTCGTGACCGCTCCCCGAGCGCGCGCCACTGGTTGAGGCTCGGCGAACGTAACATGAACATACGCCTGCGCATAGAGCTTGGCGCGCCTCTTTGGTCGCACGGCCGAGAGGCGCGGCTCACGCCGGCGTGAAGTCCGCCGGAGGGTACCGAGATGCGTCGCGGGCCGGATGAGGCGGCGCGGCCGGCGCGAAGACGTAGAACAGCTCGAACGGTTCGGTGGAGTGGTTGGCGATGTAATGATCGGCGCCGTGGGGCACGAAGACCGTATCGCCCTCGCGCATGGCCAGAACCTCGCCGCCGATGGTGATTTCAGCCTCGCCGCGATGAATAAAATAGAATTCGTCGCGGTCTGGATGCATGTCCAGGTGATTGGTCGCGCCCGGCGCGATGCGGTACCAACCGCCGGAGATCACGTTTGTTCCGGTGGTCTCCTCGTTCAAAGTCGACCGAAACAGCTGTTTTCCGTCTGCAGTTCCCAAGAGCGGCGCGTCCGCCTTTTTCACCACCCGACCTTGCGTGATCGCCGATCCACTGGTCATCTTGAACCTCCTTTTGCTCGTGATCGCCGTCACCGCCTCTCTAGAGAAAGCCATGACGGGGCGAGATCAACCGTCGCGGCCCGGTTCGTAGTTGAGGATCGGCGAGAGCCAACGCTCGACCGTCTTGATATCCCATCCCTTGCGACGCGCGTAGTCGCTCGCCTGGTCGCGCTCGATCTTGCCCACGCCGAAATAATGAGCCTCTGGATGGGCGAAGTAGAGGCCCGAAACCGACGCCGGCGGGGTCATGGCGAAGCTTTCGGTGAGTTCGATCCCGGTCGCGGCGGTCGCGTCTAGCAGTTCGAACAGAACGCGCTTTTCGGTATGGTCCGGCTGGGCGGGATAGCCAGGCGCGGGGCGGATGCCGCGATAGTTTTCGCTCAGCAGGGCGTCGAGATCGAATCCCTCGTCGGGCGCATAACCCCAAAGGTCGGCGCGCACCTTGTGGTGCAAGGCCTCGGCGAACGCCTCCGCAAGACGATCGGCCAGGGCGGCCGCGAGGATCGCGGAATAGTCGTCCCCTGCCCCCTTGTAGCGCGCCGCGACGGCGGCTTCGCCGAGGCCGGCGGTGACCGCGAAGCCGCCGATCCAATCGTCGCCACGGGGCGCGACGAAATCGGCGAGGGCGACGTTCGCCCTGCCCTCCGCCTTGGCCATCTGCTGGCGCAGCGTATGCAGCCGGGCGCGCTCGACGGTGCGGCTCTCGTCGGTCCAGACGACGATGTCGTCGCCGTCCGCGTTGGCCGGCCACAAGCCGACGACCCCCCGCGCCTCGAACCAGCGCTCGGCGACGATCTGATCGAGCATCTTGAGCGCATCGGCATGGAGGTCCCGCGCAACCTCACCGACGACCTCGTCCTCGAGAATGGCTGGGTAGCGGCCGACCAGCTCCCAAGCCGAAAAGAACGGCGTCCAGTCGATGAAGCCGGCGAGTTCGGCGAGGTCATAGCTGGAAAACGCGCGCGTACCGGTGAAACGGGGCCTGGGCGCCTGGTAAGCGGACCAGTCGATTTCCAACCGGTTGGCGCGCGCAGAGGCAATCGGCGTGCGCAGCTTGGCGGCCTGGCCGCGAGCGAACTGCTCGCGGATCCGCATGTATTCCTCGCGTGTCGCCAGCTCCGTGGTGTTCTTCTCGGTCTGCGAGAGCAGCGACGAAACCACGCCCACGGCGCGGCTGGCGTCAAGCACGTAGGTGGTCGACCCGCGCGTGTAAGCCGGCTCGATCTTGACCGCCGTATGGGTGCGGCTGGTGGTCGCCCCGCCGATCAGCAGCGGGATGTCGAAGCCTCGCCGCTCCATCTCGCTGGCGACGAACACCATCTCGTCGAGGGAAGGGGTAATCAGGCCAGAGAGGCCGACGATGTCGACATTGAGCGCCTGGGCCTCATCCAGAATGCGATCGGCCGGGACCATGACCCCGAGGTCGATGACCTCATAGTTGTTACACTGCAAGACGACGCCAACGATATTCTTGCCGATATCGTGGACGTCGCCCTTGACCGTGGCCATCAGCACCCGGCCGGCCATCTGGCGGGACTTGCCGTCTCGCTCGGCCTCCATGAACGGCAGCAGCCAGGCCACCGCCTGTTTCATGACGCGCGCCGATTTGACGACCTGAGGCAGGAACATCTTTCCAGCGCCAAACAGGTCGCCAACGACGTTCATGCCATCCATCAGAGGACCTTCGATCACGTGGAGCGGGCGCGTGGCGGCCAAGCGCGCTTCCTCGGTGTCGGCCTCTATGAATTCCGTGACGCCATGCACCAGGGCGTGGCTGAGGCGCTCGGCGACGGTTCCAGAACGCCACGCGTCGTCGACGACACGCGCGATGGCCTTGCCGCCCTTGTACTTTGGGGCGAGCTCGACCAGGCGTTCCGTGGCGCCGGGCTTGCGGTTCAGGATGACGTCCTCGACCGCCTCCCGAAGCTCGGGCGCGATCTCATCGTAAACCGGCAAGTCTCCGGCGTTGACGATGCCCATATCCATGCCCGCGGCGATCGCGTGGAAAAGGAACACTGAGTGCATGGCGCGGCGCACCGGTTCGTTGCCGCGAAAACTGAACGAAACATTGGAAACGCCGCCAGAGACGCGCGCGTGCGGCAGCAGCTGCTTGATCGCGCGGGTCGCTTCGATGAAGTCGACGCCGTAGTTGTCATGCTCCTCGATCCCGGTGGCGATCGCAAAAATATTGGGATCGAAGATGATATCCTCGGGCGGAAAGCCGATGCGTTGAGTGAGCAGGACGTAGGCCCGCTCGCAGATTTCGACCTTGCGATTGCGCGTGTCGGCCTGGCCCTTTTCGTCGAAGGCCATCACGACGACAGCGGCTCCATAGCGAAGGCATTTGGTCGCCTGCTCTAGGAACTTCGCCTCGCCTTCCTTCAGGCTGATCGAGTTGACGATCGCCTTGCCCTGCACGCACTTCAGGCCGGCCTCGATCACCTCCCATTTGGAGCTGTCGATCATGATCGGCACGCGGGCGATGTCTGGCTCGGCGGCGATCAGGTTGAGGAAGGTGGTCATGGCGTGGACGCTGTCGAGCAGGCCTTCGTCCATGTTCACATCGATGACCTGGGCCCCGGCGGCCACTTGGTCGCGCGCGACGGTGAGCGCGGCGGTATAGTCGCCTTCGCCGACCAGCTTGCGGAAACGCGCTGAGCCGGTGACGTTGGTGCGCTCGCCGATGTTGACGAAGAGGGGTCTCACGCGAGTTCGAACGCCTCCAGCCCCGACAGCCGCATGGCCGGCGCCCGGGTCGGGATCTTCCGCGGCTTAACGCCGGTCACGGCCTCCGCGATGTGCCGGATGTGCTCGGGCGTCGTGCCGCAGCAGCCGCCGAGGATATTGACCAAGCCGCTGCGCGCCCATTCTTCCAGATGGCAGGCTGTCTGGTGCGGTTCCTCGTCATACTCGCCGAACGCATTGGGCAGGCCGGCGTTGGGATAGGCCGCGACCAGGGTGTCCGCCAGGCGGGAGAGTTCGGCGACGTGCGGACGCATCAGATCCGCGCCGAGAGCACAGTTGAAGCCGACGGCGAAGGGCCGGGCGTGACGGACCGAATGCCAGAAGGCCTCGACGGTCTGGCCCGACAGCGTGCGGCCGGAACGATCGGTGATCGTGCCGGATATCCAGATCGGCAAGGGTTCGAAACCCTCGTCGGCGAGGTCGAGAATGGCCTTGATCGCCGCCTTGGCGTTTAGGGTGTCGAAGATTGTTTCGATCAGAAAGAAATCCACGCCCCCTTCCTGTAGCGCCATCGCCTGTTCGAGGTAGGCGGCGTGAACCTCGTCGAACGTCACGCTGCGTGCGCCGGGATCATTGACGTCCGAAGACATCGACAGGGTTCGGCTGAGCGGGCCGATGGCGCCGGCGACGAAGCGCGGCTTGTCAGGAGTGATGGCCGACCAGCGATCTGCGGATTCGCGCGCCAGGCGAGCGGCGGCGAGATTGATGTCGCGGGCGGCGTCCTGCAGCCCATAGTCGGACTGGCTGATCCGCGTGGCGTTGAAGGTGTTGGTTTCGCCTATGTCGGCGCCGGCTTCGAAATAGGCGTCGTGCAGCTCCGTGACCAGCGCCGGCCGCGTCACGCACAGCAGATCGTTGTCGCCCTTGAGCGGCATGTCGTGATGAGCGAACCGTTCGCCACGGAATGCCTCCTCGGACAGGTTCTGGCCCTGGATCATCACACCCCAAGAGCCATCGAGGATGAGTATGCGTTCGCGGGCGGCCGCGGTCAGTCGATCTAGAAAGCTGGTCATGGTGTCTCCTCGCGGATGCCCAGCACGCGGCAGATGGCGTAGACGAGGTCCGCGCGATTGAGCGTATAAAAGTGGAAATCCGGAAATCCTTCCTCCTCGAGCTTCGCGCACATCTCGGCGGCGACCGAGCAGGCGATCAGGCGACGGGTGTCGGGATCCTTGTCGAGGCCTTCGAACAGATTGCCTAGCCACGCCGGCAGATCGATGCCGCACGGCGCGGCCATCGACTTCAGCGCCTTGAAGTTGGTCACAGGCATGATCCCGGCGCAGATCGGGACTGTTACACCGGCGGCGCGAACCTTCTCGATGAATCGCAGGAAGCCGTCGATATCGAAGAAGAACTGCGTGATCGCGCGCGTCGCGCCAGCGTCGATCTTCGCCTTCAGTACGTCGATATCGTGATCGATCGACAGGCTCTCGGGATGCACCTGGGGATAGAGGCCGACCGACACCTCGAAGGGGGCGGCGGCCTTGATCGCCCGCGAGAGTTCGGTGGCGTTGGCGTAGCCGTCGGCGCGCGGCTCATAGACACCGCCGATCCTGCCGGGAGGGTCGCCCCGCAGGGCGACAATATGCCTGACGCCGGCGTTCCAGTACTCGGCGATGACCTCATCGACGTCGGCGCGAGAGGCTTCGACGCAGGTCAGGTGCGCCGCCGGCCTGAGCGTCGTCTCCCGCAGCATGCGAAGGACGGTGCGGTGCGTGCGCTCGCGCGTCGAGCCCCCCGCGCCATAGGTCACCGAGACGAACTCCGGCTTCAATGGCTCAAGGCGGCGAATGGCCTGCCACAGCAGGTCTTCGGCCTCGGGGGTCTTCGGCGGCGAAAATTCGAACGAGATGTTGAGCCGACGCCGGCGTCGCCCCCCGGCGCGCGCGATCGGGCCAAGGGCGGTGACCGCGCCGTCGGAGAGTGACGTCACGCGATGCTCCTCGAGGCTTCGGCGTCGCGCGCGGCGCTCCATATCTTCACGGTCATGCCGTCGCCCGTGACCGGCGGCAGGGCGGTGATCTGGATATCGCCAAGTCCGGCGCCGCGCAGCCAGCGCGACATCTCGTCGTCGGAAAAACCAAGCCGGCGATGGCGGTGCTCGGCGCGCAGGAATTCGTGTTCGTGCGGCGCGAAATCGACGATCAACAACTTGCCGCCCGGCGCGGTCAGCCGCGCGGCCTCGGCGACGGCGGCGGCCGGCTCGCCGAGATAGTGCAGCACCTGGTGGACGACGACGAGGTCGGCGTGGGCGGCGGACAAACCTGTCGCATGGATGTCTCCGTGGCGCAGTTCGCAGCATGAGAGTCCGGCTTCGGCGACCCGGGAGCGCGCGATATTGAGCATCTGGCGCGACAGATCGAGCCCAACCGCCGAACGCGCCTGGGGCCCCAACAGCGTGAGCATGCGCCCAGACCCCGTCCCCAGATCGATCATACGGCCAAAGGGTCCCCTCCCTGCGGCGGCGACGATCGCCGCCTCGACCGCGGCCTCGGGTGTGTGGAACGTGCGTATTTCGTCCCAGCGTTCGGCGTTTTCGGCGAAATAACTGGCCGCCTGATCCGCCCGCTCTGCGCTGACGCCGGCCAATCGTTCGGCGTCGCGCGCCAGACCCTCGTCCTCCGCGCCGATGAGGTCGAGCATGTCCTCGACCAATCGGCGCGACGGCCGCGCGCCCGCCAGCCGATAGAAGACCCAGGCGCCCTCCGGAAAACGCTCCACCAGTCCGGCATCGGTGAGAAGCTTCAGATGCCGCGAGACGCGGGGCTGGCTTTGAGCCAGCACGCGCGTCAATTCAAGCACCGCCAGTTCCTCGCGCCGAAGCAGGGCAAGGATGCGTAGGCGGGTGGGCTCGCCCGCCGCGCGCAGCATTTCGACAACCTGGCCTGACGTCAGTGACATTGGGATATAAAGATATCTTTATATGTGTATGTCAAGACGAGTGGCGCGTCTTCTGTCACCCGCCGGATGGGCGTATGATCACGCCATGCTTGGTCTGACCTACGCCATCGGCGACATTCATGGCCGACTTGATCTGCTGCAGGCGGCGATTAAAGCTATCGCGGCGCACGCGCAGGACAAGCCACACCAGGTGATCTGCCTTGGTGACTACGTGGATCGCGGGCCGGCATCCAAGGGCGTGATCGAGGCCCTGATAAATCTGACCGCGAACGCGCCGTGGCGGTGCCTGTTGGGCAACCATGAAGACATGATGGCCCAATCGTTGCGGTCGCGCGATCGCGACGAGCTCGAACGTTGGCTGAACAACGGAGGCGAAGCCACGCTCGACTCCTACTTCGACGAAGTTCCGGTCTCCCATCTCGAATGGCTCGAAGCGCTTCCACTGATCCATCGCGACGCCCATCGCCTCTACGTCCACGCCGGCGTCGCGCCGGGCGCACCCGTGGAATTGCAGGACAAGCGCACGCTGATCTGGATTCGCGAGGCGTTCCTGACGGCCGGCGCCAACGCCCTGCCCTGCCACGTCGTGCATGGTCACACGCCTCTTTGGCGGATGAAGCCCGAAGCTCACATGCCCGAACGCCTGCCACATCGCACGAACCTCGATACCGGCGCCTATTTCACCGGAATTCTGAGCGTCGGCGTTTTCGACGACGCAATCGCCGGCGGCCCCCTCGAGATCCTGTCGATCACGGCCGCCTAGACGTCGCGGGCCCAATCGCTCTCGTGACCGCGACATTTAAGTTCGCCACCCCCTTGCAATCTTTGATGCATGTTCGATATATCGACATGTACGATATATCTCGTACGCATCAAATGGAAACACAATGCATCTTAGACATATCAGAAGCAGCCGATCGACGGACTCCCATGACCGGCACGGCGCCGACCATCGCCATCACGGCCACGGCTCGAGTCGCGGGTCTCGCGTGTTCGACCAGGGAGACCTTCGCTACGTCATCCTTCGGCTGATCGCCGAAAAGCCGAGCCACGGCTATGAGCTGATCAAGGAAATCGAGGATCGGCTGGGCGGCGCCTACAGTCCCAGCCCCGGCGTCATCTATCCCACCCTCACCCTGCTCGAAGAGCTCGGCTACGCCACGGTCGTCATCGGAGACGGCACCAAGAAGGCCTATGCGATCACGGACGAAGGACGCGAGAGCCTCGCAATGAACCGCGCCACGGTCGAAGCGATCTTTTCCAAGATCGACGAGGTCGCCAAGCGCGCGGGTAACGTCACCCCGCCCCAGATCGTACGGGCCCTCGAAAACCTGAAGCTGGCGCTGAGACTGAGACTGGAACGCGGCAAGCTCAGCGACGCGCAGGTCGCCGACGTCGCCGCCGCTCTCGACGCCGCCGCGGCGACCGTCGAGCGGGACGGATAAGGATCCGAGAGCCGGGGCCGGGCGGCCCCGGACGGTCACGCCGCGTAGTGCGCCTCGTGGTCCGCGAGCACCTGCGCGACAGCCAGGGTGACCGCCTTGCCCATCGCGATGTGGAGGAATTCGTTGGGGCCGTGGGCGTTGGAATGCGGTCCCAGGACGCCGGTGATGACGAACTGCGCGGCCGGAAAACGTTGGCCCAGCATGGCCATGAACGGGATCGAACCGCCCTCGCCCATCTGCGCGGCGTCGCGACCAAGCGCGGATTGCGAGGCGCGATCGATCGAAGCCTTCAACCACGGCGCCAGGGGCGGCGCGTTCCACCCCTCCCCCGCCCCTTCGGACTCGAAGGTCACGGTAGCGCCGTAGGGCGGATCGGTTTCCAGCAGAGCCTTCAGCGCCGCGGCGGCCTCATCGGCATTCAGAGTCGGCGGCAGGCGCAGCGAGAGCTTTGCCGACGTATAGGGTCTCAGGACGTTGCCCGCGTCCTGCAGAGGCGGCGTCCCCTCGAGGCCGACGACCGCCAGCGCCGGACGCCAGGTGCGGTTGAGGATCAGTTCGACGAGATCCTCGCTCACCGGCCGCATTCCTGGCGCAAAAGGAAGCTTGCTGTAGACCTCGGCGCCCAGCGCCGCGGCGGCGGCCCTGGCCTCGTCGATCCGGCCTTGCGGAATCCGCACATGGAAATCGTCGGGCCGGATGTGGCCGGTGGCCTCGTCTTCCAGTCGCGAGAGCAATGAACGAAGAATACGAAAACTGGAGGCGACGACGCCGGACGCATCGCCGGAATGGACGCCCTCCTGAAGGACCTTCACCGTCAGCACGCCGCCGCTGAGGCCGCGCAACGACGTAGTCAGCCACAGCTGATCGTAGGTCGCACAACCGGAATCCAGGCAGATCACCAGGGAGGGCGAACCAAGCCGCGGCGCGAGGTGATCGACGTAGGCCGGCAGATCGTAGCTGCCGCTCTCCTCGCACGCTTCGATCAGGATGACGCAGCGGGCATGCGCCCGCCGCTGCGCTTTCAGGGCCAGGATGGCAGAGAGCGCGCCGAACATCGCATATCCGTCGTCGGCCCCGCCTCGACCATACAGCTTTCCGTCCCGAAGCACCGGGATCCATGGCCCGAGGCCCTGCGACCAGCCGGTCATCTCCGGTTGCTTGTCCAGGTGACCATAGAGCAGCACGGTTTCGTCGCCCTCGCCGGGGATGTCGATGAACATCACCGGCGTGCGGTCCTCCAGGCGCACAATTTCCAGACTTGCGCCGGCGATATCGGCGATCTTCCCTCGCGCCCAGGCGGCCAGTTGGTCGACGGCGGCGTCCATGAACCCATGCGCCCGCCAGTCCGGGTCGAAGGAGGGCGACTTGTTGGGGATGCGGATATAGTCGACGAGCTGCGGAATGACCTCGTCATCCCAGATGGCATCGATGAAGGCCTTGGCGTCGTTGGAATTCATGACGGACTCATGGAGACACGAGAGAAGAACGCTTGCCTGTATCTCATTGCGCACGCTTCGTCAGTCAGCGCGCCGCACTGGCTACCGTCCGAATTTCTGAAACTTGATTCGGTGAGGGATCAGACTGTCGGCGCCGAGACGGCGCTTCTTGTCTTCCTCGTACGCCTCGAAGTTGCCTTCGAACCACTCGACATGGCTGTCGCCTTCGAAGGCCAGGATGTGCGTGCAAAGGCGATCGAGGAACCAACGATCGTGGCTGATGACCACGGCGCAGCCTGCGAATTGCTCCAGGGCGTCCTCGAGATTCTGCAGGGTTTCGATGTCGAGGTCGTTGGTGGGTTCGTCGAGCAGGATCACGTTTCCGCCGGTGGTCAGGGTTTTCGCAAGGTGAACGCGGTTGCGCTCCCCGCCGGACAGCAGCCCGACCTTCTTCTGCTGATCGCCGCCCTTGAAATTGAACGAACCCACGTATGAACGGCTGACGATTTCACGGTTACCTACCTTGATGATGTCCAGCCCCCCCGAGATCGCCTGCCAGACCGTATCGGTCGGCGTCAGATCGTCGCGCGACTGGTCGACGTAGGCGAGTTTGACGGTCTCGCCGAGGCGGATCTTGCCGGCATCCGGTGTTTCCTGTCCCGTGATCAACTTGAACAGGGTCGACTTGCCGGCCCCGTTCGGCCCGATGATTCCGACGATGCCGTTTGGCGGCAATTTGAACGTCAGGCCCTTGAACAGGACCTTGTCGCCGAATTCCTTTTCCAGCCCTTCGACCTCGATGACCACATTGCCAAGACGGGGGCCTGGTGGAATCTGAATCGTCGCGAAGCTCTGCTTCTCTCGCTCCTGCTGGTTGACCATTTCGTCGTAAGCCGCGAGACGCGCTTTCGATTTCGCCTGCCGCGCCTTGGCGGAGGAGCGAACCCAATCCAGTTCACGGGCCATGGCGCGCTGGCGGGCATCGCTCTCGCTCTGCTCCTGACGGACGCGCTTTTCCTTCTGTTCGAGCCAACCCGTATAGTTTCCTTCGAAGGGAATCCCCTTTCCGCGGTCGAGCTCCAGCGTCCATTTGGTGACCTGATTGAGAAAATAGCGATCGTGGGTGACGAGGATCACGCAACCGGGGAAATTCTCGAGGTGATGTTGAAGCCACGCCACCGACTCGGCGTCGAGATGATTGGTAGGCTCGTCGAGGAGCAGCATGTCCGGTTTGGACAGCAGCAGCCGCGCCAAGGCGACTCTGCGGCGCTCGCCGCCGGACAGGTTGGCGACCGGCGCATCGTCTGGCGGACAGCGCAGGGCGTCCATGGCCATCTCGATCTTCGAATCGATGTCCCACAGGTCCTGGGCGTCGAGCTTTTCCTGGAGGATGGTCATTTCCTCCATCAGTTCGTCGGAATATTCCTCGCCGAGTTTGGCGGCGACGGCGTTGTAGGCGTCGAAGGTGTGTTTCTCGTCGCACCACGCGATCACATTGCCCCAGACGTCGAGGGTGGGATCCAGATTGGGCTCCTGTTCGAGGTAGCCCATCTTTGTGCCCTCGATGGCGCGGGCCTCGCCGTTGAACTCCTTGTCGAGACCGGCCATGATCTTCAGCAAGGTCGACTTGCCCGAGCCGTTGACGCCGACGACGCCGATCTTGGCGTCGGGATAGAACGACAACCAGATGTTTTCAAACACCTTCTTGCCGCCGGGATAGGTCTTGGACAGACCCTGCATCTGGTAGATATATTGAGCGGCCATGGGGTTCCGGCGTTCGTTCACGCGTGATGGATTGGGGAGCGGGCGTTCTAGAGGAAGCGAGGACGGATTTGAAGAGTCCGCGCGGTTTCTTCCTCCCTCCCCTTTATGGGGAGGGACAGACGGCGAAGCCGTCAGGGTGGGGAAGTCTCGATGAAACCCACCCTATCGTTGATTGCGTGACACTTCCCCACCCTGGATGCTTCGCATCCTGTCCCTCCCCATACGCCGACGGAGGGAGGAATTCACGATAGGCCCGCTCGGAATTCCCGCCGATAGGCCTCCAGCGTCCCATCCCGGATCGCGGCGCGGAGTTCGGCGATGATGGCCTGAAAGAAAGCCAGATTATGCCATGAAAGCAGTACCTGAGAAAGGATTTCGCCTGATTTTACAAGATGATGCAGGTAAGCCTTGGAGTAGTCCCGACTGGCCGGGCAGTCGACCGCTTCGTCGAGGGCGGCATCGTCGTCCGCGTAGCCGGCGTTCTTGAGGTTGATGGGGCCGCGGCGTGTCCAGGCCTGGCCATGGCGGCCCGAGCGTGTGGGCAGGACGCAGTCGAACATGTCGACGCCGCGGGCGACCGCCTCCACCAGATCGATCGGTTTTCCCACCCCCATCAGATAGCGTGGCTGCTCGGACGGCAGCATAGCCGGGGCGTAGTCGAGCACCTCGCACATCGCCTCATGGCCTTCGCCGACCGCCAGGCCGCCGATCGCGTAGCCGTCGAAACCGATCTCCTGCAGCCGCTCCGACGATTCTCGGCGCAGCGACTCGCGGGTCGACCCCTGCTGGATGCCGAACAGGGCCTGGCCGCCCCGATCTCCGAACGCCGCCTTGCAGCGCGCGCCCCAACGCGCGGACAGGCGCAGCGCCTCGCCGGCGCGCTCGGCCTCGGCGGGCCAGGCGACGCATTCATCCAGCTGCATGACGATGTCGGCACCCAGAAGATCGGCCTGGATCTCGATCGATCTTTCGGGAGACAGGACATGGCGCGAGCCGTCGATGTGGCTCTGGAAGGTGACGGCCTCCTCCCGCACCTTGCTGATCTTGCCAAGCGACATGACCTGGAAACCGCCGGAGTCGGTGAGGATAGGGCCTTCCCAGCGCATGAAGCGATGCAGCCCGCCCAGGCGCGCCACGCGCTCGGCCCCCGGCCGCAGCATCAGGTGATAGGTGTTGCCCAGCAGGATCTGCGCCCCGCTCGAGCGGACCTGGTCCACCGTCAGCGCCTTGACCGTGCCGGCGGTGCCGACCGGCATGAAGGCCGGCGTGTCGATGACCCCGCGCGGGGTGACCAGGCGCCCCGCCCTCGCCGCGCCGTCCGTGGCGTCGATCTCGAACGGGAACGCGGCCATCAGGAGGCCCGCCACAGGAGACCGGCGTCGCCGTAGGAATAGAACCGGTAACCCGTCTCAATGGCGTACGCGTAGGCGCGGCGCATCGTGGCCAGGCCGCTGAACGCGCCGACCAGCATGAACAGGGTCGATTTCGGCAGATGGAAGTTGGTCATCAGGCCGTCGGCGGCCCGGAAGCGATAGCCCGGCGTGATGAAGATCGACGTTTCGCCGGCGAAGGCGCCGATGAGACCGGTCGCGTCCGTCGCGCTTTCCATCAGCCGCAGCGAGGTCGTGCCAACACAGACCACCCGGCCGCCCCCGGCGCGGACCTGGTTCAGGGCCTGGGCGACCTCGGCGGCCACCTCGCCATATTCGGCGTGCATGCGGTGGTCGGCGATCGCCTCGGCCTTCACGGGCAGGAAGGTCCCGGCCCCGACGTGCAGGGTGACGAAATGGCTCGATACGCCCCGCTCCGCCAGCCGCGTCAACAGGTGCGGCGTGAAATGCAGGCCCGCGGTCGGGGCGGCGACCGACCCGTCCAGGCGCGCATAGACGGTCTGGTAGTCGGCGCGATCACGTTCGTCCTCGGCGCGTCGCGAGGCGATGTAGGGCGGCAACGGCATGGCCCCGCGTTCGGCGATCGCCTGGTCGAGGTCCGGACCGGCGAGGTCGAACGCCAGCACGATCTCGCCGCCCTCGCCCTTGGCCTCCACCGTGGCGTCGAGCCGGCCACGCAGGCAGGCGCCATCGTCGCGCGCGCCAAAGGCGATGCGATCGCCGGCCTTGAGACGCTTGCCCGGGCGCATGAAGGCGCTCCAGTCGGACGGTGAAAGCCGGCGATGCAGTGTGGCTTCCACACGGCAGCTCTGCCCCTGTCGGTCGCGCACGCCGAACAGGCGGGCGGCGATCACGCGCGTGTCGTTGAACACCAGGGCGTCGCCCGGCCGCAACAATCCTGGCAGGTCGGCGACCACGTGGTCCGACAGGGCGCCGGAAGCTTCCACGAGCAGCAGGCGCGCACAATCGCGCGGCGAGGCCGGGCGAAGGGCGATGCGATCGTCCGGCAGGTCGAAATCAAAGTCGTCGAGGGTCATCGGCGCTTCGCCTACGCCATTGGCGCCGGCGCGAAAACCGTTATCCCGCCCATGATGGACCTGATCCACGCCGCGATCCTGATCATGGCCCTGGCGCCCGCCCTGCTCGCGGTGCTCGGCCTGGGCGGTGCGTTCAGCGAGCGGCTCGATGTTCTTACCCATTTCACGCCGCTCTATGGGATGGCCGGACTGGGCGTCACCGGTCTGGCCGGTCTCGCGGGTCCGCCCGACCTTCTTGTCCTGTCCCTGGGGCTGGTCGCGGTACTGACGGCGGGCGGGATGATGGCGCCCGATTGGATCGCCCGCCTTGCGCGGCGGCGCGTAGTCGGCGAGGGCGCCACCCTCAAGCTGATCCAGTTCAATCTCTGGTATCGCAACCAGGACCCCGCCCGCACCGCCCGCTGGATCGAAACGGAGCGGCCCGACATCGTCGTGGTCGAGGAGGCGGTGCGCGCCGCCGCGCCGGTGCTCGACGCCCTGGCCACCGGCCTGCCGCATCGCTCGCTTCGCCTGGACGGCAAGCGCAGCACGACCCTGATCCTGTCACGCTTCCCGATGAGCGAATCCGGCGATCTCGCGGATATCGACCCCAGCCATTTTGCCGGAGCCTGGGCGCGTATCGACGACGGCGTGGCGCCATTCGTCGTGGTGGGCGCGCACCTGACCTGGCCTGTGCCGCCGCGACCGCATCGGGCGCAGAGCCGCGCGGTTTCCCGGCGGCTGGAGGCCTTCGACCGATCCAGCCTGATCGTCGCCGGCGATTTCAACGCCACGCCTTGGTCCTTCGCCCTGCGCCGCCAGGATGCCCGGTTCGCCATCCCCCGCCTCAGCCGCGCGCTCGCCACCTGGCCCGCGGCGAGGACCCAATGGGGGTTCACCCTCCCCTTCCCCATCCTGCCCCTCGACCATATCTACGCGGGTCCGGCCTGGCGCCTGGTCAGCCTGCGCCGGGGCCCCAGGCTCGGCTCCGACCACCTGCCGCTCGTCGCCGTGCTGGCGCGCAACCGGCGCTGACGGCGAAGCGCGAAATGCGCGGCCGCATCGCTTGCGTCGGCGTCACCGCCAGCGTATTAGGCCCGTCCTTCAGCGATGGTCTGATCCTCGGTAGCTCAGTTGGTAGAGCAGCCGGCTGTTAACCGGCGGGTCGCAGGTTCGAGTCCTGCCCGGGGAGCCATCGTTCGACGGAAATAGCTGATATTGCTCAGCTTTTCCGGGGGGCAACAAAATCAGCCTAATTCCCACCCCAACATTTGACCCGGTTTCGTGCGAACCGGCCCGGATAGTCGTGGACAAAATTCGGCGTTAGCGCGCAAGAGGGAAGATGTGACGCATGACCCCGCCGCGAGCACTCCTGACGGCTCGACTTGTGGCCTTGACTGCGGAATTACAGTCAATCTGTCGATAATCTCCACGTATTGAGCGTGAAACGCGCCAAAGGCTCGGCTGCGTCCCGGCCGCGACGATCACACCGCCCGCGACAGCGCCGGTTTGGCGTCTTCGTGAGCCTCGGCGTCCGACTCGCGGCGTGGTTCGACCATCACGCGTTTGGCCGTCAGGCGCACGCGCTGGCCGACCTCGAACCGGATGGCCAGGTGCTCGGGCAGTTCGGCGGACAGCCGCTGTCCGCTGAGGGCCAGGCATTCCAATGTCCTGATCGCGCCACGTCCTTCGATTTGAACCACGCGAACCGGCAGGCCGTCGCCTGTCAGGCCGCCGTCGAGACAGGTGTCGGCGGGGCGGAACAGAGCCTGCCCGCGCCCGGCCCCCTGCCCGCCGCCGATGACAGGGGCTGCGAAGCCCTCGAAGCGGGCGACGCCGTTCGCGACCTCGCAGGGCAGACGGTTGCACTCGCCCAGGAATTCGAAAACGAAGGGCGTAGCGGGCTCGTCGTCCAGCTCGTGGGGCGTGCCGACCTGTTCGATTCGGCCGCGGTTCATCAAGACCACGCGATCGGCCAGGGCCATGGCCTCTTCCTGATCGTGGGTGACCAGGATGGTAGTCACGCCTGTCTCGTCATGGATGCGACGCAGCTCGCCGCGCAACTCCTTGCGCACCTTGGTGTCGAGGGCGCCGAACGGTTCGTCGAGCAGCAGGAGCTGGGGCTCGAACGCCAGGGCGCGCGCCACGGCGACGCGCTGGCGCTGGCCGCCGGACAGCTGGGCCGGATAGCGGGCGCCCAGGCCGTCGATTCGGGCCAGCGTCAGCAGTTCGCCGACGCGGGCCTTGATGGCGTCGCGCGAGGGACGGGTCCTGGCCGGGCGGACGTCCAGGCCGAAGGCGATATTCTTAGCCACCGTCATGTGCCGGAACAGGGCGTACTGTTGAAACACCAGTCCGACCCGCCGCTCGCGGGCGCTGAGCTTGAGGAAGTCGACGCTGTCCAGATAGACGCCGCCCCTGTCGGGCTTGTCCAGGCCGGCGAGCACGCGAAGCAAGGTGGTCTTGCCCGAGCCGGACGGACCCAGAAGGGTCAGGAACTCGCCGTCGCGAACCTCCAGCGAGATGTTGTTGAGGGCCGGGAATCGGCCAAACTGCTTGCAGATACCGTCGACGACGAGGGTCATGCGGCGCTCCCTTGTTCGGCCGCCATCCGATCGGCGCGCTCGAGAATTGTCTTGGCCACCAGGGTGACGACGGCGAGCCCCGCCAGCATCGAGGCGCAGGCGAAGGCGCCGACGAAATCGTATTCGTTGTACACCGCCTCCACGTGCAGCGGCAGAGTCTCGGTCAGTCCCCGGATGTGCCCCGAGAGGACCGAGACCGCGCCAAATTCGCCCATGGCGCGGGCGTTGCACAACAGCACGCCGTGCAGCAGGGCCCACCGCACGTTCGGCAGGGTGATCTTGAAAAACGTCGCCCACCCACCGGCGCCCAGGGTCGCGGCGGCGAGCTCCTCGTCAGCGCCCTGCGCCGTCATCAAGGGGATCAGCTCGCGGGCGACCAGCGGCAAGGTGACGAGGACCGTGCCCAGCACGATGCCCGGCAGGGCGAACACGATCTTGACCCCGGACGCCGCGAGCCACGGTGCGAACCAGCCGCTGGCGCCAAACAGCAGCACCCAGACGAGGCCCGAGACGACCGGCGACATCGACAGCGGAAGGTCGATCACCGCCAGCAGGAGTGACTTGCCCTTTAAGTTGAACTTGGCGATCGACCAGGCGGCCGCCAGGCCGAAGACCGCGTTGAGCGGCACGGTGATCGCCGCGACGATCAGCGTCAGGCGAATCGCGGCCAGGGCGTCGGGTTCCTTGAACGCATCGAGGAAGGGGCCGACGCCTTTTGCGAACGCCTGGACGAGCACCGTGGCCAGAGGCGCGCCGATCACCATCATTATCCAGACCAGCGCCAGCACAAGCAAGGCGAGCGGAAGAGGACCGTTGATCGGCCGGCGCGCGACGGTTGCGTTCATCGCTCGCCTCTCCGGCTGTAGGCGACCTGCACAACGTTGATGGCGAACAGGGCGAGCAGGGAAATCAGCAACATGGACACGCCCACGGCGGCGGCGCCACTGTAGTCGTACTGCTCCAGCTTCGAGACGATCACCAGCGGAGCGATCTCCGAAACGCCGGGCATGTTCCCGGCGATGAAGATCACTGAGCCGTACTCGCCCGCTCCCCGGGCGAAAGCCATCGCAAAGCCGCTCAGCAACGCTGGCGCCAGCGCCGGCAGAACGATCCGGCTCGCCACTTGCCACGTGCTGGCGCCCAGGGTCTGCGCCGCCTCCTCGAGCGCCGCTTCCATGTCCTCGAGCACCGGCTGCACGGACCGCACGACATAAGGCAAGCCGACGGCGAGCAAGGCCACGAAGACCCCAAGAGGAGTATAGGCCACTTTCACGCCTATCGACAGCAGCGGCGCGCCTATCCAGCCGTTAGGGCCATAGAGGGTGGCCAGCGCCACGCCGGCGACCGCGGTGGGCAGGGCGAATGGCAGGTCGACGAGCGCATCGAGCACCGAGCGACCGGGAAACTCGTACCGCGTCAGCACCCAGGCGACGGCCACCCCCAGGACCACATTGGCCAGCGCCGCGAAAGCGGCGCCAAAGAAACTAAGGCGCAGGGCGGCCAGCGTCCTTGGACCGGTGATGGCGTCGACGAACCCGCCGACGCCATGCTCCCAGGGACGGGCCACAAGCGCCGCCAGCGGTAAGAGGATGATCAGTCCGACAAAGAAGAGGGTGAAGCCGAATGCCAGCGGAAACCCCGGCAAGGCGCTCGATTCGCGCCACCGACGCCAATAGTCGGGTCTTGGCGAAAATGGGACCGCTGGGGTCGGCAGGACAGCGTCGACCATGTCAGCCTGGACGGTAGATCTGATCGAAGGCGCCGCCGTCCGCGAAATTCTTCGCCTGAACCTTCTGCCAGCCGCCGAAATTGGCGATCGTGACCAGATCCATACGGGGAAACGTTTGAGCGTAGCGGGCGGCAACGGCCGGGTTGCGCGGCCTGAAGTGATTCTTTGCCGCCAGATCCTGCGCCGCCTCTGTATAGAGAAAGCGAAGATAGGCCTCGGCCACCGGTCGGGCGCCATGCTTGTCGGCGACCTTGTCCACAAGGGCGACCGACGGCTCTGCGAGGATGCTCATCGAAGGGCGGACGATCTCGAGCTTGCCGGGGCCCACTTCGTCGATCGCCAGCATGGCCTCGTTTTCCCAGCTGACCAGCACGTCGCCGATGCCACGCTGTACGAAGGTGGTAGTCGAACCGCGCGCTCCGGTATCGAGCACGGGCACGTTCTTGTACAACCCACGCACGAAACCGAGCGCGCGGGCTTCGTTTCCGCCGTTATGCCGGGTCGCATAGGCCAATGCGCCCATGTAGCTCCACCGGGCTCCCCCCGAGGTCTTCGGATTGGCGGTAATTACCTGGACCCCTGCTTTGACCAGATCGATCCAGTCATGGATCGCCTTCGGATTGCCTTTGCGCACGAGGAATACGATTGTGGAGGTATAGGGCGCACTGTTGTTGGGGAGGCGCGACTGCCAATTGCGTGCGATCAGTCCGCGCTGGGCGATCGCATCGACATCGTACGCCAGGGCCAATGTCACGACATCGGCCTCCAGGCCGTCGATCACCGCTCGCGCCTGCTTGCCGGAGCCATCGTGGGACTGGTTGATCCTGACGTCCTGCCCACTGCGTCGCTTCCAGTCGGCGGCGAACAGCATATTGTAACTCTTGTAGAATTCACGGGTCGGGTCGTAGCTGGCGTTCAGCAGCGTAGTCGCCGCGGCCGCGCTCGCCACGCCCGGCGCGGCAAAGGCCGCCGCCCCCGCCAAGACCATCCGTCGAGATAACAAATCCATTGGACCCACCCGTCAACATTGTCGTTTATCAATGTTAGAGGCGCAGCCGACCCGGGACAGGAAGTTTTTCTCTTCAACGGATCGGCGCGTCCTATGGATAGATAATCTATGCCTGAACCTTAGATTTCCTGATGGCGAATTCGCTTTCCAGCCGATAGCCGCCGCTCATCGGCCTGGAGCAAAATTCGCCGGCTCCAATCCCGCATTGTCGCCGCCCTCTCGCCATGGTCTTATCCACGCCAGCCAAGTCGAACTGGCGATGAGGTGCAGAGACCGGCCGCAGCGGATGGCAATTTCAAAGGGCGTGTTTGGCCGCCGAATCGTCTCGGAACGCGGCGGAGTCCGTCGCGAAAGCGCCAAGCTTCGCGGCGTTCTGGCAGGCGGCTTGGCGGCCGCAACGATCGATGTCGGCGCGGCCTGTGTGATCAGCGGCCACCCTGCCGAATTCATCCTGCAAACGGTTGCCGGTGGACTGTTGGGGAAGGCGTCTTTTGCCGGCGGCGTCCAGACCACATTGCTTGGATTGATCCTCCAGGAGTTGATGGGGATCCTCATCGCGACGGTCTACGCCCTGGCCGCCAGCGTTGCTCCGACGTTGGCGCGGCGATGGATCCTTGGGGGGCTGACGTACGGGGTCGTGATCTTCGCGGTGATGAACTATGTTGTCGTTCCGGTGTCGGCTTGGCATGTCGTTCCACATTTCACGCCGTTGAGCTTTGTCGAAAACACGTTGGCGATGTTGCTATTTGGATTGATCGTAGCCTTCTTCGCCCGCGGGACGACGCGGTTGCGCTAGAGCCTCATGCAGCCTGTGAACGATCGCGACGATTCTTACGCCCATCGGCAGTTCGAGCGCCTGGCGTTCTTCAGCGATGCGGTATTCGCGATCGCAATCACGCTGCTTGTGCTGGACCTGAGAGCGCCCGAGGGACCCTTGGACGGACATGCGCTGCGAGAAATACTCCCGAAAATTCTGGGTTTTGGGATCAGCTTCTTCGTGATCGGCATCTATTGGATCGCCCATCATGAACTGTTCGGCGCCTTGGATAGGGAAGACGGGCCGCTGAAGGTGGCCAATCTGGCTTTCCTCGCAAGCATCGTGTTCCTGCCGTTTCCCACAAGTGTGATAGCGGGCCGCGTGGATTCCACCGCGCCGGTGGTCTTCTACGCCCTTTCCGTGGCCTCGGTCGGTTTGCTTCTGGTGATGTTGACGCTGATCGCCCGCAGGCCGGCGTTGATGCGGGAAGGAGAGACGCGCGGACGCACCTTGGGCCTCGTGATACGGTCGCTGGCGGCGCCGCTGGTTTTCATCGCCTCGGCCCTCGTGGCGATCTGGCGACCCCACCTGGCCGCCCTGCTTTGGCTGGCGGTTTGGCCGGCGGTCCGGCTTGGAGCGATCAGCGGACGGGCGGTGCAACGGCGCATCGAGCGCGCGAACGGCGCTTGACGTCTGGTCACGGCGCCGGCGCAGGTGCGCGGGAAATGAAGTCGACCACAGCGTCCAGCACGGCGGCACGGTGACGAAACGGCCCCAGCAGTGCGATGATCAAGCCAACGTGGCCGACCCCCGGGTAGACGCGCGCTTCGACATTGCCGCCGCGTGAACGGACGGCCGCCGCCATACGCGTGGTGTTGCCGGGGTCCACCGTTGTGTCCGCGGAGCCGGCCAGCAGCAGCATTGGAGGGGCCCGGCCGTCGACGTGGGCGATCGGCTGGGTGTCTCGGAGCTGCGCCTCGGGCCCGAAGATGATCTTCAGTTTGGGGTCGTGCAGGGGCAGAAAATCGTAGGGTCCGGCCAGTCCGATCACACCCGCGAGATCGACCTCGGGATCGAGCCCCTGTTCCGCCAGCCAGCGTCGATCAACGCCCAACATCACGGCGTCGAACGCGCCCGCCGAATGACCGACCAGGAACAGCTTGGCCGGGTTCGCGCCCCACTGGGCCGCGTGCAGTTTGACAAAGGCCACGGCGGCGGCGTTGTCGCGCAGGAAGTCCGGGTAGCGCACCTGTGGATAGACCCGGTAGTCGGGAATGACGGTCACGATGCCCCGAGCGGCGAGTTCGGCGCCGACAAAGCGGTAGAAACCCCTGTCTCCGGACTGCCAGCTGCCACCGTAGAAGAACACGGCGACGGGCGCGCCGGATTGGCCATGGCGCGGGTGGTAGACATCCAGCTTCCCGCGTGGGCCCGGGGCATAGGCCACGTCGTGGGTCACCGGGATTGCGCCCGGAGCCAATAGCGCGAGAGCCGCCGCTACGATCGATCCGGTGACACTCAACACGCGATCCTCTTGACGCAACCGGGCAGCGCCGCCAGCGCCAATTGGTCCATGACACCGCTTACGTCGGACGATACGTACCCGGATCACATCGCGCGTCGCGGACTTTGCGTCCGAAAGCGCTGAACCTGGAGACAACCATGGTTCACCCTAGGCTTTTGGCCAGTATCTCGGCGCTGGTGCTCGCATTCGCCGACCCGTATTGCGCCAAGGCGGACAGCGCGACCGAAACCATCGTGATCATGCGCCACGGTGAGAAGCCTTTCGGCGGGTACGGGCAACTCACCTGTCAGGGGCTCAACCGCGCCTTGGCTTTGCCGCGTGTGCTCGGCAGGCTGTTCGGCGCACCAGACGTGATCTACGCCCCCGATCCGGCCAGGACGGTCGACGATCCCGCCGGGCGCTTCGACTACGTCCGGCCGCTGGCGACGATCGAGCCCACGGCCGTGACGTTCGGGCGCCCGGTGAATGCGGAGATCGGCTTCAACGACGTTTCAGGCCTCGCCGCGCGCTTGCAGCAGCCGATCTACCGCTCTTCGGTGGTGCTGGTGGCCTGGGAACACGTGAAGGGTGAGGTCCTTGCGCGCCGGCTCCTCTCGGCAAACGGCGGCGACGCCAGCGTCGTGCCCCGGTGGACGCACTCGGATTTCGACAGCCTGTACGTCGTCAAGCTCGTCCAGTCGCCGAGTGGCCGAAAGGCGTCGTTCAGCTTGATGCATGAAGGCCTGGACGGACAACCCACCACGTGTCCATGAGCATCGCCGCGCTTCCCGAAGCCATCCCTTGGGGACGCACGGCGTTCAACGTCCAAGTGGCGCTCGAGCCGTATGCAACCGACAGCGCAGCAGGTGGTTGAGATTTCCGGCAGATCTGAACGGCGAAGCCGTCGATCGTTGAAGGGGGCCGGACCGCCAATGACAGACCTGCGGCGAGAGCCTCCCACAATTGCCGCCGCTCTTGGACCGTGCGGCCGCCGCGGCCTCACGCTCGCCGCCTCAGCCTTGTCTCTGTCGGTTGCGACATCAGCGGCGGAAGCAGAGCTTCCGATACCGACGGCTCCGACGGCGGCGGCGCCGGAACTCTCCGAGGTCGTCGTCAACGGCATTCCGTTCAAGGAAACCGTGTTGCCGACCCGACTTTCGACCAGTTCCGTCTACGGCCTGAAGCTCGGCGTCATGGACACCCCTCGCAACTCTACGCTGCTGTCGACAACGCAGCTCGAGACGTTGAACATCCAGGATCCTCGAGCCTTCTCCTACCTCACCGCCAGCAGCTATTCCGACTCCTCTTTCGGCACGCCGAACATTCCGCGCATCCGTGGGCAGTACAGCGACGTTTACTACAACGGCATGCGCCTCTCGTTTTCCCAGAACGGCTATGGCGCGCCGCCGAACTTCGATGTCCTGGACACCATCAGCATCACCAAGGGTCCGGCCGGCGTCACCGAAGGCGTGGGTCCAGGCGTGGGCGGGCAAGTGGACTTCATCACCAAGCGTCCCAGCCTGACGGGCGACATTCGCGCAGGCCAAACCTCCTTCGACACGGTCGGCAACCGACGATGGTCCGTGGACGTGCAGGGGCCCCTTATCCGCAATAGACTGGGCGCCCGCCTCAGCTACTCGGGCGAAAACAGCGACAGCTTCTTTTACGGCCACTTCCATCGCAAGGAGGCGGCTTACGTGGCGATCCGCTGGCAGCCGAACGCGAAATATCGGCTCGACGTCAACGGAGAGTTAAACTGGCAGCAGTACACCGAAAACGCCGGCGTCAACCGGGTCAATCAGAACCTGATCGACCACGCCCAATACCTGCAGGGCGTTCCGGTCGCCGAATGCTTCTCGACGTTCTCCGAGCCATGCGTCTCCAACGGCTTCCAGATCGGCTCGCCTGGCAATCCGTTCTCGCCGGTGGTTCCGATCCTGACAGAAACGAATCTTACCCGGTCAGCGGCGCTCGACACACGGGTCACGATGGACCAGGCGCCGGGCGTGTGGTCGCAGGCGCTGACGTTCAACACGCAGCTCATCCAAAGCTATGATGTGAATGACCAGATCACTTTGGAGAACAACACCTTCGTCTCCTATCAGGACAGCGAGAACCGCGAACCTTATTACTATGCAGACGCTTCCCTGGGTTCATGGACGTTCGAGAACCGCGCCGACGCACGGTACGACTTCACCGCCAGGATCGATGGCCTCAGCATCGGCAATCAGATCATCGCCGGCGCCACCTTCCGCTTCGCCCACGTAAACTACATCAGTGACTTCAGCGTCGAGACGCCCGGCGTCTTCGACCTGACCACAAACCCGGCCCTGTGGGTGTGGGACAACGCGGTCCAGGCCGCCCTGGCCGACGCCTTCCCATACAAGACGTCCTGGGGCGCCGTGCAATATGGGGTGCCGGGCCGCGACGCGACCAGCCTGGGCAATGACGGCGTATCGGACCTCTACGACACGGGCTTCTTCTTCCAGCACCGAATGGTCTTCTCGCCGCGGTTCAGCGCGCTTTACGGAGGCCGAATCGATCTGGTGCAAAATCATTCCCACGACCCGCTCGGCGGGGCCGTATGCGTGGCCTGCGACAATGGGGCCCGCTCGGATTTGCCGCAAGACCACACAACCGGCGTCTATGGCTTGGGACAAGTCAACGTCAGCGTCGTCTACAAAGCGCGGCCGTGGGTCAGCACCTACCTCACGTTCGACTTCACCCAGAGTACAAACCCCAACGGCGGCGAAGGTGGAGTGAACACCTTTCTCCAAGTTCCCGACCATGTGCTGATGCGGTCTGACAGCCAGTTGTACGAGGCCGGATCCAAGTTCAACCTGCTCGAGAACAAGCTTTTCGCCAGCATCGCCGGGTTCGCGCAGAAACGCGCAATCCCCACCGGGGCAGGCGGCAATCGGTTCTCACAGGCCGACATCCGTGGCGTGGAATTCGAAGCCAACTATCAGCCGACGCGGTATCTTTACGCTACCGCCAGCTATTCGTACATAAAGACGACGCTGAGCCAACCTGCGGTGTTCTACAACTACCCGACTGAACTGGGGCGCAACATCGACGGCGCCGGCCTGTTCGCGGTGTTCACGCCGGGCCAGACGTTCGACGACCCGGGCGTGCCACGCCAGGTCTTTAATTTCCTGGTCGACTACAAACTCGATAGCGGGATCGGCTTCCGTTACGGAATCCAGGTTATCAGCCCGATCGCGACCACGACGTCCGGTCAGCTCGACGCCCTCGCGTCGCAGTTTGTGCCGCTCGGCGTTCAAAAGACGGGCTATTACTATCACTCTCCGGTCATACCCTGGCAGTACACGATGAATGCCTCCGTATTCTATGAATGGAAGCACTACACGGCAACCATCTCGGTCTATAACTTCACCGACCGGCTGAACTGGAACTCCGCGCCCACATTCTACGGCAACGATTTTCTGGTCCGAAACGATCCCCTCACGGTCGAGTTTCGCCTTCAGGCGAAATTCCGGTAACCGCAGCAGCGACGTGTCTCCGGCTTATTTTGTGGTCTTCGCCACGCTTCAGATCGTGGCGCGCGAGCCGCAGTACGCGATCCTCATGCCACTTCGCATGGACAGAGCCGCGGTAGGACGGCTACCGTCGCGGACAATCGCGGCCGGTGAAGAGCGCCGGAAGGCCCATGGAGACCGCATGCCCGGCACTGACCGTTACCCGCTGATGTTCTCACCCCTCGATCTGGGCTTCACGCGCCTGAAGAACCGCGTGCTAATGGGCTCTATGCACACGGGCCTCGAGGACCTGCCGGAGGGCTTCGAGCGTCAGGCGGCCTTCTTTGCCGAGCGCGCACGCGGGGGCGTCGGCATGATCATCACCGGCGGCATTCCGCCCAATGAAGAAGCAGGCGGGCGCGCCAAACTCTCGACCCCCGAGGAGGCGGCTCAGCACAGGTTAGTCACCGACGCCGTGCATGCCGCAGACCCCGACGTCAGGATTGTCATGCAGATCCTGCACACCGGCGCGCTGGCCGCCACGCCCAAGTGCGTGGCCCCCTCTGCCATCCGCTCCCGCATTGGCCGATACGTACCCAACGAACTGGATGAAGAAGGGATCGAGAAGCAGCTTTCTGATTTTGCCAATTGCGCCGCGCTGGCCCAGAGCGCGGGTTACGACGGGGTCGAGATCATCGGCTCGGCCGGTTATCTGCTCTCGACCTTCCTGGTCGAGCGCACCAATCGGCGCACCGACGCATGGGGAGGCTCATGGGAAAACCGCATGCGGTTCCCCGTGGAAGTCGTCCGCCGGGTACGCGCCGCGGTCGGTCGCGACTTCATTGTCATCTTCCGCATCGCGGCCATGGACATGCTCGACGGCGGACTCGCCTGGGACGAGGTCGTTTCACTGGGACAAGCGATCGAGGCGGCTGGCGTCAGCATCGTCAGCACCCACTTCTGTTGGCACGAGGCGCCGGTGCCGACGATCGCCACCATGGTGCCTCGGGCGGCGTTCACCAGTGTCACCGGCCGGCTGCGCGCGGCCTTGCACGTGCCGCTGATCACGAGCAACCGCATCAACATGCCCAGCGTCGTCGAAGAGGTGCTGGCGCGGGGTGATGCGGATCTCGTCTCCATGGCTCGGCCGATGCTGGCGGACCCCGAGCTGGTCAAGAAAGCGTTCGAAGGCAGGGAAGACGAGATCAACACCTGCATCGGCTGCAACCAGGCCTGTCTCGACCACACCTTCACCGGCAAGCTTACAAGTTGCCTGGTCAACCCGCGGGCGTGCAATGAGACGGAGCTGGTGTTCACGAAGGTCGAAACCCCGCGCCGGATCGCGGTGATCGGCGCGGGTCCCGCTGGACTTGGCTATGCGGTGACGGCCGCACAGCGCGGCAATATGATCACTCTGTTCGAGGCCGCCCGAGAGATCGGCGGACAGTTCAATCTCGCCAAGCGCATCCCCGGCAAGGAGGAATTCCACGAGACCTTGCGTTACTATCGGCGCATGATCGAGGTGCTGGATATCGACTTGCGCCTGAACACCCGCGCCGAGGCCGCCGCTCTGATGGCGGAAGGTTTCGACGAGATCGTCGTCGCAACGGGCGTCGCGCCGCGCACGCCCGATGTACCGGGCATCGATCACCCCATGGTAGTCGGCTACATCGACGCCATCGAGGCCCGCAAACCGATCGGACGGCGCGTGGCGATCATGGGCGCCGGAGGCATCGGCTTCGACGTGGCGCAGTTGATTACGCATTCGGGCCCGTCGGGCGCTGTGGATATCGGCGTGTTCGCCAAGGAATGGGGGATCGACTTCGAGGGCCACCCGCGTGGCGGCGTGACCGGCGTCACACCCGTTGTCGCCCGTTCCGACCGCGACGTCATTCTGATGCAACGAAAGGCCGACGCGCTTGGCAAGACGCTCGGCCGCACGACCGGCTGGACACACCGCGCCGCGCTGCAACGTCGCGGCGTGCGCATGGTCGGCGGGGTCGAGTACGTGCGAATCGACGACGATGGCCTGCATGCGCGTATCGGCGGCGAGGATCGCCTTTTCGAGGTCGACACCGTCATCGTCTGCGCCGGCCAGGAGCCCCTGCGAGGGCTGTATGACGAATTGACTGCAATAGGCGGCAGCGTCTCCGTGGTCGGCGGCGCCTTCGAAGCGATGGAACTGGATGCCAAACGCGCCATAGACCAGGCGACGCGCCTGGCGGCGGCCTAGAAAGGCGCAGCGCTTGAGGCCGGCAGGGCGGCCATGGCTTCCGCCACCGCCGCAGCGAAGGCCGGACGGCGGCGCGCCTGACCGAGAAGCCGGGCGAGATTTCCATAGGGGTCGAGGATGTCGAGCCGGTCGACGAGAACCAGGCCGCTGAGCTGCGCCGCGACCGCGAGATCTGCGATCGAATAGGCAGGTCCGGCAAACCATTGCGCCTCGCCGAGGGCGCCGTCGAGGTATCCAAGCAGCGGCGGCAGCCGTTTACCGAGCGCCTCATCCAGCCTCGCCTGATCGACCGCGGCGCCGGAGCGCGCGCCCAGCAAGGGCCTCATCACGCCCATCCCAAGCTGGTAGGCAAGGACGGTATCGGCGTATTCTTCGATCCAGACGGCGCGGCCCCGCTCATAGGGATCAGGCGGGAACAATGCGGGCTCCGGGTGCGCCGCCTCCAGATAAGCGACGATCGCCGAGGAGTCGGCCAGCGGCGCGCGCCCACTCCCATCGGCGAACTCCAGCACCGGAATCCGACGCAACGGGCTCATCGCCTCGAAGTCAGGCGGCGGGTTGAAAACGTCCATCGCCACGAGCTCGGTGGTCAAGCCCTTTTCGGCGAACGCGGCGCGCACCTTTCGCACGAAGGGCGAACCTGTGGATCCATGAACACGGTACATATAGATCGTCTCCTTTGTCCGGATTGGTTTGCGCCGGCGCTCAACTCTGTAGACGCGGCCAGAATTTCAGTCGCCTATCGTGTTTCTCAGGAAAGCCTGCTCGCCAACGGATCGAACGTCGCTTTCGCGTGTTTTTGCCAATGCAGTAAAAACCTCTCTGAATCGAGCAAAGCTCGCTGATATGGGTGCTCAATGAACGCCAGGTGAATGTCCCCTTCCGAACGTGTTCAGGAGATCGGAGCGACTGTTGCGAGACGACGCGTTCAGCGTCCACACCAAGGAGAACGTCGTGAGCCCTAAAGGCAACATATTGATAGCGCTCGCCGTTGCGGCTCTCGCCGCCCCGGCCGTGGCATCGGCCCAGCAAGCCTACGGGCAGCCCCAAGAGTCACAATCGTACGGGCAACCGCAAGCCGACTACGGTCCACCGGAGATGGGACCTCAGGGCTACGGGCAGGACCAAGGCGACCAAAATGGTCAGCGGATGCAGGGCAAGCAAAACCATGGGCGAAGGGCGCAAACGAGTGTCTATCCTCAGTTCCGCTCCCTGGAGAGACATATCAGGCGCACGGTCCGAGAGGAACGAAAGTCCAACACCATCGCAAAGCGCGACGCGCACAGGCTGATGGCGCAGCTAAAGCAGATTCAGGCCGAAGAGGTGTCTCTGTACAATCAGCATGGGATGAACCTGCCATCCGACACGCAATCGCGGATCCAAGGGGAACTCACGCAGTTGGCCCAGGCGGTCGACCGATCGCGCGCGCAGCAAGGCCCTGGACAAGGGTATGAAGGCCAACAATAGCTCCAGACGCTGCGCCGCGCTTCAACCATCCCGCTGCGAAATCGCCGGTTCGTTCGAAATCGTGATCTGATCGCCGGCGAGGGTATCGTCGGCGATAATTTCCAGAACGGTGCGAGCGATGTCGTCGGGGTGCAGCATCTTCACTGCCGCCAGCGCCGGGGCCAACCACTCGGCGTCCTTTGGCACGATGGCGGTATCGACGATTCCCGGGCAGATCGCCATCACCCGTATGTTGAAGCGTTCGTGGAGCGGTTTGCACGATTGGCTGAACGCCAGGATGCCGTGCTTGGACGCGGCGTAGGCCGGATCAGCCGGCATTGAGCTGAAGGCCGCGATCGAGGCGGTGTTGATGATCACACCTGGCGCGCCGCGTCGGCGCATCTGTTCGACCGCAAGACGCGTGCCCACCATCATGGCGATCAGGTTGATCTGGATCACCGCGATCATTTTTTCCATCACGGTGTCGGGAAAGTCTGGAAGCCCGGTCATGATGCCGGCATTGTTGTGCACAATGTCGAGGCCGCCGGTTTCCTGGCCCGCTTCCTCGAAAACGCGGACCACCTCCTCGGGCCTGCTCAGATCCGCGACCTTGCCGATCGAACCAGCCCCGAGGGCGGCGACCTCGGCGCGCACCGATTGCAGCCCATTGGGTTCAATGTCGATTAGGACGAGCATCGCCGCTCCTGCGCGCGCCACGGCCAACGCCACCGCGCGGCCAATACCGGAACTCGCGCCGGTGATCAGCACGCACTTGCCCCTGACGTCCATTGGATCCTCCACGCTTCGAGACTTGTGTCGCGCCTGCATCCCATAGTCCCAAAGCGGCAGCTCAAGACAAGTGGTTCAGGAAATTGTTCCTGGCGCACAGCGCCAAATTCGTGCAACAGGCGCCCGGCCTTGGCTCCAGGCTCGACAGTCTGGCCGCGCCCCAGGGCGGCAATCGCATGGCGCCGTCTGGCTTCCCCTCTGCGGCTTCGCGCGACACGGGCCTCTCTCCAGACCCGGCGCGCGATCCAGATCTCAATTCTCGTGGACGGCGGCGAGCCTTGGCGTCAACAGGCACGGCGGCTGAAAGTGCGAAGCGGCGACCATCGGTGACGAAGTCGCAGAGGCCGGCCAGGACATCGAGGCCATGGCGGCGACGAACACCTGTTGCTGCTGCGCCGTACCGCCTGCGCCGTCCGGCACATCCGTGTGCGCCTTGGCGCGCGGGTCCACGACGGTCACGCCACCATGGCCGTCGCTGCTGCATACGAAACTGTCGCCGACATAGTTGCCCACAAGATTGATTTTGGCCGTGTGCGCCCCGTCGGTCACTGTCAGGACCCCGCCTGTCTGCTTGCCGTTGTCGACAAACGTGGCCTGATTTTTGCTCTTAAAGGCGATATCGTCCAAATCCAGGGAATTGCTCCCCGAATGAGACAGGCCCGAGACGGAGCCCTTGTATGATTGCGATTGCGCCAATTCCAGGTTCCCGGTCGAATTCAGGAATTGCACGCTCTCATTAAATGAACTCAGGCAAACCAGGTCGCCGCCCCCGGCGATCACGGCGACCCCGCCGCCCGAAACCGCGCCTCCCAGGGTCAGCGTTGCGCCGTTGGCCTCGAGCGTGCCGCTATTGCTGATCGCGCTGACGATCACCACACCGCCCGAACCAGCGGCCTCGATGAGGCCTGCGTTGCTTATCGTGTGGGCGCCGGTGTCGATGGTCAGCGCCTTGGTCCCGCTCCCGATGATGACGCCGCCCGACTTCTGGCTGAGCGTCATTCTACCCGACCCGATCGCTCCGGCGCCGGTGATCGTGTTGTCGATGTTGGTCAAAGTCGCACTCATTGAAGCGCCGATGATCTTGTTGACGGTCTGATCGCTCAGCTGAATGAGGCCGCCGCCGCTCAGCGTGGCGCCCGAAGCCGAGATCACCAGGTTCGGTATGGTGGCGACGATCGTGGAACTGTTGCTGATTTGTCCGGTGGCGGTGATCGTGGCGGCCGTAAGGTTCACCAAAGCGCCGGTAAACACCGTACCGCCCAGCAGGGTCAGGTTCGAACCCCCAAGAACGACGGTTCCACCGCCCGCAATCGTTCCGCCCAATGCGGTCGCGCCGGCCAGGGTCAGGGTATTGCCCGAACTTATGGAGAAGGAAGCCCCCGAGGACAGCGTGAAGGCGCCGTTGTAGGAAAGTTTTGTCGCAAGGGTGACGTTTGTCCCCTTGTTGGACGTCGTCCAATTGGCAATCGATACGGCGATCCCGCCGCCCATAGCGATGGTTCCCCCTAGAAAAGCTATCGTCCCCGCCCCCGTGAGGGTTCCCGAGACACTATCCGAACGGCTCGTGAGCGTGAATGTGTCGCCCGAAGCTACGGCTAGCGCCCCGCCGCTCTGGCTCCAGGCGCTCCCGGCCATTGTAATGTCGGTCGCTATTGAAACGCTTGAAGACGCGCCGGATTGTGAGAAGGTGTTGACGCCCAAGGTAGCGCCGTCGGTGAGCAGCATGTCGCCGCCGACAAGCGACAAAGCGCCCCCGGTGATGGCCCCGGCGGAGGTGACGGTCCCCCCGACGGACAAGGTGTCGGGGTTTGATATGGACACGATCGAGCCGGCCGCCATCGTCAGACTGCCACTTACCGTCAACGATCCGTAATTGGTGAGTAGTTCGCCGGCGGCCATGGTGTTTGTCCCCGACATTGTGAAAGCCGCGGCGTTTGCAACGACGTAGGAACCAAATCCGCTAAACGTGCCGGTTTCCGACCCCGAGAAGGCTCCCACGCCGCCGAGTCCAGAGATTGTTCCCGAGCCCGTATCGAGGATCAGCTTACCTCCGCCGCCGACGATCCGGCCGATGAACAGCGAGCCGGCTTCGGCAAACACGGAGTCGGAAGCGTCCCCCAAAACCACCGAATTCGTTGACCCCCGTATGGTGCCCCAATTGGTTATCGTCACCGATGAGCTCAGGCCCGCGGATATTCCCACCGAACCCGAAATGAGGGCGTCCACCTGGCCCGAACTGCCGTTCACCACAGAAGCTCCTGTGGCGAGCCTCACTCCGGCGCCCATCGCGCCGGATCCGCCGTTGGTTCCGGCGACGCCGCCGGCCCCACCAAGTCCGCCGATGATCACGCTGGCGTTGGAAAGTGTGGCCCCACTCACGACCGCAACGCCGGCCCCGCCATTTCCCCCGGAGCCGCCCTGCCCGTTGGCGCCGGCCGATCCGCCCTGCCCGCCCTGCCCGCCAGTGATCGTCAGGGCCTTGTTGGCGAACACACCCGCACCGGACACGATGAGCCCGGCTCCCCCGGCCCCGCCGGCGCCGCCGAGATTTGCTCCGAAGCCGCCGCCTCCGCCTGCGCCGCCGGTGACGCGGCCTGTGCCGTAGATCATGGCCCCGCCGCTCGTGGCGGAGACTCTAACCCCGGCGCCCCCGACGCCGCCAACGCCGCCCTGGCTATGGCCATAGCCGCCGCCGCCGCCCTGGCCACCCGTAAGTGAACCGCCGTTGGTAACAATGGCTGACGAAGGGCACAAAAGGGCCGTACCCCCCGCACCACCGGCGCCCCCACTGATTCCGGCGCCGCCCGTTCCTCCCTGGCCGCCGAAAATCCCGCCGCTGTTCACCAATGAGCCATATGCGCTGACGCCGACGCCCCCCGCGCCCCCGGTCCCGCCTTTGATCCGATAGGCGGCTCCCTCAGAGCCGACGCCACCGGCAATCACGCCCGAACCGTTATTGTGAAGATATCCGACAGCCGAAATGGTCACCGCCGCCTGCGCCGACCCGATGATAACCCCGGTATTCGTCAGGGTTCCGGCCACGGTGAGCGAACCGTCGTTCGCGAGCGTCTGGCCGGAGGACAGTGTTCCGGTGGCTTTGAGCGTCCATTGCGCGCCCGCATCCACGACGTACGAGCCGAACCCAGTGAATGTTCCCATGGCCCCACCCGACATTGTGCCGATCGATCCCAACCCAGTGATTGTCCCCGAGCCGCCGGCCAGCTCCAGCGTGCCGTCGCCCCCGATGATTTCACCGATGAATCTCGACCCCGCCTCGACGACCAGCGTGTCGCTTGGGGCGCCCAATTGGACTGAGTAGGTCGTCCCCTGGATGGTCCCGAAGTTGACGACGGTCGCCGACGCGGCTCCATAGGCGTAGACTCCGACCAAGCCGGCAATCAGCGCGGCGCCATGGCTGGCGTCGCCGTTGACGACGTATCCGCCGCCGCGCAGGTCCACACCGTCGCCCTGCGCCGCATGCCCTGCGCCGGCGCCGCCGACGACATTGCCGTCATTGAACAAACTTCCAGAGCCGTTGATCGCCACTCCAGCTCCGCCAGCCCCGGCCATTCCGGTGGAACCGCTCCCCGCACCGCCCGCTCCGCCTGCCCCGCCGGTCACCTGGCCGCTGGTGACCAGTTGCGCGCCTTGAGAGAGAAACACGCCGGCGCCGCCGTAGCCACCGACGCCGCCATACCCGCTCCCACCGGCCCCCGCGCCGCCGGAGCCGCCCTTGATCGTCGCCAGGTTGGTCAGTGTCGCGGCGCTCACCGCCACGCCCACCCCGCCATATCCGCCGGCGCCTCCGGCCCCGCTCCCCGCTCCACCCGACCCCCCGGAGCCGCCGACAATCGCGCTCCTGGTGGTCAAGGATCCGCCGTAGACCGCTGCTCCGGCGCCGCCGTGGCCGCCGGAGCCACCATAGATCCCGTACGCCCCCTTGCCACCGGCGCCTCCCGCGATCATTCCGCTGCTGGTGAGCGAGCCGTTGGACACCACCGCGCCCTCGCCGCCCGCCCCGCCGCTGCCGGCGAGAAGATAGCGCGCCGCTCCAAACCCGGCGCCCCCGGCGCCGCCCGAGATCGTGCCGAGGTTAGTACAGTCCCCTCCAGCCGAGACCACCAAGCCATCGCCGCCGAGTCCGCCTCCATAGGCGTAGCCATTACCGCCTCCGCCAGAGCCGCCGGCGCCTCCGACAATACCGCCTCTGTTGCTCAGTGAGCCGCCGACGATGACCGTGATACCTGTGGATCCCGCTCCGCCATAACCCTGTCCGTGCCCGCCGACCGCACCGATTCCTCCGGCGATCTGGCCCGCGCTGGACATGCTCCCGCTCAAGCTGAGCACGCCCGCGTCGACTATGCTCTGACCAGCCGCCAGAGTGCTCGCGTCGTTGAGCTTCCAGCTTCCGCCCGCGTCGATCACATAGCTGCCGAACCCGCTGAAGGACCCTGCGTCGCTTCCCGACAGTGTCCCCTGCGAGCCCAAGCCGACGATCGAGCCTGTTCCGCCCGAGAGTTCAAGGGTACTGAAGGTCCCACCGCCCTGGGCGCCGCCGATCAGAACCCCGCCGGCCTCCATTACCAGACGGTCGGTCCCAGACACGAAGGTCACCGCCGACCCGACGCCACCGCTGCTGAGCGTCCCGGCCACGCTCACCGTGCCGCCCGTCACGCTCAAGCCGCCACGGATGGTGTTTGCGCCGCCAAACATCCAGGACGCCCCCGACGCGAACGTAACGGCGCCAAATCCGCTCATGCCGTCGATGTAGCCCTGTCCGGCGCCGCCGGAGAGGGTCAACGAGCCTCCGCCGCCCACAAGCGCGCCCTCGAACGAGGATCCCGCCAGCGCCAACAAAACATCGTTGGCCGACGCGAAACTCACCGCCACCCCGCCGTAGCCCTCGATGAGGCCATAGTTGATCACTGTCGTGGCAGCCGCTCCGCTGACCGAAACCCCCACGCCGCCAGCGATCAGAGCCGTTTGGTTGGAGGCCGATCCGTTGACCACCAGGCCGCCGCCGCTCAGCGAGATCCCGGCGCCCTGCATACCGGTCGCGGCTTGGGTTTTGCCCACGCCGCCCGCGCCGCCTGCCCCACCGAAGATGTCGAAGCTGTTGTTGATCGTGCCGCCGGCATAGGCCAACACGCCGGCGCCCCCGAACCCTCCGGCGCCGCCAGCGAAGCCCGCCGCTCCGTCTCCTCCGGAGCCGCCCGCTCCGCCCATCACCAGATAGCTGTTCGTTAGGATCCCTCCCGCGCTCAGCACCACCGCCGCGCCGCCATTTCCGCCGCCGCCGCCTGGCGCACCGGCGCCCGCGCCGCCGCTTCCGCCCTGTCCGCCAAGGATCAATCCGCCCGTGACTATCGTGCCGCTCGCACTCAAGGCCACGCCCGCGCCGCCGACGCCGCCGGCCGACGACCCTCCGTTCCCGCCGGCGCCGCCCTCACCCCCAGCAATCGCCCCGATGTTGGTCACCGTTTCCAATTTCGTGATCGCCATACCGGCGCCGCCCGCGTAGCCGATGCCGGATTTTCCCGACTGGCCCTGCCCGCCATAGACGATGCCCGACGCGCCATTGGTCATGACGCCACCGCCCGACAGAGAGACGCCCGTCGAACCCGCCGCCGTGGCCGCGATGACCCCATAGTTCACCACCGTCGACCGGCTCGCCGAATGCAGGCCCGTGCCGCCAATCGAGCCGCTGGACGTTATGCTTAAAAAGCTCACGCCGGCGGAAAGGGTGTAACCCGCGCTGTAGGTCCCATTGAGAATCTTAGTGGTCATGAGTTACTCCAAGCAGCGATGCTGGCGCGATCGAAACTAACCAAGAGCAAAATTGGCGCTTCGCGTGAGCCGTAGTTTAATCGAAACAAAATCAAAAATGGCAGGATCAACGATCGTCGCTACGCGGCCAATTGTCGCGCTACACATCAATATGTATTTGTAACTATCCTTGCGTGTGGACTTTGCACGTATAGGTATGCAAATATAACTTCTTCGCAGACAACTATGCAAACTTGAAGCCAGTTTTTGCGCAGAGCGCTCTCATATCAACTCGAATGTGGATGTCGGCCTTCACACGCCAGTGGCAATATGCCACAGTTATTGACGAAGCGACACGCAACGCACCGGCCGCGCAGTGAAGGCGTCAATATCCCGGCGGACGTGCGAAGGCGAAACCGAGCCGTTCCAGGCGTTGAGCCAGTTGGATGGTGCGCCGATCCGCGTACGCCGGGCCGATGATCTGGACGCCGACAGGCAGTCCATCCCCCGCCACGCCCGTGGGAATGACGGTTGCCGGAAGATAGGCGACTCCAGCCAGACCGGCCCAGAATGTCTGTCTGAAGTAACCAATCCTCTGGCCGTCGACCTCAATCGTGCGCTCGCCTTCAGGTCGGTGATCGTGGGCGAAGGCCGTGGTGGGCATGATCGGCGTCAGCAGGAAGTCGTGGTCCTGAAAGTATCGCAGCCATGCCCATCGCAATCGCGTGCGCTGCTCGTTCAAGACGCCCCAGTCGCGCATGCGGATCGTGCGCCAGCGGGTCTGCAGGGCGAGCGGGCTTTGGTCGTCCGACGAAAATGTCTCCGTCCGCGCGACAAGAGCATCGAATTGCGCCTGCGGCATGCGTGCGGACATCGCTGCGAGAAGCAGGCCGGAAAACACCATATGGCTGTGCTCTGCGGTGAAGCCGGGACGAGCGTCCTCATCGACCGCCGCGCCCTGCGCCGCGAGCGCCGCGGCCACGGCGCGCACGCGTGCGGCGACCGCTGCGGACGTGGGGCAGATCGGATCGGACGTCCAGACGCCAATCCTCAAATCGGACACCGGTCCGTCGAAATCGGGAAGGTCGATTTTCAGCCCCGCTGCTTCCAGCTCATCGGGCCCCATCATCAGGTCGAGAGCCAGTTCGAGATCGTCCGCCGAGCGGGCCAGAGGCCCGATCACCGATATGTCGGCCGGGCTCAGCGCGCCGGTGGGCGTGTGGCCGCGCGACGGCAAGAGGTTGAAGGTGGGCTTGTGGCCGAATACGCCACAGTAGTGCGCCGGATTGCGGATAGAGCCGCCGATATCGCTGCCGATCTCCAGGCCGGTGAGACCGGCGGCCAGGGCGGAGGCCGAGCCCCCCGAGGATCCGCCCGGCGTGCGGTCCAGATTCCAGGGGTTGTTGGTGACGCCGTAGATCGCGTTGTAACTTTGGAAGTCCCCGAGATTGATCGGCACATTGGTCTTGCCGAACACGTTGGCCCCAGATGCCGTCAGACGTTCCACCGCCAGCGCGTCGCTGTCGGCGACGCCCCCGGCCAACTCCGGCACACCCCAGGTGGTGGGAAAGCCCTTGAAATTGTAGCTTTCCTTGATGGTCATCGGCACGCCATGCAACGGTCCGAGTTCATCGCCCCGCTTGCGGGCGGCGTCGGCGGCGTCCGCGCGGGCTCTGGCGCCGACGCGATCCTGCAGGATCACCGCGTTGATCGTGGGGTTATGGAGGTCGACCCGCGCCAGGTAGTGCTCGAGCAGTTCCCGCGCGCCGACGTCGCCGCGCCGCACCAGCGCAGCGAGCGCCGTGGCCGACTTGAAATGCAGGTCCGTCATCCTCGAAGCTCCTGGCAATTCTCTGGGTTCCGTCCGTCTTTCTCCTAATTCCGAAAGCGGTGCGATAGGAAGGCGGCCGGAATGACGCCGTCGCATGCGCCGGACGGCGCGGCGCCGTGCGCTGTCGCGACGCTGCCGGCGCAAACACACAGGCTCGCGTCTCACGCCAATCCGGCAATGCTGTGCGATATTGCGGCAGATCGGCCGGCCCTCGCGGCGGTGATTGACAACGGCTTGGTTGTTGTTCGAACTTCTGCCAGGGTCGGTCAGACTTTCACTGTCGCGACTCGGCAGAGCGGCCAAGAGCGAAGGCGATCCCTAAGACTGAGGGTGGCATAAGCAGAATCGTCCGAGGGGGTTCACCGCTGTTTTGTTTGTCGACTGCCAACCATGATCGCGACACATACCGTGCGATCGCGCTGGCCGGACTGGCGTTGGTTCTTGGCGTTGTGCTTGTGGGTCAGGCTTATCCCGACGCCGTCCCCCACGACGGCCGGCCGGGCCAACCGCGAGCCGGTGGCGAACAATCACTTCCGGCGCACGCGCCGCAGGCGGGCGATCGGCGGGATCCCGCGCCCTGCACCCCGCAGGGCGCTCCAGGCCCGCTCAGCACCGAATGTCGCGAAACGATCGCCGCTGAAAATTCCGCGAGTTTCACACTGGCCTCCGCCATCATCGCGGGAGCTGAACTCGTCGCTTTGATCGGCCAGATCTTTGCCCTCATCATCACGATTCGCGAGAGCCACACCGCCACGCGCGCGGCACTCGACAGCGTCGAGGCGTCGCAGAGGAGCGCCAAGGCCGCGGAAGACGCGGTGGCCAAAAGCGATGAGATGCTCCTGCATGAAAGAGACAGCGCCTTTCGGATAGAAAGAGCCTACGTTTACGCCCTCACGAATTCCGACAATATAGCTGACGCCGTTGATGCTACGTTACGTAGTGACCAGACTGCCGCTGCGCTATCCAAGAACGCTGACATTTGGATAAAAGTCGCGTTCAAGAACTACGGCAAGACGCCGGCGCGTCTGCAGGAGGGAACGCTTCATCTTCAGATCAGCGAGGCGCAGGACGCCCCGGCGCGCACGTACGCCGTCGACGTGACCTGCCACTACCCGTTGGCGGCCGGCGAAGAAAGCACTGCCATATATCTGGAAATTCCAGACTGCCTCTCAATAAATATGTGTCGGGCCATAGCCGCCGGAGCGGCTCGCGTCAGCTTGAGTGGCAGCGTGCCGTACAAGGATATCTGGGGCAACGACCAGACGTGTTTGCTGTTTTGGAAATACGACCTGAGGAGCAAGTCAATGGCGCCGGACGGCAGCGTGCAGTACGATATTTAGCCTCAATGGCGACGCAAGGCGCAAGAATCGCGCGGATATGAGCTGCGCGCCGCCGATCGTTGATTCAGCATCCTCGATAACCGGCAGGCGGGACAGCGCTCGGATGCAGGCTTCGGTCCAGGCATCGGCGCCGCCACGACCGGTGCGCGAGCCGCGACTCATTGCCCGCCAAACGCGCCTTGGGCGGCTGCGCTCGCAAGCCACCGTCTGCGCCATAATACCGCTCATTAACGCGAATTATCTTTCGCCCCGACCCGCGCCGCGACACAAGCGGGCGACTCGAGGGGCTGTTCGCCCGCCGACCAGGAGCTTCAAGCGTGATCGGAATGATGGCGGCCGCTTCACTGTTGGGAGCCTCATTCGATCTGCCGAGCCTGCCGCCCATCAGACGTGATCCGCAGGTCACCTATCTTGACCGAACCGGAGCGGTGCTGGGCGTGCGAGGCGGTCGCTATCCGCCGCCGGTCGACATCGACACGCTGCCTCGCTACGTGCCCGCGGCCTTCGTCGCGATTGAGGACCGGCGATTCTATGAGCACGCGGGGTTCGATCCGGTCGGCATCGCGCGGGCGATCGTCAGCGACCTTGGCCATGGCGGCGCGCGCGAGGGAGCCTCGACGATCACCCAGCAGCTGGCGCGCAATCTGTTCCTCAGCTCGGAGCGCACGATAGAGCGCAAGGGCGAGGAGCTGCTCCTGGCCGTCCAGCTCGAGCGGAAGTTCACCAAGAGGCAGATCCTCGGCCTCTATCTCAGCCGGGTCTACTTCGGCTCCGGGGCCTATGGCCTCGACGCCGCGGCGCACCGCTTTTTCAACAAGCCGGCGTCGCGCCTCACCGTTCGCGAAGCGGCGATGCTGGCCGCCGTCATGAAATCGCCGACCAACTACAACCCGATCGAGCAGCCCGAGGCATCGGCGCAACGCACGGCGCTGGTCCTGGGCACCATGGTCGAGACCGGCGCGATCTCGGAGGCGGTCAAGGCCAAGGCTCTGGCCCAGCGGCCTAGGGTCTGGCGCGCCGATCCCGACGGGGCGGCGAACTACTTCATAGACTGGGTCGACGCCCAGGTTCGTGGCAAGGTCGGCGCTGCCAGGCAGGACCTGATCGTAGACACCACCCTCGACCGGAGCATGGAGCTGGCGGCCGGCGAACAGGCGCGCGCCGTCGTCGCGCGGCATGCCGCGCAAGGCGTACAGCAGACCGCGCTGGTGGCGCTCGACGGGGCCGGGCATGTGCGGGCCATGGTCGGGGGCGTCGACTACGCCAGCGCGCCGTACAATCGCGCCGTCGCGGCGCACCGGCAAGCCGGCTCGGCCTGGAAACCGTTTGTCTATCTGGCGGCGATGGAAGGCGGCCGCACCCCCGACACCCTGGCGGTCGACGCGCCGGTAACGATCGACGGCTGGTCGCCGCGAGATTTCGAAGACGGCTTCCTGGGCCAGATCACTCTCAGCCAGGCCCTGGCGCACTCGATCAACACGGTCGCCGCGAAGCTGGCCGACGACATCGGCCGCGACCGGGTGGCAAGCGCGGCGCGTCGGCTGGGCGTCATTTCGCCGATCAACACCGATCCGGCCATGGCGCTGGGGACCACGCTGGTCACGCCCCTGGAGATGACGCAAGCCTACGACGCCTTCGCCAACGGCGGCAGTCGCGCCACCGCGAATGGCCTCATCAGGGTCCGTACGGTCAGTGGAAAGGTGCTCTACCAGCACCAGGAACAGCCCCAGGCCGCCGTGATCGCCAACCCGCCGCTCGGCGAAATGAACGCCATGCTGCGCGGCGTGCTGGTCGACGGCACCGGGGTCAAGGCGGCCATCCCCGGCTACGACCTCGCGGGCAAGACCGGCACAACGTCCGACTTCAAGGACGCCTGGTTCTGTGGCTTCACCGGCAATTTCACCGCCGTGGTCTGGATGGGTCGCGACGACGCCACGCCGATGCGCGGGGTGACCGGCGGAAGCGCGCCGGCAGAGTTGTGGCGCGGCTTCATGAGCGTGGCGCTGAAACGCTTCGCCGCCCGCCCGATCCCGCAGGGCCCATTGCCGCCCACTCCGCCGCCGCCCGACATGGTCGCGCCGGCGCCGCCCCCAGATACCGGCGCGATTCCGCCGGTCGAGGGTGACACGCCACCCACGACGCCCGGCCAGTAGCTATCGCGATGTCGGGACCAGCGTGTATGATCGCGCCAAATCGACGGGAGTTGGCCTGATGCCGCTACAGAACCTTGATCACATCAACGTCTATTGCGCCGATCTCGACAGCTCCCGTGCGTTCTACACCGAGGTGCTCGGTCTGCACGATGGGGCGCGGCCGGACTTCGGAATACCCGGAGCTTGGCTCTATCTCGGCGAGCGCCCGGTGGTGCACCTGGTGGGCGGGCGCCTTGGGGAGGCTCCGCTAAAAACCGGTCCGTTTGACCACATCGCCTTCGAGGCCCAGGACTTCCAGGCGATGCGCTCGAAAATGCAGACGATCGGTATCGACTTTCAGGAGAACGAGGTCCCAGACTTCAAGATCCGGCAGCTGTTCGTGCGCGATCCCGATGGCGTGAAGATCGAACTCAACTTCCGGGGGTGAAGCGCCGACACCGGGCATTCATGTCAGGGAAACGGGGGTCAACCCGGTGCAAAATTCGCAATCAGATCGTAGGCATCGCCAGGGAAGGTGTGGCGAACAAAGGTTACCCCGACGCCCTGACGCCAGGTCCAGCGTCTCACGCACAAGCAAGCGGTGCTGGTTCGCAGGCCCAAAAGCCGCGCCACGGCCAGAGCGGGATTGATCGCCGAAATCTGGTGACGAGCCTCGCTCCACGCGACATGGGCCCGCAGCCAGGCGCCTGGCGCCTCGACGGTGAAATCGGCGCCTGCCGCTTCCGGTACGCTGGTCAGATTGATCACCCGCTCCTCGAACGCGAACGGCCGGCCGTCGGCGACGTGCCGGCACCGCAGGTCCAGTAAGCTGCCCGCCGCGCCCAGGGCGGCCATATCGACATCGCCGAGCGCGGCCGCACGCGTGACGCCGCCGAGAAATTCATACGCGTAGCTTCGGCCTCGCCGGGTGATTTCGCCCGCGATATCTGGGATCTCCAGCACGGCGGAATAAATGCGCGGACGCACGACAAACGTGCCGGCGCGCCGGCGACGCTCGACCAGGCCGGCCGCGGCCAACGCCTGCACCGCCTTGTTCACCGTCGCGCGGGCGCAGCCGTATTGTCGGGTCAATTCGTGCTCGAACGGAATGCGGTACCCAGGCGGCCATTCGCCGGAGCGAATCTTGCCGCTGATGTCCGCGCCGATGCGCTGGTGCAGCGCGGTCCGCTCGCTCACGCCTGCAGCACCCGGTTGAGCGAGCGGGCGAACGCCTGGACAAAGTCCGCCTTGCGCACGTGCCGGCCGTCCGCGACAACCTTGCGGCCCCGCCGCCAGACGCCATCGACCGCTCCGCCGCGCGCGGCAAACAGCCAGCCGTCGAGCAGAGAGTCGCCCTCCCGCCCGATGAAAGCGGGGTGACTTGCGTCAAGGGAAACCATATCGGCGGAGGCGCCGACCTGGATGCCCCCTCGGCCGACGCCGAGCGCCTGCCCGCCGCCGGCAAGCGCGGCGCGGAACAGCGCGCCGCCCACCGACGGGCGATCTCCCGACGCCAGCACGTTGCGCTTGCGGCCGCAGAGGCGCTGACCGTACTCCAGAAGGCGCAGTTCCTCCGCGGCGTCGATGAGTACGTTGGAATCGCTTCCGACGCCAAAACGGCCGCCGCCTTCGACGAAACGTTCCGCTGGGAAGAGCCCATCGCCCAGGTTGGCTTCGGTGATCGGGCACAGGCCGACGACCCCCGAACCGCGCGCCAGTCGATCGGTCTCGGCGTCGGTCAGGTGCGTCGCATGGACCAGGCACCAGCGCGCGTCGATCGGCACATTGTCCAAGAGCCACTCGACAGGGCGACGCCCGCTCCAGGCGATGCAGTCCTCGACTTCGCGGGCCTGCTCGGCGATGTGAATATGGATGGGGCCGTCTTCGGCCAGCGGCAGGATCTGGGCCAGTTCATCAGGGGTGACGGCCCGCAGACTGTGAGGCGCGAGGCCGACGACGGCGTCCGGAAGACCCTCGAGCGCGTGGCGGCTCGCACCGACAAGCCGGGCATAGGTGTCAGGCGTATTGACGAAACGCCGTTGCTCAGCGTGCGAAGGCGCGCCGGCAAAACCCGAATGGGCGTAGAATACCGGCAGAAGTGTGAGCCCGATGCCGGTGCTGTCCGCCGCAGCCGCAAGGCGAGCGGCCAGCTCGGCAATATCCGCATAGGGCGCGCCATCGCAATCGTGATGAAGATAGTGGAACTCGCCGACCCGAGTGAAGCCGCTCTCCAACATCTCGGCGTAGGCCAGGGCGGCGACCGCCTCGACGTCCGGCGGGTCCAGGTGATCGACGAAGCGGTACATCGCCTGGCGCCAGGACCAGAAATCGTCGCCGTCGCGTCCCCGCCTTTCCGCGAGACCGGCCATGCCGCGCTGGAAGGCGTGGCTGTGCACGTCGCCAAGGCCAGGAACGCCGATCGCCGCGCGCTCATCGTCCGGAAGAGGGGCGGCGTCGGTTTCGACGGCAATGATCACGCCGCCGGAATGGCTAACGCGCACGCGATGCCGCCAGTCGTCGCCCAGCAGAACTGTGTCGAACCAGACAGAAGGCACAGCATCTCCTTTTAGTGCGTACAAATATGTCTAGACATATTAGCGCGGTTTTGCCAAGTATCCACCGACCGTTGATCACCGGAGGCGAGATGCACTGCGACCGGCTGTGGCGGAACGCACGCTTGGCGACGCTGGCGCCCGGCGCGCCGGGACTGGGCGAGATCGACGACGGGGTCATCGCCGCGCGCGACGGCCGCATCGTCTACGCGGGCCCGCGTGCGGACGCCCCTCACTTCGACCCGGCCGAGGTTGTCGGCTGTGAAGGCCGCTGGATCACGCCGGGGCTGATAGATTGCCACACCCATCTGGTGTGGGGCGGCGACCGCGCCCGCGAGTTCGAGCTGCGGCTTGCGGGCGCGTCGTATGAAGAGATCGCCCGGGCCGGCGGCGGCATCGTGTCGACCATGGTCGCCACCCGCGCCGCGAGCGAGGCCGATCTCCTGGCCGCCGCCCTGCCCCGGCTCGACGCTCTGATCGCCGAAGGCGCGACGACGGTCGAAATCAAATCCGGCTATGGCTTGTCGGTCCAGGGCGAGACCAAGCAGCTTCGCGTCGCCCGCGCCCTCTCACGGCGACGCGACGTGACCATCCGCACCACATTCCTTGGGGCCCACGCGCTGCCCCCCGAATTCGCCGGCGACAGCGACGGCTACATCGATCTGGTCTGCCGGGCGATCCTGCCGGCGGTCGCCGCCGAGGGTCTGGCCGACGCGGTCGATGCATTCTGCGAGGGAATCGGCTTTTCAGCCGCGCAGGTGCGCAGGGTGTTCGAGGCGGCCAACGCGCTCGGGCTTCCGGTCAAGCTTCACGCCGAACAGCTTTCCAATCAGCATGGCGCGGCGCTCGCGGCCGAGTTCGGGGCGCTATCGGCTGACCATCTCGAGCACCTGGACGGCGACGGCGTCGCCGCCATGGCGGGGGCCGGAACGGTGGCCACCCTGCTTCCGGGCGCCTACTACTTCGTGCGCGAGACCAGGATGCCGCCGATCGATGCGCTGCGCGCGGCGCATGTGCCCATCGCGTTGGCCACAGACTGTAATCCAGGCACGTCGCCGCTCAGCTCGTTGCTACTGACCATGAACATGGGGGCGACACTGTTTCGGCTGACCGTCGAGGAGTGCCTGGCCGGCGTGACGCGCAGCGCCGCCAGGGCGCTGGGCCTCGCCGGCGAGATCGGCACGTTGGAGGCCGGCAAGCGCTGCGACCTGGCGCTGTGGAACATCGATCGTCCCGCCGAGCTGGTCTACCGTATGGGGTTCAACCCGCTCCATTCCCGCATTTGGGCAGGCCGATGAGCCACGTCCTGTTGCAGCCCGGACAGGTTACGCTCGCGGACTGGCGCGCGATCCACGGCGGAGCGGCCGTCACCCTCGATCCGTCCACGATGAACGCCATCGACAAGAGCGCAGCGGCCGTGGACCGGATTCTCGCCAAGGGAGCGCCGGTTTACGGAATCAACACCGGGTTCGGAAAGCTCGCCAGCGTGCGCATCGAGACCGAGGACCTGGAGCGCCTGCAGCGAAACATCGTCCTTTCCCATGCGGCGGGCGTCGGCGAGCCGACGCCCGCGCCGGTCGCCCGCCTGATGCTGGCGCTGAAGCTGGCGGGACTGGCCCAGGGCGCCTCGGGCGTGCGGCCCGCGACGATCGCCTTGCTGGCTGGAATGCTCGACCGCGGCCTCACACCGGTGGTTCCGGCCCAAGGATCTGTCGGCGCGTCCGGCGACCTCGCCCCACTCTCGCACATGGCCGCGACGATGATCGGCGTTGGCGAGATCCATGTGGCCGAGCGTCGCGTCCCGGCGGCCGAGGCCCTGGCGGCAGCGGGGCTCGAACCGCTCACGCTCGGCCCCAAGGAAGGCCTCGCCCTGCTGAACGGCACCCAGTTCTCCACCGCTCACGCCCTGGCAGGCCTGTTTCGCGCTGAGACACTGTTCCAGGGGGCGCTGATCACCGGAGCACTGTCAACCGAAGCGGCGAAGGGCTCCGACACGCCGTTCGATCCGCGCATCCACACGCTGCGCCGCCACCGAGGGCAGATCGAGACGGCGCACGCCCTGCGCGCGCTGATGGCCGGCTCGACCATCCGCGCCTCCCACCTGATGAACGATACGCGCGTGCAGGACCCCTATTGCGTGCGTTGCCAGCCGCAGGTGATGGGCGCCGTCCTCGATATCCTGCGCCAGGCCGCCCACACTCTGGAGGACGAGGCAAACGGCGTCACCGACAACCCGCTGATCTTCGCCGATACGGACGAGGCCCTGTCCGGCGGCAACTTTCACGCCGAGCCGGTGGCGTTCGCCGCCGATATCATCGCACTGGCCCTGTGCGAGATCGGCTCCCTGGCGGAACGGCGGATCGCAATGCTGGTCGATCCAGCGCTTTCCGGCCTTCCGGCGTTCCTCACGCCCAACCCAGGCCTGAACTCCGGCTTCATGATCGCACAGGTCACCGCCGCGGCCCTCGTCAGCGAGAACAAGCAGCGCGCCTATCCGGCCAGCGTCGATTCCATCCCGACCTCGGCGAACCAGGAGGACCACGTATCCATGGCCGCCCACGGCGCCCGGCGCCTGCTCGGCATGGCCGATAACGCCTCGGCCATCATCGGCATCGAATTGCTGGCGGCGGCGCAGGGCTGCGACTTTCATCAGCCGCTGCGGTCGAGCCACGCGTTGGAAGCGGCGCGGACGCTGTTGCGCGCGCGGGTTCCGACACTTGTCGACGATCGCCACATGCATCCCGACATGGAGATCGCGATCGAGCTGGTTCGCGAGGGCCGCCTCGTCGAAACGGTCGATGCGATGCTGCCGGGGGTTTGCGGACAATGACGAAGCGCGACAACTTCGCCCATGTTCTTGATAGGCAGGTGGGAAGCATTGCCGCATGACCTTCCTCGACCTCCGTCACGGCGATGCGCCCTTGATCGTCAGCCTGCCCCACACGGGGACCGACATTCCCGCCGACATCGAGTCCCGGCTGATCTCCCCCTGGCTCGCCCGCAAAGACGCCGACTGGTGGGTGGAGCGGCTCTACGACTTCGCCGGCAGGCTCGGTGCGACGATCGTCCGCACGACGATGTCGCGCACGGTCATCGATGTGAACCGTGATCCGTCGGGGGTATCGCTGTATCCGGGCGCGCCGACGACGGACCTGTGCCCGACCACGACGTTCGACGGCGAGCCGCTCTACCGCGACGGCCAGGCGCCGGATACGGACGAGATCGCGCGGCGAAAAATCGTCTGGTTCCAGCCTTATCACGACGCGCTGAGCGCCGAGATCGCGCGCCTGCGCTCGAGACACACGGCGATCGTCCTTTACGAAGCCCATTCGATCCGCTCACGGATCTCACGCCTGTTCGACGGCGAACTGCCCAACTTCAATATCGGCACGAACGGCGGCTCGAGCTGCGCGCGGGCCCTGACCGCGGCGGTTGAGGCCGCCTGTGACGCGAGCGGCTTTTCTCGCGTCACCGACGGCCGGTTCAAAGGCGGATATACCACGCGCCACTACGGTAGTCCCTTCAATGGCGTGCACGCCATTCAGATGGAGCTGGCCTGCCGCGGCTACACGGCGGATCCGACCGAGCGACCGACGCCGGATACCTGGCCCACGCCCTATGACCCCGACCTCGCCGCGCCGATGCGCGAGACGCTGAGGAGCGTCCTTCAATCCTGCCTCGCCTTCGCCAGGGACCCCGCATGACGCGCCTCGACAACACCCGACTGATCAAGAGTCCTCACGGCAGCGCGCTGACCGCCAAGAGCTGGCTGACGGAGGCTCCGCTCCGTATGCTGATGAATAACCTTGACCCCGACGTCGCCGAGCGGCCGGAAGAGCTGGTGGTCTATGGCGGCATCGGCCGCGCGGCGCGCGACTGGGAAAGTTTCGACAGGATCGTCGCCGTGCTGCGCCGCCTGGAAGCCGACGAGACCCTGCTGGTGCAGTCGGGAAAACCGGTCGGCGTGTTCCGCACCCACGCTGACGCGCCGCGCGTGCTGATCGCCAATTCCAACCTCGTGCCCCGCTGGGCGACCTGGGAACATTTCAACGAGCTCGATCGCAAGGGTCTGGCCATGTATGGCCAGATGACCGCCGGATCATGGATCTACATCGGCGCCCAGGGCATCGTGCAGGGCACCTATGAGACCTTCGCCGAACTGGGCCGGCGGCACTATGGCGGCGATCTGTCGGGGCGCTGGATTCTGACAGGCGGATTGGGCGGAATGGGTGGCGCGCAGCCCCTGGCGGCTGTGATGGCCGGCGCCTCGTGCCTGGCGATCGAATGCCAGCCGTCCCGGATCGAGATGCGCCTGCGCACCGGCTACCTCGACGTGATGAGCCAGGACCTCGACGAGGCCTTGGAGATCATCGCGGCGTCGTGCGCCGAGAAGAAGCCGCGCTCCGTCGGCCTGCTGGGCAACGCCGCCGAGATCTTTCCCGAACTCTTCCGCCGAGGCGTGCGTCCCGACGCGGTCACCGACCAGACCTCGGCCCACGATCCGATCAACGGCTATCTGCCGGCCGGCTGGAGCGTCGCTGAGTGGGTCTCCCGGCGCGAGACCGATCCGAAAGGCGTAGAGGCGGCCGCACGGGCGTCGATGGCCACGCAGGTCCGCGCCATGCTCGCCTTTCACACCGCCGGGGTGCCCACCGTCGACTACGGCAACAACATTCGCCAGATGGCGCTCGAGGAAGGCGTGAAGAGCGCCTTCGATTTCCCAGGTTTCGTGCCGGCCTACATCCGCCCCCTGTTTTGCCGCGGAGTCGGCCCGTTCCGCTGGGCCGCTTTGTCAGGCGATCCGGCCGACATCTTCAAGACCGACGAAAAGGTCAAGCAACTGATGCCGAACGACAAGCACCTGCACAACTGGTTGAGCATGGCGCGCGAAAGGATCAAGTTCCAGGGCCTCCCGGCGCGGATCTGCTGGGTCGGACTGGGCGATCGCCATCGCCTCGGCCTGGCGTTCAACGAGATGGTCGCCAACGGCGAACTGTCCGCTCCGGTGGTCGTCGGCCGCGACCACCTGGATTCCGGCTCCGTCGCCTCGCCCAACCGCGAGACAGAAGCGATGAAGGACGGCTCCGACGCGGTGTCGGACTGGCCGATGCTCAACGCCCTCCTCAACTGCGCCAGCGGCGCGACCTGGGTTTCGCTGCATCACGGCGGTGGCGTGGGCATGGGTTTTTCGCAGCACGCCGGCATGGTCGTCGTTTGCGACGGTACGCCGGAGGCGGCCAGGCGCATTGAACGCGTTCTTTGGAACGACCCCGCCACTGGAGTCATGCGCCACGCCGACGCCGGTTACGACATCGCCTTGGATTGCGCGCGCGAGAAAGGATTGGACCTTCCAAGCATTCTGGCCTGACGGGACGCGCCCTCACCCACCTTCCGGGAGGATGGGTGTGTGAAAATCGATTGTGGTCCGGGCCGCCTCTATCTCGTCGGGTTCCTGCAAAATCGTATCATAATATCCAGGCGCCCAAATCCAGCGACCATGACCTCGCCGATCACTCGAGCCTGCGAGCGCCACAGCCTTCCACCGCTCCACCGTCGCCTCCAGAGAAAAGCGTTCGGCTTCCCTCAGCAGCACGTGAGCGTGGGTCGGCGCGATATGATAGGCCAGCACAACGTAGTCGCCTCCAAGCGGCGCAACGAACTCGGACCGAAGCTCGCCCCAGATCGAGGGGCTTCTGAGATAGCGGCTTCCCTGACCCGCATCGAGAGCGGCGTCGATGATCGCGAAGCAGTTCCGCGGTTCGGCCGCCTCCAGGCGCAAAACCGTCCCCGCAGGGAAGGCGTCTTCCACGCAGATGACGACATGACGCGCCCATCGCGACCAGCGGGGGTCCGCCGTCGGCCGCCGCGGCGGCCGCTTTCGGATGAACGCCAATACGTCGCTGCCGGGTGTTCGCTCTGGTGAGGCAAGCCTCACGTCCGGCCGGCCTTCGCACGCGGATCATTGGCGCTCGACCAATCCCACGCGTGAGGAGTCCGCGCGAGCCCGTTTATGACGGGATTGTACTCAATGTAAGATTTGACGTCGTCGACCTCTGCATCACCGACGATCGCGGTTCTGGAGTAGTCCTTGGCCCACGGGGAGGACCCAAATCCGAACAACCGGCGGGCGTTGGCCGCCGCGAGGGTCGCGGACTTCCAAAGGCCGACGATTTCCGCCACCGGCCAGTCCTCGGTCTCAGAGATCAGCACGTGAACATGCGTGGGCATGACGCACCATGCGATCAACGCGTAGCGCTCTCCATCGGCCGCGAGAATCTCTCGCTGCACAGCCGCCGCGGCGTCGCGGACGGTAAGAGACTTACGCCCGCGGCCCGCGTCCAGCGCCTTGTCCAACATGAACAGCCGATGGCCCGCCGGGCGCCGCGCCAACGTGTGCGGAAAGGTCCGGGACAATGCGTCGTCGAGCCAGAAGATGATGTGGGTGGCGCGGCGCGAAGGAATGGGCGAGGGCGCCGGCGCCGGCGCTGGCGGAGATCCGGGCTGCGTCCGCTTCACGCCCCGTGAGGCGCTTGACCAGCCCCAGGAACAGGGGCGACTGGCTAGGCCGGCGGCGACAGGATTGTTTTCGATACGGCGCTTCGTCGCCGCGATCCAGGCATCGCCGCTTCCCGTGGCGACAAGGAAGGTGGGCGACCAGGGTATCGCGTCCCTCGGGACATTCGGCGCATGGGGAAGAGCCCCGCTCCGCATCCAACGATTCACGATTTCGCCGAGATCCGTCGCTGGATGCTGAACGATCAATACGTGGACATGCGTTGGCATGATGCACCATGCCATCAGCTCGTATCGATCGTCCAGAACACGGATTGCAAATTCAAGATCCGACGACACGTCGGCTTGCGTAAGGCCGCAGCGTCCGTGACCGGCGTTCAGCTCAGCCTCCGCCCGCCCGAGCCGGGCTGCAGGCGCGGTCGCTTCCAGCGCACGCGTCATATCGATCGATAGGGCATCTTCCCTATGGAATACAATGTGCTGCGCAATAAGAGGCGCCCCACCGTCACAGGACCGACGCGGCGTTGGATCTCTCATCGCGAGTGAGGCTGGTTTGGCTTCAATAAGTGCGTTTGGCATGTTGCCATTCTGTTCCATCGGCCGGACGAGTCAAGGCTCAAGCGGCCGAATCAGCAAAAAACTTTCGTTTTTGCATGATACCGCCCCAAACCCGGCCGCCGGCCTGGTTCACCGCCCACGGCAGGCTGGCCGCCGGCGCGTCACATCGCGTGCGTTTTTAGAAGCAAGCTGGTTTCCGTCGCCGATATGCCGTCGATCAGGCGGATCGCATCCAGCGCCGCGCTGAATCCTTCCAGGCTGTCGGTGTCGAGTTCGGCGATCATGTCCCACCGGCCGTTAGTCATGTGCACCCGCTCGACCTGCGGAAATCCGCGCAGCGCCCGCAGCACCGCGCCAGATCGCTCACCTTGAACCGCGATCGCCATGATCGCCCTCACCCGCCCCGCCTCGGCCTCGGCGCGCGACTTGACGGTGAAACCGACGATGTCGCCACGCGCGATCATCCGGTCGATGCGATTCTGCACCGTGCCGCGTGACACCTTCAGGGTCTTGGCAAGGCCCGCCACCGGCGCGCGGGCGTTGGCCCGCAAGAGGCTGACGAGTTTCTGGTCAGTGTCATCCATAATTCTGACATATCGCCATAGCTATCGTGCTAATTGCCATAATATCACACAAATTACAAACATTCGCTCGCTTTTGGTTAGCATGCGGGCGTGGGACTTTCGCTTTGCTCGAAGCAAGCGGGCGGCCAGGGGAAACCGATCATGACCACGCAGCCGACGTATCTGATGACCGAACCGACCGCCTTCGACGTCGCCTACACGATCAATCCCTGGATGAAGCCGGATGTCTGGCGCGCCGACCCCGACGCGCACAGACGCGCGGCGCTAGAGGGTTCCGCCGCCCTGCGCATCGCCCTGGAGGATAGCGGCGCGATTATCCACACCGTTCCCGCCGTCGCCGGCCAGCCCGACCTTGTGTTCCCCGCCAACGCCGGCGTCGTCCTGGACGGCAAGGCCCTGGTGGCCCGGTTCCGCTATCCCGAGCGTCGCGGCGAAGAACCTCACTTCATGGCCGCCTTCGAGCGTCTCAGAGCCGAGGGGCTGCTGAGTGAAGTCGCCTTCATCGAGGGCTGCTTCCAGGAAGGCGCCGGCGACTGCATCTGGGACGCTTCCCGTAACCTTTTTTGGGTCGGTAGCGGCCCTCGTTCCACGCCGGAGTCGGCCGCGATCATAGCCCGCCATTTCGGCCAGCAGGTGGTTCACCTTCCGCTGGCCACCGAGCAGTTCTACCACCTCGACACTTGCTTCTGCCCTCTAAGCGGTGGTGAAATCCTGTACTACCCCTCCGCCCTGACGGCGGAGGCGCGCCGACGCCTGCACGATCTCGTCCCGGCGCATATGCTGATCGAAGCGACCGCCGAGGACGCCGCCGCCTTCTGCGTCAACGCCGTCAGCCTCAACCGTACGATCGTGATGGCCACGCCGCCCCTGTCGCTACGCGACCGGCTGACCGAGCGCGGCTATAATGTTCTTGGAGTCGATCTCGGGCCATTCATTCTGTCGGGCGGCGGAGCCTTCTGCATGACCCTGCGCCTGGATCTCAAGAGCGTCGTCGCCCGCGCCATGGCCCTCGCCGGCGCTGAACTCATCGCGGGGTAGGCGGTGAGATGACGACGATGGTCGAAGACGCACCCCGCGCCCCGCCGCACACCGATTTTCTGGCGCTGGAAGCCGAATATGGCGCGCGCAACTACAAGCCGCTCGACGTGGTGTTGACCCGTGGCGAAGGCGTCTACGTCTGGGACGTCGATGGTCGCCGCTATCTCGACGCCCTTTCGGCCTATTCCGCGGTCAACCAGGGCCACTGCCATCCACGCATCCGTGATGCGCTGGTGGCCCAGGCCGGCCGGCTCACCTTGACCTCACGCGCCTTCCGCAACGATCAGCTCGGCCTGTTCTACGAAGAACTCTGCACTCTGACGCGTTCGCACTCCGTGCTGCCGATGAACACCGGGGTGGAGGCGGTCGAAAGCGCGCTGAAGGTCTCCCGCAAGTGGGGCTACCAGATCAAGGGCGTCCCCGCCGACAAGGCGGAGATCATCGTCTGCGCGGACAACTTCCACGGTCGCACTCTGGCGGTGGTCGGCTTCAGCAGTGATCCCGCTTCCAGCGGCGGGTTTGGCCCGTTCGGTCCCGGCTTCAAGACCGTGCCTTACGGCGACGCCGCAGCGCTGGAGGCGGCCATCACGCCCAACACTGTGGCTTTCCTGGTCGAGCCAATCCAAGGCGAAGCCGGCGTGATCATCCCGCCGCAGGGCTATTTGCAAGCAGCGCGAAAGCTGTGCACGCGGCACGACGTCATCCTGATCCTGGATGAAATCCAGACAGGACTTGGGCGTACGGGTAAGCTGCTGGCGGAGGAGCACGATGGCATCGAAGCAGATCTGACACTGATCGGCAAGGCGCTGTCGGGCGGCTACTATCCGGTCTCCGCCGTGCTTTCGAGCAAGGAGGTCCTAGGCGTCCTCAAGCCGGGCGAACATGGCAGCACGTTCGGCGGCAATCCGCTCGGCTGCGCCGTCGCTCGCATGGCGCTGAAGGTCCTGGTCGACGAAGGCATGATCGACAACGCCGCCCGCATGGGCGAGCGGATGATGGCCGGCCTTGCGGCGATCCAGGGTTCGGCGATCAAGGAGGTTCGCGGCCGTGGCCTGATGTTGGCGGTCGAACTGCACGCCGACGCCGGCGGCGCCCGCCGTTTCTGCCAGACGCTGCAAACCCGCGGCCTCCTCTGCAAGGAGACGCACGACCACACGATTCGCATTGCCCCGCCCCTGGTGATTTCGGGCGAACAGGTCGACTGGGCGCTGGAGCAGTTTGACGCGACGCTTCGAGGCTGACGCCGGACGCGCGACCAGCTCCGCCCGTCTCCGGGCCAGTCGTCGTGTCGGTTTATGCGAGTGAGTTGCAGGCGCGATAGTTTTGGGGTAGATATGCGCCGTCTTCCTCGGGAGCGATCGGTGTACGTCTGCAACTGTAACGGCATAAGGGAACGTGATGCGCGGGCGGCCATCGCCCTGGGCGCCCAGCGGCCGGCCGAGATCTTTCGCCATTGCCAGACACGGCCGCGTTGCGCAAAGTGCATCTGCGACATGCGGCGGATGATCGACGAAAGCGAACGTTCGCTTCGGCATGCCGCGGAGTAGGATTGCGGTCTGATGCGCGGCGATAAGGCTATCATTGACCACTTGAACGCGGTTCTCACCAATGAACTGACCTCTGTCAATCAGTACTTCCTGCACGCGCGCATGCTGGAGAATTGGGGGCTTCGCCAGCTCGCCAAGCTGGTATACGAAGAGTCGGTTGGTGAGATGCGTCACGCCGACAAATTGATCAAGCGGATACTGTTTCTCGACGGCCTGCCAAATCTGCAGGATCTTTTGAAGCTGTCGATCGGCGAAAACACGTTTGAAATACTGGATGCCGATCTGGCCCTCGAATATACCGGGCGCGCCGCCCTGGTCCGTGGGATCGCCCTCTGCGAGTCTGTCGAGGATTTTGTCAGTCGCGAACTGTTGACCGGGATTCTCTCGGACACCGAGGAGCATATCGATTTCCTCGAGACCCAGATCAAGCTTGTCGACACCCTGGGCCAACAAAACTATCTCCAGAGCGCCGCTGGAGAATTTTCCGACGAAATTTAGCCTCACGCTCGCTTATTTGGCCCGCGTCGGCGTCGCGCATCCCGCGGTCGCCTTGTTCCTCAATGGCGCCCCCAGAAGGCGTCGCCCTAGTCCAAGCCTTTGACTACGACGACATCGGCGCGCGAGGCTTTGCGCCGATGCTGCGCAATGGACTGGTATTCCGGCGAGCTATACCAGCGCTCCAGGGCCTCGGCGCAGGGAAACGACATCAGGACTGTGCGCGTGTGAGGCCACTCGCCTTCGAGAATGGTGGGGCTGTCGTCGACACTCAGAATCCGGCCGCCGTATCGGCCGAACACGTCCATGAAGCCCTGCTCGTAGACGCTGAATCCCTGGCGGTCGGAAATGTCGACCAGGGCGATGAAATAGACGGTCATGGCAGGCGCTCCTTCACGAGACAGCGTCGAAGATCAGGCGCGCCCACATACGTCCAAGATGTTTTTGGCGCCATCTGCGAAAGCACGGGCCACGCGGCATTCCTCGCCCCTTACGGTAAGGTCTCATCCAGCCAATCGAACATGCGGGCGAACGCCAGGCGGCTGGCGCCGACTTCGCAATGGCGACCGGCGCCCTCGGCGGTGGAGAATCGCATCAGGGTCTTGGGGCAGGTCAGGTGGTTGAAGAGCTGCTGGGGCTGGCCCTTGAAGAAGACATCGTCCTGCGCATCGCAGACCAAGGTGGGGCATCGGATCATTTCCGCCACGCCGGTCTTAAGGTTGTAGTCCAGAGACTTGGCCAGATACTCACGCGGCGTGGCGGCGCCCGTGGCCCACATGCCGTGGGTGATCGCCCAACGGGCCGTGGGCGAAGTCTTCATCGCATTGGCCAAGCCATGGTCGATCATCGGCGCGGTGTCGGCCTTCAGCATGCGGAGGAAGGCGCCCATCATCATCGGCGGCACAGCGGCCAGCGCCGGCGCGCCAAAGTCATAGACCCCGTCGTTGGCGATCAGGGCGGCGAAGCGGCGCTCGAACGCCGCGGCGCGTGGCGCGAGCTCGCCCCCCAGGCTGGCGCCATAGAGAACGAGCTTGTGCGGGTCGACGCCGGGCTGTTGCAGCGCGAAATCGACGACGGGGGTGACCACCTTCTCCCAATCGGGACGACACACCAGGCCCTCGCGATGCAGTGGGCCGAATTGGCCTGGACCGTCGAAGGCCACGACATTGTAGCCGCGCTCGACCGCGGCCCTCGCGCCGGCGACGTGCAACTCCTGCGCCGAGCCATCGAATCCGGCATGCATGACGATCGTCGGCCGAAGCCGCCCCGAGGCGTCTGGGCGGTGGAGATAGCCTGGCAACCTGGTCTGTTCGTAGGGGATCTCCACCGGCAGGATCGGCGGATCGAACAGGGCGGCGCAGGACGCGTAGCAACCCACGGACAAATTGTACGCGCGCGCTATGCGGGGGTCCTTAGGATTGCCGTGCAGGAAGACTTCGGAGCTGCGGTAGGCGCCGGAGGCGCGCAGATAGCTGTCGCGCGCGCTGATCCTGTGACCCTTCGCGAGCTGGCCCGCCGCCTCCTTGGCGACGCGGTCTGCCAACTCGTTCCAGGCCTCGTACCAGCTGTCGCCGTCGCCCGATTTGATGCGCGCCGCCGTCGCCAGCACCTCGCCGAAGCCGACGCCGCCAGACTCCGCCGCCCCGAAAGCCCGCGCGGTCTCGTACCAGAACTGGGCGTCGTCGGGAAAAAGAGGCGTCTCTGGCAACGCGGCCGCCGGGTCGGCCGCCTGCGCGGCGGCGGCCCAGGACATGGCCACGCCAAGAGGCATGGCGAGCGCGAGCAGGCCTCTGCGATGCATGATTTCTCCCTTGCCCGACGCCGCCGTCACCCAAGAAGGGCAACGCCCCCGCCTCCCCTTCGGTTCTCCCGCGCCGCGAGAAAACCGCGTCCTCTCCGCACCTGCCTATCTTTGCGCTTCGGCGATCTTGGCGTCGTTGGCGATCTTGAACGTCACATAGGCAAACGCCTTGGACGCGAACACCATCACATACGGGGCGACGTTGTCGAGGTTGTCGCACCAGCGGTGCGGATTGTCGACGCAGCCGCCGTTGAAGCCAGGGACCTTGCCCTCGTAATTGCCCAGGAACCCGCCGAAGAGGCCGACCTTGCGCTTATTCTTGCAGCAGTCCTGCTGGGTGAATATTCCCGAATTAGGCACGCCGACCAGGCTGAATGCATTGGAGTCGGTGCCGTCGTTGCCGGCGTCTGCGATCATGGCGGGAATGCCCACCGACTTGAAGTACTTGAGGAACAGTTTGTTTCCAGGCCGCGACTGCGGGATCACGTTGCGCGGGAAGCGCTGGGCGTTGTCGGCGTTCTGGGGGTCGGCGATCATGACCGCATAGTTCGGCGTCGCCGTAACGTCGGCGTCTAGGTCGAAGACGATTTTCTTCAGGTCCGCGCGGGCCAGATGTTGTGTGTAGTAATGCGACCCCAGCAAGCCCAGCTCCTCGCCACCGAACCAGATGTAGCGCAACTGGTTGCGCGTCGGCGTCTTGGCCATCTTCAACGCCACCTCGAGGATCGTCGAGGAGCCCGAGCCGTTGTCGAGTATGCCGGCCCCATAGATCGCGTCGAGATGTCCCTCGACCACCACGACATGGTCGGGGTCGCCCAACGCGGAATCCGCGATCAGATTGTAGTCTTTTGCGTTTCTGACATACCGGGCCTTCACCTCCATCCTGGCTGTCGGGGCCGCACCGGCGACGAATTCGCGATAGAGATCCGCCCCGACGGAATAGGACGCCATGCCCACCACGGGGACCTTGGCTTCATCGACCAGATGGGCGGGGAAAGCCACGCCCGATTTCGCGGTCCCGCGATAGTCATCGTCTACGCCGGCGTCGGCGGTGTTGAACAACACCACGCCCGCCGCGCCGGCGTCCTGGGCGTTCTTCACCTTCGCATCGAGGCTGCAGCCGCCGCGCTGGATCAGCGCTATGTGGCCGCGCTTGAATCCCGCGAAGTCGGCGGCGGCGCAGCCGGCCGGCGGCGCAGTCGCATCGGCCTGGCTCATGATCGCACCGACCGGCTGCACGGGGGCGCTGACCGAGCCCGCTCCGGAAAGGCGGGCGACATACCAGTCCTTTTCGAGGGCATAGGCATGGCCCGAGGTGGTGAAGGCCGGCGCCGCCGTGAGCTCGAAATCTTCCCAGTCGTAGGTCTGGATGGTCACCTTGTAGCCGGCCTGCCGCACAAGGCGGGCGACATAGTCGACCGATGCCTTGTACCCCGGCCGGCCGGTGTCGCGGTTGCCGTGGCCGTCGCGCCCGGGGTTGGCGTCGGAGATCTTCTGCAGCGCGACCAAATGATCGAACAGGGGTTGCTGCTGAATACACTCGAGCAGCTTGGCGACGGTATCGTTGGCGCGGGCTTCGCACTGGGAATTGGTCGGCGCGGCGGCGGCGTGACCGGCAAGTGTTGCGCACCAGACGGCCGCCGCCGAAAAGGCCCAGCGCGACGGTGACTTGAGGCAGCGTTTCATTGCAGCTTTCCCGTGTTTCGCAACCGACCCTCTACCACCGCGCCAGCCCTCGGACCACCGCCGGCGCCGGAGCGCGAAACATCTTCCACGCGACAGCCGCGCCGGTTACCTGCTAAACTCGCACCATGTCAGAGTCTGAAAGACCTCTCCGCGAGCAGTTGGACGAAGCCATCGACCGGGTGCGACGTGAACTGGAGATTCTGGACTCTCCATCCAGCATAGGCGGCGGCGCCGACAGCCGCAGTGTGGTCGCCGCCCTGCAATCGGAGTTGCGTGAACTGCAGCAGGCCCGAGCAGGTCTGGGTCCCCACGACACCTGAAGCTGCACGGGGAAGAAACCGGCCTGGGTTGAGCCCGGGCCGTCGGCGAAGGCGCACCGTTTCAGTATCGCCATGTCTTCTGGGTCATGACGATGTCTTGTGGGTTCACCGCACCCGCCGCGCAGTTGCGTTTCAGGATCTGGCCGAGATTGTGCGTGTCCTGGATCAGTTCGAAGCCCCACTGCGTGAAGGTCTGCGCATTGAAGACGTGCTGAGATAAAAGAGGATTGGTCAGCGCCTGAGAGAACGCGTCCACGCCCACCATGCGCATCAGCAGCCCCGGCAGCGGTGATTTCGGCACCCGGTCTTCCGAGAAGATGCCGGGGTAGAACTCGACGTCGTCAGGCGTCGCGTAGGCTCCCCTCAGCGCGTCGAGAACCGCGGGATGGCTGCTGATCTGCTCGAAGGTGGTCGCTCGAGGCATGCCGTACTGCACGCGGTAGTCATTGTACGATTGCAGTCGGTTGCTGCGCCCCTGACCGATCGCGAACTGCTCCACGATCAGCAACGAATGACTGGTGTTGAGGGCGCCCAGTTCCGCGGCCGGCTGGGCCGCGGCGCCGCAGAACGCGGCGGCCAGCCCTGACGTCAGCAGCGGGCGGTTGTCGAGCCCGAAGTTTTCCAGGGCGATCGGAACGCCCTGCCAGTCGATCTGGTCGGGCATCAGCGAATGCCACCGATACAGCAGGCTGAACTCCGCGGTGATCCAGTTGGGCCGGTTCCAGTCCGCCGTCCAGGCGACCTGGGGATCCGCCACCAATTTGAAAGGCAAGGGCGTGATGTGGTTGATGTACTGTTCGACCACGATCTTGATGAACATCGGGATCATGATGTTGCGCGCAGTCTGGAACACCCGCTCGTCGTCCCAGTCCGTGTTCCTCTCTTCCAAAGCGCCCGCGATGCGGTTGTGCTCGCGCAACAGCAAGGTGTTCATCATCGCCGTGAACGGCGTGGAATTGGCGCGATCGCCGCCGAAGGCGAACAGCGAAGCGAGGCGCTCGGGCGGCGGCGGCGCCGGCCCGAATAGCGGCGCGTCCAGCATGCCGTCGAATTGCGGATCCACCCGGGCCCCGGCATCGACATAGAGAAAGGGCGCGAATTCCTCGCCGTCTATCACCTGGCTCTTGAGTCTGCCGCGTACGCCCGACGCGTCGCGCTTCAGCCGCAGCGCCTCGGTCTGCGCCTCGGTGCGTCCATAGAGCGGGCAAAGGTCGATTTCGTGGTTTGACGAGGTGCGGGCGCGGTTGGCATCGGTTTCCGGTTGGCCGGGCACGCCGGTGCGGATAAAGCCGTCGGTCAGGTATTGCGCGAACGCTGGAAACAGGCAGGTCGATTTCGCCGAGAGCAGTTGCGCGCCGCCGGGCCGCTCGAACACCGCGACGACCTTTTCCAGCGGCGGCAGGCTCGACGGATCGCGCGAGCTGACGGGTAGCTGGCGGCCCTGATAGGTCCGATCCGTCAAAGCCTTCCACGAGGTGTAGTCCGACGCGGTGCTCCACGGATGGGGCCGATTGATCGTACTGCGGACCAAGGCGTCGATGACGGTCTTGGAGGCGGCCGCGTCGGCCCAGGGAACCAGGTCGATCACGTCCCCGGCGAGACCCAGGAAACGGTCGAAGAATGTGTCGGCGGCGGACGTGTCAGACGGCGCCGCGCCTGGCGAGGCGGTGGGTATAGCCGGCGTCAGGCTGGCCGGCTCGACGCTGACCGCGCTGTTGATCTCATGGCGCACGCGCGAAATCGTTTCGTAGACGGTGCGGCGCACGCGATTGATGCCACCCAGAGGGCGATGCGCGTCCAGGCCGTGCCAGGGCGTGAACGACAGATTCTCGCCGAACGCGCGGCGCTCGGGCGTATCGAACCCCTGACGCGGGATCGTCAGCCGCGCCACCGGGACGAACGGCGAGTCCCCCTCGCGCCACTCGATGGTGGGATCCTCTACGGGCATGTCTGCAGGGTCACGCTGCAGCTGGATACAGAAATCGAAGGCGGCGTCGCCCGTTTGCAGAGCGCTGACCAGGTTGTTCCGCAAAAAGTCGGGGTCAGTGCGATCTACAAAGATCGAAGGCGGTCCGGTGGGTCGGGCGGAATACTTGCAGGGAACGTCGCCGTAGAGATACGGCGTCATGCTCCAATACAGGCTGCTCAGCGGATTTGAGACCTTCCGGCCTGCGATCGCCAGTGCGGTGAGCGCGTCATGCAGGCGGGCGTGCAGAGGATTGAGGTCAGGCATGAAGAAGGTGAACGGATTGGCGGCCTTGGTGAAGTCGACATACTCGGCCGCGTCAGGCACGAAGAACGTCGGGTTGTTGATCATGATGAAGTCTTGCGTGCCCGTCCGGCTCCCGGCCACCCCCAGCACCTTGACCGCCATGCCCCGCCCGTCGCCATGGCTGTCCGGCGCGGGCGCGCCCGATCCGTTGGAGAATCGGACCCAAGCCTGATAGGAGGCCGGGACCGCGAACAGTCCCTTGGCCAACGCTGGCGGCAGACCGCCCAGCACACGCAGCTCGGCTTCGACACAGCCATGCATCTTGGGGTGGGCATCCCGGCGCGCCGGAGGGTCGGCGGCTGCGGTGGCGCGGACGCGTTTCTCAATGACTTCGGTGATGGCGGCGATCGCGTCCGCTTCGCCGGGAGGGACGCGTTCGAAGGGCGAGCCTGCGGGACCGGATGGGATCAGGTCCGCGAACCCAGCAGCGGGAACGTTCATCGTCGGCCCCCTGAAGACGCGCATGGCTGCGCGTTGCCGGCGCAGGTTGGCCCTGCAGCGGAAACGAAGTCAATCGAGACCTGCAAAAGATGAGGTGTTTACAACCCGACGTAAGGCTGGATGTCCCCGGCCGGCAGCAGGCTTCACACAACCGGATGCTAGGGCGCATGCGCTCTTACTTCAAGCGACGCGAATCCGAGCCCCCCTACTTCGACAAATCCATCACCACCATCAAATAGTAGTCCACCCCCGGCCGTGAGTTCGCCACCGGAACCCGCTCGTTCAGCCCATGCGCGAAATCGTCGGAGTCCTTCATGAACACCGGGCTGGCGCCGTAGCTGCCGACGCCGTGATAACGGTACCACATGCTATCGCTGGCGCCCGACGACAGGCTGGGGAAGACCGGCGTGCCCGGATAGACGGCGTCGATCGCCTTTGTCATGGCGGCGACGAGGTCGGGGCGGATCGGCGAGGCGTCGGTGGCGACGCTGCCTTCAGTGACGTCCTCCAATGTGATCGCCGGGTCGGCGGCGACCTTGGCCAGCTCGGCCATGATCGCCGCGCGCGGGTGGCCGGGGAATATGCGGCAGTTGATGTTGGCCGTGGCGCGCTGCGGCAGGGCGTTCTCGGCGTGGCCGCCGTTGACCATGGTGGCGACGCAGGTGGTGCCGATCTTGCCGATGGTGGCGGGATTGTCGGACAGCGCGGCGATCGCCGCCTTGTCGGTCGGGTCGGCGGCAAAAGCGCGCATGGCGGCGCCGATCTTGGGATCCTGGTACTTAGCCGCGTTGTTGAAATAGGTGCGGGTCAGGTCGCTGAGCTCGGGCTTGAACTGGTAGTCGCCGATACGAATGAGGGCGGCGGCCAGCTCGTAGATGGCGTTGACCTTGCGCGGCGCGGACGAGTGACCGCCGGGGTTTGTGACGGTCAGCTGGAAGTCGGCATAGGTCTTTTCCGCCCCCTGCCAGGTAAAATACAGCGGCTTGCCGGTGTTCTCGTCCAGCGTGCCGCCGCCGCCGTCGATGTTCAGCACCAGATCGGCGTTGCTGAGCTTTTTGGCGATCAGGCCGCTGGTCTTCATCGACGTTTCCTCGTCGCCGGAAAACTGGATGATGATGGTGCGGCGCGGGTTATAGCCCTCGCGCCGCAATTCGATCAGCGAAGCGATGGCGAGCGTGCCGTCGTACTTCATGTCCGACGCGCCGCGGCCGTACAGATAGCCGTTCTCCACCACCGGTGTGAACGGATCGCGCTTCCAGTCGGCCGGGTTGGCCGCCACTACGTCCATGTGGCCGCTGATCACCAGCGGCTTCAGCGACGGATCCGAGCCGGGCCAGGTGGCGATCAGATAGGCGGTATCGTCAAGCGGCGTGATGGCGACCTCGCCGTCGGCCCAACCGCCGGCGACCAGGGCGGACTTGTACAGCGCAGCGACCTTGAGGGTCTCGTTGCCCGGTCCGCGCACGGAGCGTAACGCAATCGCCTGTTGCGCCAGCGCCAGCACCTGCGCCTCCGCCTCGGGGTGGGCGGGGATGTCGGCGCGGGCCGCCGCGCTGAAAAGGCTGGCAACGGCGACCGCGGTAAAGAGAGCTTTGCGCATGAGGGCAACTCCTGTGTCTGGAGCTGGCCTAACGTGTTTCGCAGCCGCTGTGAACGCCAGCGCTCGAGCCGCTTTTCAGCCACCGCTGGGTTGACGGCGGTGAAGATCCACCATGTCGATGTTCGGGACGCCGCCGGTCACGCGTGTGGAGAGGACGATTCGCTGGAGACCGACGCCCGGGCACTCCAGGACTCTGAAGAATTCCTGAGAGTCTGGACCGCATTTTCAATCGCATCTGGACTTCGGAATGTGGTTCTCTTGAGCATCTCATCGGGAAATTCAATATCGAACACATCTTCGAGAGCCAGCATCAATTGTACGGACGCAAACGATTTCATCCCGACTTTATATAGGTCGGTATCGTCATCGAGTCTCAGGCCACAAAGTTCAAGTCCGGCATGGTCGAAGATGATCTCCCGGATCTGAGTCTTCATCAACTGCGTCGAATAAGCCATCGCATTCCTGTTTATCCAAGTGGGACTTCGCCGGCGAAGGGCAACGGTCCCGCGCAACTGCGAAAGCCCTACGCCGCGACGCCTTGCGGCTGTCTGGATGCGCCAAACGTCCCCTGCAAGGATAGGTTGCATCCCATGTTGGGAAACGTCAATGTTTATGTTCCCGAGCGTTTTTTTCGCGCCCGCTCGGATCCTCGCGAGGGCGCCGGAACGCGCCGTGGGGCCGGTGTCCTGGTGATCCCATGGTCATTTCGCGCAGGCCGGATCCGAAAGATGATTGCCAACCGCCCGCACCAATTCGGCAAGACTTCCGTCGTTTGCGAACCGGTGATGAACGCCCGGGAAGAACTGCGTGTGCATTCCCAACAGCCCGGCGAGACCGTGTCTGCCGACCCTCAGATAGTCCTCGATCTCGGACAGGAAGGTATCGTCCTCACCGTGGAAGATCGCGGCTTCCACACCCCGCGCCGTCAGCGACCTGAGTTTTCGGGTGGCTTCGTCCGACCGGTCGCGACCGCCGACGTGGCATTGATAAGCAGACCTTACGGTCTCGATGACCAGTCGCCCGGCAAATCCCGCCACCTCGGCCAGCGAGATCGCGCCCTCCCGAAGACTTTTCCATTTCGCGGAATCGCATAGCAGCCTCAAGTAGGTGTTGAGACTGCGTGGCGGCTCGCTGTCGGTCTCGATGTCCCAGAATTGCCGCGCCGCGTTGATCATGATCAGTCGCCGGACGCGATCATCTTCCAGCGCGACATTGCAGGCCAGCTGGGCCCCCCAGCAAAAGCCGATCAACGTGATCGTTGAGCAGCCTTGCGCCTGCAGCCAACCGATCGCGTCCCCGACATCGGCAATCGCTTTCTGCATGTTCGGCCGGGTGTCGGCTCGAGTCGAACGGGCGCGGCTCTCGCCGACGCCGCTGATGTCGAATCGAAGCGAGGTGAAGCCCATCGCGGCATACCTTCGCGCCATCGACACCCACAGCCTGTTCATGCCCGCGTGAGGAACGGCGCCGGTATTGAGGAAGACTATTCCCGGCGCGCCTTCCCGTGGGAAATCGGACCGGCAGAGGATGCCAAACAGTGGCGCCGAGTCGCGAAATACATGCGCCGCCTCCCGCGCGCCTGGCGGCGACAGAGAGGCGCCGGGAGGCCACGGCCGCGCGCCATGGTTGAGCGGCGCTTTTCCCGGCCCCAGATTCTGGGAAAGCCAGTCGACCACCTTGCCAAACGCGACCTCAGGATAAAGGGCCGCTTCGGGGCGGACCATCAGCGCGGCATAGCCCGGGAAGCCTTCCTGGATGACCTGCGCGCCCGTCGCCGCTATCCGGTCCCCCAGCGTGGCGGCCGCGCCGGAGCCGTTGGTCGACAGTATGAGCACCTCCTGTGCTGGCCTTTCCCCACCCCGGCCAAAACGCAGGCTCGCGACATCGAACGTCGCTTCGGCGGTGAACACCGTCGCCGCTTCCGATGGCGCCGCCCACTCCCGCTCCGCCGCCGCGCCCGGCACGTTGAGCCTCGCCAGAAGCTTGAGTTCACGCTGGAAGGCGGTTCCCGACGCGACCGGCGCGATCAGCGCCAAACGGGATACGCCGCCTGTCTCCTCGGCGTATCTGAGCGCCAGGCCAGCCCCCAGCCGCATCCCGACGATGACGACGTCTTCGATCGCCGTTTCCGTCTTCAGCCAACGCGTCGCCGCCTTGACGCTGTCGACCCACGCGGTCGCTGGATCGCAGCCTTCATCGAGATCCAGGGAATTGCCGAGCCCCGGGTATTCGAAGCGCAACGTCGACAAACCGGCCTCGGCCAGTTCTTCGGCAAAGTCTCGCCATACGCCGTGAACAAAGTCGGCCTCTTCGCCGACGGGACCGCACAGGACAACCCCACGCGAGGTTTCGCCCGGATGAAACCAGCCAAAGCAGTTGTCGAATGAGATCGGGATCACCGGACAAGCCCTTTGCTAAGCCGGTTGCGACACGCCACGCGCCTCACTGTTCGCCCCCTCGAGGGTCTTCTCCGAAAGCGGACGTGAGCGAGAAGCGGAACACAACTAGGGCAAGGACCTTTCTGGGGACTGGCCGGCGATCGATGCGGCGCACGGAGGGAATGCCCCAGCGACCGGTGTGTTCCGGCCAGGGTCCGATTGCGGGCCCGAAGGGGCGCTCGCCGGCGACTGCCATCGCCGTCCTGGCGCCCAGGATCAGGGTGGTGAATAAAGGCTGGCGCCGGCGGCGCGCGAGACGAAATCTGCCTCTACCTGTCGCGGTCGGGGATCCCAAAGAACCCCACGGCGCGGCCTCCGGGCAGGCGGATATCGCCAGAAGGCGTCGCCTCCGCCCGCGTGCCGTGGCGCGGCGAGAGGCGGACGAACCGATCCTCGTCGGGGGCGAGGGTGAACCAGTCGGTGGCGGGACGGAACGCATCGTCGGCGATATGGACAAAACGCAACAGTCTGTCCGCGCGCAAGATCAACCGCCATCCGTCCCCGTCGTGCGCGAGTGTGGCCCCCACGGTCCCGTCCGACGCCCAGCCCGCGGAGCCCAGGAAATGAAAGGCTTCGCTCGCCACCACCCCGCCCTCGAGGATTTGCGCGCGCACAGCCGCGTGCTCGCGCGGCCCGAAACGATAGGCGTAGGATACGTCGAAGAACCGGCCGATCAGCGCGAAAACGGATATTTCCTCACTTGCCCGCGCCTCCAGCGCCATGGGCCTGCGCACGTCGATCAGGGCGGTCAGTTCGGCGCCGACAACGCTGAGCCTCAGTTCCCCGGCCAACGGCGTGGCGCGCTCGTTGATCACGTGCACGGTCAGGCCATTCACCCCCTCGTCGGTGATCGCCACCTGGACGGGGGCCATAATCCGCTTGAGCGCGTACCACGCGGCCTTCGGCTCGCCTCGGGCGTCGATCACCCCCCAGCCCGCGCCCGGCATCTGGTCGCGCAAAAGCCAGACCAGGGCGCCATTGCATGGCGATCGGCCGCGACGCCATTCGGAGAAGGCCGCCGTCATCAGCTCGCCCGTCACCACCCGGGAAAGATCAAGGTACGCCTCGGGATCCTCACGCCGCAGCCGATAGGGATCCACGCGCAGCAGGCTCTGCAGGTAGTGATCGCGCACATCTTCGAAATCCCAGCTGACGCCACGGTCGCGCGGCACGCCGGCCTTCCAGAGCGGATCATGCGGCTGCACGCCGGGCATGTCGTGCGCCAGGGTCCGGGCGTGAGGGACATTGGAAAAAGCCAGGCATTCCGACGTGAACTTCACCTCGGCGCGACGCACGTCTTCGGTGGGGCGTTCATAGGCCCCAAGGCCATAGTAGTGGCTGGCGCCCTCATTGGCCACGAACGCCAGCGGACCGCCTTCGGGCGAGTTGGCGACGTACGGAATTGCGGGGCAGGCTTCCTGCGCCACGCCGAGCAGGATCTCCTCGAAAAGCGGCGCTCGGCGCGCTTCCGGCGCCAGCCCCAGCATTTCCGCCTGCTGAAACACCTCGCTTCCGCCGCACAGGATCGCCAGAGAGGGCGAGCCGTCGATGCCGTTCAGGAACGCCTCGGCCTCTTCGCGCACGGCGGCGGCGAAGACGGGATCGGCGGCGGGATAGTCGAAGTTGGCGAACATGAAGTCCTGCCACACCATCAGTCCCAGCTCGTCGCACAGCGCGAAGAAGGCGGGCGTTTCATACACGCCGACCCCGCTGACGCGGATCATGTTCATCCCCGCTTCGGCGGCCAGACTCAGCGTCGCTTCATAGTCGGCCCGCGCGCCGCCCAGGCCGACCGGATCGGGCCCAACCCAGCACGCCCCGCGGCAAAAGACCCCGACGCCGTTCACAATGAGCCGGAAGTCGGCGCCATCCTCGCCGCGATCGAGGGAGACCGACCGGAAACCGGTTCGTCCCAGGTCAAAGCGCCGACCATCGACTTCGACAAACACCGGATAGAGCGGTTGTCCGCCATGTGAATTCGGCCACCAGGCCTGCGCGTCCGGCGCCGCCATATCGACGTAATAGCTTCCTTGGCCCAGCTGTTGCATGACCGCCGTGGCGCCGGCGCACTCGAGGATGGGCGGAGTTTCCGCGTCCACGGTCAGTGTCACCCCCAGCCGCGCGCCGTCGGGCGACCACGTCGGGCAAAGTCGCGCATGGGCTCCGTCCAGCGACCCGGGAGATCGCATGCTCACGCAGCGCCAGGGTCCCACGACGTCCAAGACGGGTCCCCAGCTCGGCACGCGGCCAAGCAGGGTCGTGCGAACCAGGCGCAGGCCCAGGTTGTCGACCATCCGTGGTCGCCAACGCGCCCGGGGGCCACGGACCGACAGCCGCGGCTCGAGTGCCCGAAAGCACAGCCACAGGGTGGCGCCCCGGACCACGGTGATCCCGACCTCGCGGGGTGTGAACATGGAGGCATGCGCCAGGATCGGATTGTCGTCGATCCACGCTTCACAAATCGTCGCCAGCCCCTCGAAACGCAGGACGCGAGGCCCTTCCCCCGGCAATTCGAGCCTGTACCAGACGTCCTTGTCACGCAGGCGCGGAGCGGGCTCGTTCATCCCGTTTGCGCCGGCTTTTTTCAGCGCCGTCGCGGCCGTGCCCGGCACGAGCGCCGCGATCCAATCGGACAGCCGCGCGGCAGCTCCGGGATCGCCGCAGGCGTCCGCCGGTGTGACCGCCAGACGCCAGCCATCGACCAGCTCGCAGGGTGCATCGCTGACCGGCCGCAGTCTGGCCATCGATCAGGCGCGCTTGCGGGCCGGGGATGCTTCGAAAAGATCGTCCCAAGCCGCCGCCGCCGCGTCTAGACAGGCCCCCAACCCGTCGAAGCGCCGCCGCGCCAGGGCCTTGGCGAGCTGGAATTGCGCCGTCTTGGCGCATTCCGCGATCCGACGACAGTGGGTCGCACGCGAATCATCGCCGTCCGACAGCCAGTCGAGGGCGCTGCCCAGCAACGCGAAGTTCGCGCCCAGAAGACGCAGATTGTGGAAGGCGAAGTCGTGGAAGGCGTCCTGCCCCTGGTCGGCCAGGGCCGCGGCCCGTTCCGGCAGCACGGCCTGAAACGTCCGGACCGGATTGGCGTCAGGCCGCTGGCGCCAGTGATGCTCCAGGCGCTCGGAGGCCATGCGCCGCAGTTCCGACTCCGCCCGGCGCACGGGCGTCAGCGTCGTGAACTCGGTGTAGGGACGCAGCGGGGCGGAGTCGCGAGGGGGAGCGCGGAATAGCCCGTCGAAATCGTCCTTTTCCAGGGCGTAATAGCCAACGCCGTGGAAATACTCCATGCGCCGTCGGTCCAGGTCGATGCGGTTGACGGCGATCGTCGTCTTCCCATGCCGAATGCGGTGCGCCGCGGCGCCGGTGTCGGGAAGGAAGTACGGATCGGCCTCGACCAGACACATGCGGCCGCGCTCCATCTGGCGCGCGACGTGGCGCTCGACCGGCTCATAGAGGGAGAGTTCCTGGACGTTCAGGCCGAACAACACCTCCAGGTCATACAGTTGAAACTTGGTGAAGGTGAACTGATCGCCCTCGAAGTCCTGGCGGGCCGTGAAGCCGAGCGCCGCTTCGGGGGGCAGGTCGAGAGCGTGCAGAATCTCTATCCATACATCGATGTAGCAATTGGTCTCCGGCCAGCAGCGTTCGATGCTGTGAAGCGGATGAGATCCGTACGTCCCGACGACCGGCCCGGCGAGACAGACGCCGGCACTCATATGGCCAGCAACCGACGAATGTCCGCCGGCCATGCGCCCGCGTCGAGTCCGTGATGTCGGAACAGGGCCAGCGCGATCCGCTCGAGACCAAACCCGACACATCCGGTGCGCGCGAGATCGCCACCGGCCAATCGAATGTCCCAGGCCTTGGCGAAGTTGTCCTGGTGGTCGTTGAAGCTGACGCAGGCGGTCGGGTCGGCGTTGGCCACTGGAATGACCAGCTCCAACTTCAGACCTTGCTCCAACTGGTGGGCCTTCATCAACTTGCCCACGCGGCCGAAGAAGGGGTCGTTGGCGGGAACAACTTCAAAGGGCAGACGAAGAGCGCTCATGATTTCGCTCGCCCGTTCCACCCAGAGGCCTCGGAATGCCGCGATTTGCTCTGATGAACCTGCGCGGACATGTTCGCGCTGGCGGAAGTTCTGCATCCTGGCCGGGTCGCGACTCGGCTCACGCCGAAAGCAAAAGGAACAGATGTCGAAAGTGCGGCCGTCGCCGGGAAGCGGTCCACGCGACGCCATCATCGGATAAAGCGGATAGCAAGCGGCCGGTGTCAGCACCAGGTCGGTGGCGATCTGCCCGCCCGTCCAGTCTTCACCCGCCTTCAGATGCGCCAGCAATGCCCGATGATCGTCGTCGTGGCCACAGAAACTGTGCACGGTTCCGATCAGGCGGGGGAAGTTCTTCAGATAGCCGCTCGTTTCCAATTGTTCGCGCGTCATGGTCGGTGGGAAACTCACGACTTCGGCGCCGTCCGCGGATCCCGCCTTCGTCACCAGGCCGCCAAACCCGGCCACCACCGCCTCGAACATTTCGTTTCGGCCATACAGACCGTCGACGCCGGTAGGGATGAGCAAGCCGCTCGCGATCAGTTGGTCCAGAAACCCGGGCGGTGCATCCATACTCAAAGGCTCAGGGTCAAAGGCGAGCGGGCGACGAGCATCATCTGTCCCGTGTTCGCAAGGATGCGGTCGTTTCCGATCATCAACCGCGCCGAGTGAATATCTCGAAGATGGCGGCCAACACTGAAGGGCGTGTTGTTGCGATAACCCTGCAGACCGCAGACCATCAACGCGCCGTCCACGACACGCAAGGCCGCGGTCGAGACATTGACCTTGAGCGCATTCACGCGGCGGGTGAAGCCGATGTTTTGCAGTCTATGAGGGTCGCCGCGCATTTCCCTCACGCGCGCCGCCACGTCCGCGATCTCCGCCTCCATGGCCGCGAGGGTGTTGAACGCCTCCGCCAGGCGAAGCGCGCCCGGTGGCGGGACTCCGGGCTGCTTGCGGGCGCCTTTGACTACAAACGCCTGCGCTCGCGCCAGGGCGTCGGCGGCTATGCCAAACCACACACCGCTCCACACCAGATGCGAGATGGCCACCATCGACTCGGCGGCGATCTCCGCGAACGGGGTCCCGCAAATCTGCGCCGCCGGCGCATTCACCCTCAAACTCCACCCGTGGCTGCACGTGCCTCGCATTCCGAGCGTATCCCAGTCCGTAAGGCGTTCAGCCGTATACTGACCCTTGCACGCAACCACGAGCACCTGGTCGTTCGGAGGCGCCTGAGGGTTCGCCCTGGCGGTAATGAAGATCGCATCCGCGTATTCGCCATAGGAAATGACGGAGGCTTCCTTGGCCAGGCTGAACCGGTCGCCGTCGCGCTCCACGGCGCAAAGGCTGTGCAGCAATTCGCCGCCCACCCCCGCCTCCGTGGTAGCCGATGCAAACAACAACTGCTCCCGCGCAGCACGGCGAATATAGCCTCGATGCCAGGCGCCGTCGCTGGCGCAATCGATCAGGTTTGCCAGACTGATCTGGTGCATGGCGAACACCATTCCCGTGGATGCGCACACGCCCCCGAGGGCCGAGCAGACCTCGACGACTTCGGCAAGGCTCCGCCCCTCTCCGCCCAATTCACGCGGAGCGGCGATACTCATCAGTCGAGAGGCGCGCAATGCGTCGACGGCTTCGATCGGAAATCGGCCCTCTCTGTCCACGGCGTCGGCGTGCGCGGCCGCGACGGCCACGGCTGTTCTTAGGCGTTCGGCGAAGTCGCTTTCCTGGCCGAGATCAAGTGCGTGCATCAGGCCCCGGAAGCTTTCAGGGTCCGGACCGCCTGTTCGATGGACGCCGGACTGCGGAACGTGGCTCTCGTCAACATGCTTTCAGGAAACTCGATTTCAAACGCGTCTTCCAGAGCCAGCATCAGTTGCACGGATGCAAATGACTTCATGCCGGCGCGATAAAGGTCCGTGTCATCCTCAAGTGTCAATCCGTCAGTCGGCAAACCGGGCAGCGCCGCTATCGCCTCCCTGATTTTGTCCGAAATCGTTCTTTCTGAATCAAACATTTCTCGCCCCTTGTCTAATGTATTAGCGCCCGAACTTACGCGCTCTTGGAAAACAACCTGAAAGTTCACTGCACCGCCGCATGCTCAGCCTTCAAAAGTCGCCGCGCGCCGAACCGGGTCGGCGAGGCCGGCTGCGCGGCGCCAGCTTCTAAGCCTGGCAGCAAAGTACGCAACCGACGAGTCTCCGTATCACCATAACGCGGCATTTTGTAGCATTTTCGACCTGCAAAAATACTATGGTTCATGGTTATCTGGGATCGAACCGTTGATTAGAAATGGTGTTTCCGATCGATGATGGCGCCTGATGCGGCCCCTCAGGTGTTGATTGCCGGGCGCACAAGGTGCTTGCCGACCAACTGAACCAATTCGCTGAGGCGCCGGCCGTCAGGGAACCGGTGATGCACACCCTTGAAGAAATGCGTTTTGATGTTCAGCAGAGATCCGAGCCGATCCCGAGGAACTCCAAAATAATCCTCGAATTCAGCAAGAAACGTATCGTCGTTACCTTGAACAAAAAGCGTTTCCACACCGCGCTCCCGCAGCGAACGCAGCTTACGAGTACTTCTCCTGCGCCCATCCTCCCTACCCGACACGTGTTCATAAATGGTTCTTATGCCTACCGTGACGAGTTGACCGGCAAACTGGGACAGCTGACCCAAAGGTATCTCGCCACGCCAAAAGCTCCCCCACTTCGCGGCATCCCGCGACAACCTCAGGTAAGTGTTGAAACTGCGCTGTTGCGCGCCGTCCGACTCGATGTCCCAGAATTGCCGCCGCGAGTTGATCATGATCAGGCGCGTTACCCGGCTGTCCGCGAGCGCGACGTTGCAGGCCAGCTGGGCTCCCCAACAGAAGCCGATCAGCGTGACGGACGAACAGTCCTGCGCCTTCAACCAACTGATCGCGGCCGCCACGTCGGCGCAAGCTTCCGCCATGTTCGGTGGGCCCGAGCCCGTCGCCTGGCGTCGCGGGCTGTCGCCGACGCCGGAAATGTCGAAGCGCAACGACGTGATGCCCAGGGCGGCGAACTTCCTCGCCATCGACACCCACATCCTGTTCATACCCGCTTGTGGAACAGCGCCGGTATTGAGAAACAACACCCCTTGCCGGTCCCCACGTGGCGCATCGGGGCGGCAGACGATGCCGAAAAGAGGCGAGTCGTCACCCAGGAAGATCGGAAACTCGCACGCGCCAGGCGCCTTCAGCGCCGGCGCCGGAGGGCTTCGTTGCATGAGCGTCGGCGACGGGATCGACGCAGGCGGCGATCCCCCACGCAGCCAATCGAGGACTCCGCCAAAAGCCTCTTCAGGATACCGCGCCCACTCGGGCTGAACCATCAGCTCGGCATATCCCTCAAACGGCCTTTCGATCACCTCGCAGCCGAGGGACCGCAATCGCTCGCCCAACCGTCTCCCGTTACTTGAAGCCGATTCCGAGAGAACGAGGACCTGCCTCGCAGGCCTGTTGTCGGCCTGGCCGCATCGGAGACCTTCCACGTCGAATGTCTGTTCGGCGGTGAACAAAGTCGCCGCCTGATGCGCCTCGGGACCCGACACGGGCTTTCCGCCCTCGCTGAGTTTGGCCAACAGGGACAGTTCTCTTTGATACGCAAGGCCGGATACCACAGGCGCCATGAGCACCAGCCTGTCGACGCCACCTTGTTCTTCGGCGAACTTTAAGGCCAGGCCCGCACCGAAGCGCAGTCCCACAAGCACCACGTCCTGGACCCCGGCTTCCACACGCAGCCAGTTTGATGCGGCCCTGATGGTCTCGATCCAGGCGTCGGGCGGGGAGCGCCCCTCTTCGAGATCGAGAGAGTTGTACAGACCCGGGTAGTCGAAACGAAGTGTCGAAATCCCGGCGCGCGCCAAGCGATCGGCCCATTCACGCAAGCTGGCGTAAACATAGTCGGCCTCTTCGCCAACCGGACCGCAAAGCACGACCCCGCGCGAAGATCCGCCGGGATGGTGCCAACCAAAGCAGCCATCGAACACGACCGGGACCGCCGCCGGCGACCGATGCTCCCTTGTAGATATTGACTTGGTTGTTAGTGCGGACACGATTTCATGTATTTGAAAGGGCATAGCGTAGCGTCAGTGGGCAAGACAATCAACTTTAAAGCGGCGTCGAGCATGCGCCACCGGAATCAGCTTCAACCAGGACGCGAAGCTAACAGTTACGATCGGGCCGAGTTTGCGCGCGGACATCATCCACGCCGCTGTGCGTTCACAGCTCCGGGCCCCGGCGAGCCGCGACACTGCGCCTTGGCGCGCGGCCGGACGCTGTCACCGATCGGCCCTGTCTCGGCCTGAGCTTTCGACAGAAGCCCTGATTTCTGATTATTGCCGCGCATGGACGATTCTCATTCTGGCCGCCTGATCGGCGATCGTGTCCTGGTCACCGGCGGCTCCGGCTTCGTCGGCTCGGCGGTTTTGCATGCGCTGGCTGGGAAGGGGTTGGCGCTGCGGGCGCTGGCTCGCGCCGGCAGTTCACGCGAGAACTTCGTGGGAGTCGATTGTCAGATCGTCGAGGGCGACATGCGCGACTTCGCGGCGATGGAGCGCGCGCTGGCGGGCGTGCGGTTCCTCTATCACGTGGCCGCCGACTACAGGCTATGGGCGCGAAATCCCGAGGAGATCGTCCGCGCCAATGTGGACGGAACGAGCGCAGTGATGCGGGCCGCTCTGGCGTGCGGCGTCGAGCGCATCGTCTACACGAGCAGCGTCGCCACCCTGCGCGCGGCGGACGCAGCAACGTCGGCGGACGAGACCGCGAGGCTGGACGAGGGTGAGGGCGTGGGCGCCTACAAGCGCGCCAAGGTACTGGCCGAGCGGCTCGTGGAGCGCCTGGTCGCCGACCATGGCCTGCCGGCGGTGATCGTCAACCCGAGCACGCCGATCGGTCCGCGCGACATAAAGCCCACCCCCACCGGGCGGATCGTGGTCGAGGCGGCCAGAGGACGCATCCCCGCCTTCGTGGACACCGGGCTCAATCTGGTCCATGTCGACGACGTCGCGCGCGGTCACGTGCTGGCGATGGAAAAAGGCGTGATCGGCGAGCGATATATCCTGGGCGGACAGAACGCTTCATTGCGAGAATTGCTGGCCGAAATCGCGGCGCTGACCGGACGCCGCGCGCCCACGCTCAACCTACCGCGCGCGCCGCTCTACCCGTTGGCCTGGGCCGCCGAGACCCTGGGGCGGGTCACGGGCAAGGAGCCGTTCGTCACCCGCGACGCCCTGAAGATGGCCTCGCATCACATGTTCTTCACCTCGGCCAAGGCGCAAGGCGTCCTCGGCTATAGCGCCAGGCCCTACAGGGAGGCGCTCAGCGACGCCATCTCGTGGTTTCGCCATGCGGGGCGCATTGGATGAAGCCGGACTTGCTGGTCGCTGCTCTGGCGCTCGCGGCGTGGATCTACCTGCTGTTCGCGCGCGGAATGTTCTGGCTGGCGCGAGAACGCGACGACGGCCGCCAATCCGACATGACTCCCACAATCTGGCCCTCTGTCGTAGCAGTCGTCCCCGCGCGTAACGAAGCCGACGTAATCGGCCGCAGCATCGGCAGCCTGCTTGCCCAGGACTATCCTGGCGATTTCCATATTGTCCTCGTCGATGACAACAGCACCGACGGCACCGGAGTTGCCGCGCGCGCGCTGGAAACGCAGGATCGGCTAACGGTCATTCTCGGGGCATCTCTACCGGCCCATTGGACCGGTAAGCTCTGGGCTCTCAGCCAAGGCATCGAGGTCGCCTCCTCGAACCGGCCGAAATATCTGCTGTTGACCGACGCCGACATTGCCCATTCAGCCGACAACGTCCGCCGTCTCGTGCAGCGGGCCGAGGCTGATGGCCTCGTCCTCACCTCCCAGATGGCCAAATTGACTGTGGAACACTGGGCCGAACGCCTGCTGATTCCAGCCTTCGTGTTCTTCTTCGCGATGCTTTACCCGTTTGCGTGGGTCAACGATCCCAAGCGCTCCATGGCTGCCGCGGCTGGCGGATGCATGCTGGCCCGCAGAGACGCGCTGGAAGCCTCCGGCGGTGTGGAGGCCATCGCGCACGCCATTATCGACGACTGTGCTCTTGCCGCGCGAATGAAGGCGCAAGGTCCGATTTGGCTCGGGCTTACCGAGCGCGCCCGCAGCCTGCGGCCCTATGGGCGCTTCGCTGAAATCGGCAAGATGATTTCGAGGTCCGCCTATGCGCAGTTGGACTTCTCGCCATGGCTGCTCGCCGGTACGGTTCTGGGGATGGGCGTGATATATTTGGCGCCGCCTTTGCTGTTCCTTTTTACGCAAGGACCAGCGGCCTGGCTCGGCCTGGGGCTGTGGATTGGGATGGCGAACGCCTACTATCCGATGCTTCGTTTCTATCGACAGCCATGGTTCCTTGCCATGGCCCTGCCAGCGATCGGCGCGATCTACACCGTCTTCACCCTGCAATCGGCCATCGACGTGTGGCGCGGGCGCGGCGGCATGTGGAAAGGCCGAGCCCAGGCCCTGGCGGCCACGCGATGACCTCCAGCTTCGACTTCGACTCGGGCAAGGGACACGCCGACGAGAACTTTCCGGTCGGTTCTGTTCTGATCGCCAAGCGGCATCGCGAACTGGTGATGGCCTTCTATCGGGTCGCGCGCATGTCGGATGACGTCGCCGATCACCCCACCGCGCCGGCCGAGGCAAAGCTCTCGCGGCTCGGCGAGATCGCGGCGACATTGAAGGCTGAGGACGACCGGGTTCCCGAAGCGGCCAGGTTGCGCGCGGCTCTCGCGGAGCGCGGCCTCGACACCACCCACGCCCTCGACCTGCTGCGGGCTTTTCGCCTCGATATCACAAAGTCGCGTTACGCCGATTGGGCCGACCTGATGGACTACTGCCGCTATTCCGCCGCGCCCGTAGGGCGCTTCATGCTGGACGTGCATGGCGAGAACCGCGATGTGTGGCCCGCCTCCGATGCGCTTTGCGCAGCGTTGCAGGTGATCAACCATCTGCAAGATTGCGGCAAGGATTATCGCGAGCTTGGCAGAGTCTATGTACCCATGGATGTCCTGGCGCCGGTCGGTGTCGACTCTCTCGCAAAGGATAAGGCGAGCCCGGGCCTTCGCGCCGTGATCGGCGGTCTCGCCGTGCGCACGCGGCGGCTGTTGCAAACCGCCGCGCCGCTCGAAACGCGTCTCAACAGCCTGGGCCTGGCCCTGGAGGTCGCCGCCATTCATCGCCTCGCGGTCAGCCTCAACACGCGCCTGCTGGCCCGCGACCCGCTTTCCGAGCGCGTCCATCACCGCCCCGCGGAAGCCCTCGGGTGGGCGATGGTCGGGGTGTTCGGCCTGCTCGCCGGCCGGTTGGGCCTGCCCCGGCGGGGCGCCTTGGAGCATGCCTGACGCATGAGTGGGACCACGCAAAGCCAGGCGAGCGGGAGTTCGTTCTACACAGCCATGCGGTTGATGCCCGCGCCCGAGCGCGAGGGAATGTTCGCCATCTATGCCTTCTGCCGCAAGGTCGACGACATCGCCGATGATCCTGGCCCGACCAAAGCGGAACGCCGCGCGGCCCTGGATGCCTGGCGCAACGATCTTGCGTTACTCTACGCGGGCCGGGAGCCCACGCTCGGCCGCGAGTTGATTGAGCCGGTCCGGCGCTTCGCGCTCAGACATGACGACTTCCTGGAGATCATCGACGGCATGCAGATGGATGTCGAAGCGGACATTTGCGCGCCTGATTTCGCCACCCTCGATCTCTACTGCGACCGTGTCGCGAGTGCCGTCGGCCGATTGTCGGTCCGCATCTTCGGCATGGAAGACGCGCCCGGCCGCGACCTCGCTCACCACCTCGGTCGCGCCCTGCAGTTCACCAATATCCTACGTGACCTCGACGAGGACGCCGCCGTGGGGCGCCTCTACCTGCCATTGGAGGCGCTGGACTTCGCCGGCGTCCGTGCGCGCGAACCCGGCGACGTGCTCGCCCATCCGGCCATCGACACGGCGTGCCGCTGGCTGGCCGACAAGGCCGGCGAACATTATCGTCGCGCCGACGAGATCCTGAGCGGTCGGCCGAAGGGCCGTCTGCGCGCGCCGCGCCTGATGAGCGGGGTCTACGGTGAGATCCTCAAGAAGATGGGCCGCGAGGGCTGGACGGCTCCGCGAGAGCGGGTCAAACTCGGACGGCCCGTTCTGATCTGGATCCTGCTCCTGCGCGGCTTGGCGCGTTGACCAGGTCGGGGGCGATCAACCGCGTTCTCGTCGTCGGCGCGGGACTCTCGGGGCTGTCTGCGGCCGTACGGTTGGCGCAGCGCGGCCTGAAGGTGACAGTGATCGAAGCGGCGATGCAGGCCGGGGGCCGTTGCCGATCCTACCACGACCCGGTGCTCGACATGACCATCGACAATGGCAACCATTTCGTCGTCTCGGGCAACAGCGCGGTCAACGGCTATCTGGAGTTGCTCGGCGCGACCGCGGGACTTTGCGGCCTGGGCGACCGCGGCCCGTCCTTTCACGACCTCCGCGACGGCGCGACCTGGACGTTGTGGCCCAACGACAGCGCCCTTCCCTGGTGGATATTTGTTCCAGCGCGACGCGTGCCTGGGACGCAGCCTGGAGACTATCTGATGCTGGCGCCGCTGTTGTTCCCGCCAGCGGGCAAGCGGATCGACGAAATCATCGGCTGCGGCGGACCGCTGTGGGAGCGGCTTTTCGGTCCGTTTCTTCTGGGCGCGCTCAACACCGAGCCAAGGAGCGCGTCCGCCGAACTCGCCGGCGCGGTGATCCGCAAAACGTTCGCGCGGGGCGGCCACGCCTACCGGCCCAGGGTCGCCCACCCGAACCTCTCGGCCACCTTCGTCGACCCTGCCGTTGTCTATCTGCGCAAGCACGGCGCCGATGTCAGGCTCGGTCAACGCGTTCGAGGGTTGAGCATGGCCGGCGATCGTGTGGAAGCACTCGCCTGTGGCGATGGCGTCCAAACCATCGCCGATGACACCGCGGTCATCCTCGCCACGCCTCCCTGGATCAGCGGCGACCTGATTCCCGGTCTGACCGTGCCCAACGAGTTCAGCGCGATCGTGAACGCGCATTTCCGCATAGCGCCGCCGGAGGGCGCGGCGCCGATGCTGGGCGTCATCGGCGGAGCGGCCGAATGGGTTTTCGCTTTCGCCGACCGCCTTTCGGTGACGGTCAGCGGTGCAAACCCCATCGTCGACGAGGACAGGCAGGTGCTCGCGGAACGCTTCTGGAAAGATGTTTCGGCCGTGCATGGTCTGGGCCCCGAGATCCCCCCGTGGCAGGTCGTCAAGGAACGGCGTGCGACATTTCTCGCCACGCCCGAGCAGAATGGGCGCCGGCCGAGCGCCCGAACACCCTGGAAGAACCTGTTCCTCGCCGGTGACTGGACCGCCACCGGCCTTCCAGCCACGATCGAGGGAGCGATTCAATCAGGTCAGACAGCCGCCGACCTCGCGGTCGGCGCCAGACAGCGATTATGGTAAATCTGCGCGATGGATGACGCCTCAGCACTGTTGGTCGCCGACCCTTTCCTGGGCATCGATCGCTCGATCGATCTGGCCGCCGAGGCCCTTCTCGCACGTCAACGCCCCGATGGGCACTGGGTGTTCGAACTGGAAGCCGACGCCACCATTCCGGCCGAATACATCCTCCTGCGCCACTACCTCGGTGAACCAGATGACCTCGATCTGGAGCGAAAGATCGGCGTTTACCTTCGCCGCATCCAGGGCGAGCACGGCGGATGGCCGCTCTTCCACGGGGGGGCCCTGGATGTGAGCGCGACGATCAAAGCCTATTTCGCCCTGAAGATGATCGGCGATTCGGCCGAGGCGCCTCACATGGCCAAGGCGCGGGAGGCCTTGCTGGCCCAGGGCGGCGGAGCGGCGTGCAATGTCTTCACGCGCATCCTGCTGGCGCTCTACGGCGTGACCTCCTGGGGCGCCGTCCCAAAGATTCCCGTCGAAATCATGCATCTGCCGAAGTGGTTTCCGATCCACCTCTCCAAGATCTCCTACTGGGCGCGCACGGTCATCGTGCCCTTGCTGGTGTTGGCCGCGATCCGGCCTCGGGCGCGCAACCCGCGCGGCGTAAAGATCGACGAATTGTTCCTGGCCCCCCCTTCAACCATGCGCGGCCTGCCCCGCGGCGGACATCAGAAGGAGCCGTGGGCCACGCTCTTCTTCGCCCTGGATCGCGTCCTTCAGGGGGTCGAGCCGCATTTCCCAAAGTCGACCAGGCGAAGCGCCATCGCCAAGGCGGTCGCGTTCGTCGACGAGCGCCTGAACGGCGAGGATGGTCTGGGCGCAATCTTTCCGGCCATGGCCAACGCGGTGATGATGTATGCCGCTCTGGGCTTTGACGAGCACCATCCCAATCGCGCGACCGCCCGCGGCGCAATCGAAAAGCTCCTGGTGGTCAAGGAAGACGAAGCCTATTGCCAGCCATGCCTGTCGCCGGTGTGGGATACGGCGCTGGCCGCCCATGCCCTGATGGAAGTCGGCGCCCCCGAAAGCGAGGCGGCGGCCCTGCGCGGCCTGACTTGGCTGAAGCCCCTGCAGGTGCTCGACGTCGCCGGCGACTGGGCTGAAGACCGCCCCGATGTGCGGCCGGGCGGGTGGGCGTTCCAATACCGCAACGACCACTATCCCGATCTCGACGACACCGCCGTCGTCGCCATGGTCATGGACCGGGCTCGACATCGCGCCGAAACGCGGGGCGCTTATGACCAGGCGATCGAGCGTGGGCGCGAGTGGGTCGAGGGCATGCAGAGCGCAAACGGTGGCTGGGGCGCCTTCGACGCCGACAACACCTACCACTATCTTAACAACATCCCCTTCGCCGACCATGGCGCGCTGCTCGACCCGCCCACCGTCGATGTCGCCGCGCGATGCGTGAGCATGCTCGCGCAGCTGGGAGAGGCCTCGGACTCTCCGCGCATGAGAGCCGCCCTCGCCTATCTGGAACGCGAGCAGGAGGCAGATGGGAGCTGGTTCGGGCGATGGGGCGTAAATTACGTTTACGGCACTTGGTCGGCACTGTGCGCCTTGAACGCGGCCGGCGTGGAACCCGCGGATCCCATGGTCGGGCGGGCTGTGAACTGGCTCGTCGCCATCCAGAACCCCGACGGGGGATGGGGCGAGAGCTGTGACAGCTATCGCCTCGACTACAACGGCTATGAGCCGGCGCCGTCGGCGTCGTCCCAGACCGCCTGGGCGCTGCTGGGGCTGATGGCGGCCGGGGAATGCGACAGCGCCGCCGTAGCCCGGGGCATAGCCTGGCTCACGGCCCGACAGAACGAGGCCGGCGAGTGGCCCGAAGACACCTATACCGGCGGCGGGTTTCCGCGCGTCTTCTACCTGCGCTACCACGGCTATTCGAAGTTCTTCCCCCTCTGGGCGCTGGCGCGCTTCCGAAATCTCCAACGCGGCAATACCCGACAGGTCGCGTTTGGAATTTAGGACAGATGCCTCTTGCTCTCGTCGTCGTTGTCGGCATGTTGCGTGAAGCAAGGATCGTCTCGGGCAAGGACCTTACGGTCTTGATTGGCGGCGGCCAGTCGGCCAGACTTGTTGGAGACATCGAGGCCGCGATCGCCTCGGGCGCCGTCGGCGTCGTCAGTTTCGGACTGTGTGGAGCGCTCAATCCCGAGTTCGACGCCGGCGACGTCCTCGTCGACTCCGACGACCGGGAGTGGCTGGACCGATTGCGTGCGGCGATCCCGGAGGCGTACGCCGGCAAAGTGCTCGGCGGCAATGAAATCGTCGCAACCGCAAAAGACAAAACAAGACTGCTTCGCGAATCCGGCGCGGACGCGGTCGACATGGAATCACATATCGTGACGGCATGCGCCCGGAAGTCAGGCGTGCCTTATGCGATCGTACGCTCCGTCTCCGACGCCGCCGACCGCGCCCTGCCCATGGCCGTCATGGCGGGCATGAAGCCAGACGGCGAGACCAGCCTGCGTGGCGTCATCGCGGCGCTCGCGCGTCGACCTTGGGAATTGCCCGCCCTGCTCCGCACCGCAAGAGAAGCGAAATGCGCGTTCGACGCCCTTGGGCGGGCGCGCGCTGCTCTTGGCCCGTCGCTTGGTTGCCCGCGCTTAGACGATCACACCCCAAGGTAGGGTTGAAGCCGCTATTCCGCCGCTTCCCTCTGTACGCGTCGCGATTTTGGATTGGTTTCCTTGATTTCGCCGAGCATTTTCTCGACGTGGGTCGAAAAGACGTACTTGGCGGGACGCTGCCCATCGAGCGAAATATCCTTGGCCATCGGGCCGTCGGTCTTGACGCCACGGAGACTAACCGAGAGCGCCTTGAGCGGGCGCTTCATGATGTCGGTGACCGCCGTCGCCTCGAACCCGCTGTGGACCATGCAGTCGGCGCACTTTTCATAGTTGCCGGTGCCGTAGGCGTCCCAGTCGGTTTCGTCCATGAGCTCCTTGAATGTCTTGGCATAACCCTCGCCCAGCAGGTAACAGGGCCGCTGCCAACCGAACACGGTTCGCGTCGGGTTCCCCCACGGCGTGCAGTGATAGGCTTGATTGCCGGCCAAGAAATCCAGGAACATCGTCGACTGGGTGAACGACCATTTGCGGCCGCCGTCTCCCAACGCGAAAACATCGCGGAACAGCTGTTTGGTGCGAGTACGATTGAGGAAATGCTCCTGATCCGGCGCTCGCTCATAAGCGTAGCCTGGCGAAATCGTCGTGCCGTCCAGCCCGATCTCTTTCATCTTGTCGAGAAAGGCCGCGACCCGCTCGGGAACGGCGCCCTGGAACAGCGTGCAATTGATACTGACCCGGAAGCCCTTTGACTTGGCGAGCTTTATCGCGTCGATGGCCGTCTCGTAGACACCGTCGAGGCAGACCGACGCGTCGTGCATGGCCTTGTCGCCATCGAGGTGGATCGACCAGGTGAACATCGGGTCGGGCTTGTACTGGTCGATCTTTTTGGCCAGTAGCAGAGCGTTGGTGCAAAGGATTACGTACTTTTTTCGCGCCAGGAAGCCGCCTACGACCTTGGGCATGTCACGATGCAGCAGCGGTTCGCCGCCGGCGATCGAAACCACTGGCGCGCCGCATTCGTCGATAGCCTGCATACATTGGTCGAAGCTTAGCCGCTGGTTTAGGATCTCGTCTGGATAATCGATCTTGCCGCAACCGGCGCAGGCCAGGTTGCAGCGGAACAATGGCTCAAGCATCAGCACCAGCGGATAGCGCTTCGCGCCGCCGAAATGCTTTTTTGCGATATAGGCGCCGATACGCGCCACGGCTTCGACGGGAAGACCCACGCCGCGCTCCTTCTAAAAAAGATTTATCTGCGCCGACAGAACCGGGATTTACGTCCGCAGTTCGGCCGGCAAGCGAAACTCTATATCTTCCTTCACGCCCTCCATGGGTTCCACCTCGACCGGACCCAGGCGACTCAAGGCCTCGATGACCTCCAGGATCAGCTCCTCCGGCGCAGAGGCGCCGGCGGTCAGTCCAACCGTCTCCTTGCCGCGCAGCCAACTTGGATCGAGCGCCGAAGCATCGGCGATCAGATAGCTGGGGATGCCGTGTTCCAGGCCGATTTCACACAGGCGGTTGGAGTTGGAACTGTTCTTGGCCCCGACCACGAGGATGACGTCAACCATCTTACACATATCACGGACGGCGGTCTGGCGATGCTGTGTCGCGTAGCAGATGTCGGAGGTATCCGGACCGACAATGTTCACGAACCGCGCCTTGAGCGAGGCGATCACCGCTTTGGTGTCATCGACGCTCAGCGTCGTCTGGGTGACATAGGCGAGCGGGGTGGACGCGGGAATATCAAGTGCGTCAACGTCCTTGACCGTCGACACCAGGTACACCGGCGCATCGATCTGACCGATGGTGCCTTCGACCTCCGGGTGGCCGGCGTGACCGATCAGGATCATGGCGCGACCATGCCGCACATAGCGCTTTGCCTGCGCGTGGACCTTTGACACCAGCGGACATGTGGCGTCGAGCACCGGCAGGCCGCGCGCCGCCGCCGCCTGAACGACCGATTGGGCGACGCCGTGAGCGCTGAAAACGGCATGCGCCCCGTCAGGAACCTCATCGAGCTCCTCAACGAAGATCGCCCCTTTCGCCTTCAGGCTTTCGACCACATGGCGATTGTGGACGATTTCATGGCGCACGTAGATCGGCGCCTGGTATTTCTCCAGCGCTCGCTCGACGATATCGATTGCCCTCACTACGCCGGCGCAAAAGCCGCGCGGCTGGGCCAAAACCACTTTCATCCAATCGCTCCAAATCGCGCCGGGTCGCTATATCAGCTAATGCCGCTTCTCGCGCCCGCAACCTTACGGATTTAGCGACGATGAAGAAGACCTCCGTGCATGCACGCCCATCGACGCCGATTTTCGCCGAAACTGACGCCGAAAGCCGCGCAACGTGACGTTTATGCCGCACCTTTTGGGGTGGCTGCTTTGCGCACTGGCGGCGTTCGGGACCCTGTTCACGGCGGCTTCCTCGATAGTCTTTGGCCGATTCGTGGCGCGCCTGCCATCGGACTCCCCACAGACGCCGGCAGTCACCATACTAAAGCCGCTTCACGGCGCGGACCGCTGGCTGGCCGACTCACTGGAGTCGTACTGTCGTCAGGACTATGCCGGCGAAATTCAGATTTTGTTCGGTGTTCACCAACACGGCGACGCGGCGGTCGGGGTTGTCCGCGCCCTGCAGGCGCGGCGCCCCGAGGCGGACATCGGGCTGGTGATCGACGAACGCATGCACGGTCCAAATCGCAAGGTCTCGAACCTTATCAACATTCAGGCCCAGGCGAAGCACGCCGTGCTGATCATGACCGATGCTGATGTGCGGGTCCCGCCCCACTATGTGCGTTCGGTCGTGGCCGGCCTGAGCGCGCCTGGCGTCGGGGCGGTGACCTGCCTTTATTTGGGCGAAGGCGTCGGCGGCCTCTGGTCACGCGCCGTCGCCATGGCGATCAACTATGACTTTCTCCCAAGCGCCGTACTCGCCAAGACACTCGGACTGGCCGAACCATGCTTTGGGCCGACGATCGCAATGACATCGCACGTATTGCGAGAAATCGGCGGCCTGAAGGCCTTCGCCCGGTTCCTCGCCGAAGACTATGAGATCGGCCGGGCGGTGCGTGGCCGTGGCTACGCCATTGCGATCCCAGCGATGCTCATGACCACACTGTGCACCGAAAGGAGCATCGGCGAGCTCTTCAGGCACGAACTTCGTTGGGCGCGCACGATCCGGCGAATCGCCCGCGCCGGCCACGTCGGGAGCCTGGTAACCCACCCACTGCCCCTGGCCCTCACCGGGGCGGCCCTTCTGGGCTGGTCGCCCGTAGCCGTCGGCCTGGTTTTGGCCATTCTTGGCGTGCGTATGCTGGTAAAAGTGCGTATCGACAGAGCGACCCGCGTCAACACCGGGCCCTGGTGGCTGATTCCACTCAGGGATATGCTATCTTTCGGAGTCTTTCTGGCCAGCTTCTCCGGCGCCACGGTCGAGTGGCAGGGCCAGCGTTTTCGCGTGGGACGCGACGGTGTCCTAACAGAACTTTGAGGTTTTCAATGCTGCGCACCCTCTTTCTCCAAGCCCCTTCGTTCGACGGCTTCGACGGCGGCGCCGGCTCGCGTTATCAGGCCAAGCGAGAGATCAAATCCTTCTGGTATCCCACCTGGCTCGCACAGCCCGCGGCGCTGGTGGAAAACAGCCGCCTCGTCGATGCTCCGCCGCATCGGCAAGGCCTGTCGGAGATCGCGCCGATGGCCAAGGATTTCGACCTCGCCGTCCTGCACACATCGGCGCCTTCATTCGCTTCGGACGTCAAGACGATCGAGGCGCTCAAGGCGGTCAACCCAAACCTCAAAGCCGGTCTTATCGGGGCAAAGGTCGCCGTGGACGCCCAAGGCAGCCTCGCCAGCGCGCCGGCCGTCGACTTCGTCGCGCGCAATGAGTTTGATTTCACCATCAAGGACGTCGCCGACGGTAAACCCTGGGCTGATATCGAAGGGATAAGCTATCGAAACAGCCAGGGTGTGATCGTCCACAACGCCGACCGGCCTATCCTCGAAAACATGGATAGCCTGCCGTTCGTCACCCCGATCTATCAGCGCGATCTCAAGATCGAGAATTACTTCATCGGCTACCTGAAGCACCCCTATATCTCGATCTACACTGGCCGCGGCTGCAAATCGCGCTGCACCTTCTGCCTGTGGCCGCAGACGGTCGGTGGCCACCGATATCGCACGCGCAGCGTTGGGCACGTGATCGAGGAGATCGCCTGGGCGCAGAAGGCGTTTCCTCAGGTCAAGGAGTTCTTTTTCGACGACGACACGTTCACCGATGATCTGCCACGCGCTGAGGCGATCGCCAAGGAACTGGGCAAGCTCGGGATCACCTGGTCGTGTAACGCCAAGGCCAATGTGCCGCGCGAAAGCCTGAAGGTTCTGCGGGACGGCGGTCTGCGGCTGCTTCTGGTCGGCTATGAAAGCGGCAACCAGCAAATACTGCACAATATCAAGAAGGGCATGCGCGTCGAAGTCGCGGAGAAATTCACCAAGGACTGTCACGACCTGGGCATTACCATCCATGGAACCTTCATCGCCGGCCTGCCGGGCGAGACCCGTGAGACGCTGCGAGAGACGGCGCGGTGGGCCGCGAGGATCAATCCCCACACGATCCAGGTCTCGTTGGCCGCTCCCTATCCCGGAACCTTCCTTTACAATCAGGCGGTCACCAATGGGTGGCTCGACGCGGAGCACGCCGAACTGGTCGACGACCATGGCATCCAGATCGCGCCATTGCACTATCCGCACCTCAGCCACGCGGAAATCTTCGAGTCTGTGGAGACCTTCTACAAGAGTTTCTACTTCCGGCCCGGCAAGATCGGCTCGATCGTTGGTGAGATGGTCCGTAGCCCTGACATGATGAAACGCCGCCTGCGCGAAGGCGTGGAGTTCTTCGAGTTCCTCCGCGAGCGCCGAAAAATCGCCGCCTGACGTAGCCCACGCGCTCAGCGTAGACGTTCGGCCGGCGCGTCACGCTGCTCCTCGCCGATGTAGCGGCCCCGCGGCTGGCGCGCTCGCCATCGTCGCCTGCTGTCATGCCTGGGTCGAGCGACCGCGGCTGCCCCGCCCTTCAGGCCATTTCCTTGGCCCGACCGCGCGGCTATCATCGCAAAGGTCGATGTGTCAGGCGAGCGCGGATAGAAACCATGATCAACCCCGCCAAGACCGCCGGCGCCATCATCGACGAACTGGAAGCCGAATACCGTCGCTCCGTCACCAATCTGCGGGACGACCTGCGACGGTTTATCGCCCACCGCGTCGCGCCGGACCCCGCGGCCCGCGCTGCAGGCGCCTACAGCTACCCCGCTCTGCGCCTCACCTATGCGGCCGATGACCCGCCCCCGCGGGTCTCGAGGGCGTTCGCCAGGTTCAACCACTCGGGCGCCTACCTCACCACGATCACAAGGCCTGATCTCTTCAGAAGTTATCTGACCGAGCAACTCACGTTGCTATTGTCAGACTACGGCGTCGATTTCGCGGTCTCACGATCTCACCAAGAAATTCCATTCGCCTATGTGCTCGACCGCTCGGTGGGTCTTGGTGACGCGGATATCAAATCCTCGGAACTCGCAAGATACTTTCCGGCTACGGAACTCTCGTCGATCGGCGATGAGATCGTCGACGGACTCTGGTCGACCGATTCCCCTCGAGAGCGCCCGCTCACCCTGTTCGACGCCTTGCGCACGGATTTTTCGCTCGCGCGCCTGGCTCACTATACCGGATCAGCGGCGAGCGACGTTCAGGCGTATGTCCTGTTCACCAACTATCACCGCTACGTCGACGAATTCGTCGGTTGGGGCGCGGCCCAGCTCGCGAGTGGCGCGTCGCCCTATGTTTCGCTTCACTGCCCCGGGGGCGTCGTCATCACCAAGGACACGGCCGATCCCGAACGCGCAGCCGCCGAAAGCGCGTGGCGACGCCACCAGATGCCCGCCTATCACCTTGTCGCCCCCAACCGGCGAGGGGTGAGCCTGATCAATATCGGGGTCGGTCCATCAAACGCCAAAACGATAACCGATCATCTGGCCGTGTTGCGCCCAGAAGCGTGGCTGATGATAGGCCATTGCGGCGGATTGCGCGCCACCCAGACCATCGGCGACTACGTCCTGGCGCACGCTTATCTGCGCGACGACAATGTCCTCGATGCGGTCCTGCCTAAGGAGATCCCCATCCCGCCGATTGCGGAAGTTCAGGTCGCCCTGCAACGAGCCGCCGAGATCGTCACGGGCGAAAGCGGCGAAGAACTCAAGCGCCGCCTGCGCACCGGCACGATCGTCACCACCGACGACCGCAATTGGGAGCTTCACTACACGCGCAGCGCCCTGCGCTTCAACCAGTCGCGGGCGGTGGCCATCGACATGGAAAGCGCCACGATCGCGGCCCAGGGATACCGTTTCCGCACGCCCTACGGAACGCTGCTGTGCGTGTCCGACAAACCGCTCCACGGCGAGATCAAGCTTCCTGGCCAAGCAAACGCGTTCTACGAGCGGGCGATATCCCAGCACCTGCGTATCGGCATTGTCGCGATGGACCTGTTGCGCGAAGAGGGCCAGCGCCTCCACTCACGCAAACTGCGCAGTTTCGACGAACCGCCGTTTCGCTAGAGTCGCCGTGTGAGGCAGCTCGCGCGAGCCGATGATGAAAGTAGCGACTGAGGGACGGCCGGGCGAGCCTGAATCTGCGCGTCGTTGATGGGAGACTCGCCGCCCACGCGACGCCGCCTCCCGCCGCCGCGCGTCTCGATTGCCTGCCGCTCCCACTTGTGCCACTCGGCAGCGGACGAAGCGGACGCCTCCATGAAAGCCATACAAGCCCACAAGTTCGACAGCTTGGCCGACTACGTCGAGGTCGACACGGACGCGCCCATACCCGGGCCCGGACAGGTCCGGATCAAAGTCGTGGCGGTCGGCGTGGGCTATGTCGACGCCCTCGTTGCGCTAGGACGATATCAGGTCAAGCCGACAACCCCGCATACGCCGGGTGCAGAAATTGCCGGTCAGATCGATAGGGTCGGCGACGACGTCGTGGACTGGAAGCCGGGCGATAGGGTCACGGCGATGGGATCACGAGGATTCGCCGATTACGCGCTCGCGCCGTCGGCGATGGTCGTGCGTCTCGCCGACCATCTGACGTTTGAACAGGGAGCCGCCCTGCCCCTCAACTACCTGACCGCGCTGCATGGGCTTCAGGATCGCGCGAGATTGCGAACGGGTGAAACCCTGCTGGTGTTTGGGGCGGCCGGAGGAGTCGGGCTGGCGGCCGTGCAGATCGGTCGCGCACTGGGCGCGCGAGTCATCGCCGCCGCATCGACCCCTGAGAAACGCGCCTATGCGCTGGCCCACGGCGCCGACCTGGTGATCGACGTTGAACCAACGGGGTGGCGCGACCGGCTCAAAACGACTTTGAGTGGATCGCCCCTCGGCGTCGTGTTCGATCCTGTCTGTGGCGACCTGTTCGAGCCCGCGTTCCGATCGCTCGGCTGGGGGGGCCGGCACCTTGTGGCCGGCTTCGTCGGCGGGCCGATCCCCGCCTTGCCGGCTAACCTTTCCTTGATGAAAGGCGCGGCTCTGGTGGGGGTCGACGTGCGCCAGTTCATGCTCTTCGAGAACCGAGCGGCGCACGGACACCTCCAGACTCTCGAGCGCTGGGCTGCGGAACACCGCCTCACACCGCCTGTCGGTCAGGTCTTCGAGTGGCGCGAGTTCGGCGATGCGCTGACGTTCGCATTGAGCGGCCGGGGAATGGGCAAGACTGTGCTGCGGAGCCGGAACGGTTGCTAAAACGCGGCTTGATCATAACGGCCGACGACTTCGGGGCTGCCGTGGAAGTCAATGAGGCGGTCGAAGCCGGGCATCGGCGCGGCGTGCTCCAGGCCGCGAGCCTCATGGTCGGAGCCGCCGCGGCGAACGATGCCGTGTCGCGGGCCAAGGCCAATCCGGGTCTGCGCGTCGGACTCCATCTTGTACTGGTCGACGGAAAGCCGGTTTTGCCGCCAGTTCAGGTGCCGGCGCTCGTCGACGCCGCGGGCATCTTTCGAAGCGACATGGTTTGGGCGGCTCTGGCGATGTTTGCTCGGCCCGACGCGCGTCGGCAACTCGAGGCGGAGATCACGGCTCAGTTCGAGGCCTTCGCCGCAACAGGCCTTCCGCTCGACCATGTCAATGCACACAAACACTTTCATCTGCACCCAACGATAGCCGCGCTGGTTCTGAAGATCGGCCGGCGATACGGCCTGCGGGCGGTTCGCTTGCCTATCGAGCCGGCAGAGGTGCTGGCCAAGGCTGAGCCTGGGCGTCCATACCGCGCCGAACCGGTGGTCGACCTCTGGGCGAGCCTAGCGCGCTCGCGTTTCCGGCGTAATGGAGTCCTCGCACCCGACCATGTGTTCGGCCTTCGCTGGAGCGGGGCGATGACGACGACGCGCTTGGCCGGCCTGATCCGCAATCTGCCTTCGGGACTGAATGAAATCTACCTCCATCCCGCGATGCGCGGCGGGTTCGACGGAGCGGCGCCAGGGTATCGATACGAAGAAGAATTCGCGGCTCTGATCGCCCCGGAGGTTGTCATCGCCGCCTCGGCGCCCGATCTAAGCCTAGGGGGCTTCACAGATTTCTGCTGCGCGCCGGGAGGCGCTTCGAGGCGCACCCATGACGGACTGGACCGCGAACACCTCAGGTTTTGACCATCCGCAGGCAAATCCCGGCGCGCTGCCTATCCGCATCGGCAGCGATGCGCACAAGGTCCTTTTCTGCCGCTCCCTGCTGGAAACCTTCAATCCTTACCGTCCGGCCGTCATCGACTGGCCGACTTTGGACGATGAGGCCCGGCAACGGCTCGTCAGCCTGCCGATTTGGGATATCGCCGTTCAAACCGAGGGAAAGGCGAGCCTGAGTGTAAAGTCATATGCCCAGAAGGTGTCCGGCGACGATCTGTTGCGCAAAGCCATTGAACTCAACGCGTTCGAGGAAGCGCGGCACAAGCACGTGCTAAGCAACTTGGTTACGGCCTATGGCATAGAACTTGGCCCCGAACCCGATTATCCGCCGCCCCGCGACGTGGAGTGGGCGTTCATGGTGACCGGCTTCAGCGAGTGCATCGACAGCTTTTTCGCTTTCGGACTTTTCGAGCTAGCTCGGCGATCGGGCTACTTCCCGCCCGAGCTGGTGGATACGTTCGAGCCGGTCATGCAGGAGGAGGGCCGGCACATACTGTTTTTCGTCAATTGGGTCGCTTGGCGACGACGCAACTTGCCGGTTTGGAAGAAGCTGCTTTTTCAGGCTCGGGTCGCCTCGGTCTGGGTCTTTCTTGTCTGGGAGCGATTTGGTCTGGCAAGCAGCCTCGGCTCGGAGCCCGCACAGGACAACAACTTCACCGTCACCGGGGCCAAATCGGTAGGTATGGATGTCAGTATCGCTGAGCTTCTCGACATATGCCTCGCGGAGAACGACCGCCGACTTCGCCTGTACGACGTACGGCTCTTGCGGCCGAGAACGGTGCCGTTCATGGTCCGCTTGGCGCGTCGGTTCATGCGCGCGGGGGGGAGCTCGCCGGCGCCGGCATGAAGATCCATTTCGTTCTTGTGGCGATCGTCGGTATCGCCGTCGCCACCGCCATCATCGGATATACCGGCTTTGGCGCCGTGTTTTCTTCGCTGGCGGCCATTGGCTGGGCTGGATTCATCGTCCTGTGCGCTTACTCCGCGCTCCCTTATGCGATCCTGGGCACAGCCTGGTTCGTGCTGATCAGGGGTGTAGCGATTTCCCAATGGGGCACGCTCGTGTGGGCCAGATTGCTGCGTGAAGCGGCATCGGAGCTTCTGCCCTTCACGCAGGTCGGCGGATTCCTCATCGGCGCGAGAGCCGCCGCCATTCAGGGGATCGACGGCGGCGTGTCGCTGGCCACGACGGTCGTGGACGTCACCACGGAACTTATCGCGCAGCTGGGGTTCACCGGCCTGGGCATAAGCATCCTTGTGATGCGCCTGGGAGGCAGTTCGCGCGGCGCAGACCTTGTCGGCGCGTCGCTGATTGGCCTGGGCCTAACCACGTTCGGTGCGGCGGGATTCATCGCTCTGCAACGCCACGGAATGCATTTTGTCGAACAACTCGCCAAGCGATTCGTACCCAGCGCGGGCGCGGGCGCGGCCGAGCTGCGATTGGCCTTCCTGGATCTATACCGCCGACGCTCGCGGCTGGCCCTCTCGGTCGGCCTGCACTTCGCATCCTGGATTGCGAGCGCTGCCGGCGTCTGGCTGGCGCTGCGCCTGGCGCGTGTCGACATCAGTCTGAGCGCCGTTATGGCAATCGAGAGCCTGGTCTTGGCGGTCCGCAGCGCCACCTTCTTCGCGCCGATGGGTGTCGGCGTGCAGGAAGCGGCCTACGCCTTCATAGGACCGGTTTTCGGTCTCAGCGTAGAGATGTCGCTCGCCCTATCGCTTCTCAAGCGCGCCCGCGAGCTCGCGATCGGCTTGCCGGCCCTGGTGATCTGGCAGGGGCTGGAGGGACGGCGCCTGATCGTAGCCGCTCGCCACTAGGCGGGCCACCATCGGCGCGGACGATATCGCCAGCCCGGATGAACCAGCCTTTCCACCCGCATCGGGTTGCGCCGGCGGGAGATCTGGCAGGTCGAGGTCGGGAAGGTCGGTTGGCGTTACGTCTCCACCGCGAACTTCGCTGTCGCGCGCCTGCAGATAGGTCGATCTCAGCGTCGCGTATGGATCGGCGGCGTTGCTCAGGAGCGTCTCGAAGTCCGCTTCGTTTTCCACCCTCTGGTCGAGACCTCGCGCGACCGCGACGCCGATCGAAATTTCGGTCCTGAAGCGGTAGTTCAACAAGTGAACGGGATCCACCACGGTGTCGACGATTTCGCCGACCGTGTCACGAACAGTCGAGGGTCCGCCAAGCGGATAGAAGATGTAAGGACCGCCCGCGACGCCGTAGCGGCCCAGGGTGTCGCCGAAACTGTTGGGACGGTGTGGGTGTCCCTCCTTGGCCGCCACGTCGATCAAACCTGCGAGACCGACGGTGGAGTTGACCAGAAAGCGGCCTGCCGACTCGGTGGCGCGCTTCGGTCGAAGCTGGAGGATGCCGTTCACCGTCACCACGGGCTCGGTGAGATTGGTGACAAGATTGTGGATTCCCTTCCCGATCGGACCAGGCGTCAAGAACTTGTAGAGGTGCGCCAGAGGCCCGATGATCCAGTGGTCGAGCTTGCCTTCGATCGCGAAGCCTACGCGGTTCAACTTCTCCCACGGGTCGTCCGCGCCCGCCGGAGGCAAATGCCGGGTGGCGGCGGCGAGCGGCGATGTGACGGCGACCATCATCGCCGCGGCCATAAATGTGGTGGCGCGCAATCTGAACTCCTTGTTCGCCTGTGCATATTCTGGCGTTAGACGGCGACACAATCGAAACCGTGTTAAGGGATCAATGAATCGCTAGCGAGATGACGAGGCGCTCCTGACTTCTCCATCGATGTCCCCACCCTCCGCGCCCTCATGGTTCGCCCGGCTGGTGGCCGCCTGCGTTGCGCGGGCCTGGTTGGTTGCAATTCTGGGGCTGGTTCTCGGCGCCGCGGCGATCGGCTTCGCGGCCACGCACTTTGCGATGAGCACCGACACGGACCAGTTGCTTTCGAAGAAACTGCCCTACCTCAAGCGCGACGCCGCGTTCAATCGCCTGTTCCGGCCCGAGGGCGACCGACTGGTGATCGTCGTGGACGGCGTGACCCCGGAACTTTCCGAAGGCGCGGCGAGCGCGCTGGCTGGACGACTGGCCCAGCGACCAGACATTTTCCACGACCAGTATCGGCCCGACGCCGATCCGTTCTTTCAGCGCAACGGGCTCTTGTTCGAGTCGTCGCTCGAAGTCCACGCCTCCCTGGACCGCCTGATCAAGGCGCAGCCGTTTCTGGGCCCGCTTGCGGCCGATCCGAGCCTGCGCGGGCTGATGACGACGCTCTCGACGACCTTGCAGGGCGTCACCAACGGGCAGGCGACGCTAGCCGATCTCGATCGCCCGATCAGCGAGCTGGCGGACACACTCGATCGAGTCAGGGCTGGCAAGTCGGCATATTTCTCATGGCAGACGCTGATATCCGGCAAACCCGCCGATCGCCGCTTGCTGCGCCATATCGTCCTGGCGACCCCGGTCCTGGATTACAGCCAGCTGCAGCCCGGCGCCGACGCCTCCGATTTCATCCGCCAAGCCGCCCGCAGCCTTAGCCTCGACGCGGCGCACGGCGTCAGCGTCCGCCTGACGGGATCCGCTCCGCTGAATGACGAGGAGTTCGGATCGTTGAGTGAGGGCGCCGGGTTGATCGCCGTTCTCGCGCTGGTGGCGATCGTCACGATGCTGTGGATGGCGGTGCGCTCGCCCCGCCTCATCGCGGCGATATTGCTGACGATGCTGATCGGCCTGGCGGCGGCGAGCGCCTGCGGACTGCTGATATTCCATCGCTTCAACCTCATCTCGGTGGCCTTCATTCCGCTGTTCGTCGGACTGGGCATCGACTTCGGCATCCAGTTCACGGTCCGGTTTCGCTCGGAAAAGGCGGGGGCCGCCGTGTCGACGCGCGATGCGTTGGTGGCCTCGGGCCAGGGCATGGGGCGCTCGCTCGCCCTGGCCGCCACCGCCATCGCGTGCGGCTTCCTGGCTTTCGCCCCGACCGACTATGTCGGCGTGTCGCAACTGGGCGTCATCGCCGGTATGGGCCTGTTCATCGCCCTTGCGCTAAACCTCACCGTCTTGCCGGCCCTTATTGCGCTCGTAAGTCCGAAGTCGGAGGTGGTGCCTCCCGATCGGGGGCGTCTGGATAGCCTCGACGCGTTCATGCTCGGTCATCGGCGACTGGTCGTCGGAACGGGTGTCGCGGCGGCCGCCGTCTCGGCGGCGCTGCTGCCGTTCCTGCACTTCGACTTCAACCCCCTGCACCTGAAAGACCAGCATTCGGAGTCGGTGTCGACACTTCTGGATTTGATGCGTGACCCGGATCAGACCCCGTACACGCTCGAAGCGACCACGTCTTCGCTGGGCGCCGCCGATGCGCTCGCGGCGCGTCTGGCGCGCCTTTCGACCGTGCGGGAAACCCGTACGCTGAGCGATTTCGTTCCAAGCGATCAGGGCGAGAAGCTGGCGGCGATCAGCGACGCCTCCACGCTCCTCGACCTCAGTCTGAACCCGATAGCGACCAATCCGCCTCCCACAGATCCGGATCTCGTCGCGGCTCTTAGGCAGACCGCCGCCGACCTGCGCGGCGCCAGCGCCGCGACCCTGGGGTCCACGGCGCAGCCGGCCAAGCGGCTGGCCGCTTCCCTGGACTGGCTCGCAGGCGCGCCGCCCGCCATGCGCGCGCATGTGTCCAATATCTCGATGCCCGGCCTCGACATCACCCTGGATCAGGCGCGCAATGCGCTGCAGGCGTCGCCAGTCACGCTAGCCAGCCTGCCGCCCGCGCTGACGCGCGATTGGCTGGCGCCGAGCGGCCAAGCCCGCATTTCGGTAATTCCCAGGGGCGACGCCAACAACAATGGGGTGCTCAATCAGTTCATAAACCAGGTGTCCCAAGTCGTGCCCGACATCGCGGGCACGCCGGTTGGAATCCGCGAAGGCGGACGTGTCGTCGAGGGTGCGTTCGCCCTCGCCGGGGTGCTTTCCTTCGTCGCCATAACCGCCCTGCTGTTCGCCGTGCTGCGCCGCGTGCGCGACGTGGCGATCACCATGGCGCCGATCGTGCTCACCGGTCTGCTGACGATGGGCACCTGTGTGGTGATCGGCCAGCCGCTGAACTTCGCCAACATCATCGCCTTGCCGCTGCTTTTCGGCATCGGGGTCGCTTTTCACATTTATTTCGTGATGGCCTGGCGCGGCGGCGGTTCCCACCTGCTGCAGTCGAGCCTGACCAAGGCCGTGTTCTTCAGCGCCCTGGCGACCGCCACCGGGTTCGGCAGCCTGTGGGCCTCCAGCCATCCGGGCACCGCCAGCATGGGCAAGCTGCTGATGATATCGCTGATCTGGACGCTGGTGTCGGCCCTGCTGTTTCAGCCCGCGCTCATGGGGCCCCCGCCGAGGGATAAGACGGTCTAGCTATTGCAGCAGCTTGTCCGCCGTGGCGTTGAGGTGAGCGATCAGTCCCTTTGCGCCGCCGGCGGCCAAGGGAGCGGCGAAATCCGAACGACGCGTGGTCAACTGGCTGATGGCGTCGAAGTAGACATCGACGATCTTCCAGGCCCCGCCGGACTGGCGCATCCGGTAGGTCAGCTGGATGGTCTTGCCGCCGGTGACCAGTTGACTCCTGACGATCTTGTCCGGCCCTCGCGTGCTCACGTTCGGATCGACGGAGAATTTTTCGCCGTTGAACTTGTCGAAGTTGCGCGCGTAACTGGCGGTCGACAGTCGGCCAAACGCCGTGATCAGGGCCTGGTGGTCGGCGTCCGACATCGAGGCCCAGGACGGACCCACCGCGAACTGGGTCATCAGCGGAAGATCGAAGGACGCCTGTATCGTCGGCGCGAGCTTTTGATAGCGTCCCTTCACGCCCAGTGCCGGCCCGGCCTTGAGCGCGCCGAGCAAGGCTTGATCGAAGGAGTCGATCCGGGCGACCGCAGGGTCCGAAGCGCTCGCCTGGACGGCGAGCGACGCCGCAAGCACGGCCACGCCAGCCAGCAAAGCCGCACGCTTCGTGGCGTCTCGAAATCTTTGCAAGGTGATCCTCGTCATGGACTGCGACAGCCTTCTAGATGGCGAGCGAACGTGGCGTTCTCAAGTCTGTTCCTTGAAAGGCGCCTGACGCCGCCGAGGGTTCAGGTAGGATGGCGGTAGGAAGCAGAGGGAATGCGTTCGATGACTGAGGAAGCCCCCGCGGGCGCCGAAAATCTGGATCAGGTCGAACATTGGAATGCTTCGGCCGGCGAAACCTGGGCGGCGCTCAGCGATCGGCTCGACCGCATGGTGGGGCCTCTCGGAGAAATGGCGATGGACGCCCTGGACCTGGTCGGCGCCGAGCACGTCATCGACATCGGCTGCGGATGCGGGCAGACGACAATCGAGCTGGGCCGCCGCGTCGGCGAATGGGGCGAGGTTGTAGGGGTCGACGTGTCCGTTCCGATGCTCGACGTGGCGAAGGCGCGGGCGAAGCGAGCCGGCCTCGCCAACGTCCGTTTTCTTGAATCAGACGCCCAGACACATCGGTTCGAATCCAGCGGCGCCAACGCCGTGTTTTCGCGCTTCGGCGTGATGTTCTTTTCCGATCCGGGGGCGGCGTTCGCCAACATTCGCCACGCCCTGGCGCCGGACGGTCGGCTGGCCTTCGTCTGCTGGCGGGCGATGAGCGAGAACCCGTTGATGACGACGCCGATGCAGGCCGCCCTGCCGCATTTTACCGAGCCGACGGCCGCGCCCGCCGACCCGTATGCGCCCGGTCCTTTCGCCTTCGCCGACCACGACCGCCTGTTCGGCATTCTCTCGGGCGCGGGCTTCCACGATATTCAGATCAGGCCCCACGACCAGCCGGTCACGACCGGGGATGTGGAGGAGACCGTCGAGATTTCGATGAAGATCGGCCCATTGGGCAGGATCCTGCGTGAACGCCCGGACTTGCAGACGCGTGTCGCGCAATCGATCCGGGAGGCGGTGGCGCCTCTCGCGACCGAGGCAGGCGTCTTCTTCGACTCCGCCACGTGGATTGTCACCGCTCGCAAGGAGGCCTGACCTGTGATCGAACAGCAGATCGTTGTTCGAACTGACGACGGCCGGATGACCGCCTTCACCTGTCACCCCGAACGTGGCGGACCGTTCCCGGTGATCCTGCTCTTTATGGACGCGCCGGGGATTCGCGAGGAACTGCGCGACATGGCGCGCCGGCTCGGCACGTCGGGCTATTACGTGATGCTGCCCAATCTCTATTACCGATCCGGCTTGATGGAACTCAGCGAGCTGGCGCTGGAGGAGGACGAGAGGCGCAAGCGGATGTTCGAGCTGATGGAGTCCTTGAGTATCTCGAAGGTCATGCAAGACACCGACAGCCTGCTGGCGTTCGCCAAGACGCAGCGCGCGGCCAACACCCGTCTCGTCGGCGCGGTCGGCTACTGCATGAGCGGCCAGTACGCGATCAGCGCCGCGGCGCGGTATCCCGATCAGGTCAAGGCCGCGGCCTCGATCTATGGCGTACGGCTGGTCACCGATGCGCCCGACAGCCCTCACCTCGCGGCGGCGCACGCCAGGGGCGAGCTTTACGTCGGCTGCGCGGAAACCGACCACTGGGCGCCGCCGGAGATGGTAGAGGCGCTGACCAAAGCCCTGGCCGGCCTGGCGATCGAGGCCGAGGTGGAGATCTATCCAGGCGTCGACCACGGCTTCGCCTTCCCGCAGCGCGCGGTATACGACAAGGCGGCGGCCGAGCGGCATTGGGAGCGGCTGCTGGCCCTGTTTCGTCGGCGCCTTTGCGCGTAGCATTCGCTGGACACATGGGAGCGCGCGATGATCGACGTCCATTTCTGGCCGACGCCCAACAGCAAGAAGGTCACCATCTTGTTGGAGGAGTGCGCCCTCCCCTACCGGATCGTGCCTTGCAACATCGGCCGGGGCGATCAGTTCGAGCCGTCGTTCCTGGCCATCAGTCCGAATAACCGCATGCCGGCGATCGTCGACCATGAGCCGGCCGACGGCGGACCGCCGATCTCGGTGTTCGAGTCCGGCGCGATCATGATGTACCTCGCCGAAAAGGCGGGAAGGTTCTTTCCGCAGGACGCGCGCGGTAAGGCCAATGTCACTCAGTGGGTGATCTGGCAGATGGCCAACCAGGGCCCCAAGAGCGGCGAGTGCGGGCACTTTCGGCGGCTGAAGGACACGCAGGGCGACCAGTCATACGCCGTGCGCCGCTTCACCGACGAAGTGAACCGAATGTTCGGCGTGATGAACAATCAGCTCTACGATCACGCGTATATGGCGGGCGGTGAATACACGATCGCCGACATGATCTGCTATCCGTGGACGGTGAACTGGCAGGCGTTCGGCCAGGACATCGAGGAGTTCAAGTACTTCAAGCGCTGGTTCGAGGCGATGGGCGAGCGTCCAGCCGTTCAACGGGCCATGGCGGTGACCGCGGGACCGGTGGAGGATCCGGAGACACTGTCGCCGGAAGAAAAGGCGCGGCGAACCAAGCTTCTTTACAATCAGAGGGCAAGGCCGGCGCCGGCCGCCTGAGCCGGCGCGATCAGATGATGCAGGACGATGCCGCTGGCGACGGCGACGTTGAGGCTGTCGAAGCCGGGCGCCATCGGGATACTGACGCTGGTGGCGCGATCGAGGATGTCGGCGGGCAGACCCGGGCCCTCGGCGCCGAGCAGCAAGGCGGTCCGTGGGGAGGACGTCAGTTTGGAGAGAGAGGTCTCGCCTGACGGGCTGAGCGCGATGGGCCTGAAGCCCGCGTCTTCGAGGACGACGAGTGGGTCGTCGCCCGCGACAAAGCGCGCGAACGGAACGATCAGCGCGCCGCCCACGGAGACGCGGATGGCCTTGCGGTAAAGGGGATCGCAGCAGGCGCCGTCGAGCAGCACCGCCGAGACGCCGAACGCGGCGGCGTTGCGGAAGATGCCGCCGATGTTGTCGTGGTTGGCGACTCCGAACAAGGCCAGGACGATGGCGCGCCGCGGCAGGCCGGTCAGCAGTTCGGCGGCCGTGGACTCAGGGCCCCGTTCGCCGAGCGCCAGGATGCCGCGATGAATGTGGAAGCCGACTATGGCGTCCATCACCGCCTGGCTTGCGGCATAGATCGGCGCGCGACCCGCGAACGGTGCGATCTCCTCCGCGAGACGTTCGATACGGTTCGCCGCGATCAGCAACGAGCGCGCGTGGTGAAGGCGGCTGCGGCCAAGCACGCGAAGCACGACTTCGCCCTCGGCGATGAAGCCGCCGCCGCGCCCGACGACGTCGCGCTCGCGCACCGCGCGGTAGGGCGCGATGCGCGGGTCGGACGGATCGTCGATGGCGATGATATCAGGCAAGGGCCCTTCCTACTCCATCAACCCCGCCGCGTGGACTGGCTGCCCGCGATGTATTCAAGCGCTTGGGGCGTGAGGGCGAAACGGTCTTCGTCCTCGTCGTGAAAGGATTGAACGAGTGCCAGCGGCGGCGGACCGCCGTCGAGGACGCGGAAGATGACGTCGTCGATCTCGTCCCAGATCACCGCGACATCGCCCATGCGGCCGGCCTCGGCCCCGGCGCGTGCGCGCAGGTGCGGATCGGCGAGACTGTCAGGGCTCAGACGCAGCAGCAGCCGTCCGCCGCCCAGGTCGTCGCGCAGATCCGCGCATTCCAGCACGAGGTCGATCAGGGCGGCGGACGGCGGGGCGCGGCGGCGGGTGGTCTTCTTCGAGGCGCCCTTGGCGCGGGTCGCGAACGGACGTTGGCGGGGTTTGACGGCGGCCATGACGGGCTCCTTGGGTTGGGCACGAGTCATGAGATAACCTCCAGGTACGTCAGAAACGGACGTGAGGAGTGGGCGATGCGCCACGACAAGGCCGGACAGGTGCTGCGCCTGACGCGCATGCTGGCCGCGAGCGCCGAAGGCTTGACTTTGGACGAGATGGCCTCGGGCCTCTCGGTCGGGCGGCGGACTGCCGAGCGTATGCGCGACACGGTGCGCGACCTCTTCCCGGACCTCGAGGAGGTAGAGGATCCGCCGACGCGCCGGTTTCGCATACCCGGTGGTCTGGACGGCGTGTTCCAGAGCCCGACGGCCGACGAGCTGGCGGCCCTGCGCGGCGCGGCCGATGTTCTGGAAAGCGCAGGGGCCGGCCCGAGGGCGCGGAGCCTTCGTGGCCTCGAGCACAAGATTCTGGGCGCGGTGCGGGCGTCGGCGCGTCGGCGCATCGCGCCGGACCTCGAAGCGCTGGTCCAGGCCGAGACCATCGCGGTGCACGCCGGCCCGCGGCCGTTCGAGGACGGCGCCGTGCTCGCCACCGTGCGCGAGGCGATCAAGTCACTGATGTCCCTCAGCTTCGTCTACGACGGCGGCCGCTCGCCCGGACGGCGGCGGACGGTGGCGCCCTACGGGGTGCTGTTCGGACGCAGCAACTATCTGGTCGCCGCAGAGGACGGCGGCGAGGCGCGCTCGTGGCGCCTGGACCGCGTGCGGGACGTCCGCGTGGACGAGACGCCGTCCGCGGCGCCCGCGGATTTTTCCCTTGCGGACTTTGCCCAGGAGAGTTTCGGAATCTACCACGGCGCTCCGGAGGACGTGGTGTTGCGCGTCCTTCCCGAGCGCGCCGCCGATGCGCTGGCCTGGCGGTTCCACGCCAATCAGAGCGTGGAGGCCCTGCCGGACGGTTCGGTGCGGGTGTCGTTTCGCGCCGGCGGCATGCTGGAGCTGGCCTGGCACCTGTTCACCTGGTCGGACGCCATCGAGATCCTGGCGCCGCAGTCGCTGCGGATGCTGATGGTGGAGGAACTGGAGAAGGGGCTGGAAAGGCATAAACAATAAACCCTCTTCTCCCTTTGGGAGAAGAAAGCGCTATTGCGCCACCACCGCAGCTAGCGCCCCTTCCACCGCGTCCTCGACCCGCTCCAGCCAGATGAACTCCAGCTTGTCGCGGGCCTCCTGGGGGATGTCGTCGTAGTCGGGGCGGTTGCGGGCGGGGAGCATGACGCGGGTCAGGCCGGCGGCGGCGGCGGCGACGACCTTTTCCTTGATGCCGCCCACCGGGAGGACGAGGCCGCGAAGACTGATCTCGCCGGTCATGGCGGTGTCGCTACGGGTCGTGCGCCCGGTGAGGAGAGACGTCAGGGCCATGAACATCGCCACGCCGGCGCTGGGGCCGTCCTTGGGCGTCGCGCCGGCAGGTACGTGGATGTGGATATCGTTCTTGTCGAACTCCGAGGCGTCGATGCCGAGCTCCTTGGCGAGAGTCTTGACCAGACTGAGGGCAGCCTGGGCGCTCTCGCGCATGACATCGCCCAGCTGGCCGGTCAGGATCAGCTTGCCATTGCCTGCCATCTTCGCCGCCTCGACGAACAGGATTTCTCCGCCCACCGGCGTCCAGGCGAGGCCGGTGACGACGCCGGGGACGCTGGTGCGCATCGCCACTTCGCTGGTGAAGCGCGCGGGACCCAGGATGTCGGGCACGTCGACGGAGGAGATGTGGACGCGCTCGGCCGAGCCGTCGGCGATCCGCACCGCGACATTGCGCAGGGTGCGGCCGATCTCGCGTTCTAGATTGCGCACGCCGGCCTCGCGCGTATAGGCGCCGATGATCCGGGCGAGGACATCGTCGTCGATCTCGACCTGCTCGGGCTTGAGGCCATTAGCCTCCAGCTGGCGGCGCGTGAGATAGCGCTTGGCGATCTGCAGCTTTTCACCGGGCGTATAGCCGGCCAGGGAGATGATCTCCATCCGGTCGCGGACAGGCCCGGGGATGGTGTCCAGAACATTGGCGGTGGCGATGAACACCACCCGGCTGAGGTCGAACGGCACGCCCAGGTAGTTGTCGCGGAAGGTGGCGTTCTGTTCGGGATCGAGCACTTCGAGCATGGCCGAGGATGGATCGCCGTGAATGCCGGCGCCCAGCTTGTCGATCTCGTCCAGCATCATCACGCAGTCGCGCGAGCCGGCGCGGCGGATCGCCTGGATGATGTTGCCAGGCAGGGCGCCGAGGTAGGTTCGCCGGTGACCGCGGATCTCCGCTTCGTCGTGCACGCCGCCGAGGCTGAGGCGGACGAACTTGCGGCCCATGGCGCGAGCGATCGATTGGCCCAGCGAAGTCTTGCCGACACCAGGCGGTCCCTGGAAGCACAGGATCGGGGCGCGGCTGTCCGGCGCCAGCTTGCGTACGGCCAGGTATTCGACGATCCGGGTCTTGATCTTCTCCAGACCGTAGTGGTCTTCGTCCAGGATGCGGCGGGCCTCGGCGATATCGATCGCCGGCGGCGACGGCGCCGCCCACGGCAGGTCGACCAGCCAATCGAGGTAGGTGCGGATCATGCCGTATTCGCCGGAGGAATCCGGCGTGCGCTTGAGCCGCGCGAGTTCCTTGCGCGCCTGTGCGTCGGCCTCGGGCGGCATCTGCGCCTTTTCGATCGCCGCCTCGATCTCCTGGGCGTCCTGGGCGGCGACGTCGCCCTCGCCCAGTTCCTTCTGAATGGCCGCCAGCTGTTCTCGCAACAGCCCCTGGCGCTGCCGCTCGCTGAGGGTGGCGTTGGTCTGGCGCCCAATCTCCGCCGACAGGCGCAAGACATGCAGCCTCTGCACAAGGATCGCCGAAACTTTGTCCAGACGCGCTTTCAGATCGAGGGTCTCGAGAACTTCCTGCTTCTCTTCGGGCTTGGCGTCCATGTAGGCGCTCGCCATGTCGGCCAGCGCCCCGGGGGAGCCGAGCTGCGCCACCGTCTGGCGCAGTTCGGCCGGCGCCTGGGGCACGAGGTCGAGTATTTCGAGCGCCTGGGCGCGCAGGTTGATGAACCGGGCCTCGATCTGCGCATCCGCTTCGGTCGGTTCGGACAAAAGCTCGCCGCGCGCGACCAGGAACGGCCAGCCTTCGACGAAGCCGGACACGTGAAACCGCTGCACGCCCTGGCAGATGATGTGGTGCTCTCCGTTGGGCGCCGTCACATATCGCAGGATGTTGGCGACCACGCCGACATCGTGCACCTGTTCGGGCGTCGGGTCGGACTCGGAGGCATCCCGCTGCAGCAGCACCACGATCTGGCGCTGCTCGCGCACGGCCTGCTGCGCCGCGGCGACAGCGGTCTTGCCGGCGATGACGATCGGCAGCACGATCTGCGGAAACAGCACCATGCCACGGATCGGCACGACGATGAAAGCGTCGGTCGGCGGCGAGGCGGCGTGCCCGGCAGCCGCGGACGCGACCGCCGTCGGATTTGCGTTATCGTCCATCACAGCGCCTTCCGCAGGCTGACGACCAGGCAACCGTTCAGCGTCTGGCGGTGGATCTGATCGTAGCGCCCCTTGGGCAGCGGCACGCGCCGCTCGAACCGGCCCTGCGGCAGTTCAAGGCGATGGATGACGGCGGTGCGCAGCTCCGCCGGCACCGTGCGCTCGCCCGCGATGACCAGGACGCCGCCGTCGATGGCCAGCTGGATGGCGCCTTCGCTTACGCCCGGCAGGGCGGCGATGATCAGGACGTGAGACTCTGTCTCCAGCACATCCACCGGCGGCTCCCAGCTGACCTTGTGGGCCGGCCCGGGCATAGGCTGGAACAGCTGGCGGTGCAGGCGTTCGGCGCGCGCCAGCACGTCGAGCGCGTCGCCCCACATCCAGTCCTGCGGATCGCGTCTTGCCATCGTTCAGTTCCCTTCCCCGGGGCGTCCGGCGGTAGACTGTGATATAGTCGACATCATCGGCCGCTATGAGACGGCCTACGTGGGATCATCCACGACAAGGGAGAAGACACGATGAGCACGCATGACATCGCCCATGATCTGGTGGCGCTGTGCAAGGAAGGCAAGTTCGCCGAGTCCGGCGAAAAATACTGGGCCGACGACGTGGTGAGCGTGGAGCCCATGGGCGACAACCCCACCATGCACGGCAAAGACGCGGCGCGGGCCAAGGGCGAGTGGTGGACGAACAACCACGACGTCCACTCCGTCGAAGTCGAAGGCCCCTACCTCAACGGCGACCAGTTCACGGTGCGCTTCAAAATGGATGTCACCGTCAAGGCGAGCGGCCAGCGAATGACGATGGACGAGCACGCGCTCTACACGATAAAGGACGGCCGGATCGCCGAGGAACGGTTCTTCTACGGCGGCTGACGCACACAGCGCGTCTGACGTTTTCCGGTCTCTCGTCTGGCGGCGATCCCGTTTGGCCGCCAGGCGGCTGATGAATGGCCGCGCCGCGGCCGCCGGCGGGCCGCGGGACGGCCTCCACATGGCCCCTGGTTGGCCTCTGGTTGTCCTCTGGTTGTCCTCTTGTTGGCCGGGTCATGGCCGCGGACGCTAAGCGCGAGTCTCGATTAAGACGCTGACTCTGAACGTTTTTCTTCGAAACTCGATCGCTTTGAAGGCTGCGGCGGAGCGACGACGGTGGAAAGCGTTCGAAGCTGCCGTAGTCTGGGCTCCCTGGCGCGCGCTCGGCGTACCGATGATTACATATTGCAATCTTTAGGCCGATGTCAAGTGAGTGCGCTTCGATATGCCCCATGTCATACGGCGGAGGCCGCCGGAGCCTTTCGCATGCTGCGGTGTTCTGGAAAGACGCGGCTGCTGCCCAAGCGTTCCGCAAGCGCCGATTTACCGAAAGCCATGCCGATGATTGAGATAAACGTCCAGACGGACGCGGCGATGGAATCTCGGGACCTGGGGCGCCGCGCCAGCCGGGCGGTGCGTCTGGACCGCCTGTTCGCAAATATATCCAGCCGGATCGCCAAGGCGGCGGGGCGGCCGGCCACCTTCGTTTCTGCGGCGCTGATCATTCTGGCCTGGGGCGTCAGTGGCCCGCTTCTGCACTTTTCCGACACCTGGCAACTGATCATGAACACGATCAGCAGCATCATCACCTTCCTGATGGTCTTTCTGATCCAGAACACCCAGGCGCGCGACAGCGAGGCCATGCAGGCCAAGCTCGACACCATCATCGCCGCGCTCGACGGCGCCGATAACCGCTATGTGCAGATCGAGCGCCTGCCCGACAGCGACATCGAGGATATCCGCGCGCGGTTCGGCCCGCATCCGCAGGAAGATCCCGGGGAATGAGGTCTTGACTGCCGGACCGCGGCTAGTACGCCTGCATAAGCCGTTTCCGCCGAACGGTGAGCCCGGCGAAGAACTCGAGCCATTTGTCGAGCTCTCCTATCCCGTGTGCAGGTCCGCCCCCTCCCCTACGGTCGCGTAGGCGATGCCCTGAAAGTCCCCGGCCCTGGCTTGCTCCAGGAGGCGTTCGAGGGGTCTCACCACGCTTTGGGAGCAGTTCAAGGGAGGGGCGATCACCTTGCAGGTGGCGATCTCTTTCACTTCGGCGGTCACGGGCGCTCTCCAACCTGGATTACATGCGCGAAGACAGCGGCGGCCGCGCGCCGGCCACCCGCCGCTTTGGTATCGAGCGCCGTTTTCGCCGCGCCGACCACGATGTCGCCAGCCGTCGAACGCGCTTGCACAGAAGTAATACCAGCCCTCGATGAGGCTGACTCACAGGTCTTCCCAAGACGCCGCAGGTTCGATTCCATGGGGTGATTCGGATGGTGGAGAGGTCGGATGGGCGCGCCCTTGGAAGTTACTCGGATGGACTACACCGCGGCGGAGTTGCGGGGGCTTAGCAGTCGGTGCGCGGTTGGCGAACAGGTGCGCCGGATTCTGGCCATAGCCATGGTGCTGGAGGGCTGGGATCGGACGCAAGCGGCTGAGTTCAACGGCATGGATCGCCAGACTCTTCGTGATTGGGTGCATCGTTACAACGAGGGCGGCATTGCGGAGTTGAAGTCGCGCCGCTCTCCTGGTCGGCGGCCGTTCCTGACACCTTTGCAGAGGGCGGAGTT
>JBBRAV010000002.1:0-203494 GCA_038206535.1 Caulobacterales bacterium
TCATCCGTGCGGCGCGCAGCGCCATCCGTGCCTATCCGTGTTAAAAATCACGGGCGACCCAGCGCGATCAGACCCGGGCGGTCCGGCGTCGACGAGCGTGCCGTCGCCGTGATTATGCCTCTTCGATGGAACGCACATCGCACGTCGGCGTCGAGCCCTCCTCGGGGGTGGACCAATCCGTCAAATTGAATGGGATGCAACGCCAGGCCACGTGCGGACATGACTGGATCGATGTGGCGGCGGATGGGCTGGGCGCCGAGAACACGGATGAACACGGATGGCGCTTCGCGCCGCACGGATGGATGGGGATGCGGCGAGCCTGGATCGGGGCAGGAGGGTCTGACCGGTCGCGTGATCCGCTGAAGCGCCGGTTCATCCGTGCGGCGCGAAGCGCCATCCGTGCCTATCCGTGTTGGAAATCACCGGCGACCAAGCGCGGTCATACCCGGGGCGGTCCGGCTTCGACGAGCGTGAGGTCGCAGTGACTATGCCACTTTGAGGAACGCACATCGCGCGTCGGAGTCGAGCCATCCTCGGGGTTGGACCAACCCGTCAAATTCAATGCGACGCCACACTAGGAGATCGTGATCCACGGCTTGCGTCACGGGGCGCGACGACCATCGTCAATGCCGGAGTAAGCAGGACAGACTGTCGCTCGGCGACTTCTCTATCGCTAGGACCAGGTCAACCCGGCGCGCTCAGTGCCGGTCGTAGTAGAAGATGCCGCACACATTCGGCGATTCTTCACGCTTGGGAGGCGCCGCGCCGGTGGCGGCGATCAGCTCCAGTTGGCCGGGCGCGCGGTCGACGGCGACGATCCATGTCGCCGGCGTATCGCCGCACAGGCGGTTGCCGTTGAGCAGCGGGGGATTGGTCGACTGGGTGACGGCGTAGATCCGCGCCGGGCGGGCGCCGTCGTCGGAGTGGAACGCCTTTACGCTTGCGGTCAGGCGCAGCGGGAAGGTCGCGCCATAGGCGGTCAGGCTGGTGGCGGACAGGGTGATGGGGCCGGTGATGGAGACCGACGTGGTGCTGCTTGGCGACCAGGCCACCGCCACACCGTCCGCCATGGCGGCGTGAGCGCAACCCAGCGCAACGACGACGGCGGCGCAACGCGGGGTCACGCGGCGAGGTCCTCTTCGTCGATGTCCGCGTTGGTCCATACGGTCTGGACGTCGTCGTCGTCCTTGAGCGCGTCGATCAGCTTCATCAGGGTGGGAGCGGCCTCGCCGGGCGGCGCGATCAGCGTCTGCGGCTTCCAGACGATGGCGGTGGACTTGGCCGGGCCGAGGCTGGCTTCGAGCGCTTCGATGACGCCGCCGAGGTCCTCGAAGGCTGTGAAGATCACGTGGCCGTCCTCGTCGCTTTCGACGTCCCGCGCGCCGGCGTCGATGGCGGCTTCCATGATCTTGTCCTCCGATCCGGCCGTCGGCGGATAGACGATCTGGCCCAGGCGATCGAACATGAAAGCGACCGACCCGGCGTCGCCCATGTTGCCGCCGTTCTTGCCGAAGATCGCCCGCACATTGGCGGCGGCGCGGTTGCGGTTGTCGGTCAGGACCTCGACGATCAGGCTGACCCCGCCCGGGCCAAATCCCTCGTAGCGGATCTCCTCATAGGTATCGGCCTCGCCGCCGACCGCCTTCTTGATCGCGCGATCGATGTTGTCCTTGGGCATGGATTCGGCCTTGGCGTTGGCGATCGCCAGGCGCAGGCGGGAATTGGCCGCGGGATCGGGCAGGCCGGCCTTGGCGGCGATGGTGATGTCGCGCGAGAGTTTCGAAAACAGCTTCGAGCGCAGGCCGTCCTGGCGATCCTTGCGGAACTGTATGTTCTTGAACTTTGAATGGCCGGCCATGAGTTTCTTTATATGGTGAGGGGCGGAACGCCTTGTAGCGCGCGATCGCGCCGGGGTGAACCAAGGAGAGGGTGACAGGTGATGTCGAAGGAAATCTGGCAAGCGGTCGGCGGGCTGGGCATCGGCGCCGCCGCGATCGGGGCGCTGGCGATCGGAGCGCTGGCGATCGGAGCAGTGGCGATCGGCTCGCTGGCGATCGGGCGACTGGCCGCCGGCAAGGTGCGGCTGAAGGATGTGGAGATCGACCGGCTGGTGGTGCGGCGACTGTCGGTGCTCGAGCGGGATTGAGGGGCGTTTTATTCCTTCCTCCCCTTTATGGGGAGGGACAGACGGCGAAGCCGTCAGGGTGGGGAAGTGTCGATGAAGCCCCGCACAGACGCTGAGTCGGCGCGACTTCCCCACCCTGGACGCTTCGCGTCCTTTCCCTCCCCATGCGCCAACGGAGGGAGGGCTAAACGGCGACGGTTTCAGCCACCCGCGGCACCCATTCGGACAGGCGCCCGCCGATGCGAATGGGTTCGATCCGGCGGGCAAGGCCTGTGGCGTCATCGGTTTCCAGGTAGGTTCCGCACACGGTCGCCGGGCCTTCGGCGGGCTTGTAGCGGCCGCCGGGGATGCGGGTGGTGAAGCGGCGCAGCGGCTCTTCCTTGTGGTTGCCGATGACGCTGTCGTAGTCGGCGCAGGCGCCCGCATCGGTCTGGTAGGCGGTGCCGCCGTTGAGGATCTGGCAGTCGGCGGTCGGCACGTGGGAATGGGTGCCGACCACCAGGCTGGCGCGGCCGTCGCAGAAATGGCCCATGGCCATCTTCTCGGACGTGGCCTCGGCATGCATGTCGACGATCACCGCGTCGGCGACCTCGCCGAGCGGACAGGCGCTAAGCTCGACATCGACGGCGGCGAACGGATCGTCGAGCGCGTCCATGAACACCCGGCCCAGCAGATTGATCACCAGCACCCGCTTCCCACGCTCGGTGTCGAACAGCTGCGCCCCCCGGCCCGGCGCCTGGGTCAGGCGCGGATAGTTGAGCGGGCGGATCAGGCGCGGCTCGCGCATGATGTAGGTGAGCGCCTCGCGCTGGTCCCAGGCGTGGTTGCCCAGCGTCAGGCAGTCGGCGCCGGCCAAGAAGAGCTCGCGCGCCGTCGATTCGGTGATGCCGAAGCCGGCCGCCGCGTTCTCGGCGTTGACGATGACGAACTCCAACCCGAGCCGCCGCTTGAGGCCGGGAAGATGTTCGGCGAGGCCCTCGCGGCCGGACCGGCCAACGATGTCGCCGAAAAATCCAATACGCATCAAATGTCCTTTCGGGCCTCGATATAGCCGATTTCCGTCAGGATGGCGTCCAGTCGTTGATCATGAGGCTCATGGGGAACGGCCTCGATCTCCTGGCCGGCGTAGGCGAGGCCGATAACGAACACTGAACCCCGCGCGCGCAGAGCCGCGATCGTGCGGTCATAGTGCCCCCCGCCCTGCCCCAACCGCCCGCCGGCGCGGTCGAACGAGAGCAGTGGGGCGATGATGAGGTCGGGGGTGACGGTCGCGCCGTCGACCTGAAACGATAGCGGGCGGTCGGGCTCTTCAATAAAGGGAAGGGCGATGACCGCGCCGGCCGCGCTGAGTCTGTCCAGGACTGCCCCTGGATCGATTTCAGAGCCCACTTTTTGGTATCCAGCGGCCACCTTGATCGTCGGCAGGCGTTCCAGACGCAGGTTGACCGCAGCCCTATCGGCGGCATCGGAGACTGTCATAGCAAGGTCCCGGCGGCGGCGGCGCATGCGGGAGCGGAGTTTGATCTTTTCCGAATACGCGTTGAAAATCAGATATCTCCGAGGACGCATAGCCCTCTCCCCGCTTGCGGGGAGAGGGTTGGGTGAGGGGTCCATCCGCGTGACGGATCCATCCTGAGGGTGCTTCGCAGCAGCGAGGCCCCCTCACCCAACCCTCTCCCCCGTAAGTACGGGGGAGAGGGCTAAGACGATGCAGAATGGGGGTATAATGTGGTATGGATGATCGGTCAAAAGCTACGGATTGAAAACCCGATGCCTCGGAGCCACAACATCGATCGCGCTCGCGAACTCCGCGTTCGGCAGACGGACTCTGAGGGCAGGCTCTGGGGCGTCCTGCGCAACCGCGGGCTGGGCGGGTGGAAGTGGAAGCGTCAGGTTCCGCGCGGTCCGTACATCGTGGATTTCTACTGCGCGGATGCGAAGCTCGTTGTCGAGTTGGACGGTTCGCAACATCTCGAACCCCGCGCGCTGGCCTATGACGAAAGGCGGACAGCATTCCTACAGAATGAGGGGCTGGAGGTGCTGCGCATCGCCAGTAACGTGATCTTCGACAATCTCGACGGCGTGGCCGACGCCATCCTGGCGTCGTGCGAAGGGTGGCGGCGCCGCGAGGACCGTGAAGGCGTTTCAATCCCCTCGGACCTGGAAGACCAGGTGGGCGCCGTGTGTCCAGGACCACGATCCTGGCCAGGGACAGCTCCCTAGGAGGGTGATTAAGGTCCCCGGGATGTGAAGCCTTCGACGCGAGCCGCAGCAGACCCGCCGTTGGTCAACTTAAGGCGTTGGTGGGCGATCCACAATGGAGGGTGGGTGGAAGACATCGGGCCGGGCTCTGGGGCGGCGTGGACCGATTTACAGGGAGGTAGAGGAGTTAGAGGAGATCGAGGAGTTGGCGCGGGTTCTGAAGCGGCGAAGCCGCGTTTAGATTGGTGGTTCGTCACAGGTTCAGAAGCTTGACCACGAACTCCGTGATCTCCTCTAACTCCTCGATCTCCCCTATTGAATTCCCGCGGCTTCGCCGCCTGGCGCTCTGAAGCCGGCGATTGCGACACTCACAAAGGCGGGTATTCTCGACGCAGGACAACAAGCGGTGGAAGCGATGAGACGGCGGGAGGTGTTGGTCGGGGGTGCGGTGCTGGCGGCGGGGCCGGTGTGGGCGCAGGCGCCGGGGGCCAATCCCAAGGTGGTGATGGAGACGGGCCAGGGGTCGATCACGCTAGAGCTCTTTGCCGACAAGGCGCCGATCACGACGGCGAACTTCCTGCGCTATGTCGATGCGAAGCGGTATGACGGGGCCACCATCTACCGTGTGCTGCACACACCGGGCGATCCGACGACGGGTCTCGTGCAGGGCGGGGCGAAGTTCGATCCGGCCCACCCGATCGCCCCGATCGCGCACGAACCGACCACCCTGACGGGCCTGGCGCACAAGGACGGGACGATTTCTCTGGCGCGTCGGGCGCCGGGAACCGCGACGTCGGATTTCTTCATCTGCGTGGGCGACGCCCCCTATCTCGACGCCGATCCCAAGGCGCCAGGGGACAATTTGGGTTTCGCGGCGTTCGGCCATGTGATCGAGGGCATGGACGTGGCGCGCAAGATCCTCGGCCTGCCGCTCTCGCCGACGGCGGGCACTCCGGACATGGTCGGGCAGATGCTCGATCCGACCGTGCCGATCGTGGGGGCGCACAGGATGACGTGATCAGCTATCGGCGCGTTCGTTGACACCCCCGGCGGGCGGCTTAAAAGTCCCCGCGATTTTCAAGGCAGGGAATTGTGACAGACATGGCTGACGCCACGCCAGGCCTTCGGGCGCGCCCGCTTTCGCCGCATGTGCAGGTCTGGCGCTGGCATGTGACGATGGCCGCCTCGATCCTCACGCGCGCGACCGGCTCGGCCCTGTACGGCGGCGCGTTGCTGCTGATGGGCTGGGCCCTGGCCCTGGCGAGCGGTCCGGCGGCCTATGACAACTATGTCGGACTGCTGGGGTCGATCCCGGGCAAGATCGTGCTGTTCGGCCTGACCCTCAGCGCCTTCTACCATCTGTTCGCCGGCCTGCGGCACCTGGTGTGGGACAGCGGCAAGGGGTTCACGCCGGCCGTCGCCAGCCGTTCGGCCTGGGCGGCGATCGGCGGCGCCGTCGTGGCGAGCGTCGCGGTGTGGGTGGTCGCCGGCCTGATGGGAAAACTGTGATGGCCGGGTTTCGCACGCCTCTCGGCCGCGCGCGCGGCCTCGGGTCCGCCAAGAGCGGCGTGGGGCACTTCATCGGCGAGCGCGTCTCGTCGGTGGCCCTGGTCCCCCTGACACTGTGGGCCGTCTGGGCGGCGGTCGGCCTGGCCGGCGGCAGTTTCGATGCGGCCGTCACCTGGCTGAGATCGCCGATCAACGCCTCGTTGACGATTCTGCTGGCGATCACCAGCTTTTATCACATGCAGCTGGGTATGCGGGTGATCATCGAGGACTATATCGAGCGGCATGCGACGAAGGCGGCGCTGCTGCTGCTCAACCTGTTTTTTTGCTGGGCGGCGGGCGTCCTCACCGTGCTCAGCGTCTTGAAGGTCGCCGCGGGCGGCGGAGCGTACTGACCATGGCGGCGTATGAGTTCATCGATCACCGTTTCGACGTGGTCGTGGTCGGCGCCGGCGGCTCGGGCCTGAGGGCGGCGCTCGGCTGCGCGGAAGCGGGCCTGAAGACGGCCTGCATCTCCAAGGTGTTCCCCACCCGCTCGCACACCGTCGCCGCGCAGGGCGGCATTTCCGCTTCGCTCGGCAACATGGGGCCGGACGACTGGCGCTGGCACATGTACGACACCGTCAAGGGCTCCGACTGGCTGGGCGACCAGGACGCCATCGAATACCTGACGCGCAACGCGCCGGCGGCCGTCTATGAGCTCGAGCACTGGGGCGTGCCGTTTTCGCGCACCGCCGACGGCAAGATCTATCAGCGCGCCTTCGGCGGCATGACCAAGAACTATGGCGAGGCGCCGATCCAGCGCACCTGCGCCGCCGCCGACCGCACCGGCCACGCCATGCTGCACACCATGTACGGCCAGGCGCTGTCGAAGGACGTCGAGTTCTTCATCGAATATTTCGCGCTCGACCTGATCATGGACGAGGGCCGGTGCCTTGGGGTGACGGCCTGGAAGTTGGACGACGGCACGCTGCACCGCTTCCAGGGCCAGAGCGTCGTGCTGGCCACCGGCGGCTATGGCCGCGCCTATTTCTCCTGCACCTCGGCGCACACCTGCACGGGCGATGGCGGCGGAATGGCCCTGCGCGCCGGCCTGCCGCTGCAGGACATGGAGTTCGTGCAGTTCCACCCGACCGGCATCTACGGGGCCGGCTGCCTGATCACCGAGGGTGCGCGCGGCGAAGGCGGCTATCTGACCAATTCAGAGGGCGAGCGGTTCATGGAGCGCTACGCCCCCTCGGTGAAGGACCTGGCGCCGCGGGACATGGTCAGCCGGGCGATGACCATCGAGATCCGTGAGGGCCGGGGCGTCGGTCCGAAGAAGGACCATATCTTCCTGCACCTCGATCACCTCGACCCCAAGGTTCTGCACCAGCGCCTGCCCGGCATCTCGGAAACCGCCAAGATCTTCGCCGGCGTCGATGTCACCAAGGCCCCGATCCCGGTGCTGCCGACCGTGCACTACAACATGGGCGGCCTGCAGACGAACTACCACGGCGAGGTGGTGACCCTGGCCGACGGCGATCCGGACAAGGTGGTGCCCGGGCTGATGGCGGTGGGCGAGGCGGCGTGTGTGAGTGTGCACGGGGCCAACCGGCTCGGCTCCAACTCCCTGATCGACCTGGTGGTGTTCGGCCGCGCGGTGGGCCTGCACTGCGGCGAGATGCTCAAGGCCGGCGCCACGCAGTCGGAACTGAAACCGGCGATGACCGAGGCGTCGCTCGCCCGCTTCGATCGCCTGCGGCACGCCGCGGGATCGACGCCGACGGCGGTGCTGCGCCTGGAGATGCAGGAGGCGGCGCAGGAGGACGCGGCGGTGTTCCGCACCGGCGAGACCCTGCAATCGGGTCTGAAGCGGCTGGAGGCGATCCAGGCGAAGCGCAAGGACCTGAAGGTCACCGACCACGGCATGATCTGGAACACCGACCTGGTCGAGACGCTGGAATTCGAGAACCTGATCGGCCAGGCCATCGTCACCGTCGCCGGCGCCGTCAACCGCACCGAGAGCCGCGGGGCGCATGCACGGGAGGACTTCTCCAGCCGCGACGACGTCAACTGGATGAAGCACACCCTGGCCTGGTTCGACGACGCCACCGGCGCGGTGCGCATCGACTACCGCCCGGTCCACGCCTACACCATGACCAACGACGTCGCGTACATTCCGCCCAAGGCGCGGGTGTATTGATGGAGGACGAAAGTCTTCCTCCCTCCCCTTTATGGGGAGGGACAGGACGCGAAGCGTCCAGGGTGGGGCACGGCCGTGCAACGCACGCCGGCGCCTTTTCCCGCGAGAGCCCCACCCTGACGGCTTCGCCGTCTGTCCCTCCCCATAAAGGGGAGGGAGGAGAGTAATCATGGTCCAGCTGACGCTTCCCAAGAACTCCACGGTCGGCAAGGGCCGGCATTATCCGGCGCCGGCGGGAGCGAAAAAGGTCAAGACGTTCAAGGTCTATAGGTACGACCCTGAAGGGGACGGCAACCCGACCTGGGACACCTATGACGTCGACGTCGACGCCTGCGGGCCGATGCTGCTGGACGTGCTGATCCACATCAAGAACACCATGGACTCGACCCTGGCCTTCCGGCGCTCGTGCCGCGAGGGCGTGTGCGGATCGTGCGCGATGAACATCGGCGGGCGCAATACGCTGGCCTGCACGCACGGCTGGGAAGAGGTTCCGGGCAGGGAGATCCAGATCGCCCCGTTGCCGCACCAGCCGGTGGTCAAGGATCTGGTGCCGGACCTGACCCTGTTCTACGCGCAGTACGCGTCGATCGAGCCGTGGCTGCATACGACGACGCCGGAGCCGCAGGGGGAGTGGAAGCAGTCGGAAGAGGACCGCGCCAAGCTGGACGGCCTCTACGAGTGCATCCTTTGCGCCTGCTGCACCACCTCATGCCCCAGCTATTGGTGGAACGGCGAGAAGTACCTTGGTCCGGCGACTTTGCTGCAGGCGCGGCGCTGGATTGTCGACAGCCGCGACGAAGCCACCGGCGAGCGGCTCGACGCCCTGGAAGATCCGTTCAAACTCTATCGCTGCCACACGATCATGAACTGCGCCCAGGTCTGCCCCAAGGGGTTGAACCCCGCCAAGGCGATCTCGGAGATCAAGGCCATGCTCGTCGAGCGCGTGGTCTAGGGACAGCACGACATGGCCGAGGACTACAACCTGCCCAAGGGCGCGCTGATGGCCGGCAAGAAGGGCCTGGTCATGGGCGTGGCCAACCACAATTCGATCGCCTGGGGCATCGCCGCACAGCTGGCGGCGCAGGGCGCGGAGATCGCCCTGGCCTATATGGAGGCCAATGAAAAGCGTGTGCGGCCGCTGGGCGAGAGCATCGGCGTCAAGACCTATACGACCTTCGACGCCTCGAGCGACGCGTCGATGGAAGCCTCGTTCAAGGTGGTCGAGGACGCGTTCGGCGAGATCGACTTCCTGGTCCACGCCATCGCCTTCGCCGGCCGCGACCAGATCAAGGGCTCTTTCGTCGACAACGCCACCCGCGAGGGTTTCGCCCAGGCCATGGACATCTCGGCCTACAGTTTCGTCGACGCGGCCCGGCGCGCCTCACGGCTGATGGCGCGCGGCGGCTCGATGATCACCCTCACCTACCTGGGCAGCGAGCGGGCGATCCCCAACTACAACACCATGGGCGTGGCCAAGGCGGCGCTGGAGGCGGCGACGCGCTATATCGCGCGCGATCTCGGGCCCAAGGGCATCCGGGTCAACGCCATCTCCGCCGGGGCCATGCGCACCCTGTCGCTCGCCGGCATCTCCGGCGGACGCGGCATGCTGGCCCAGGGCCGGGCGCTGAGCGCGCTGAAGGAAGACACCACGATGGAGGGGGTCGCCGGCTGCGCCCTGTGGCTGCTGTCCGATCTCGGGCGGTCGACCACCGGCGAGGTGGTGCATGTCGACGCGGGCTTCCACATGATGGGCCTGCCCGACGACAGCGAAAGCTGAGCGCGCCATGAGCGCCAGACCAGACGCCGACGTGATCATCGCCGGCGCCGGCATGGCCGGCGTGACCCTGTCGATGGCGCTCAGGAGCGCCGGCCTGACGACCATCGTCGTCGATCCTCAGCCCTTCGACCTGCAGACCGCGCCGACGTTCGACGGGCGGGCCAGCGCCATCTCCTTCGCCGCCTTCCGGCAATGGCGCGCGCTGGGCGTCGCCCCCTATCTGGAAGCGCACGCCCAGCGGATCGAGCAGATCCTGGTCACCGACGGCAAGGCCCCCGGCGCCGGCGCCGGGCGGGCCTCGCCGGCCTTCCTGCGCTTCGACGCCGCCGAGATCGCCGACCGCACGGACGGCGAGGCGCTGGGCTACATGCTGGAGAACCGGCACATCCGCGCCGGGCTGGGCAAGGCCGCGACCGACGCCGGGCTGAACATACGCGCGCCCGAGCGGGTGACGCGGGTCGAGGTCGCGCCGGGCCTCGCGCACGTGACCCTGGGCGACGGACAAATGCTGAGCGCGCCCCTGGTGGTCGGCGCGGACGGGCGCGGATCGCTGGTGCGGCGCGAGGCCGGCATCGACACCCTGGGCTGGGGCTATCGCCACACCGCCGTGGTGGCCACCGTCGATCTCGAACGCGACCACCAGGGGGTGGCCTATGAGCATTTCCTGCCGTCCGGCCCGTTCGCCATCCTGCCGCTGACCGGCTCGCGCGCGAGCCTGGTGTGGACCGAGAGCGACAAGCGCGCCGCGGCCCTCAAGGCGGCGCGCCCGGAGGCGTTCGACGCCTACCTCAGCCGCCGGTTCGGCGACTTCGTCGGGCGCGTCGGGGCGGCGGGCCACAGGTTCACCTATCCCCTGTCGCTGCAGCTGGCCGACCGCATCACCGCGCCGCGGATCGCTTTGCTGGGCGACGCCGCCCACGCCATCCATCCGATCGCCGGCCAGGGCCTCAACATGGGCCTCAAGGACGTCGCGGCCCTGGCGCAGGTGCTGGCCGAAGCCGCCCGGCTGGGCGAGGACATCGGCGCAGAGCTGACCCTGGCCCGCTACGCGTGCTGGCGGAGCGTCGACAACATCGGCGTCGCGCTGGCCACCGACGTGTTCACGCGACTGTTCTCCAACGACCAGCCCCTGCTGAGGGCCGCGCGCGGCGCGGGCATGGCGGTGGTCAACCGCATCGGCCCGGCGCGCCGGTTCTTCATGGGCGAAGCCGGCGGCGCCATGGGCGACCTGCCCCGCCTTCTCCGCGGGGAAGCGCTTTAGACCATCCTTCTCCCCCTGCGGGGCGAAGTTGGCTGCGAAGCAGGCGGATGAGGGGGTCGCGCGGACGCGAATATCCGAGTGGATCATAACGGCCCTCATCCGAAAGGCCCCCGCTCCCGCCATCGACCACCCGTTCGTGATCGCCGGACCGGTATTCTGGCCGGTTCATCAGCGCCCAGAAAACGCCACATTTAATCCAGATTGCCGCTTCACCATGAATTGACTCTTCAAGATTTCGCGGGCTCTACTTGTCTCCCTGAAAAGCAGGTCCGTCGCGTTGAAATAGGGCCCCCTTGGGCTCGTGATTTTTTGCAATCCAGGGATTTATTGTCCGGGACGGCGTGTCGTGCCGTGACCGCACTACAGTTGCTTTCGGTCTAAACGCTTACCGAAGGATTGATCCGATGAAAGAGTCTACCGGATTCGACAAGCCGCCGGAACGGAGCGTTGCGCGCTCGGTCGCCACCTCGCTGTTCGGCGGCGCCATTCTAGCCACGACAGCGACTGGCTCGCTCGCGCAGACGTATTTGGATAGTGTTGCAACGCTGGGGGGCACCACGATTACCGCGGTGGGAGGCACCCTTCCCTACGTTGTGCTCGCCGGCTACTCGATCACGGGCGACGGGGGGGCGGCCTGTTGATGCCGGGAACGACAACCTGCACACCCGACAACGGGCTCGACTTCACGGACATGGTCGGCCATTGTTTCTACCGCGCCAATCCGACCAACAGCGTTCGCGAATGGGGCGCCAAGTGCGATGTCGTGGCGGTCAGTCCCGGAACCTTGACCGCGGCCTGGAACCCCGGCCGGGGAACGCATGGCGCGCTGACCGTCCCGACCACGCTCCTCTCACCACCGCCCCTGCAGAATCCAGCCGTAAAGCAATACATCGCCATGTCCCAGATCGGCGTCCCCACACTGTGGGGCACGTCGACGGCCGCCGTCTCGCTGACGCGTTACTCGATACTGGGCGGGACGCAGAGCGGCTATCATAAAGGCGACCTGGTTTCCTTCGTTGGCACGTCGGGGACCTTTTCACAGGAACCCGCGATCATCGTCGATGCGGTCAGCAACAGTGGGTCGATCACCCAATGGCATTTCCTGTGGGGTGGATTGTACGCCGCCAGCAACCCTCCATCGAGCCTCGCCCAGGATTGCGTTTCGGGATCATGCCGCAGCCATACCAGCGGGACGGGCGCCACGATGACGCCCGACTGGTCGGGCTGGTCGCTGCTGAACGGCCAGACGATCTCGAGTCCAGGATCGGGTTACTCTATCGGCGACATCGTGACGTTCAACGTCGGCGCCGGCGCCACTCGCTCCCCGAGGATCGTGGTGGAAGGCACGAGTTCGGGCGGCGTCACGGCCTTTGACTGGGTCGATTATGGGTCGATCCAGACCTTGCCGTCAGGCACGGGTAATCTGACGGCCGTGCCGATCACGCACGGTGGTTCTGGCCTGTCGATAACGTCGGTTTCCTGGACGCAGGCCCCCTTCGCCACCACCATCGATCACACGGCTCCTAACGGTATGAATACCGACATCTTCCTGACCGACTCCGCGCCATTTCCCAATGGTACCAATGTTCAATATTTCTACTACGGCGACGACGATTTCACCCCTATCCATAACGCTTTGCGCGCTAAGCCTTCCAGTGCTCTGGTCATTCCTGCCGGTTGCGGAACGACGGCGTCTCTAAATCTCCAGCCGGATGCCTCCGCCAACAATGCCAATCCAGCCCTAGCCGGAGCAAATTTACAGTCGAGCGGAATTTACGCATTCGCGGAACAGGCGTCTAAACGAAGCAGCACACACGTCCTGAGCAGCGTTCTTTACGGCGGATTGCCCAATTTCAATGCCCCCGGATTTCAGAAGACTCAAGGTGGGGGTTTCCGCAATCTGCTTGTGGAGGGTTTCGGCATTCCCGAAGGGGCAGGATACTACACTCTGGCTGAAGGAACGACGGCGGCGGGCGGCTATGTTGGCCCCGGAGCCGGCTCAGGCCAGCCAGTCATCCCCACCGCGGGAACCACCGTGGAGATCGATTCGGCGATCGAGATGAGCATCGACAATGTGCACATCAGCGATGGCGGCATCGGCTCGGGCAATTCGGTGTTCCAATGCGGCCTGGATGAATCCGACCCTACCAACTTCCTGGGCTCGGACGTCGGCAATATCGTCTTCACCGACTCGCGCCTGGACAGCATTCCCGTGCTCGCCGGCCCCACCAATCCAGATTTCGCCCTGCGCCTGGGCAACAGCTGCCACGACTCCGTATATCGTAACCTGACAGCCTATGATGCGACCAAGGCCGACGTCATGGAATACGATGGCAATCTGTTCAGCCAGATGCATGTCGGATCGAACGCGGTGAACCATACCCTCGCCGCCAGCACCCTCGCCGGCGGCCCGTTGCCGGTGATCCCCTGGAGTGGGACGACCTTCGGCCTGGCGGCAGCCGCCGACTACGGTCTGTACATCATCAGCAATACTTCGTTCTCGCAGACACGGTGCGACATAGCCAACATCGCCTGTGTGTTCTTTTCAGTGAACGCGCTGGGGTCGCTGAACCCAGGCCAGATCACCGACACCCAGGTCCGGTGCGGAAACTTCGGCAATGTGCCAAGCGGGTATGCCGGCGTCAAAGTGGCCGTGAACACCGTCAGCACCACCGTCAGCGGCACGGTGGGCGCGGCGCAGTGTGCGATCCCGCCCGCACAGCTGGTGACGCTGGATCAGGGCGGCCCGATCGATCCCAGCAACAGCCTGTGCAACAACTCCAACGCCGTGGTCGCTGGATGCACTGGCTATCAGGGTGGCTTCGCCGCGTCACAGTTCTATACCCAGCCGGCGGTGGCCTATGGCAACGTCGTGCTGTCGACGCACGTGCTCTACGCCGTACCATTTTTCAGCCCGGCGAACGGCGGTACGATCACCAAGCTTGGCCTCGACGTGATCAACCCGGGGACGCTCGTTCCCCCGACGCAATGCGAGGTCGGGATCTATAACGCCTTCAACCAGGCGCCGACCACGCTGCTGGTGGATGGCGGGGCCGTGCCCGTGACCGCCGCGGGCTCGTTCACCAGTTCCGGCACGTTCTCGTTGCAACTGGCGCCGAGCACACCCTATTTCCTGGCCGTCGGCTGCAACGGCACGGTTACGCTGCTGGGCGCGCTCGCCGGTGGCGGGCTTTCCAACCCTCTGGTCGGCGCGCCCGACTTCACGACGACGTCGACGCGGCTTTCCACCACCACCTGGCCCGCGCCACTCAGCCTGCCCACAAGCTTCGGCGCGGTCACGCGTATCGCGGGCTCGGTTCCAAACGTCTACGCCGGACCATGATCGGGTGCATTCCGCACTTTGGAATTATTCAGAGGACACTTCCCATGCTTCGTCCATACCTAGCCGTTACCGCAGCCGCGCTGGCTTGCGCCGCGACCTCTGGCGCGGCCGCCTACAGCCTCAACCCGCCGGATATCAACGCGCACCTGCGCGGAACAGTGATCTTTCATCCCGATGGACTTGCACCCTTTAAATGCAAGATCACCATGCTCCTGACAACACGCCAAGTAGTCACTGGGGTAATCAAGTCCGTCAAGTTGGATCCGGGATATCAATGCAATGGCCTTGTGGTGGGCGACCCGCCATGGGGCATCACTCTTTTTAATACTACTTCCGGCCAGCTTGGTCCTTTCAACTTCGACCGTCCTGGACATGGACAGTGCCATCAAGACGATCTTCAATTCCAGGTCAACGGGTCCGGCGTCTGGTCGTTTCCTCCTGGACAATGCATGAGTGGAAGCCTGGACTCGCATCCTCCCGTCACCATCGTGCAGTAAGTCGCTGAAGAATCGGCGCATTCGCGCCACATACCCCAGTGCGCTTTCGGTCTAAACGCTTACCGAAGGAACGATCCGATGAAAGAGTCTTCCGGCTTCGACAAGCCGCTGGAACGGTGCATTGCGCGCTCGATCGCCACCTCGCTGTTCGGCGGCGCCATCCTGGCCACGACCGCGACCGCCTCGCTCTCACAAACATATGTCGATAGTGTCAGCACGCTGGGACTGACGACCGTCCCCGCAGTGGGAAGCACGTTTCAATACGTCGTGCTCGCCGGCTATTCTATCACGGGCGACGGGGGTGGCGGCGTGTTGATGCCAGGGCCGACACCTTGTACGGCCAATGGCGGGACGGTCTTCCAAGATCACGCTTCGAACTGTTTTTACCGGGCCAATCCGACCAACAGCGTTCGCGAATGGGGCGCAAAGTGTGACGTTGTCGTTGGCGCGACGGGCAACAGTGCGTCCGCGGTGTGGAATCCGGGCTCCCTTGGCAATCCCGGCACCCTGGTCGTCGACAACTCGCTGCTCACACCGAGCCCGCCCAAGCAAAACCAGTATATCGTCCTGTCCCAGGTCGGCGGCCCGACGCTCTGGAGTTCGTCCTTGCCGGCGGTTTCGATGACGCGGTTCTCCCTGCTGGGGGGCTCGCAAAGCAACTACCAGGCAGGAGACCTGATCTCGTTTACTGGTCTCACCAGCCCCGGCAGCTTCTCCCAAGAGGCCGCGATCATCGTAGACGCGGTCAGCGGCGGCACGATCACTCAATGGCACTTCCTGTGGGGTGGTCTGTACGATCCGGCCGTTTCGTCGAATGGTACGTTCGGCCAGGACACCATACATAGCCATTGCGCCAACCTCTGCGGCACGCTCGCCGGACAAGCCAGCGGCGCGACCATGACGCCGGCCTGGTCGGGGTGGTCGGTCCTCGACAAGCAGAGCGTATCGACGCCTGGTTCGATGTATGCGGTGGGCGACATCGTCACGTTGACTGCCGTCGGTGGCGGCACGGTGAACGGCGGGCACTATCCCAAGCTGATCGTTGAAGGCACCACGACTTCGGGCGGAATTTCGGCTGGAGGCTTCGACTGGATAGACTACGGCTCATATGTGGCGACGGCGCCGCCCCCGTCGACGACTCTGGTCGCCAGCGGCTCGACGGGGATGGGGACCGGCCTGACCTTGACCGGCGTGGGCTGGGCCCGGGGTCCCTTCGCGACGGTCATCGCATCGGCGACGGCTCACGCCGGTGGAACGACGAAGACCGACATAGGCTTGCTCGAGGATCCGCCTATACAGCTCAAATCGGCCATCCAGACGTTCTATTATGGTGATGACGATTATGGCCAGATCGACAACGCCATTCAGTACGTGCCCGGCAACGCCCTCGTCATTCCGGCCGCTTGCGGAACGACGCAGGCGCTCAACCTGTCACCGCGGGCCGCCGCGACGAACATCAACCCAGCCCGGAATGTCAATACGTCGCTTTTGGGCGCGAACCTGCAGTCGAGCGGGATCTATGCCCTCGCCTACACCCCATCGGCAAGAGCCGGCCACCCCGTCATGAGTCGCGTCATCTATAGCGGCACGGTAAAGACGACAAACGACGGCTTTGTGAATCTTGTTGGCGGTGGATTCAGCAATATGGTCGTTGAGGGTCTCGGTCTTCCCGAGGGTTATGGATACTATAGACTGGCCGCAAACGTTGGCGCTCCTTCGGGTTACAATGGACCGACGGCGGGTCCCGGCCCAAACTACACGATCCCGACTTCTGGCGACGTGGTCGAGATCGACGCGGCCAATCTGATGCAGGTCGACAACGTTCATATTCGAAGCGGCGGCATCGGCCGCGGCAATTCGACTTTCCAGTGTGGACTCGACGAATCCGATCCCGAGAATCAGTTCCACACCGCGTCGATCGCCAACCTCGTGCTCTCCGCCTCGCGGCTGGATGGTGACTCGGGCGTTACCGGACCTAACAGTCCCGACTTCGTCTTGCGACTAGGCGCCAGCTGCCAGGGCTCGGTATACAACGCGGTAACGGCTTTTGACGGCATCAAGGCGGACGTCCTGGTGTATGGCGGGAATCTGTTCAGCCGCGTGCACATCAATTCCGGCGTCGGGAACGCCTCTTCGTTACTTACTGGCGTGTCGACGATTCCATGGACAACACCCTATTTTGGCCTAGCGGGGCTCGCCGACTACGGGTTCTACGTGATCGGCAACACGTCGATGTCCGGTACGCAGTGCGACGTCGCCAACATCGCTTGTGTTTTCACTGTCCAAAATTCCGTCCTTGGGGCTTACAACCCGGGCCAGATAACCGACACCGAGATGAAATGCGGCAGCTTTCCCAACGTTCCTTCGGGCTATTCCGGGGTAAAGCTTTCGGTCGGAACAGCCAACAGCGCCGTCAGCGGAACGACAGTCGAAGGTCGATGTCAGATCGCGCCGGCGCAACTGGTCCTTCTCGATCAAGGCGGCCCAGTGGATGCCAGTACAAGCCTGTGCAACAACGGCGCGGCCGTGATCGCCGGCTGTACCGGCTTTAGAGGCAGTTTCCCCGCCGGACAGTTTTACACGCAACCGGCGATTGGCTATGGTAACGTTTCAGTTGTGGGGAATACTCTGTACGCTGTCCCTTTCTTCAGTCCGGCGACAGGAGGGGCAGCCGCCAAACTTGGGCTTGATGTGATGGGCCTGGCGCCGGTGAGCCCCGCGTCGCAATGCGAGGTCGGCATCTACAAGGCCTTCGGTCAAACGCCGACCACGCTGATCGTCGACGGCGGAACGGTGCCCGTGACAGCCATGGGCTCATTCACCAGTACGGGCATTTTCTCGGTGCAACTGGCGCCGAGTACGCCCTATTTCCTTGTCGTCGGCTGCAATGGATCGGTCACGCTGGAGGGCGTGGTCGCCGGTCAGGGCCTTTCGATTCCACTGGTCGGCGCCAGCAGCTTCGCCGCGACCTCCACAACTCTTTCCGCCGTTTGGTCGTACACGACACTACCCACGTCATTTCCCACGTCGTTTGTTGCGCGCAGCCCCGGACCGGCGCCGAACGTCTATGTCGGGCCAGCATAGTCCGGCACTTGATGGCTTGTTTATGGGGAGACAGCCGGTCTCTTGGAGCGCCCGCATAGCCGGCGCGAAGACGGCGGGGCGCTGGCCACCGACGTGTTCACGCGGCTGTTCTCCAACGACCTGCCCCTGCTGCGGGCCGCGCGCGGCGCGGGCTTGGCGTTTGTCAACCGCATCGGCCCGGCGCGCCGGTTCTTCATGGGCGAGGCCGGCGGCGCCATGGGCGACCTGCCGCGCCTGCTGCGCGGGGAAGCGCTGTGAAAAATCCTTCTCCCTCGCGGGAGCCTGCGATCATCGTCGACGCGGTCAGTAACAGTGGGTCGATAACCCAGTGGCATTTCCTGTGGGCTGGATTGTCCGCCGCTGGTGGATAGACTCTGACACTTGGCGCCCGCGAAGTCGTCATGGTCACAGCCAAAAGAGGAACGTCATGGCCGGGCGTAAGTCCCGGCCACCCATGGCTCCACCGAGGGCGGTCGTCGCCAGCCGCGCCCGCGCGGCTACGCGGTTCCGCTTATGTAAAGCGCCTGCTCGATCCGCCGCGGCGTGGCCGTGCGGCGGCACGGCCAGATCGACGCTGCCCCCGATCGTTCCATGGGTCGCCGGGACTTACGCCTGGCGATGACGGTCGTAGGGTGGGTGAGGATTAATGAGGGCTGGTACAAGCGCTTGAGAATACTCGGGTAACCTCAAAGAAACCCCTCATCCGGCCCTTTGGGCCACCTTCTCCCGCAAGGGGAGAAGGATGACTTTGGTTCACGCTCAACCTTCCCCGCCGGCCTTGACGCGGATGCGGGGTTTGGGCGTCGGTCGGTCCTCGACGAGGCTGGGGGAGCGCCAGAGGGTGTGCAAAGCGATGCGCAGGGCGGCGATCACATCGGCAGAGCGCTGCTCGCGATCCTGCGGGAAGACGTGGACGAACATCCAGTCGTTGACCAGCGAGGTGAGGTCACGCGCCGCGCGGAACTGCGGAATGTCGGCCAGGGCCGGGTTGCCGAAGATCAGGCCGGTGAACCGCTTGGCCTGCTCCTCGACGAGGCGGGCCGACTCTTCCAGCACCGGCCGCAGTTGCGGCGTGGTGCGAGCGGCGGTGAGCAATTCGAGGCGGGCGACGCGATAGCGGTCCTCGCCCGGGCTCGCGACGAGGTCGATGGCGAATTCGATCGGGTCGCGGCCGCCGGGCGGATTGAGCGCCTGCGCCTCGTAGGTTTCCCATATCCGCTTGCCGACGTAGTCGGCGAGGGCGATGTGGATGTCGAGCGTGGTCATGAAATAGTACTGGACCGCGCCGCGGGTCAGGCCGGCGATCTCGGCGACCCTGGCGAGGTTGGCGCCGCTGTAACCGTATTGGTCGAGGGTATCGACGGCGGCCTCGAGGATCAGCGCCCGCGTGCGCTCACTCTTGCGCGTCGCGCGCCGGCGGGGCGCCGGATCGGGCTTGTCGTGGGACGGCGCATCGGCGAGCCTGTCCGACACGAGCACGAGGTCCCCCTTGGCGCTCTTGGACCGGCGCGCTTCCATTTGGTTCGTCATGGCCGCTTGCCCGCGCACGCGTCCACAACGGGGCCAAGGGGCGCATCGCCGATTTTAAGCGCGATTGCATTTTCGTCAAAGCAGGCGCAGGTGTGAGGCAGCTCAAATTCCCGGAGGCCCGCTCCATGACCGACACGCTTCAGGCGCCCCCCAGCAGCGAAATTCCCCATCCGGCCAAGAGGCTGGCCGACATTTCCCAGACGCCGCGCCCGGCGCTCGGCGACGCGCCGATCTCGCCCGAGCGCTACTGGTCCAAGGATTTCTGGCAAAAGGAATGGGATCACGTCTGGACGAAGACGTGGCAGGTGGCCGGCGTCAAGGCGCAAATCCAGAAAACCGGCGACTACATCACGACGATGCTGGGAACCGAGACCATACTTTGCGTGATGGGCGACGACAAGCAGATCCGGGCCTTCTACAATGTCTGCCAGCATCGCGGCATGCTGTTGATGGCGGAGGAACAAGGCAACGCCAAGCGCCTCGTCTGTCCCTATCACGGCTGGGCCTTCAACACCCGTGGCGAGCTGCGCGCCGTGCCGGACGAAGCGGATTTTCCGCAGGGCAGTCCGTGCGGCAAGAAGAACCTTGTCGAGATCCCGTGCGACTCCTGGGGCGGCTTCATCTGGTACAACATGGATCCCGACTGCGCCTCTCTGCGCTCGTTCATGCATCCCATCGCCGACATGATCGACACCTATCCGATGGACGACATGGTGCGCACCCATTGGCTGACCATCGAGGGAAACTTCAACTGGAAGCTCATCCAGGACAATTTCAACGAATCCTATCACGTGCCGTTCGTGCACCCCGAGCTGAAGTTCATGCTGGAGTACGCCTACGACCAGTGCCAGTTCGACCTCTATCCCAGCGGCCACGCCCGCATGCTGATGCCAGGCGGCGAGCCGGCGCACGCCCTGCAAGGCGGCGAGGCCGAGGCCCTGGACATGTTGGGCGAAGAGCTCCGGTTCTGGGAACTCGATCCCGAGCAGTTCCGAGGCGGCAAGATGGAAGGCATGCGCGCGGCGTTGCAACGCCAGAAACGTCTGCTCGGCGAGGCCAAGGGCTTCGATTTCTCGACCTATCACGACGCCCAGCTGACCGATCACTGGCACTTCACCATCTTCCCGAACCTGTCATTCAGTCTCAAGCCCGACGGCAACATCTGGCTGCGCGCGCGCCCGCACGAGACCGATCCGGAGAAGTGCTATTTCGACATGTGGTACATGACGCTGTTCCCCAAGGGCACGACGACCTACTATTCGCAAAGCATGCAGGAGTGGGTCGACGTCACCGTTCCCGCGCCACATCAGCAGGGCAAGATAGGCGACGTGAGCCTGGGCCCCGCGATCAACCAGGACTTCGCGATCTGGGAGGTCAATCAACGCGGGCTGCACTCGCGCGGCTATATGCGCGACTATCTTTCCGGGCAGGAGGATCGCGTTCGCTACTTCCATGAAAACCTCGAGCGCTGGATGCAACGCTGATCGCGATACCAGGCCGCGCGGTGTTTTAAGCACTGTTGCTTTTTTTCCCCCGCTGGCGCACGGTCGCCACGGTTCAAACTCCAGGAGACGCGCTCCATGACCGACACCCTTCAGGCGCCCACCAGCCATGAAATCCCGGGCGGCGCAAAGCGCCTCGCGGACATCTCGCAGACGCCGCACCCGGTTCTCGGCGACGCGCCGATTTCCCCGGATCGGTACTGGTCAAAAGAGTTCTGGCAGAAGGAGTGGGATCACGTCTGGACCAAGACGTGGCAGATCGCGGGCGTCAAGGCGCAGATAAAGAAGCCCGGCGACTATCTGACCGCCAAGATGGGCACGGAGACGATCCTGTGCGTCATGGGCGACGACCAGCAGATCCGCGCCTTCTATAATGTCTGCCAGCATCGCGGCATGCTGTTGATGGCCGAGGAACAGGGCCACGCCAAGCGGCTCGTGTGTCCCTATCACGGCTGGGCGTTCAACACGCGCGGCGAACTGAGGGCGGTGCCAGACGAGGCGGATTTCCCGCAAGGCAGCCCGTGCGGCAAGAAGAACCTGGTCGAGATCCCGTGCGAGTCCTGGGCCGGCTTCATCTGGTACAACATGGATCCCGATTGCGCTTCGCTGCGCTCGTACATGCATCCGATCGCCGACATGATCGACACCTATCCAATGGATGACATGGTGCGCACCCACTGGGTGACGCTCGAGGCGAACTTCAACTGGAAGCTCATCCAGGATAATTTCAATGAGTCGTATCACGTACCGTTCGTGCATCCGCAGACCAAGTTCGTGATGGAATACGCCTACGACAACTGCCAGTTCGACCTCTATCCCAGCGGTCACGCCCGCATGCTGATGCCGGGCGCGGCGCCGACCAAGACGATCCAGGGCGGCGAGGACGAGACGCTGCGGATGATGGAACAGGAGCTGAAGTTCTGGGACCTCGATCCCGAGCAGTTCCGCGGCGGCAATACCCGGGAGATCCGGGCCGCGCTGCAGACGCAGAAGCGCCTGCTCGGCGAGGCGAAGGGCTTCGACTTCTCGACCTATCACGACGCCCAGCTGACCGATCACTGGCACTTCACCATCTTCCCGAACCTGTCGTTCAGCCTCAAGCCCGACGGCAACATCTGGCTGCGCGCGCGCCCGCACGAGACCGATCCGGAGAAGTGCTATTTCGACATGTGGTACATGACGCTGTTCCCCAAGGGGACGACGCAATACTACTCTCAGAGCATGGGCGAATTCGTAGACCTCAGCGTTCCGGCGCCGCATATCCAGGGCAAATGGGGCGACGTCTCCATGGGTCCGGGTATCGACCAGGACGTCTCCATCTGGGAAGTGCAGCAACGCGGCCTGCACTCGCGCGGCTATCGGCGCGACTACCTCGCCGGGCAGGAAGGCCGCGTGCGCTATTTCCACGAAAATCTCGCGCGCTGGATGAACCGCTAACCAAGACAACAAAGGGAGGACGCTCATGGCGTTCAAAGGATCGGTCGAGGACCGGCTGGCGATTCGCGAGCGGGTCGATGCCTATTGCGACGCGGTGTTCCGCCGGAACGCCGACGACTGGATCGCCTGCTGGGCCGAGGACGGGGTGTGGAAGCTGCCCGGCATGGAGGTTTCGGGGCACGAGGCCATGAAGCCGGCATGGATCAAGGCGATGAGCGCCTATAAGTTCACCGGCTTCTTCGGAAACCCCGGACACATCGTGGTCGACGGCGACTCCGCCGAGGCCCGCGTCTACACCACCGAATATCTGGAAAAGACCGACGGGTCCTTCATGAAGATCTTCGGCGCCTATGACGACACGCTGGTCAAGCGCGGCGGCGCCTGGGTGTTCGCCAGTCGCACCTACACCATCCTGCGGACCGAAACATGAGCGGTCCCTATCGCGTTGTGATTTCCGGCGAGATCGACGTCGCGCCGGAAAAGCGGGAGAAGGCCATTCTCGACGCGCAGCCCCTGATCGCCGCGGCCCTGGCCGAGGCGGGGTGCGCGCACTACGCGTGGACCGCCGACCCGGCGAGGCCCGGCCGCATCCATGTGTTCGAGGACTGGGACACCGAGGGCGACCTGATTGCCCATTTGGCGGCCGCTCCTTACCGGGATATGGCCGGACATTTGGCGGCGACCGGAATTCTGTCCGCCGTCACCCGGAAGTACCGCGTCGATCTGGTCGAACCGGTGTATGATCCCGAGGGCAAGCCTAGAGGCGACTTTTTCACCGCCGCCTGAACCACTCCGCGAAACACAAGAGCTGAAGCTGGAGACGACGAGATGACGAAGATGGTGGCCGGCGCCGAACTGACGGAGATGGTGCGCGATTCGATCGAGCACGCCAAGGCGGGGACGATCGCGAAGACCCCGGGCATACTGAAGCTGCCGGCGACGCGATACTACGATCCGGGGCAGTTCAAGCTCGAGGTCGACCAGATCTTCAAGCGCGTGCCGCTGATGCTCGCCGCATCGTCGGAGCTCGCCAAGCCCGGAGACTACAAGACCATGACGGCGGTCGGCATGCCGATCCTGCTCATCCGGGGCCAGGACAGCGTCGTGCGCGCCTTCATCAATTCCTGCAGCCATCGTGGGACCAACGTCGCCGTCGAGCCATACGGCAACACCAAGCGCTTCATGTGCCCCTATCACGGCTGGACGTTCACCCAGAAGGGCGAGCTGATGGGCGTCGCCTCGCAGGCCGACTTCGGCGAGATCGACAAGTCCTGCTATGGATTGACGCCCCTGCCGGTCGCCGAACGTGCGGGGCTGGTGTGGGTGATCGTCAATCCCAAGTCCGACCTCAGCATCGACGACTTCCTGTCGGGTTACGACAAGCTGCTCGCCAACTTCGGTTTCGACAATTGGCACTTCTTCTCCAGCCGCGTGCTGGCCGGGCCGAACTGGAAGATCGCCTACGACGGCTATCTGGATTTCTACCACCTGCCGGTGCTGCACAGGAACACCTTCGGCGAGGACATGTTCAACCAGGCGCTGTTCTATGCGTGGGGACCGCACCAGGTCGTGCGCGCCCCGACCGCCAATCTGATCGAGCTGGACGCGGTGCCCGAAGACCAGTGGTCGAACGAGGATGTGATGAGCGGTGTGTGGACCATATTCCCGCACATATCGATCGCCAGCTTTGGCGGCGGCGGCCGCGGCGTGATGGTGTCTCAGCTCCTTCCCGGTGAGAAGGTCGGGGAGTCATTCACTACTCAGATGTACCTTACTCAGGACGAGCCGACTGAGCAGATGCTGGCCGAGGTCGACGCGCAGTTCAAATTCCTGGAAGTTGTCGTACGCGACGAGGACTACGCAACCGGCCTTCGCCAGCAGAAGGCCCTGGAAGCCGGCGGCCGCGAGTTCGTCCTGTTCGGCGAGAACGAGGGCGGGGCGCGGCGTTTCCACCAGTGGGTCGACACCCTGGTCGCCGCGGACGACGAACAACTCAAGGCCCTGTTCAAGCCGGGCGCTGTTCAGCCGGGGGCATAGCGGAGCGCTGGCGAAACGCCCATAGGCGCCAGGTTCGGCGCATTGCTCGATCTATCCGCCGGACCGCCGGCCGGCCTCGATCGTTGGCATGACGTACGGCGGTCCGGGCGGCGCAATCGCGCCGTTCATGGTGTTCGGCTTCCTCGCCGGCGTCACGCGGCGGGCCTACGGGCCTAAAGCGCCCCGGGCACCCCCTGGATATCGAGCGCCGGCGCGTTCGGGTGTTCGACGACGCCGGTGTCCCCCGGCGAACTTCGCAGGAGCACGAGCACGAGCACGAGGCCCAGGACGACGACCGAGGCGGCCGCCAGGAACCCGTAGGCGAAACCGTTCTCGCCACCCGCGGCCAGCATCGAGAGCGCGAGCGTCGCGCCAAGCGGCATGCCGATCTGCTGGATGGTGAACAGGATGGCGGAGGCGACGCCCTGCTGGTCCTCCGGGACGGCCGCGGTGGCTTCGGCCATCATCGGCATGTAGGCCAGCGTGGCGCCGAAGCCCCCGATCACTACCCACGGGGCCAGGGCGATGAAGTATCCCCCAGCATGGGAAAACAGGCCCAGCAGGGCCATGCCGGCGCCGTAGAGGATAAAGCCGATCAGCATCGTTCGCCGATGCGGCAGGCGGGCCATGAACCACGGCGACACCTGGCCGGCCAGCATGACGGCGCCTGCGTAGGGCATCAGGCCAAGGCCCGCCGTGAACGGCGACATCTTCAGGCCGTTCTGCATGAACAGATTGATCAGGATGAACAGCCCGCCGACCGCGGCGATGTGACAGAAGCCGATGACGTTGACGGCGGCGAAATTTCGCCGCCGGAAGATTGACAGCGGCACCAGCGGGCCGCGCACCTTCGACTCGACGAACACGAACAGGCAGAACAACACCAGGGCGGCGCCGAGCAGCCCCCCCGACAGGGACGTGACGCCGGTGCGCCCGAGGAACGACACTCCGGTGAGAAGTGTCCCGGCGCCGAGCGTAATCAGCAAGGCCCCCAGATAGTCGATCGAGCGGTCGGCGCCGGTTCCAACCAGCCATTTGGGAACGCACCGCAAGGTCAGGAGCACCGCGGCGACGACGATCGGCGGGTTGATCAGGAACACCGAACGCCAGCCGAGCGCGGAGGTCAGCGTGCCGCCCAGCAGCAGGCCGATGATCAGCGACAGGCCCTGCATGACGCCGAAGATGCCCAAAGCCTTGTGGCGAGGCGCGCCCTCGGGCACCAGGGTGTTGATCAGCGAGAAGTTGGCCGGCATCAGCACCGCGGCGCCGACACTCTGGATGACCCGCGCGGCGATCAGGAACGCGTAGGACGGCGCCGCCGCCGAACACAGCGAGCCGGCCCCGAACAGGATCAGGCCCAGCAGCATGCACTTGCGCTGGCCTATCAGATCGGCGGCCCGGCCCGACAGGATCATCAGGCCCACGAGCGGGATGGATCCGGCGGACACCAGCAGCGAAAGGTCGGCGGGCAAAAGCTTGAAATGCCGCGCGATCGACGGCAGGGCGACCGAAAGGATCGAAAAATCGGCGGTCAGGACCAGCTGGGCAAGGCCAACCAGCACGATCACCAGGCGATAGTCGCCCGCGGTGTCGGACGCGGGGCGCAGTTGTCCTGCGAGAGTCATGAGCGTTCCTTCCTGTTATTGTTTTGGGCGAAGGTGAGCGCTTTGCGGGCGGTTGGCAATCGCCATGTTCTCGCCGGTTCCCTGCGGAAACAAACGCCAATGCCGGAATAAATCACTCGTGACTTTTTTGGCGCTTGGTCCTAATGTCGAGACGAGAAAACCAAGGGAGTGAGTGAATGGTCGCAGCCGCCGTCGCCGATGGCCTGTTCGTCATGAAGGGCGATCAGCCTCACCTGATCGCCGCCCGGCGCAAGTCCGACGGTCGCGTCCGCTTCCCCATGCCCATGGGGCCGGAAGCCGAGCTCTATGAGGCGGTGGAGCTGCCTTCCGACGGCGCCTTGTGGTCCTATACGGTTCAACGGTTCCGTCCGAAGACGCCGCCGTATATCGGCGCCGACGACGACGCCAGCTTCAAGCCCTTCGCGCTCGGTTATATCGAGTTTCCCGGCCAGGTGATTGTCGAAGGACGCATTCTGACCGATGATGTCTCTTGCCTGCGTATCGGCCGCCCGATGAGGACGGTCATTGAACCCTTCCAAACCTCCACCCGCGGCGAAGTCAGCAACTTCGCGTTCATACCGGCGGACTGACCTAAAAGGATCACTGCGATGACCGAAGTTCACGTAATTGGCGCGGGAATTCACCCCTTTGGCCGGCATCCGGACAAGACCGGACTGGATCAGGGCGTGTTCGCCGTCCGCGAGGCCCTCGCGGACGCGGGTGTGGCCTGGGAGGACATCGAGTTCGCCTTCGGCGGCTCCTCGGCCGCCGGCGCCGCCGACGCCGCCCTGCCGCGCCTGGGCCTGACGGGCGTCCAATTCATCAACATCTCCAACGGTTGCGCCACCGGCGGTTCGTCGCTGCTGTCGGGCTATTGGGCGATCAAGTCGGGCGAGTTCGACATCGGCGTGGTGATGGGCTTCGACAAGCATCCGCGCGGCGCCTTCAACGCCGATCCCGAAGCGTCGGGCCTGCAGCGCTGGTACGGCGAGACCGGCATGATGCTGACGACGCAGTTCTTCGCGATGAAGATCCGCCGCTACATGGATATGTACGGGATCAGCAATGATTCGTTGGGCCGCGTGGCCGAGAAGGCGTTCGAGAACGCCTCGCACACGCCGCACGCCTGGCGCCGCGAGCCCGTGGGCCTCAACACCATCCTCGGCAGCCAGATGGTGTCCGATCCGCTGACGAAGTACATGTTCTGCTCGCCGGCCGAAGGCGGCGCCGCGCTGATCCTGGCGTCGGACAAGAAGATGCGCGAACTGGGCCTCACCGGCCCCAGGGTGCGCGGCGCGGCGGTCCGCACGCGCGTCAACGGCTCGTTCGAGGTGTTCTCGCCGTCGCTGGACGTCGAGCGCGGCCCCTCTCCCACCCAGATCGCCTCGGCCGCGGCCTATGAGATGGCCGGCGTCGGCCCCTCCGACATCCACGTCGCCCAGATCCAGGACACCGAGTCGGGCGCCGAGATCATGCACATGGCCGAGAACGGCTTCTGCAAGGACGGCGAACAGGAACAATGGCTGGCCGAAGGCCGCACCAAGCTCAGCGGTTCCTTGCCGACCAACACCGACGGCGGATGCCTGGCCTGCGGCGAACCGGTCGGCGCGTCCGGCCTGCGCCAGGTCTACGAAAACGTGCAGCAACTGCGTAAGCGGGCCGACGGCCGGCAGGTGGAGAACGCGCGCTTGGCTTACAGCCAGGTCTATGGCGCTCCCGGCCTTTCGGCCGTCGCCATTTTGGAGGCGTGATCCATGGACGGTTCGAACCCCGCCTATCGCTCCGACCGGCACCCGTCGGAATCCTATGAGGACATCCTCGACCGCGACACCCGGACCGTCCCCGCGCATCTGCGCCAAGGCCCGGCCCCGGACCTCGGCGGCGAGGGCATTCCGGTCGAGCGCTACTTCTCCAAGGAACACTTCGAGAAGGAAGTGAGACACGTCTGGATGAAGGTCTGGCAGTGGGCCTGTCGCGAGGAAGACATCCCCAATGTCGGCGACTATCATATCTATGAAGTCGTCGGCAAAAGCCTGATCGTCGTGCGCACGCCGGACATGTCGATCAAGGCGTTCTACAACAGCTGCCTTCATCGCGGGCGCAAGCTGGTGACCCTGAACGGCTGTCGCAACGAGTTCCGCTGCCCCTATCACGGCATAGCCTGGAACAACGACGGCACGTTCAAGGACAACCCGATCGGCTGGGACTTCCCGCAGTGGGACGGCAAGGACATGGGCCTGCCGCAGGCCAAGGTCGACACCTGGGGCGGCTACGTCTTCGTCAACTTCGACCTGAACGCGCCGCCGGTGATGGACCAGATCAGGCCGCTGGCCGACCACTTCGTCGAGTACGACTATGAGAACCGCTACAAGGCGGTTCACGTCGCCAAGGTCGTGCGCTGCAACTGGAAGGTGCTGGCCGAGGCTTTCATGGAAAGCCACCACACCATCACCACACACCCGCAGATCCTGCCGTTCCTGGCCGACGTCAACAGCCAGTACGACATGTTCAACGATTTCGTGAGCCGGCAGTTCTCCGCCCAGGGCGTTCCCAGCCCGGTGGTGCATGACAAGAACTATACGCCCACCGAGATCGTCAACTTCATGAGCGGCGTGGCCACCAGCGCCCAGGGCGACCGCCTGGCGCGCGGGGCCGGCGGCGGTGTCGGCGAGGTGCCCGACGGCATGTCCGCGCGCGCCTATGCCGCCGACGCGGCCCGAAATTCGCTCTCGGCCGAGGACGGTTGGGATTATTCGGGATGTTCGGACGCCGAGATGCTCGACGCCCTGCTCTACAACGTCTGGCCGAACATGAGCTTCTGGGCCGGCTTCTCGCCCAATCTCGTCTATCGCTGGCGCCCCAACGGACTGGATCCGGAGAGCGGTATCATGGACGTGATCATCATGAAGCGCGTGCCCAAGACCGGCCCGCGTCCCAAGCCCTGCGTCGCGCACGAACTGGGCGCCGACGATCCGTGGACCGACGCGCCCGAACTGGGCGATGGCCTGATCGGCATCTTCGAGCAGGACATGGGCAATCTGCCCTTTGTCCAGCAGGGCCTGCACGCGTCGGGCAATGGCGTGGTCCAGTTCGGCCGCTATACCGAAATGCGCATCCGCCAGCTGCATCAGATGATCGAACGCTACATCGCCGAAGGCGAGGCGGCGGCGTAACTCATAGCCTTCTCCCCTCGCGGGAGAAGGTGGCCCGCAGGGCCGGATGAGGGGGCCCGCCGGCCAATCCGCGGCGTTTCCCCGGGCAACGGATCGAGTGTGGAATACCCCTCATCCGTCTGCTTCGCAGACACCTTCTCCCGCAAGGGGAGAAGGAAACAAACTGGAGGAAACCGCATGGGACGACTCGAGAGCAAGGGCGCCGTGGTGCTGGGCGCCGGCGGCAAGGACAACATGGGCCAGGTGATCGCGCGGCGCCTCGCCGCCGAGGGCGCCAAGGTTCTGGTCGCCGGGCGCAAGATCGAGCCGTTGCAGGCGTTCGCGGACGAGATCGGCGGCTACGCCGCGGTGTGCGACATCGTCAATCGCGCCGAGGTGTTCGCCCTGGCCGACACCGCCAAGGCTAAACTCGGCAATGTGCAGATCGCGGTGAACGCCGCCGCCATCGCGCCGCTGATCCCCTTCCTCGAAAACACTGAAGAGCAGCTCAAGACCTTGAGCGACGTCCTTTTCGTGGGACCCTTCTTCTTCCTGCAGGCGATGATCCAGGCGATGGACCAGGGCGGCTCGATCATCCAGATCAGCTCGGCCACCGCGACCATCCAGCTCAACGACCACGCCGCCTACCAAGGCGGCAAGGCCGCGGCCGACCATGTCGTGCGCTGCGCCGCCAACGAATTCGGCTCGCGCAACATCCGCATCAACTCGATCTCGCCTGGCCTCACCGACACGCCGATGACGGCGGGCGCGAAGGCGACGCCGGGCGTGTACGAGGCGTTCCTGCCTTGCTACCCGCTCGGCCGCGTCGGAACCTCCGAGGACATCGCCGCCGCGGCGGTTTTCCTGGCGTCCGACGAGTGCTTCATGACCGGCCAGAACCTGCAGGTGAACGGCGGCCTGACCCTGCGCCGCAACCCGACCCGCGAAGAAATCACCGCCTCGGTCATGGCGCACGCGGGGACCAAGGCTTGAGCGACGTCGCCCAGGCCCGCTCGCTGGGCGACGTCGTCCGGCTGCAGGCGAAGGCGCGCGCGGACGCCGTGGTCTTCGAGTTCGAAGGCCGCCTGACGACCTTCAGCGCGTTCGACCGGCATACCAACCAGGTGGCCAACGGCCTGATCGCGCTGGGGGTGAAGCCAGGCGATCGCATCGCCTATCTGGGCAAGAATTCCGACGTCTATTTCGAGATCGTCTACGGCGCCGCCAAGGCCGGGGTGGTGATGGCGCCGATCAACTGGCGCCTGGCGCCGCCGGAAATCGCCTACATCGTGCGCGACGCCGGGGCCAAGGCGCTGTTCGTCGGACCAGAGTTCATCGACCAGGCGCGCGGCCTGCTGCCGCAGTTCGAGACGCCGCCGGTGGTAATCGCCGCCGAAGGCGGCGCGCCGGACTGGCAGGCGTTTGAAAGCTGGCGGGACAGCCAGTCTCCGACGGACCCCAGGACAGCCGTCGACTGGGAAGACGTCGCCTTGCAGCTCTATACGTCAGGCACGACCGGCCATCCCAAGGGGGCCATGCTCTCGCACCGCGCGCTGCTGGGCCCGCGTCTCGCGCCCGGCGCGATCGACATCCAGTGGAACCGATGGACCAGCGAAGACGTCAGCCTGGTCGCCATGCCGGTGTTTCACATCGGCGGCACGGGCTGGGGCAGCCTGGGGGTCTATAACGGCGCCCGCGGCGTGATCGCGCGCGAGTTCGACCCCAATCGCGTGCTCGACTTCATCGAGAACCACCGTATCACCAAGATGTTCATGGTGCCCGCCGCCATGCAGATCGTCGTCCGCTCGCCCAGAGCGCGCGAGGTAGACTATTCGTGCCTGAAATACATTCTCTACGGCGCCTCACCGATCCCGCTCGAACTGCTCAAGGAATGCATGGAGGTGTTCGGCTGCGGCTTCGTGCAGATGTATGGCATGACCGAAACCTGCGGCACCATCGTCGCCCTGCCGCCCGAAGATCATGACCCGGCCGGCAACGCGCGCATGCGATCCGCCGGTAAGGCGCTGCCTGGCGTCGAGATCGTGATCCTGGATGAAGCCGGCAATCGCCTGCCGCCCGGCCAGGTCGGCGAGATCGCCACGCGCTCACTGGCCAACATGACCGGCTATTGGAATCTTCCCGACGCCACGGCCAGGACGATCGACGCCGAGGGCTGGCTGCGTACGGGCGACGCGGGCTATCTCGACGAAGACGGCTATGTTTTCATCCACGACCGGGTGAAGGACATGATCATCACCGGCGGCGAGAACGTCTATCCGGCGGAGGTGGAGAACGCGATCTTCGGTCATCCCGGGGTCGCCGACGTCGCCGTGATCGGCATCCCCGACGAGCGCTGGGGCGAGGCCGTCAAGGCGGTCGTGGTCAGGAAAGCCGGCGCCGATCCCACGCCCGCCGAAATCATCGCCTGGGCCCGCGAACGCATCGCCGCCTACAAGGCCCCCAAGAGCATCGACTACATCGACGCCCTGCCCCGCAACGCCTCGGGCAAGATCCTGCGCCGCGAGCTACGGGAAGCCTATTGGAAGGGCCACGATCGCAGGGTGAGCTGACACCATATTCCTCCCTCCCCTCTATGGGGAGGGAGGAAGATTACCCGCCCTTCGCCCAGGTCAGCGCTTCATCCGAGCACACCCAGCGGATCGCGTTCTCGATCAGGCGCCGATAGTTGACGTCCTCATAGGTCGCCGGGCCGTCGCCTGGCTGCAGATAGACCAGCGGGCTGTTGCGGGCGCGCTTGGTCCATCCGATCAGGTTCGAGCCGTCGTCGTGCGTCCAGCCCTCGTTGGAAAACATCTTGCCGCGGATCGCCTGCGTCGCCGAATAGAAGTTGTCGCGGGTGAACGCCGCGCTGGAGCGCAGCAAAGGCTCCACCGAATCCTCAAAGACTTCCGAGAGATAGATCTCATCGGTCAGGGTGAAACGGCCCGGCGATCCAGCAACGACCGGATGATCGGTATCGGCGACGATCACCTCGTGCGTGACGTCATGGTGGTAGCCGGAGTCGGGCAGCTTCGTGCCGCGCAGCTCGCCCGGCCTGTACAGGAAGCGGCCGCCGAGCAGCTCGGCGTATTCGGGCCACGCCGGCCAACCGGCGATCGCATGGTGCAGGGCCACCACGCCCTTGCCTGCGTCGAGCAGGGCCAGAAGGCCGGCCTTGAACGCCGGATCGGGCTCGACCGGCGCGGCGTCGCGGGCGAAATCGATGCCCGGCATGTCGTAGAGGACCATGGCGTCGTAGCCGGCCATGGCCTGGGGATTCATCAGGCGTTGCGCGGCGGGTTGTTCGACAAGCGTGCAGGCAATTCCCGGGATGTGGTCGAACATCGCCATGAAGGCGTCGCGCGAGTAGGGGTGCCCCTTGGCCGCCACCAGGACGTTGAGCGGTTCGCCATAGCGAATGGTGGGCATTTTGCGGTCTCCCGGGCTCAGCTCACAGCCTGAGCAGTTGCTTGCCGAAGTTGCGTCCTTCGAACAGCCGCTTCAGGGTCGCGGGCGCATTCTCGATGCCCTGCTGCACGTCTTCCTTGTAGTGCAAACGGCCCTCGCGGATGAACCTGGCCAGGCGCGCGCGGGCCCAGGCAAACTCATCGGCCCAGTCGCTGACGATGAAGCCTTCCATGCGTGACCGCTTGAAGATCAGGTTGAAGTAGTTTGCCGGACCCGAAGGCGTCGCGCCGGGCTCGTGGCGAGAGATGTTGCCGCAGGTGACGACGCGCGCGTGCATGGCGATCTCGCCCAGCACGTCGTTGAACACCCGGCCGCCGACGTTGTCCCACAGGACGTCGATGCCATCGGGCGCCGCCGCCTTGACCTGGTCGCGCAGATCGCCGGCCTTGTAGTCGACGGCGCCGTCGAAGCCGAGCTCATCGACCAGCCAGGCGCATTTCTCCGCGCCGCCGGCGACCCCGATCACCCGGCAGCCGGCGATCTTGCCGAGCTGGCCGACCACCGATCCGGTCGCGCCGGCGGCGCCGGTGACCACCATTGTGTCGCCGACAAACGGCTTGCCGATCTTGAACAGGCCGAACAGGGCGGTCATGCCGGTCGTGCCGAGCACGCCGAGGTTGGCCGTCAGCAGGTCGTCGTCGACAACCTTGAGCACGTCCTTGGCCGCAACCGTCGCATAGGTCTGCCAGCGCAGCGGGCCAATGACCTTGTCGCCGACCGCGAAGCCGGGCGCGTTGGAGGCGACCACCTCGCCGATGCCAGAGCCGCGCATCACCTCGCCGATCTGCGTGGGCGCGACATAGTTGCTGATGTTCTCCATGTGCCCTTTGAGCGCCGGGTCGAAGGCGAGATAGAGATTGCGCACCAGGACCTCTCCCTCGCCGGGCTCCAGCACCGGCGTTTCGACGAACTTGAAGTCGTCGTCGGCCAGGGGGCGGCCGACCGGGCGGCCATTGATCAGCCACTGGCGATTGGAATTGGTCATCTAAGGATCCGATCGTTGGTCAGAGAGGAGAGGGCGCCGCCATCCAGCCGCCATCGGCGAGAAGCTCGGACCCGGTGACGAAACTGGCGTCGTCCGACGCCAGGAAAAGCGCGCAGGCGGCCATTTCATCCGCGGTCGCCATGCGCCCCACCGGTTGCAAGGTGTCGAACAGGGCGCGCATCGCCGCGGGATCGCCGCTCGCATCGAACGCGGCCTGATTGAGGGGTGTGTCGATCGCACCCGGGTGCAGGGAGTTGCAGCGGATGGTCCTGTAGGACCTCGCGCAGTGCACCGCCACCGACTTGGTCAACAGGCGCACCGCGCCCTTCGACGCGGTATAGGCCACGGCGCCCGGAAGGCCGACGTAACCGGCCATGGATGAGATGTTGATGATCGAGCCGGTCGGACCGCCCGGGTTGGTCTTCATCGCCGGGATCGCGTGCTTGCAGCCCAGCATCGTTCCGGTGACGTTCACGGCCAGGACATGGTTCCAGTTGTCGAGATCGCAATCCTCGATATTGCCGCCGCCGATGATCCCGGCGTTGTTGACGAGAATGTCCAGGCGGCCTTCCAGATCCAGCGTCTGCGCGATGACCTCGCGCCACCGCGCCTCGATGGAGACCTCCTGGGCCATGAAGCGGCCCCCGATCGCCTCCGCCACCACGGCGCCCTTCTCGGCCTGCAGGTCGGTGACGACGACCTTGGCGCCCTCGGCGGCGAACCGCCGCGCGCAGGCCTCGCCGATGCCGGACGCGCCGCCGGTGACGATGGCGACCTTGCCCGTCAGCCGGTCGCCCATCTAGAGCCTCCGCACCGGATCGGAGCCGTCCCACCCGCGCGCCGCGTCCCGCATCATCGCGAAGAATTCGCGGCTGCCGGGACCCGGTTTGAGGATCTCGACCATGGTCCCGGGCCCGCCGCCGGTGTCGACATAGATCACCTCGCCGCCGTTGGGGACCAAGCCTTCCTGCGCCACGCTCGCGCCGGCGTCGGCGCACACGGCGCGCGCGTGCGCCATGTCGTCGACCAGAATGCAGACGTGGTGCAGGCCCTCGTGTCCGCCGTCACGCCAGGCCTTGTAGATCGAGGGAACGTCGTTGTGCTGACGGATCAGCTCGATCTGCAGGTCGCCCCAGTAGCCGATGACCATGGAGAAATCGATCTCCACCGGCGCGCCGTGATATTTCACGTCGTCGAGCTTGACGTGGTCGAGGGCGAAGAAGGGCCCCGCGCCGACCGTCTCGATCCAGAACTTCAGGGCCGCGTCGAAGTCGGCCGGCACATAGGCCAGCTGCATGATCTCGCCGAGGCTCGTGATCGTGGGTTTCATCGGGTTTGCTCCAGCGGATCACGCATACCCGAGCACAGCCCGGGCCGCTTCCTCGATGCGGCGGGGGTTGGGCAGGTACTCGTCTTCGAGATTGGGCGCGAACGGCACCGGCGTGTGCGGACAGGTCACCGCCTTGATCGGCGCCCTCAAGGATCGAAAGCCCTTGTCCGCGACCATCGCGCCCACGTCGGCCGCGAGACTGCAACGCGGCGGGCTCTCGTCGATGATCACCAGTCGACCGGTCTTTTCCACACTTTCCAGGATCGTGTCCTCGTCCAGGGGCGAGGTCGTGCGCGGATCGACGACTTCCACGGAAATGCCTTCGGCCGCCAGGGTCTGGGCGACGGCGAGCGCGCGCGGCACCATCGAGCCGAAGGCGACGAAGGTCAGGTCCTTGCCCTCGCGCACGACGTTGGCCTCGCCGAACGGGATCCGGTAGGCCTCGTCCGGGACCTCCATCACCGAGTCGTACAGCACCTTGGATTCCATGAAGATCACCGGGTCGTCGTCGCGGATGGCGTTGATCAGAAGGCCCTTGGCGTCATAGGCGTTGGCCGGCATCACCACCTTGAGGCCCGGCACCATGGTGAACAGGGGGTGCAGGGTCTGGCTGTGCTGCGCGCCGCCGCGAAAGCCCGCGCCGATCGCGGTGCGGATCACCATCGGCGTCTTGGCCTTGCCGCCGAACATGTAGCGGAATTTCGCGGCTTGGTTGTATATCTGGTCGAAGCACACACCGACGAAATCGACGAACATGATTTCGGCGACGGGCCGCATGCCGGTCACCGCGGCGCCCGAGGCGGCGCCGATGATCGCACTCTCGCTGATCGGGGTGTCGAGCACGCGCGTCGGCCCGAACTCCTTGTACAGGCCGCCGGTCAGGCCGAACACGCCGCCCACGCCGCCCGGCTCGCCCGATCCGCCGTGTCCGCCAGCGACGTCCTCGCCGATGATGATCACATTGGGGTCGCGCCGCATCTCGCCACGCAAGGCTTCATTGATCGCCTGCCGATAGGATTTTCTAGACATATCAATACCTTACGTAAACGTCTGTTTCGAGCGTGGAAATGTCCGGGCGCGGCGCCGCCATGCCCTTGGCGACGGCGTCCTCGACCTCGTCCAGCACCTCCGCCTCGATCGTATCGAGGTCGGCGCTATCGAGCAGGCTGGCTTCGGTGACGCCCTTGCGGAAGCGCGGCAGGGGATCGTTCCCCCTGGCCTGGGCCAGTTCCTCGGGCAGGCGATAGGCTTGCGGATCGCCCAGGAAGTGTCCCATGAACCGCGAGCAGACGGTCTCCAGCGCGTAGGGCCCCTCGCCCGCGCGCCCACGCTCGAGCGCTCGACCCATGGCCTGGTGAACCGCGAAGAAATCGGACCCGTCGACCACCTCCGCCGGCATGCCGAAGCTGCGCGCGCGCTCGGCGATCGAGGGGGCGCCGACTGCGTAGCTGGACGCCGTGTGCTCGCCATAGCCGTTGTTCTCGAAAACGAAGATCGCCGGCACGCCCAGCACCACCGCCATGTTCAGGGCCTCGAAGGTGGTGCCCTGGTTCGACGCGCCGTCGCCCGAGAACGCCACCGCGACCTTGCCGGTCTTCTTGAGCTTTTGCGTCAGGGCCGCCCCGACCGCGATCGGCGGCGAGCCGCCGACGATGGCGTTGGCGCCCAGCATGCCCTTGGACATGTCGGCGATGTGCATCGACCCGCCCTTGCCGCCGCACAGGCCGCCGGCCTTGCCCATGATTTCCAGCATCATGCCGTGGACGTCGCAGCCCTTGGCGATGCAGTGGCCATGCCCGCGATGGGTCGAGCCGATGTAGTCGTCGACGCCGAGGTCGAAACACACGCCGACGCCCGAGGCCTCCTGCCCCAGATAGACGTGGGCGAACCCGGGGATGTTCCCCAGAGAGAACTCCTTTTCCACCCGCTCCTCAAAGGCGCGGATGGTGAACATGCTCCTGTAGGCGCGTTTCAGGTCGTCTCGGCTCAATTGCATCGGGTGTTTCCGTCAGTTCGAAAAAGAAGGCGCCGCAAAGGCGCGATGGGCACGAAGGATCTCAAGAGGACGGCGAAGCCCGCGCGGTGCGGGGGCCAGCGAATGAATGCGCCGAAGGCGCGGACAATGACAATCCCTTTAAGCCCTGCGGCCCTTGCAACGCTGGTCAGCCGACGGCCAGGTTTCAGGCCGCCACCGCGGGCGTGAACGGACACCAGGTCTCGCGCTCCACCAGATCGAGCACGAACGCCATCTTGTTGAGGCCGCCAAGGACGGCGCCCACCATCGACAGCTCGACGATCTCACCGTCGCTGAAGTGTGCCTTGAGCGCCGCATACAGCGCCGGCGTGAGGGCGCCGCCCATGTTGGTGAGCGCCAGTTCGTCGGCCAGCGCCAGAACGGCGCGCTCGGCCCCGGTGAAGTCCGCCTCGGCGTCGCCGCCGATCGCCTGGATCTGGGCGTCGGTGAACCCGGCCGCCTTGGCCCCGGCTTCGTTGTTGCGGTTGCAGAACCAGCAGCCGTGCGCCTTGGAAAGCCGCAGGCGCAACAGCTCCTTATAGCGGATCGGCACGTCGCCGTTGAAGAACAGGCCCTTGTAGAAGCCGTCGAAGAAGAATTCGCACACCTTCTGCGAGTTGGCGAACACCTCGGTGATCGTCGCATCGCCGGTCAGGGCCAGGGCGCTGGCGCGCGCCGCCTTGAGAGCGTCGGAGAGTTGCGCCTCAGGCACGCGATGCATCAAGGTGTCGGTCATGACGTTCCTCCGAATTGAAGCCTGCGCCTAGAAGCGGCGGGTGATCTGGAAGGTCACCTCGCGTGGACGACCCAGCTGGGCGGTGATGTCGCCGCCCAGCCCCGAATAGACCTGGCTCAGAGGTTTGTCGCCACCCAGCACGGCATAGTAGGTGTCGGTGATGTTCTTGCCGATGATCGCGAACTCCCACTTGTCGTTATGCAAGCGCGCGCTCAGATCGAGGGTCGCATAGTCGCCCTGGTAGCCACCGGGGTTGTTGTTGGTTTCCAGATAGTAACCGGTGCTGTAGCGGACGTCGCCGGTCAGGGCGAGCTTATAGTCTCCGTAGATCTCGTGCTCGTAGGTGGCGCCGACCAGCGCCACCCAGTTGGGCGCGCGCGACAATGGCTGCCCACTCAGGTTTTGCGTACCGTTGGCGCCGCATCCCTCGGCGGCGTCCTGCCCCGTCCAGCACTGTGAATCGTTGAACGTGTCGTACCGTGCATGGCTGTAGCCGACCGAGCCGTGCAGCCCGAAGTCCTGGGTGGCCTGCAGGTTGAGATTGACTTCGACGCCCTGGCTGGTCGCCGATCCCGCGTTCTGCGTGAAGTAGGACGTAGTGGCGGCGTCGAACGCCGTCAGCTGCAGTCCGGAGAAGGTGTAGCGATACAGGGTGACATCGCCTGTCAGGCGGCGATCCATCGCCGAAAACTTCATGCCCAGTTCGCCGCCCTTGGCAGTTTCCTGGTTGAACTGTTGATTTTCCACGGTCGCGGTCGCCGGGATGATCGCCGGGGTGGAGAACCCGCCTGATTTGAACCCGGTCTTGTAGGCGCCGTAGACCATAACATTGCTTGAAGGATGCCAGGACAAGGTGACCTGCGGCGAGACGTTGGTTTCGGTGAATGTGGTGATGAAGCGCTCGCCGACCGGCGCGGCGATGGTGCCGCCGGTCAACAATTCAAGCAGGGGATGCACGTAGGTCATCCCGTCGTTGCCGTACTTGGTCTCGGACGTATAGCGCGCGCCGCCGGCGAGTTCGACGGTGGGGATGATCTTCCAGCTCAGTTCTCCAAATCCCGAATAGGTGTCGGTGCGGTAGTAGTCGATGCTGGAGAAGAGATTGGTGTTCCCGGTGGCGGGGTCGACGCCGAGGTAGCCGATGCTGCCGACCTGGTGGAAGCTGCGGCGGTCATGGCCGTAGAAGCCGCCGAGGGTGAAATTAAGCGGGCCTTCGAACGACGACTGCAACCGCAGTTCTTCGCTCAGGGAGGTCTGCTCATCGTTGTTGACGCCCGACGCCAGCGTCATGTCGGTCTCGTCGTAGTTAGACCACTGGGTCTGATTGTACTCGTAGTAGCCGGTGACCGATGTCAGGGTCAGGTGATCGGCGAGCCTGTAATTCATGTTCAGCGACGACAGATAGGTCAGCACGTCCGTATAAGGAATACCGCCATTCGAGCCCGCATACCCCGCCGCCCACGGGCCCGGCAGACCGCCCATGGAGTTCGATCGCGCGCCGTGGCACGAGCTGTAGGGATCCGACAGATAGACCGGCGCCGTATGCGTCGGGTCCAGGAAAGCGCCGAAGTCAAGGCTGGTGGTGTGGTTGTTGCCCGGCGCGCAACGCCAGATCACCGTCTCCATGCTGTCGCCGCGGTCGCGGTGGTCGCTTCCGAGGAACTTGAAGGTGGCGTCGAAAGGGCTGCCGACGGGCTTGAAGGCGACCGTCATGCGGCCAATGACGTCGCGCGACCCTGGATAGTTGGAATAGGGCGAACCGGGTTCGTTGATCGCGCCGCCTGGCGCCGTCCGCAGCAAGTATGGCAGTTGAGATCCGGTCAGCGGGCCCCCCACTCCATTGACATAGCCGCCGGTCATGTCGCTGTAGCGGAACGCGGCGCGGGCGGAGAGGCCGTCGGCGATCGGTCCGCCGAAAGCCGCTTCGCCGAAATAGTTCTGGGCTCCTTCTTCGTATCCGGCGCGGACATAGCCGCTGGGGATGGAGCTGGGACCCTGACTGGTGATCGAGATCACGCCGGCGGGGCTGTTCTTGCCGAAATAAAGAGCCTGCGGTCCCTTGAGCACTTCGACCGACGCTTCATCGAAGAAGGCCTGCTCGACGACGCGACCGCGGCTGATCGGCACGCCGTCGATATTGACCGTGACTTCCTGTTCGATTGCCGCGTCGACGCTGGCGGAGCCGATGCCGCGGATGGTGATGATCGCGCCCGCGCCCGACGCGGCGTGGTCGATGCTGACCTGCGGGATCTGCACGCCGATGGCGGTGAGGTCGGTGGTGGCGTACTTGGCGAGCGTTGCGGCGCTGAGGGCGTTCGCCGACACGGGCACGTCCAGCAGACGTTCCGTCTTCTTCCGCGCGGTGATGACGACTTCTTCGATGCTCGTCGAGCCGGCGCCGGCGGGACCGGCCGCGGGCGGCGCATCCGCCGCGAAGACCGGGCAAACCGCCATCGCCACGGCCATCGAGACCCCGCCCATCAGAGCGACACGTGTGACCTTCGATCTGTTGATCATCGCCAAAATTCCTCCCGGTCGAAGGACATTCGCTGCCCCGGCGTTAACGCATTTTGTGCGCATACGAAACGCCGGGGGAAAAAAGTCAAGGCTGACGGTTTAGCGCGAGCCGCGCCGTTTCATGACTGATGCCGAAATAACACACCAACGACGGCGACGCGTCCTCGAGCCGAGGCGGCGACCCACCCCTAGAATTTGACGCGCATTTCTCCCAGGATGGTGCGGGGATCGCCCCATCCGTGGAAGAACACGCTTGGCAGGGTGTTGCTGTAGTAGACCTGGTTCGTGAGGTTCTTGCCCGACAACGACAGGGTGTACCGGCTCCAGCTATAGCTGATAGACGCATCGAGCAGTCCGAAGCTCGGCTGATAGTCGGGCAGTCCGGCGAAATAGGCGAAGACGTAACGGTCGCTCCACTTGTAGCCGATGTTCAGGTCCAGGGACCCGGGACCGATCGGATGCACATAGTCGCCACGCAAGGTGAAGTTCCATTTCGGCACGCGCTCCAGGGTCGTGCCGGTGAGGTCGTAGGTAGTGCCGGGCGCGCCCGCCGTGCCGTCGGGGTTTACTGGCGCCTCGACGCCGGGAATGACGCCGTTGGTGACCTTCGCGTCCTGGTAACCCAACACACCCGAAAGCGACAGCCCCTTGATCTGGTCGGGCCGGTAGTTGAGTTCGGCCTCGACGCCCTTGATCTCGACCTTGGGAAGGTTGGCGATGTATGTGTTGGTGCCGGGACCATAGCCTGGCGTCACCACCACTTCGGTCTGCTGGTGGTCGCTGACTTCGGTGATGAAGGCGGCGAGGTTCAGCATCAACTGGCGATCGAAAAAGGTGTTCTTCGAGCCGATTTCGTAGGAGGTGTCTGTCTCCGGATTGAACGTCGAATAGTTCGCGCCCGGCGAATAGTTCGATTGCCCGGGGATCGACTCCGACAGCGTGCTGCGCGGTGACAGCCCGCCGGAGCGGAAACCGACGGAGCGGTCGAAATAGATCAGGCTGTTGTCGGTGAGCTTGTAGTCGATGGTCTCCTTGTCGACGACCTTGCTGGCGCTCTTGGCGCCCGTGAAGCCGTTGGGCAGGCCCGGAATGAGCGGGAGGCTGACCGGGCCGCCGACGCCCGGAATCCACAGCAGATTGTAGTCGTTGTGGAACGAGGTGTTCTCGTCGATGTAGCGCAGCCCGGCGCTGACGTGCAGCCGGCTCGTCACATTGAAGATCAAATTGCCGAACACCGCCTTGGATTCGGTGATGTCGCCTGAGATCTGGTTGGTGAAGGGCACGTCGACCGGCACGCCCGGCACCAGGGTCCTGGTCAGCTGCACGGCCGAGATGTCGTCATGGAAGTAGTAGAAGCCCGCCAGCATCTTCGCCCGGTCGCCGAAGTCGTGCGTGAAGCGCAGTTCCTCGGTGAACTGGTCGTACTTCTGCGGACGCGACGTGTGCAGGAAGGCCAGCAGCGGATTGGCGATCACATTGCAGGGAAGGCCGCCGAGATCGGAGTTGGCGCAGCTGCCGTCGAAATCCTGCTCGGTGTTGTCGTTCTCCTTGATGAACGCGGTGATCGAGGTGAACTGTCCGATCGGAGAATTATAGGAAAGGTTCAGGCTGTAGATCTGCGAGGTCAGGATGTTTCGGTCCGGATAGTCGTTGGCGACCTGCCAGGGGCCGAGCGGCACGGTCTTGCCGGGGATATAGGGCGATCCGTACTTGTTGAACCTGATGCCCGCGGCCGACAGCGCCGGCCCAAGCACCTGGGCGGTCAGGACGTCTCCCAGGGCCACGGGCGTTCCCTGCCCATCCTGGTGGGTCAGGGTCAGTCCGAAATTCGCCTCGAGCTGTGGCGTGATGTTCCAGTCGAACTGCAGGTTTCCGGTGGTCAGCTCGTTGCGGCCATAGGCGTGGTCGCCGGTGTAGATGTTGTCGAGAAAACCGTCGCGCTGCTGGTGCGAGGCGGAAATCTTCAGGCCGGCGTTGGGGCCGACCGGGGCGTTCAGGATGATCTTCTCGACGTTCTGGTTGTAGTCGCCATAGCCGAAGTCGAGGTCGAGGCCCCATTGGCGGGTCGGCTTGGTCCGGTGGATGTTGATGACGCCGCCGATGCTGTTGCGGCCGTAGAAGATGCCGGAGGGACCGCGGTCCACCTCGACCTGCGACACGTCGTACGGATCGACGAGCTGGCCGAAGTTGGTGCCGATGACGACGTCGTCTACGATCAGTTCGACGGCCGGATTCTGGCCCTTCTCGACGTCCGAATAGCCGAGGCCGCGGACATAGATGGCCGACGTGCCCGGTCCCGCGCCGGTGCGTCCGATGTCGACGTTGGGGGCGAAGCCGCTGAGATCTTCCAGGGTGCGCGGCTTGAGGGTCTCCAGCTGCTTGGCGGTCACCGCGGTGATGGCCGATGGCACGTCCTGCAGGCGTTCGGAAACGCGCCGGGCGGTCACGACGACCTCTTCGACGCCGGTGGAGGGGGCGGCTGCGGTTTCACTCGCGGCGGCGGTGGCGGTTGCCGCGCTGACGGCGGCCGGCGCCAACAGGGCGGCGAGCGCGAACAGACCGAGAGAGGCCATGACCGGTCTCGCGTTTCGCTTGAGGTTGTGGGTGTGCATGAGTCGCTCCAACCGATGACATCGCGGAGCCGACGCAGTCTGATGCATCTGATTTGCCCGCGGATTCGAGGGCGGTTGAATCGCGGCCGAACGAAAAAAGGTCAAGCCTGTCTGTTAAAAGCAGCCCAACCTGTTTTATTTTTGCCACAGCCAAATCACGCCGGTCGGCGAATCCGGACAGGGCGATTTGGCTCGGCTGTGACTATCGGATCAGAACTTGGCCTGCAATTCGACCAGGAAGGTGCGCGGGTCGCCCCAGCTCTGGAAATCGACCGCCGCCAGCGTATTGGCTCTGTAGAGAACGTTCCCGAGATTCTTGCCCGATAGCGTCAGCTTATAGTTTTTCCACGCATAGGAAACGGATGCGTCCGCGAGCCCATGGGCCTCCTCATAATCGAAAACATTTCCCAAACCGCCAATTATATATCTGTCACTCCAGTGATAGCGCACGTTGAAGTCGATGATGCCTGGACCGAATTCGTGGTTATAGTCGCCGCTGATCTGAAAATTCCACGTCGGCAGATAGCCGAGTGGACTGCCCGCGTAGTCGAACGTCGACCCCGGCGCTCCCGCCTGCCCGTTTGGTCCGATCGGAAACAGGACCCCGGGAAGCGACCCGGATGGCGGCGTGCCGTGCTGATACCCGCCGGAGAAAGCCAGTGTCAGGCCGGGGGCGGCGTTGGGTCGAATGACCGATTCGAGCTCTATCCCCTCGATCTTTATCCGCGGCAGGTTGACGATGTACGTGTTGGTCCCAGGTCCATACCCGGGCGTTTCAACGACGCTTCCCGCCTGGCTGCCGTCGTCCAGCGTATAGAAGGCGGCCAGATTCAGCGTCAACTGATTGTCGAGAAACCGATTCTTCGACCCGATTTCGAAAGAACGGTCCGTCTCGGGATCGAACGACAGATAGTTTGCGCCGGGGGAATAGTTCGTCTGACCAGGCTGCCCCTCCGACAGTGTGCCGCGCGGTGAAAAACCACCCGACCTGAAGCCTTGTGACACCGTCGCATAGATGAGGTTCTGGTCCGTGATCCTGTATTCGGCGGAAAAGCGTGTGATCGGCTTTTTCCACGAAGCCGAACTATGAACGTCGATCAGCGGTATGTTCAGGACGCCGGGAAACAGATTGTACGCATTGTGATAGTCTGTTCCCTCGGAAATGTAGCGTATGCCGGCCGACAACCTGAATCGGTCGGTTACGTTGAGGTCGAAATTTCCAAAGCCCGAAATGCTGTGGTTTGATTCGCCCGAGATCTGGTTGGTGACGATCGTGGTCGGCGGAAACGGCGGACTGCTTACCCGGGTCAGCTGTACGGCTTCGATGTCGTGGTGGAAATAATACAGGCCCACCATGATCTTGGCGCGCTTGCCGAACTCGTGCACGAATCGGTCTTCCTCGGTGAACTGATCATATTTCTGTGGCCGGGAGGTATGCAGGAAGCCGCCCCCCAGCGCTGGGTTGCCGACGACGTTGCACGCGCCGCCCTGTAGAACCGAGACCGCGCAGCTACCGTCGAAATCCTGTTCTGTATCGTCGTTTTGCTTGATGAAGGCGGTGATCGACGTCAGCTGGCCATAGGGCGTGTCCCAGACTGCATTTAGGCTGTAGCGTTGCTGGGTCATGAGCCCGCGGTCGGGAAAGTCGTTCGCCACCTGCCTTGGCCGCAGCGGTACGGTCACGCCAGGAATGTAGGGCGATCCGTCAGGCGCGAATACGATGTTCTGCTGGGTGATGAAGGGCGCGTTGGCGTTCACCTTGGCGTAGGCGGGATCGCCGAGCGATACCGGCGAGCCTTCGCCGTACTCATGGGTAAAGTCGGCGCTCGCCAGGATGTCCAGCGTCGACGTGGGCTTCCAGTCGAACTCGACGTTCGCCGTTCCCAGGGCGTCGCGGCCATATGACTTGTGCGTATATACATTGTAATTAAATCCGCCTCGATCGCGGAAAGAATAGCCGATCTTCAAACCGGCGGTCGAACCGACCGGTGCGTTCAGGATGATCCGGCCCTGGTGCTGACCGTAATCTCCCACCGCGCCGTCGACGCTCAGTCCCCACCGATGGGTGGGTCTGCTGCGATGCACACTGATCGCTCCGCCCGTGGTGTTCTTGCCATAGAAAATCCCCTGGGGACCCCGGTCGATTTCAACCTGCGTAATGTCGAAAGCGTCGATCAGCTGGGCGGTGCTGGTGCCGATGACGACGTCGTCGATCAGAAGACCGACGGCGGGGTTCTGGCCCTTCTCGATGTCTGCATAGCCAAGGCCGCGAATGAAGATGGCCGACGCGCCGGCGCCGGCCGTATTGCGGCCGATGATGAGGTTCGGGGCTTCGCCGTCCAGATCCTGCAGCGTTCGCGGCTTGAGTCTCTCGAGTTGCGCCGTGGTGACCGCGGTCACGGCGATCGGCACCTGCTGCAGATTTTCATTCGTCCGTCGGGCGGTGACCACCACTTCCTCGACGGAGGCGCCTTTCTTGGCGCCGGCGTCCGCCGCGAACGCCAATGTGGACCATGTCGCCGTGATCGTCAGTATTGTTCCGCCGAGCAGAACGGAACGCGGATGTCTTGTAGTTTGAATCATGGTCGTTCCTCCCCGTCAGAGGTGGGAGCGAGTCTGACGCACGCCTCCTCAATCCTCTGCTAGAGAGCCAGAGTGCTGGCGTATCGAGCGATATGTCAACCAATTCCATAGCGAGTTTTGCGCCGCGGGGGGCACGCCTCACGCGGCGGTCATGATGTGATTTCACCGGAACGAGGTTTGCTCTATTGAATCCGGACAACCACCCGCGCCGCCCTTCCTGTCGAAGGCGGCGTCGGGCCTGAAAGAACACGGCGATCACCCATGGCCCACGACGACACAAGCCCGCCCATCGACATGCGCACCTGTCCGCTGGCGGAGATAAACGCTTTCGATCCGGCGATCCTGAACGATCCCTATCCGTATTTCGAACGCCTCCGGTCCGAGGCTCCGGTGTTCCGCGATCCAAAGACCGGCATCGTTTCGGTCTCGACCTACGACCTGATCATGGAGGTCAACCGACAGCCGGGCGTGTTTTCCAACAGCTTCGGAGAGAAGCTCCGCTCCGGCGCGGCGCCGCCCGATCCCGAGACGGTCGAGATCATGAGCAAGGGTTGGATTGTGCCGGACACCATGCTCACCGCCGACCCTCCGGTCCACACCCGCTTTCGCAAGCTGGGCGGCAAGGCCTTCACCTTCAAACGCGTCGAGCAGATGGGCGACTACGTGGCCAAGGTCACCAACGACCTGATCGACACCTTCATCGACGACGGCGCGTGCGAGTTCAAATCGACCTTTGCCAATCATCTGCCGATGACCGTGATCGCCGATGCGCTCGGCGTGCCGCGCGGCGACATGGGTCGTTTCCATCGCTGGTCGGACGCGTTCGTCGTTCAGCTCGGCGGCGTTTCAGACAAGGAGACGCGCCTGGAAGCGGCGCGCCGCATCGTCGAGTTCCAGCACTATTTCGTCGACCGGATCGAGGAGAAGCGGCTCGACCCCTCGCAGGACATCATTTCCGATCTCGTCCACGCCGACCTCGCCGAGGAAGGCGATCCGCGCAAGATGGACCACGGCGAACTTCTCTCGATCCTGCAGCAGCTGCTGGTGGCCGGCAACGAGACCACCGCCCATTCCCTGACCGCGGGGATGTACTATCTGATCTCCAACCCCGATCAGCTGGAACGCGTGAAGAACGACCCAAGTCTCATCGACGGCATGGTCGAGGAGACGCTGCGCTATTTGACGCCCACCAACAACATGTGGCGCGTGGCGGTCAGGGACGCCGAGATCGGCGGCTTTCCGGTGAAGAAGAACGAGCTGATCCTGGTCCGCTACGGCTCCGCCAACCGCGACGAACACCACTTCGCCGAACCCGACCGGTTCGACGTGACGCGGGAAAACGCCCGCTCACATCTGGCCTTCGGCGCCGGCATCCACACCTGCATCGCCGCGCCGCTCGCCCGCAAGGAAATGCAGATAGCTTTCCCCATCCTGTTGCAGCGTCTGAAGAACCCGCGCTTCCAGAAGGGCAAGAACAGCTTCCGCTATGACCCGAACATACTCTTGAGAGGCGTGCTCGAACTGCACATCGCGTTCGACAAGTAAGACTTCCTCCCACCCTCCCCTTTATGGGGAGGGAAAGACGGCGCAGCCGTCAGGGTGGGGAAGTCGCGATGAAACCCCACACAGATGCTGAGTCGGCCAGCCTTCCCCACCCTGGACGCTTCGCGACTTGTCCCACCCCATAAAGGGGAGGGAGGGAGGGAGGAAGGGAGGGCCCTATCCCTCGCCCTTGGCCCAGGCGATGCCGCGGTGGACGAGATCGTGGAACACCGGCAGCTCCCACGAACCCATCTCGACAACCGGATAGTAATCGATCAGGGGCTGCATGTCGTAGTGCCCGCGGCAGTGGCCGAGCGTCAAATAGAGGACGCAGCCTTTCTCGAGTTCGCGCAGGTAGAAGACCGGGTGCTTGGCCTTCTCCCAGTGCGAGTCGGAGAAACCCTCGACTTCGCCCTCCCACTCGGTCACCAGCAGCACCTTCAGATCGGCGTAGTATTCCGAAAGGTAGAGCTCATCGTTGGCGTCGAACGGTTCGACCCCCTTGACCAGGGGGTGTTCGGGATCCGCCACCGTCACGCGATAGGGCGCGATCGGCGGGTGGGCGATGAACATCGAACCAAGCGTTTCCATGAAATGCGGCGCCCAGCGCGGTGAATCGACCTTGCCGTTGGCCAGGAACCGCAGGATCGAATTGGTCCCGTGCAGCGCCAGCCAGCGTCCGCCGCCGGCGACAAAGGCGCGCAACGCCTCCTGTTGCTCGAGGCTGGGCGTGACGTCGCAGGTGTAGGTGATGAGGAAATCGGCCGCCCGGATCGCTTCGAGATTCGCATAGTCCTCGAACACCCGCACACGGACGCGATCATCCTCGGCGAGCATCTTCATGAGCTCTAGGCGCGCGTAGTTGATGTCGTGATACTTGCCCCCGGCGACGAGGACGCAGTTGATCCTTGATTTGGGTTCGTCGGCCATTCGCTGCCTCCTTAAGGGACCATCAATGCCAAAAACCGGCATGCTTGTTTTTTAATTGCCTGACTATAGAGTCGCCGCCAACGCCGCGTCCATCGCAAACGCGCCAGGAGAGGAAGTTTTGGCTATCAGACGGGGGGCCGTAAAGAATCGGCGGAATTTCCCGCGAAATCCGGCGCGGCTGAATGCGCGCGCGTTCGCCTGTTCGATGCGCGCGCCGAGATGACGGAGACGGCGGAGATCGGCATGGCCAAGGGCCTGGCGGCGCTCGAGCCGGAAGGTCTCGACACGCATGGGCAGGGCTGGCAACAGCGCAAGAGCATTCAGACCCGGATCGCCATCCTCGAGGCGGCGATCGATTGCCTCGAGCATCAGGGCTACGCCCGCACCACGACCCAGATGATCGCCCAGACCGCGCGGATTTCGCGCGGCGCCATGCTGCATCACTACGCGACCAAGCAGGACCTGGTCGAAGCGGTCATCGACTATACCTTCTTTCGCCGGATGGAGCAGTTCATCACCCGCATCGGCCAGCTCACCGACGAGGAGCGCGAGCAGCAGGCGGGCATCGAACTCTACTGGCAAAGCGTTCTCACGCGCGAATACGCCGCCTATCTCGAACTGTCGGTGGCTGCGCGCACCGACGTGGAGCTGAGGCAGATCTTCCTGCCCAAGGCGCGCCGCTTCGTCGCGCTCGAACGCGAGACGGTGCTGAAGGCCTTCCCTGAATGGCAGGACAAGCTGCCCGTCTACGAACTGGCGATGGACTTCTGCATCGCTGCCATGGAGGGCCTGCTGCTCAACCGGCAGGTGTGGGACGACCGCGGGCGCCGCGTTCTGCTGCGCGCCTTCATCAGCGAAGCCATCCTCGCCCTGCGCGAAGGCCGCCTCCCCTTCCCGACGCCGGCTCCCATGCGGCTGCCTTGAGTTCGTGGGCCCGCGCCTTTCTTGGTCGGCCTGTGATTTTTTAACACGGATGGCCACGGATGGCGCTTCGCGCCGCACGGATGAAGCGGCGCTTTAGCGGATCACGCGGCGCCGCGTTCCGAAATTCAGACCGTCCAACTCCGAATCCAGGCTCGCTCGCACCGCCACCCATCCGTGGGGCGCGAAGCGCCATCCCTGTTCATCCGTGTTCTCTATACCCAGCGCCGGCGCACAAGCACGACCTTAGATCGACTACCTCTCTTGTCCGGGCGCTTCGACAGACGTTCAGACTTCGATCGCCTTCAGGATCAGGCCGTTGACCTCGGTCGCCTGTTCCAGGTGCGGCATGTGGCCGGCGTCATCGATCCAGACCACGCGCAGGTTCGCGGGCAGCGCGCCCTCGTCCGGCGCGCCGACGATGCGGTCGCCCCGACTGGCGATCACCAGGGTGGCCGGCAGTTTGCCCAGATCGGCGACCAGCGCCCCGGCGTCGTCGCCGGTCATCATCGCGTCGCGGATCGCCGACAGGGCCTCTTCGACGCCGTCCGTACGCTTGAACTTCAGGACGTCCTCGACCATGTCCTTGCTCACCGCCGACGGGTCGGCGAACAGCATCTCGAGCAAGGGCTTGATGTCCTTGGCGCGTTGGGCGTCGACCATGCCGCTTACGAAGTCCTCCGACAGCGACGTGCCCGGCAGATAGGCCGGCGCGATCAGGATCAGGGATTGGGCAAGGCCCGCATTGTCGGCCGCCAGCCGCGCCGCGACCGCGGCGCCCAGCGAATGGCCGACCAGGTGGACCTTTGTGAGTCCGAGCGCGGCCAAGGTGTCGCCGACCTGTCTCGCCAGGGTCGCGAGGGCGCCGTCGCCGACATCCTTGGACGAGCCGCCGTGGCCGGGCAGGTCCACCGCGATCACCGGCGCCTTGGCGGCGATCGCCTCGACATTGAACAGCCAGTTGTTGAGATCGCCGCTGTAGCCATGAATCAGCACCACCGGCGTCCCCTCGGCCGGTCCCGCGCGGCCGACCCGGATCGAATGGCCGGCGCCGATGTCGACCGCACTCAGCGCCAAGGCGGCCTCGGCTTCCTCCTCGCTCGCCTCGGGCGTGAAATTGGCCTGGAAGTCGGTGATGAACGCATCCACATCGGCGTCGCTGACGTCCGCTTCGGCGATCACCGCCATGAGCGCGCCCACCGACAGCGTCTCCCCAGGCTGGCCGACGATGCGGCGCAGCACCCCCGCCGCAGGACTTTCATAGACGTTGCTGATCTTCGAAGTTTCAATGTCGACCAGGTCCTCGCCGTCGGCGACGGCGTCGCCTTCCTGCTTCCACCAGTCGACAATCGCGCCTTCCTGCATCGACAGGCCCCATTTGGGCATGCGGACGGGAATGACCGTGCTCATGAACGCTATCCTCTGTGATCTGGACGACCCCTAACAGCCACCCCCAAAACCGGCAACCGCGATTGTTTTGCCGCCGACGCGATTAACCAGACCTTCATCCTCACCGCGGCAAGAGGGAGAGTCACCAGGAGATCCGCATGAATTCTCCCCTCGACCAGATCATCGTGGGCGACTGTATGGAAGCCATGGCCCGGCTGCCCGAAAAGTCGGTCGATCTGGTGTTCGCCGATCCGCCGTACAATCTCCAGCTCGGCGGCGACTTGCTGCGCCCGGACAATTCCAAGGTCGACGCCGTCGACGACGACTGGGACCGGTTCGCTTCCTTCGAGGCCTATGACGCCTTCACCATCGCCTGGCTGACCGCCTGCCGCCGCGTGCTCAAGGACGATGGCGCGCTCTGGGTGATCGGCAGCTATCACAATATCTTTCGCGTCGGTCGCGCCGTGCAGGACCTCGGCTTCTGGATCCTCAACGACGTCGTGTGGCGCAAGACCAACCCGATGCCCAATTTCAAGGGCACGCGCCTGGCCAACGCTCATGAAACCCTGATCTGGGCCGCCAAATCTCGCGGTGCGCGTCGCTACACCTTCAACTACGACGCCCTGAAGATGGCCAACGACGAGGTGCAGATGCGCTCGGACTGGACGCTGCCGCTGTGCACCGGCGAAGAGCGCATCAAGGACGACGCCGGCGCCAAGGCGCATCCGACGCAAAAGCCCGAGGCCTTGCTGCACCGGGTGCTGCTGGCCTCGACGCGCCCCGGCGACATCGTCCTCGATCCCTTCTTCGGGGTCGGCACCACCGGCGCGGCGGCGCGCCGCCTGGGTCGCCGCTTCATCGGCATCGAGCGCGAGGCCCGATACGCCGACCACGCCAGGACGCGGATCGCCAAGGTCGTTCCCATCGCCGCGGACGACCTCGACGTCACCGGCTCGAAGAAGACCGAACCGCGCGTGCCGTTCGGCCAGGTCGTCGAGGCCGGTCTGCTGCGGCCGGGCGATCTTCTCTGGTGCCCCAAGGGCGAACGCGCCGCGCGCGTGCGCGCCGACGGCAGCCTCGCCATGGGTGAACTGACGGGCTCGATCCACAAGATGGGCGCCATGGTGCAGTCCCAGCCGGCCTGCAACGGCTGGACCTACTGGCACGTCAAGACCGACAAGGGCCTGGCGCCCATCGACGTGTTCAGGGCGAAAATCCGCGCCGAGATGGTGTAGCCTCGTACCGTCGGCGGTACGAGAGATTGACGCTCGCTCCGTGGCGTGGCTAACTCAGCATGTGGCTTCCGACGCGAAGGAGGGTCAGCCAAGATGACTGTGTTCAGCCAGGACGCCCTCCGCCGCGCCCGCCGCTAGATGCGACCTCGCTTCGATCGGCGGCGCTTCGCCACGCCGATCGAAGGATCCCCCTTTTGTTAGACACCTATGGTTGGAGCGAGGCGCTCCAGCGCGACTTCGCGCCCTACGCCGCCGATGGGATGGCCCCGGCGCGGGTCATCATGCAGCAACGGGGGCAGTACGGCCTGGCCTCCGGGACAGGCGAGCTTCGCGGCCAGATCTCGGGCAAGCTGGCGCGCGAGGCGCCGCCGGGCGGCTACCCGGCCGCCGGAGACTGGGTCGCCGTCGGCGCCGATGACGCCGGCGGCGCGACCATCCACCATGTCCTGACCCGCCGCACCGCGTTCGTGCGCAAGGCCTCCGGCTCGGGCGGCGGGGTGCAGGTGGTGGCGGCCAACGTCGACGTCGCCTTCCTGACCGCCTCGCTCAACGCCGATCTCAACCCTCGCAGGCTCGAGCGCTATCTGGCCGCCGCCTGGCAGAGCGGCGCGGCGCCGGTCGTCCTGCTGACCAAGGCCGATCTTTGCGAGGACGTCGCCGGCGCCGTGGCCGGCGTCGAAGCCTTTGCCGCCGGCGCCCCGGTCCACGCTCTGTCCTCCCTCACGGGCGAGGGCCTGGAGGCCATTGCCCGCTACCTCGCGCCTGGGCGCACGGCGGTTATGGTGGGCAGTTCCGGGGCCGGCAAATCGACCCTCGCCAACGCCTTGCTGGGGAGCGAACACATGGCGACCCAGGCGATCCGTGCGGCCGACGCGCGCGGTCGCCACACAACCTCACACCGAGAACTGATATTGTTGCCTGGCGGCGGCCTGCTGCTCGATACGCCCGGCATGCGCGAGCTCGGCCTATGGGACAGCGACGAAGGCCTGGCCGCGACCTTCGAGGATATCGAGACCCTCGCCGCCGATTGCCGTTTCGCCGACTGCGGCCACTCGAACGAGCCTGGCTGCGCGGTGCGCGCGGCGCTGGAGGCCGGCGATCTCGATGCGGAGCGCTGGCGCAGTTTCCAGAAGCTGCGGCGGGAACTGGCTTTCCTCGAGAGCAAGGAGGACCCCTCCCTGCGCGCCGCCAAGCGCCGGGAATGGGTGAATATCACCAAGGCCCAGCGCGCCCAGTACAGGCAACGCGGCCGGGAGTGAGCCGGCCCCTCGTCGCCAGCCGTCTCCTCAGAGCAACGCGGGCCGGCTGATTTCGAGCGCCTTGCGGAAAACCGTCGGCAGGCTGGCCAGGGCCTCATCGAGCGGCGTCCATATCGCCCCGGGCGGCGCGCCCGCGCCGTGGAGCTCATAGACGCTCAGGGTCAGGGAGAAGTGAGTGAAGACATGCGCGACATCGCCGAGGTGGCGCCAGGCGCCCTGGGACGGCGCGGCGGCGAGGGCCTCGGTCTCCCGCCACGGCGCCGCGCGCCAGTCGCTGGTCGGCAGGCCGAGCATGCCGCCCAGCAGCCCCTTGGTCGGACGGCGGACGAGCGCGACCTTCCCGTACGATCGCACCAGCCAGGCCACGCCGCGGCGATGGGGGCGCTCGGCCTTGGCCTTGCGACGGGGATAGCCGCCCGGATCGCCGCGGGCGAACGCCGCGCAGAAGCGCCCCACCGGACAGGCTTCGCACAAAGGCGCGGCCGGCCGACACACGGTGGCGCCGAGATCCATCAAAGCCTGCGCCCAGTCGCCCGGCCGATGCGGTCTCACCAGGGCGGCCGCGCGCCGGTTCAGCTCCGGTTTGGCGTCGGGCACAGGCGTCTCGACCGCGAACAGACGCGCCATCACCCGCTCGACATTGCCGTCGACGACGTTGGCCGGGCGGTCGAAGGCGATCGCGGCGATGGCGGCGGCGGTATAGGCCCCGATCCCCGGCAGCCGACGCAAGTCCTCCTCGTCAGCCGGAAACCGGCCGCCCAGGTCCGACGCGACGACGCGGGCGCAGGCCAGCAGGTTGCGCGCCCGGGCGTAGTAGCCGAGCCCCGCCCACGCCGCCATCACCTCGCCGTCCTCGGCGCGCGCCAGCGCGGTCACCGTGGGCCAGCGCGCGGTGAAAGCCAAGAAATACGGAGTGGCGTGCGGCACGGTGGTCTGCTGCAGCATGATCTCCGATAGCCACACGCGATACGGATCGGCCGTCTGGCCGGGCGGCGAGCGCCAGGGAAGCGTCCGGGCGTGGGCGTCGTACCAGGCGAGCAGGCGGGCGCGGATATGGCCGACGGACGTCATCGGCCGCCTATAGCTCAGTCACGCCCTTCAAGGATATCGCGCCGAGGCGCGCGTCGACCACGAGAAGAAATCCGCGGACGCGCCGTCGCAAAGCAAGGACGCAGCCGCCGCCTTCGACAAGATGGCCCAGACCGTCCGCCGCACCCTGGCCCTGGAGGCCAAGTTCGCCGAGGGCGTGAAGGCACGCCGCGAAAAGCGGATCACCGACGGCGCCGAGCGCCGCAAGGAACGCGCGGCCGCGCACAAGTCCGAAGTCGACGAAGCCATCGTCGGCGGCCTGCACGACGCCTGGGCCGCCGATTGCTCGGACGCCGAGTACCGCGACCTGTGCGACCGCCTGCTGGACGACGCCCAGGAATACCTGGGCGACGCCGACGAAATGCGCGGCTACCTCGACCGCCCGGTCGGCGAGACGGTGGCCAGGCTCTGCGCCGCCCTCGGCCTCGACCCGGCCGCCTGCGAGAGCGACGGCGACACCTGGCGCGTCCGCCGCCCCGCCCTCGATTTCGAAGAGCGCGTCGAGGAAAAAGCCCGGAAGTATGGCAAGCCAACCATCCTCCCTCCCTCCCCTTCATGGGGAGGGACAGACGGCGAAGCCGTCAGGGTGGGGCTCTCGCCGGAATGCCCGGATGGTTTGGATTCCCCCACACAGCCCCACCCTGGATGCTTCGAATCCGGTCCCTCCCCATAAAGGGGAGGGAGGGCTATACTGCGATCATGGCTCGACCCCTCCCTTCGGCGCGGGATGTGGCGCACATCCTCGCCACCAAGCGGACGCGGCCCGCCGGTCGCCCCCCGCCGGCGGCGGCGCGCTCGCTGGGCAAGACATTGAAGGCGCTCGACGCGCGCTTTGGTCATGGCGTCGAGGGACTGAAGGCGCGCTGGACCGAAATCGCCGGACAGACGCTGGCCAGGCGAACGGAGCCGAACAAGTTGACCACGCCGCGCGGCGGCGGGGGCGCGACGCTCGAGCTGAGGGTCGCCGGACCGGCCGCGACACTGGTGCAGCATCAGGCGCCCGACATCATCGCCAGGGTCAATCTGTTCCTGGGGCCGGGCGCCGTGGTGAAGCTGCGCATTGTCCAGGGTCCCTTGCGCGGCGCGCCCGCCCGCGACGCCGCCGTGATGAGCGCCGCGCGGCGGCGTCCCAAAGGTCCCCTGGACGCCGCCGCCGAACAACGGCTGAGCGAGGATCTCGCCTGCTTTCCGGAGGGGCGATTGAAACAGGCGCTGGCGCGCCTGGGCCGCGAAGTGATACGCGCGGAACACGCCGCCTCGGCGTCGGGGGCCTGAGACCCTCGTTTTGGACGCCGATGCGGAATCACAGTCTATGGATGTCCCGATCGCCGGAAGGGCCGACATACCGATGAGAACATTGACCTGTCTGGTCGCGGGGCTCGCTCTGGCGCTGAGCGCCTGCCAGAAACCGTCGTCCGCGATCGGCGATGACGACATGACGCTCGGCAACGCCAAGGCGCCCGTGACCGTGATCGAATACGCGTCCCTGTCATGTCCACACTGCGCCGATTGGAACGACAACGTCTTTCCCGATTTCAAGGCGAAATACATCGATACCGGCAAGGTGCATTATGCGGCGCGCGAAGCGCTGACCAGCGACCCGGCCATCGCGGCGGCCGGCTTCCTGACGGCGCGATGCGCCGGCAAGGACAAGTATTTCCAGGTTACCGAAGCCGTCTATCGAGCCCAGCCGCAGATGTTCACCGGGCAGCCGCACGACATACTGTTGAACATCGCCCGTTCGGTCGGCCTGACCGACAAGCAGTTCGAAGCGTGCATCAGCGACGAGGCCGCGCAAAAGGCGCTCAACACGCGGTGGGAACACTATATGCGCGACGACCACGTCAATTCGACGCCGACGTTCATCATCAACGGCAAGCGGTATGAGGGAGAGATGCCCATGCCGAAGATGGATGCGGCCATAGCGGACGCCGCCAAGCGGGGAGCCTCGGCATCATGACGATGAACCACGTCCGCCAGCAACCATCGAAGCGGCGGCCGCCACGACGACATTTAGTGATCGCCGGCTTCGCGCTGGCCCTGATCAGCGGCGCGGCCCATGCCGCGAACGCGGTCGTCCCCGACGAGATGGCGCTGGGAAACCCGCGTGCGCCGGTGACGGTGGTCGAATATGCCTCGCTCGGCTGCCCCCATTGCGCGACCTGGGAGCAAACGGTGTTTCCGGCCTTCAAGAAGACCTACATCGACACCGGCAAGGTGCGGTTCGTGCTCAAGGAAATGCTGTTCGGCAACTCCACGCTCGCCGCGGCCGGCTTCATGACGGCGCGCTGCGCCGGGCCGGACAAATACTTCCAGGTGGTCAATGGGGTGTTCGATCAGCAGACGCAGATCGAGCAAGGCGGGGTCAAGGCGCTGCTGAAGATCGCGCAGGCCGCGGGTCTCAGCGAAGACCGCTTCAAGACCTGCCTGGAGGATCAGGCCGCGCTCGACACGCTCCAGGCGCGAACGGGTCGCTACGTCGCCGACGACAAGATCACCGGCACGCCCACCTTCGTGGTCGGCGGCAAGAAACTGGTCGGCGATCAGACCCTGGCTTCCCTGGCCGCAGCCATCGACGCCGCGCGACACCCTTAGAGCAAGGCCGTCGTCAGGCCGTGCAATTTACGCGACTGCGTCTTTCGGGCTTCAAGTCCTTCGTCGATCCGGCCGAATTTCGCATCGAACCGGGCCTGACCGGCGTCGTCGGCCCCAACGGGTGCGGCAAGTCCAACCTGCTCGAGGCGCTGCGCTGGGTGATGGGCGCCAGCTCCGCCAAGGCCATGCGCGGCGAAGGCATGGACGACGTCATCTTCGCGGGCGCCGGCGCGCGGCCCTCGCGCAACCATGCCGAGGTGACCCTGACGATCGACAATGCCGATCGAACGGCCCCGGCGGCGTTCAACGATCACCCCGTCCTCGAGGTCACCCGCCGCATCGATCGCGGGGAGGGTTCCTCGTACCGGGTCAACGGCGCGGAGGTCCGCGCGCGCGACGTGCAGCTGCTGTTCGCCGACGCCTCCACCGGCGCGAATTCGCCGGCCCTTGTGCGCCAGGGGCAGATCTCCGAACTCATCGCCGCCCGGCCGCAGAACCGACGCCGCGTGCTGGAGGAGGCGGCCGGGGTTTCGGGCCTCTATGGGCGCAGGCACGAAGCGGAACTGCGGGTGCGCGCGGCGCAGACCAACCTCCAGCGCCTGGACGATCTGTCCGGCGAACTGGCCGCGACCCTCGCCCGCCTGCGACGCGAGGCGCGCCAGGCGTCGAGATACAAGGCGCTCGCCGCCGAGATCCGCGCCCTGCGCGCTCGCCTGCTGCACATGCGCTGGGCCGAGGCGCGCATGGCGATGGAGCGCGTCGCCGAAGAGGTCGCCCTCGCGGTGCGCGGCGCCGAGACCGCCGCCCGCGGCGCCGCGAACGCATCGGCGGCGGCCGGCGAGGCGGCGCACGCGATCGGCCCGCGGCGCGACGAGGCCGCCGCCGCCGCCGCGGTCCTGCACCACATCGACATCGAGGCCGACCGGGTGGAGCGGGCCCTGGAGAGCGCCGAGCGCGAGGTGTCGCGCCTCGACGAGGATATCCGGCGTCTTGCCGCGGACGCGGCGCGCGAAGACCAGATGGCGCACGACGCCGGCCTTGCCCTGGCGCGACTGGACCGCGACATCGAGGATGTCGAGGTCGAAATCACCGCCGCTCCCGAACGCACGCCCCAGCTGCGGGCCGCCGCCGCCGTGGCCGAGGCCGAGAGAGCGCGCTCGGACGCCGAGGTAGAATTCCTGGCCGCGCGGATCGCGTCGGCGGAAGCGGAAGCGAGGGCGAGCGCGGCGCGCATCGCCGAAGCCGACGCGCGCCTGTCGCGCGTCGGCGCAATGCTCGAACAGGCCCTGGCGCAGCGGCGCGGCCTTGGAGATGTCGACGCGGCCTCGCTGACAGCGGCGCGTGAGCGGCTGAAGGCCGCCACCGACGCCGTCACCGCGGCGCGCGACGCGTTGGAAGCGGCCGAGGCCCGACGCACCGGCGCCGCGCGCGAGGAAAGCGCCGCGCGCCAGGCGGCCCGCGCCCTGGAGGATGACCTCGGCGGTCGGGTCGCCGAGGCGCGGGGACTGGCCAGGATCGCCAGCGGGTCGGCCAAGACCCGGTTCACCGCCGTACTCGACTCCGTCTCCCCTTTGCGGGGACTCGAGGCCGCGCTGGCGGCCGCGCTCGGCGACGACCTGCAAGCGTCACTGGACCCGAGGGCGCCGTCGTTCTGGTCGGGTCGCCGTGCGAGCGAACCGGCCTGGCCTGATGGCGCCACGCCGCTGGGCCCGTCCATTTCCGCGCCTGCCGAACTGGGCGCCCGCTTGGCGTTCACCGCCCTGGTGAACAGGGCCGATGGACCGCGTCTCCAGGCGATGCTGCCGCCGGGCGCAAGAGCGGTGTCCCGCGAAGGCGACCTCTGGCGCTGGGATGGCTTCACTGTCAGCGCCGACTCGCCGCGCCCGGCGCAGGTGCGCCTCGAGCAGATCACCCGCCTGGCCGAGCTGGAAGCACAAGTCGCCGACCTCGAGCCGGCCCTGGCGAGCGCCAAGGCGAGCCATGCGGCCGCCGCGCGCGCGCTCGCCGCCGCCGACGAGGCTGTGCGGGTGGGGCGGGCCGCGCCGCGAGAGGCCGAGACGGACGCCACGAGGGCCCGCGAATCTGTCGAGCGGCTCGAACGCGAAGCCGCCCGGCACGAAGCGCGCGCGCAGTCGCTCGACGACGCGATCACGCGGCTGCGGAGCGATCATCAGGAGGCGCAGTCGCAATGCGCGGCGGCGCGGGCGGATGCAGTCGCCTTGGCGACGGATCCGGAGCTGGCCGGGCGCCTGGCGCAGGCGCGCACCCTGGCGGTGGCGGCGCGCGAGACGGCCGCCATGGCCAAGTCGGCGCTCGACGTCGAGGTGCGGGTGGCCGAGGCGAGAAATCGCCGGCTCGAAAGCCTGCGAAGAGATCGTCTGGAATGGGGCGGCCGGGCGAAAAGCGCGGCGCAACGGCTCGAGAGCCTGACTCTGGAGCGGAAGAGGGCCGAAGCCGCGCTCGCCCTCGCGCGGGATGTTCCCATGGAGGTGCAGTCCCGGCGTGAACGCCTTCTCGACGAACTGCAGGCGGCGCGCGCGCGTCAGGCGGGCGCCAGCGACGCCCTCGCCCAGGCCGAGGCCAGGCGCAACGACGCCGACCGGGCGGCGCGCGCTGCCGACGCCCTGGCCGCCGACGCCCGAGAGACGCGCGCCGGCGCCGAAGCCAGGCTCAAGGCGGCCCGGGCGCGGCTGGCCGAGTTCGCCGCCGATCTGACCGAGGCCACGGGCGCCGACGCCGACGCTTCCGCGACCGCACCTGCCGACGGCGCCGCGCAGGGCCCGACCGATGCGGCGCGCATCGAGGCCCGCTTGTCGGCGCTGGAACGCGAATGTGACGCCATCGGCGCTGTCAACCTGCGGGCCGAGGAAGAGGCGGCCGACCTCGCCGAGCGGCTGGACACGCTCAATACCGAGAGGGCCGACCTGCAGGGCGCGCTCAGCCGCCTGCGCGCGGCCATCGCCGAACTGAACGCCGAGGGCCGCGAACGGCTGATCGCCGCCTTCGAGATCATCGACGGCCACTTCCGCGCCCTGTTCACCAGCCTGTTCCAGGGCGGCCAGGCCGAACTGAAGCTGGTCGAATCCGATGATCCCCTGGAAGCGGGCCTCGAGATCTTCGCCTGCCCGCCCGGCAAGCGGATGGCCGTGATGAGCCTGATGAGCGGGGGGGGAACAGGCCCTGACCGCCGTCGCCCTGATCTTCGCCGTCTTCCTGGCCAATCCCGCGCCGATCTGCGTGCTGGACGAGGTCGACGCCCCCCTCGACGACGCCAACGTCGACCGGTTCTGCAACCTGCTGGCCGAGATGCGAAACCGCGCGCCGACCCGCTTCATCACCATTACCCACCACCCGCTGACCATGTCGCGCATGGACAGGCTCTATGGCGTCACCATGCGCGAACGCGGCGTGTCGCAGCTGGTCTCGGTAGACCTGCGCCAGGCCGAAGCCATGGCGGCGCGCTGATGCAACTCCGGCGGAGGCTCATCCCGGTGATGCCGACAGGATTCCAGCGATGACCCCTCTCAAGGCATCGCCGCGCGCGATCCTTCTGGGCGCGGGGTGGCTTCTCGCGCTCGCCGTCATGGCCGCCGGCGCAAGCGCCTGCGCCGCGCGCGCCGGACCGGCGGCGCTCACTCACGGGAAGATCACGCGGGTCATGGTGATCGAGTTCGAGAACGAAAGCGAAAGCGCGACCTTTGGTCCATCGTCTCCCGCGCGGTACCTGAACGGCGCATTGTTGCGGCAGGGCGAACTGATCGAGCATTATTTCGCGACCAGCCACGTAAGCCTCGGCAACTACCTGTCCGAGGTCTCGGGACAGGCGCCGACCGTCTCCACCAACCAGGACTGCCTGAACGTCGATACGCTCCTCTATCCGCCGACCCTCGGGATCTTCACCGACATCAAGCCGGGAACCGACGATCGCGACGACGCCCGCTATCCTGGGCAGGTGGACGGCGACGGCTGCGTCTACCCGGCCCCAGGCGCAGGCGCGCACGGCGCCCGGACGATCGGGGACCAGCTCGATTCGCGCTTCGGCCAAGCCCAGCCCGGCGCGATCCTATGGCGCGAATACGCCGAGGACATGGGCGCGGACCCGGGCCGTGACCATGGCGCGCCCGACAAGCTGGGCGGCGCCGACTGCGCTCACCCCGCCATCGGCGGCGACGACCTGACCAACCGGGCCGAAGCCGCCGACCAGTACGCAGACCGCCACAATCCGTTCATCTATTTTCACTCGGTCATCGACGATCCCGTGCGCTGCAACGTCCACGTCGTGCCGTTGGGGACCGTCGACGTGAAGCCGCGCGGCGATGTGTTCGCCGGCCATCTGCATGACGATCTGGCCACGCTGGCCAGTACGCCGAACTTCATGTTCGTCACCCCCAACCTCTGCAACGACGGGCATGACGCCACCTGCGTTGGAACCAACATCGAGGGGGGAAAGGTTGGCGGTCTCGAGGGGGCCGACATGTGGCTGAAACATTACATGCCGATGATCTTCGCCTCGCCCGCCTACCAGGACGGCAGCCTGCTGGTCGTGCTCACGTTCGACGAGGCCTCGAACACCGATGCGCGCGCCTGCCCGAACGTCGACCAGTCGACCTGCGGCTCGCCCACCGGCCCGAATGTGAGCAATCCCGGATTCAGTTCCGTCCTGGCGCTGTTGCGACAGCAGACGAAGCCGACGCGGCCCTACGTCTACGCGGGCGGGGGTCAGATCGGCGCGGTCGTCTTCAACAAGCTCTATGTGTCTGCCGGCTCGGTCGACGGCGCCGGCGTGTACAACCACTACTCGGCCCTGCGCACCTATGAGGATCTGCTCGGGATCACCACCGGAGGGGACGACGGCCACGGTCACCTGGGCTATGCCACGAAGGCGACGCCCTTCGGCACCGACGTGTTCAATGCGCATCCATGAACGCGGATGAGAAGGGTTTCGTCTCCCAGCGAGGCGGGCGGTGTGGGCCCGGTCTTCGCCGGCAATCGACGGGTTCTCCCCACTTCGAGAGTTTCATCATTTTTTTCAGTATATTACGGTCTCTTCACGAAATCTTGACGCACCGGGTTCGCGTCTATAGTTTCCGCGCCGACCAAGCCGACCCTCGGCGGGGGCGTATTAGGTCGGCTTAAGGGACCTCTCGAGAAGTCCATGCCAGAATCGGAGGAGCCGAGCCACCGCGCACTCCAGCGACTGGACAAGCGGCTCGAGGCTTTCGAGACCGACCGCGCCGTCAGACCAGGGAGGTCCGGCGTCGGCGAGTCGGCGGCGGACGGCTATCGCATGCTGGGCGAGATGCTCGGCGGCGTGTTAGGCGGGGTGGGGTTCGGATGGCTGGTCGATCATTTCGCCCACACCAGCCCCTGGGGATTGGTTGGCGGTCTGGTGATCGGGGCGGGCCTGTCGGTCTTTGCGACGGTCCAGACCGCTTCGCGTATCAGTGCGAAGGCGGCGGCGAAATTGGGTCGAGGCGCCGTGGCGTCGGCCCCTGTGAGTGATGAAGATGATGATTGAGGGGTTGAAGACCGACTGATGGCCGCGATCGAGCCGATGGAACAGTTCCTGGTCACGAAGGTCGTGAGCCTGCCGCCCCTGATGATTCCGGGCGTGGGCGCGCTCGACCTGTCGATCACCAATTCCGTGCTGTTCATGCTGATCGCCGCCGCATTGATTTCGGCGTTCTTTCTTGCGTCGGCGAAACAGCGCCTGGTGCCCGATCGCATGCAGGCCATGGCCGAGATGCTGTACGGGGTGGTCGACAGCACGCTCACGGGTGGGATCATCGGCGATCGCGGGCGTCCCTACCTGCCGTTCGTTTTCGCCCTTTTCCTGCTGATCGCGATGCTGAACCTTTTGGGCCTCGCGCCCGGCGGCTTTGCCGTCACCTCCCAGTTGGCGGTCACCGCGGCGCTCGCGGTCATGACCTTCACCACGGTGATCGTCGTCGGTTTCGCCAGGAACGGGCTGGGCTTCTTCAAGCTGTTCTGGCCGTCGAGCATGCCGCCGGCGATGGCCCTGATCATGATGCCGATCGAGATCATCTCATTCGCGGTACGGCCGTTGACGTTGGCCATGCGATTGTTCGGCAACATGCTGGGTGGCCACGTGGTGATCTACATGTTCGCCTCCTTCGTCATCGGCCTGGGACTTTTCGGCATCGGCGGAGCCGGCCTGGCGAAACTCGGCCTCGTCGGATCGCTGGTTTCGTTCCTGATGATCGTGGGCCTCACGGCGCTGGAGTTTGTCGTCGCCTTCCTGCAGGCTTTCGTGTTCGCCGCGCTCACCTGTGTCTATCTCAACGAAGTCGTGAACCTCGATCACGGCCACTAACCTCTCAATCCCTTCTCTCAACTCTTCTTCAAGGACACTCAAAGAAATGGACGTTACAGCAGCCAAGTACATAGGCGCGGGTCTGGCCATGACGGGCCTGATCGGCGCGGGCGCCGGTCTCGGCATCCTGTTCGGCAATTACCTGCAGGCCGCCATCCGCAACCCGGCCGCCGCCGGCGGCGAACGCGTCTGGCTGTTCCTCGGCATGGCTCTCGCGGAATCGATGGGCATCTTCGGTCTAGTGATGGGCTTCATCATCCTGTTCGTGAAGGTCTAGTCCACACATGGCGGATCCAGCGGCCACAGCGGCCGCCGCTGGCGGCTCCGCCAGCGGCCTGCCTCAGTTCGATCCGGCCCAATGGCCGGGACAGATGGTGTGGGTGCTGGTCATCTTCGCCGTTCTCTACGTGTTGTTCTCGCGCGTCTTCGTTCCCAGGATTGGCAGGACGATCGGCGAACGCGAAGACAAGATCGCGGGCGACATCGCCAAGGCGCGGCGCCTGAAGGAGGAAGCCGAAGCTCAGGCCAAGGCCGCGGCCGCGGAGATGCACGAAGCGCGCGAGAGGGCGCAAAGGCTGGCGGCCGACGCGAAGGCGCAAGCCAAATCCAGCACCGCGAAGCAACGCGCCGAGGAAGCCGGACGGCTCGCCAAGGGCTTCGCGGACGCAGAGGCGCGTATCGCCGCAGCGCGCGACGAGGCCATGGGGCATGTGCGCTCCATTGCAGCGGAGACGGCCGAGGCGATGATTGAACGTCTCACCGGCGTCCCCGCCTCGCCGGGCGAGATAGACGGCGCCCTGGCGCGGCAGCCCGCCGTCGGGCAAGCTTGAAGAAGGATCCAAGGCCGTGTCCGTGCTGACCAACCCCCAAGACGCGCACTTCTGGATCATGATCGCCCTCGTGGTATTCCTCGTGATCCTGTGGCGCGCCAGCGCACACTCGCTCGCCGTCAAGGCGCTCGACGACGTCGGAACCAAGGTGCAGGGGCGCCTGAACGAAGCGAACCAATTGGGTGAGGAAGCCAAGGCTCTGCTCGACCAGATCAATTTGCAACGCGCCGAGACGGAACGTCAGGCGGCCGCGATGCTAGAGGCCGCCGCCCTAGAGGCGGAGCGCCTGCGCAACGAGGCCGCCAAGGATCTGGAAGACGACATCCGCCGCATGCGTGAACTGGCGACCCGCAAGATCGCCGTCGCCGAGGCTCTCGCCACCGCCGAGGTCAAGGCTGCGGCGGCCGATCTCGCCAGCCACGCCGCCGAGACGGTGCTGGCGGCGCGCGTCGCGACCGCCGGCGCCGACCCTCTGATCGACAGCGGTCTGGCGGGCCTCGCGGCCGGGTTCCGCTGAGGGCGCGGCGCCGCCGTCGCCCAATTAAAGGGCATGTCGTCGCGCCAGATGATCGTTGCGGAAGACGATGGGTTGCGGCTATGCCCATGTCGTGGACAACTGATGCACCCTGACAGGATACGGAGTGGGCGGACCGCTTGGCCGAGACTCGAACGATCGAAAACCAGCAGCCGCCCCTGTCGGCCGAGGCTTCGTACTCCCTTGGGGAACCATACGATGAGATGTTCGACCGCGAGGGGCCGACACGCGACAACTACCGCCTGCTTCATCGCCGCATCCGCACGCTGAGCGCCGCGGCCCTGGCCGACCGCCAGCGCACGCTGGAGCGATCTTTCCTGCTCCAGGGCATCACCTTCACCGTCTACGGCGCCGAAAGCGCCACCGAACGGATCATCCCGACGGATCTGTTTCCACGCATCCTTTCGGCCGCGGAGTGGGCGACGATCGAATCGGGCCTGATCCAGCGGCTGAGGGCGCTCAATCTCTTCCTCGGCGACATCTACGGCCAGCAGCGAATCCTGCAGGACGGCGTGATACCGCGCGACCTCGTGCTGGGCGCGCCCTCCTACCGGCGGGAGATGAGGCACCTGTTCGTGCCTCACGGCGCCTATGTGAACGTCTGCGGCAGCGACCTCATACGAGGCGTCGACGGCACGTTCTTCGTGCTGGAGGACAACCTCCGGGTGCCGTCGGGCGTCTCCTACATGCTCGCCAACCGCGACGCGTCCCGGCGCACCTTCCCCGGCACGTTCCGCAAAGCCGGCGTGCGGCCGGTGGAGCGCTACCCCGATCTGCTCCTGTCGACGTTGAAGAGCATGGCGAGCGATCATCGCTCCAATCCGCAGGTCGTGGTGCTGACGCCGGGCGTCTACAACTCCGCCTACTACGAGCATGCCTATCTGGCCAGATTGATGGGGGTGCCACTCGTCGAAGGCCGGGACCTGGTCGTCCATGACAACCACGTCTTCATGCGCACGACGACCGGTCTTGGCCGGATCGACGTGATCTATCGCCGCGTCGACGACGATTTCATCGATCCGTTGACCTTCAGGCGGGATTCGGCCCTGGGCGCAGCCGGCCTGTTCAACGCCTATCGCGCCGGTAATGTGGCGATCTGCAATGCTCCCGGGACGGGCGTGGCCGACGACAAGGCGGTCTACGCCTATGTGCCGGCCATCATCAAATACTACCTCGGCGAAGATGCGATTCTGCCCAGCGTGAAGACCTTCCTGTGCCGCGAACCGGCGCAGCTCTCGCACGTGCTCGCCAATCTCGACACCCTGGTGGTCAAGGCGGTCGGCGCATCGGGCGGTTACGGAATGCTGGTGGGCCCCCACGCGACCGCCGCCGAACGGTCCGCCTTCGCCGACGCGCTCAAGGCCGATCCCGCCAACTACATCGCCCAGCCGACCATCCAGCTGTCCACGGCGCCCTGTCTGATCGAGAGCCAGATCGAACCGCGGCACGTGGACCTGCGGCCGTTCATACTTTCGGGCGAAACGACGGTGGTGACGCCCGGAGCGCTGACCCGGGTCGCGCTCAAGCGCGGATCGCTGGTCGTCAATTCCAGCCAGGGCGGCGGGTCGAAGGACACCTGGGTGCTGGCGGACGAACCGGCGGGAACTGCGCCATGATGCTCGCCCGCGTCGCCGACAGCCTCTACTGGATGGGGCGCTATGTGGAGCGCGCCGAGCATCTGTCGCGCCTGGCCGTGGTCATGCTGCACGCCGCGCTCGACCGCACCGACGCGGCGGCGCGCGCCACGCACATCGCTCTGGCCGCGGTCGGCGATCCCGAACCCGAGCGCCCGGGCCGGGCGGTGGATTCGGCCCGACGCCTGGTCTTCGACCACGACATCGGCGATTCGGTGTTCGCCTCTCTGGCCCACGCCAGGGAAAACGCCCGCCAGGTTCGCGACCAGATAACCACCGAGACCTGGGAGCGCCTCAATCTGCTTTACCTGCGCTTCATGGACGGAACGGCGCACGCCGCTTTCGAGATCGACGCCGCGGCGGCCCTGCAGGACACCATCGCCGACCTGCACCTCTACATGGGGGCCGCCGACGCGACCATGAGCCATGGCGAGGGCTGGCGGTTCATGCGCGCCGGGGTGCACAGCGAGCGCGCGCAGCTGATCGCCAGCCTGCTGGGGGTCTGTTTCGGCGAGGACGCGATCGCCGGGATCGATCACATCACGCTGATGAACCTGCTGCGCATGGCCTGCGCCCTCGAGCCCTACCTGCGCGTCTACACGGCCGATATCTCCGCGCGCTACATCCTGGAGTTCCTTATCTTCGACCAGGAATTCCCGCGCTCGATCCGCTATTGCACGGCCCAGCTCGAGGAGCATCTTTCGCTGCTTCATCACGGCCAGGGCGGCCGGTCGGAGGCGCTGCGGCTGGCCGGCCGTCTGAACGCCAGGTTGCAATACGCGGACATCGGGGAAATCGCCGCGACTGGCGCGGGCGCCCTGCTGGCGGCGGTCGGCGAGGAGTGCGCGGCCATCCACGCCGCGATTCACGAAACCTTCGTCGCCTATCCTCTCGAATTGAGTCTGCCGGCCTGATGCTGTTCGAAATCCGCCACGTGACCGAATACGAATACGATGAGCCGGTGCGCGAAAGCATCATGGAGCTGCGCCTGCGACCGCGCCGCTCGATGGAGCAACGCGTGGTCAACTTCGAACTCGAAATCGACCCGCGAGCGCAGACCTTCGCCTACAGCGACAACTTCGGCAACACGGTCCACCATTTCGACGTGCCCCAGGCCCACAGCCGGCTGGTGATCATCGCCAATTCGGTCGTCGAGACACTGGCCCCGCCCATGCCGCCCGATTGCGTCGATCCAGGCGAATGGCGGGCTTTGGACAGCGATCACGTGCGCGCCGAGTGTTTCGATTTCATCCCGCCGCACGGCCTGGCGACCGAGACATCGGCCTTGACGGCGTTCATCGCCGAGCGAAACATCGCCGCGCTGAAGCGGTATGATCCGCTTACCGCTCTGCGCGCGCTTTCGCGGACCCTGTATGAAAGTTTCGACTACGAGACCGGCATCACCGGAGCGGACAGCCCGATCGACCACGCGCTGGTCGAACGCCGGGGCGTCTGTCAGGATTTCGCCCACATCATGATCGCCATCTGCCGCGGCTGGGGCGTTCCGGCGCGCTACGTCTCAGGCTATCTGTTCACCGACCGCGCGCGCGGAGATCGCTCGGATCCGGACCATACACACGCCTGGGTCGAGGCCTATCTGCCGTCCCTCGGATGGCTCGGCTTCGATCCGACCAACAACGTGCTGGCGCGCGAGCGCCACATCGCGATCGGCGTCGGGCGGGACTATGTCGACGTTCCCCCGACCCGCGGCGTGTTCAAGGGAGAGGCGGAGAGCAAGCTCTCGGTCGGCGTCCAGGTGCGAGAGGCTGAAGGCTCCGGCGACGTTTCTGAATATCTGCGGATGAGCGCCCCGGCCATCGCCGCCGCCCGCCGCCGCGCCAGCAGCGCCGCGCTGATCCATCAGCAGCAACAGCAGCAGCAGCAGTAACTCTCGGTCGATTGCAGCCGTTCACGCCGGCGCCACCCACCGCAGTTTGGGTCTGCGGGCCGCCATGGTTTCGTCGAGTCGCCGCAATGGCGCGTGGAACGGCGCCCCCTTGAACCGCTCGACGTCCCCGGCCTTGGCGGCCGCCGCGAGTTCCAGCAGCGCGTCGCAGAAACGATCGAGTTCCGCGCGCGACTCGGTTTCAGTGGGCTCGATAAGCATTGCCCCATGCACCACCAGCGGGAAATACATGGTCATCGGGTGGAAGCCGACGTCGATCATCGCCTTGGCGAAATCGAGCGTGGTGATCCCCGTATCCTCCAGCCAGCGATCATCGAAAAGGGCTTCGTGCATGCACGGGCCGTCGGGGTAGGCGGCGCTCATGGCCCCCCCGAGCCTCGCCTTGATATAGTTGGCGTTCAGCACCGCATCCTCGGCGACCTGCCGCAGGCCGTCGGAGCCGTGGCTCATCATATAGGCGAGCGCGCGAACGTACATGCCCATCTGGCCGTGAAAGGCGCACAGGCGGCCGAACGCGGCGCCGGCTTCGCCGTCGGCGTGCTCGACGAGGTCGTAGCCGGCTTCGCCATGGGTCAGCCATGGCGTCGGGGCGTAGGGCGCGAGAGCGGCGCTCAGAACGACCGGGCCCGCGCCCGGTCCGCCGCCGCCGTGCGGCGTGGAGAAGGTCTTGTGAAGATTGATGTGCATGGCGTCCACGCCGAGGTCGCCTGGGCGCACCTTGCCGACCAGGGCGTTGAAGTTCGCGCCGTCGCAATAGAAGTAGGCGCCGGCTTCATGCGTCAGCCGGGCGATCTCGATCACATCCCGCTCGAACAGCCCGCAGGTATTCGGATTGGTGACCATGACGGCGGCGACGTCCGAGTTCAGCTTTGCCGCCAGGTCGGTCATGTCGACATGGCCATCGGCGGTCTGGGCGATCTCGACGACCTGGTAGCCGGCCAGCGCGGCGGTGGCCGGATTGGTGCCGTGGGCAGAGGTGGGCGCAAGCACTGTCTTGCGTCCATCCCCCCTCGCCTCATGCGCCGCACGGATCGCCAGCAAGCCGCATAGCTCGCCGTGCGCGCCCGCCTTGGGAGACAGCGCGACCGCCGGCATGCCGGTCAGCGTCTTCAGCCAATGCGCCAGCTGATCCATCAGCGCCAGCGCCCCCTGCACCGTCGAAACCGGCTGCAGCGGGTGGATGTCCGCAAAGCCCGGCAGGCGGGCCATCTTTTCGCCCAGGCGCGGATTGTGCTTCATCGTGCACGAGCCCAGCGGGTAGAGCGCCAGGTCGATGGCATGGTTGAGCTGCGAGAGCCGCACGTAGTGGCGCAGGGTCTCCGGCTCCGACAATCCCGGCAGGCGCGGCGGCGCGGAACTGGTCAGTCCCGAGAGGTCGGAGGCGTCGGCGCCCTGATCGAGCGGAAAATCCACGCCGGTCTTGTTCCAACCGCCCAGTTCGAAGATCAGCGGCTCTTCCTGCAACAGACCGCGACCGGGGTGGGAGACGCGCGTCTCCGCGTAGTCCTGGTCGGGACGCGTGGGCCGACCGAGATTGGCGACGGCGTTCATGGCGCGATCTCCGTGGCGAGGGCTTGGGCGAAGGCGGCGATGTCCTGCTCCGTCGTGGTTTCCGTGGCGCAGACGAGAAGGACGTCATCCATCCCGGCTCCCGGATCGAGGCGAGAGTACGGCACGCCCGCCAGGATGCCGTTGCGCGCCATCGCTTCGACGACCCCGGCGGCGGGGCGGGGCAGGCGCACCGCGAATTCGTTGAAGAAGCGCGCGGTGAGGATCTCGACGCCCGCCGCCGCGAGGGCGTCTCGCAAGGCGCGCGCCGCGGCGTGGTTGAGGGCGGCCAGGCGGCTCAGCCCGACGCCGCCCAGCAGCGACATGTGGATGGAGAACGCCAGGGCGCACAGGCCCGAGTTCGTGCAAATGTTCGAGGTCGCCTTGTCGCGCCGGATGTGCTGTTCACGCGTGGACAGGGTCAGCACGAATCCTCGCCGGCCCGTGGCGTCGAGCGTCTCGCCGCACAGGCGGCCGGGCATCTGGCGCAAGAGACTATCGCGGCAGGCGAACAGACCGACATAGGGGCCGCCGAAGTTCAGGCCGTTGCCGATCGACTGGCCCTCGGCGACGGCGATGTCGGCTCCCATTTCGCCCGGCGACTTCAGCATGCCGAACGAGACGGCCTCGGTGGTTACCACGACCAAAAGCGCGCCCGCCGCGTGGGCGGCCTCGGCGATCCTGGTGACGTCCGACACCGTGCCGAACACGTTGGGCGACTGCACCACGACACAGGCGGTGTCGTCGTCGATCCGCGCGATCACCGCCGCCTCGGCGTCGAGCGCCGCCGGCAGGCGCTGCGTCGTCACCCCGGCCGAGTGCGCCAGCGTGCGCGCCGCAGCCGCATAATGCGGATGCAGGCCGCCCGACAGGACCGCCTTGCGGCGGCGCGTCACGCGCGCGGCCATCATCACCGCCTCGGCGCAGGCGGTCGATCCGTCGTACATCGAGGCGTTCGCCACGGGCAGGCCCATCAGCTCGGCGACCTGCGTTTGAAATTCGAAGAGAACCTGCAGCGTGCCTTGGGCGATCTCGGGCTGGTAGGGCGTGTAGCTGGTCAGGAATTCCGAGCGCTGGATGATGTGGTCGACGCTCGCCGGGACATGGTGGCGATAGGCCCCGGCGCCGCAGAAGAAGGGTCCCGCGCCGGCAGCGCGGTTTCGGCTGGCCAACGCGCCCATGGCCCGCTCCACGGCCAGTTCGCCCGCGTGGGGCGGCAGGTCGACCGGCCCGGGCAGCCGGGCCGACGCCGGGGTATCGACGAAGAGATCGTCGATTCCGGAGACGCCGACCACCGACAGCATGTCGGCCCGATCCGCGTCCGTGAGTGGAAGATATCGCATGAAGCGTCCGCCGATCGTCTACAAGGTGGCGAGGAAGGTCTCGTAGGCAGCACGGTCCATGAGGTCGTCGACCTCTGCGGGACGGCTGAGCTTGATCTTGACGAACCAGCCCGACGCCTCGGGCGCTTGGTTGACCGTTTCGGGCGTATCGCCCAGCAGGTCGTTGGCGGCGATCACCTCGCCGGACACCGGCGCGTAGACGTCCGAAGCGGCCTTCACGCTCTCGACGACCGCCAGGGCCTCGCCCACCGCGATCGCCTTGCCGGTAGCCGGCAGCTCGACGAACACCACGTCGCCCAGCTGCTCGGCGGCATAGGCGGTGATGCCGACCGTGGCGACATCGCCCTCGACCTCGACCCACTCATGGTCCTTGGAAAAATGCATCAGGTGTCCTTTGGCTCAGGTTCAGGGGTGGCGGTGGTAGCGGTGAGGGACGAACGGCATGTCGACCACCCGCGCCGGCTGCGGGCGGCTTCGCACCAGAACCTTCAGCTCGGTTCCTGGTTGCGACAGCGCGGGCGGAACAAATCCCATCGCCAGCGGGGCGCCCAGGCTTGGGCCAAACCCGCCGCTGGTGACGATGCCGACCGGCGCGCCATCCACGTCGGTGATCTCCGCGCCCTCTCGCGCCGGCGCGCCCTCCAGGATCCGCAGACCCACCCGCACGCGCGACAAGGCGCCCGCCTGCTCCTGGCGCATGCGGCCCGCGCCCCTCATGTCGCCGACCTTCAATCGACGCTTAGAGATCGCAAAGCCCAGAGCGGCTTCCACGGGAGACACACTCTCGTCGATGTCGTGGCCGTAGAGCGGCAGACCCGCCTCCAGACGCAGGGAATCTCGCGCCCCCAGACCGATCGGGGCGACGCGTTCGTCGCTCAGCAGGCGGTTCCAAAGCGCCTGCGCGATCCGCGCCGGGATGAGTATCTCGAAGCCGTCCTCGCCGGTGTAGCCGCTGCGCGAGACGACCAGGGCGTGATCCGCGTAAGCGATCTGCCGAAAGCTCATGAAGCCAAGGCTCGCCGCGTCCGCCAGCACGCCCGCCAGAACATCGGCCGCCGCTGGGCCCTGAAGGGCGATCAGGGCCCCGTCGTCGGCGCGCCGCAGCTGAGCGCGGTCCGCGACCGCGGCGGTCAGCAGAGAGAAATCCGACTCCTTGGTTCCGGCGTTGACGACGACGTAGAGCCGACCCTGATCGGCGTCGGCCAGGGGTCGGCCGATCATCAGGTCGTCGAGGACGCCGCCGTCGCTGTTGAGCAGCAAGGTGTAGCGCAAGCGGCCCGGCTTTAGACCGGCGATGTCGCCACAGATCAGCGGCTCGACCAGGGCGGCGACAGCGGCGTGGTCGGCCTGAGGGTCGCCGCTCGGCGACGTCAGCTCCAACCAGGCGGGGCCCATGTGGGAGACATCGAACAGGCCCGCCCGCTCGCGGGTCCACTGGTGTTCTTTGAGGATGCCGCGGGGATATTGCACCGGCATGGCGTAGCCGGCGAACGCGACCATGCGGCCGCCGAGCGCGCGATGCGCTTCGGTCAGGACCGTCGTCTTCAAGTTTTCGTCTGGCACCCGCACTCCAAGGTCCATTGAGCACACGCGGGCGGCCGATCGCCGTCCGAGATCGCGCGCCCCCGCTGTCCCTTGGGCCTGAGAGATTCCGGGCTCTCGCCCTTGCTCCTTCGGCGAGACGCGACCCCTTAAGGGGACCTCGTCTCTTTCCAGCGTTTGTCTCGTCCTCGCGGTCCGTTTGCCTGAGCGTTTCCGGGGCGGTTGCGCCTTCGGCGTCGAGCCGTTTCCGGCTCGCTCTCTCCCGCGAGAGCCGGGTGCGTAGTGGTCGAGCCGGCGAAACGAGTCAAGCGCCGCGCTCGCCGGCCGGCTACATGCGGTCGGGCGCCGTTATTCCAAGCAGGTCGAGAGAAAGTTCGAGCTGCCGCAGGCTGAGCGCCGCGAGCGCGAGCCGCGAGGCTTTCATTTGCGCCGTGTCCGCAGCCAGCACAGGGCAGGCAGCGTAGAACCTGGAAAAGGCCTGCGCGAGGCGGAAGGCATGATCGGCGACCAGATTGGGCGCGCACTTGTCATACGCCTCGGTCAGCGTGTGGTCCAAGGCGTCCAGCAGCAGCACGAGGTCTCGCTCGGCCGGCTCGCCGATCACGATCGCCCCCGGCGTCACGCCCTCGGCCTGAGCCCGCCGCAAAAGCGACTTCACCCGCACCGCCTGGTACAGCAGATAGGGACCTGTCTTGCCCTCGAAGCTCGAAAAGCGGTCGAGGTCGAAGACATACGAGGTGCCGCGAAAATTGATGAGATCCGCGAACTTCAGGGTCGCGACGCCGACTTTCAGAGCCGTGTCCTCGAAGTCTTCGGGCGCGAGCTCGGCGCCCAGGCCCGCTTCGAGCAGCCGTTCCCGCGCCTTGCCACGCGCCATGTCGATGAGGTCGCGCAGCTTCAGCACCCCGCCCTCACGGGTCTTGAAGGGCTTGCCGTCGGCGCCGTTCATCGTACCGAAGCCGATGTGTTCGAGCGCGCCCGCCTCTGCGTAGCCGGCCAGGTAGGCGGCGCGGAAAACGGTCTCGAAATGGTCGGCCTGGCGCTGATCCACGACGTAGAGCACGAGGTCGGGACCGAAGAACCGCTTGCGGTCGAGAATCGTCGCCAGGTCGGTGGTGCCGTACATCGCCGATCCCTCGGACGACACCACCAACAGTGGCGGCACCTCCCGCCGATCGTCGGCCCGCGCCACGCGGATGATGCGCGCGCCCTGGTCTACAACCAGCAGACCCCGGTCCTGCAGATCGGCGACCATCGGCCCGATCAGATCGTCGACGTCGCTTTCCCCACGCCAGAGATCGAAATCGACGCCCAACGCATGGAAGTCGCGCTCGAGCGCGACCCGGGTGATCGTGGCGAAATGGCGCCAGACCAGGCGATGGCCAAGACGTCCCGCCTGCAATTGCGCCGTCGCGCGGCGCGCACGATCGCGATAATCGGCGTCGTCCTTCGCCCTTCGCGCGGCGGCCGGATAGAGCCGGTCGAGATCATCCAGGCCGATCCGTTCGTCCAGCTCGGCGTCGATCGCCGCCTCGTCGGCCTGGGAAAACCCCTCGGGTCTCGTCGCCAGGCGCTCGAGCAGGGCCGCGATGTGCGGATCCGCGTCGGCGCAGGCCGTCAGCAGCAGGCCCATCTGGAAACCCCAGTCGCCGAAGTGAGCGTCGCCTTGCACCTCGTCGCCACGAAATCGGTACAGCCGCTTGATCGACTCGCCGATGATCGAGGCCCGCAGGTGGCCGACGTGCATTTCCTTGGCGACGTTCGGGCCGGCGTAGTCGACCAGGACCCGGCGCGGCGAGGCCACGCGCCCGGCTCCGGCACGATCGTCCCGCGCAAGCGTCTCGGCGCGCTGCGACAGGGCGTCATTGGCCGCACGAAGATTGACGAAGCCGGGACCCGCCACCGAGACCTCGGATATCGCCGAATGGGACCGCAACGCATCCGCGACCGCCTGGGCGATTTCGCGGGGGTTGCGCTTGAGGCGTCTTGCGGCCGCCAGCGCGCCGTTGCACTGAAAATCCGCCAGGTCCGGTCGATCCGACGCGGTGACCTTGCCGAGTTCGGGCGGCAGGCCCAGAGAGGCGAACGCGGCCCCCGCCGCTTCGCCCAGCCTCGATCTGAGGTCGCTCATCGCGTCGGCGGCGCGTCCCCGGCCGCCGCCACGCCGGCGTTGGGGCGGAACCGTTTGCCGTCACGATTAAACTGGGCCATCGCCGGGGTTACATCGAACCCCACCAGCACCTCGAAGTTCGCCCCGCTCACCTTGCTGTCGTGGCGGGGAATAAGCACCTCGGGGACGGTCTGGGTAAGGGTGACACGGTCGTCCTTGGACGGGAAGGTCACCGGCAGATCGAAGGACTGCTTGGCGAGTACGGCGCGATTGCGATCGGTGACCACAATCCAATAATGATAGAGCTTGCGGTTGCTTTGCGCCAGCGGGCCGCGCCCGAATTCGAACAGGATCTGCATCTTGATCTTGATCGGATCGGTCAGCTTGTAGGCGCAGACCGATCCGACCTTTTGAATTTCGCCGGTGTAGATGACGTTGGCCGACGCCTCGGCATTGTCCTTGAACTCGACATAGCGGGCGGCGTCGTAGAGCACCTTCACGTAAGGGCAGGGTCCGGCGTTGCGCAGCGCCGGCAGAGCCGCGTTGCCGGCCCCGAACGCCTCGTCACGCCTTTTCCTTTTCGCGTCGTCTTCCTGCTGCTGCTGGTCGGGACCGCCGCCACGACCGCCCGGACTGCCGCCGCCATATTGCGCGAGGGTCGGGACCGTCCAGGAGAACGTCAAGACAGTGCAGGCAGCAAAGAGATAGGTGCGGATGCGGCGCATGGGGTGTCCAGACTGTCTGCTTGGCCGGAGCCATCCGGCGATATCTGGGCGGTTGATAAAGGCATATCCGCGGCGCCGCAACGAACCCGACGAGAAGGCGGGGCTAGCCTGCCCTTGACGGGCCGAGGCGCGTCACGGATCAACGGTGGATGGCGGTCTATACCGATATCAGCGATACCGAACTCGAGGCGTTCGTCGCCGACTTCGATGTGGGCGAGGCGGTTTCGTTCAAAGGCATCGCCGAAGGTGTTGAAAATTCCAACTACCTGCTGGAAACCCGCGCTGGGCGATACATTCTCACCATCTATGAACGCCGCGTCCGCGCCGAGGATCTGCCGTTCTTCCTGTCTCTGATGCAATGGCTGGCGAATGACGGATATCCCAGCGCGGCCCCCATCGCCGATCGCGCCGGATCGATCCTGAAAACCTTGCGCGGAAAGCCCGCGGCCTTGATCGCATTCCTGCCCGGACTGTCCGCCCGCAGGCCCACAGTCGCCCAGTGCCGAGAGGCCGGCGAGGGATTGGGCTGGCTGCACATGGCCTCCCGGGGGTTCGCCGGGCGCCGGGCCAACGACCTTGGCCAGACAAGCTGGGCGCCGCTGGCGGCGCGCCTCTCGCCGGCCGCCGACCGACTCAAGCGCGGCCTTGCCGCCACCATCGAGACCGACGCCGCAAGCATCGCCGCGCGCTGGCCGTCGCAATTGCCCGAGGGGATCGTTCACGCCGACTATTTCCCGGACAATGTGTTCTTCGACGCCGGGCGCTTCGCGGGAACCATCGACTTCTACTTCGCGGCCTGGGACGCGCTCGCCTACGATATCGCGGTCGCCCTGAACGCCTGGTGCTTCGAAGCCGACGGCAGTTTCAACATCACCGCCGCGCGCGCGTTCGTCGACGGCTATCAGCGCCGGCGCGCGTTGAGCGCGCAGGAACGCGCCGCCTTGCCGGTGCTCGCCCACGGCGCCGCGCTGCGCTTCTTTCTCACGCGCCTGGACGATTGGGGCGCGACACCCGCCGGCGCGCTGGTGGTTCCCAAGGACCCGCTGGAATATGAGCGCAAGCTCGCCGTGCATCGCGCGGGCCTGACCCTGTTCGAGGGCGCATGACCCCCCAGGTCGTGATCTACACGGACGGTTCCTGCCGCGGCAATCCAGGCCCCGGCGGCTGGGGCGCGATCCTCGTCTTCGGGGAACACGAGCGGGAAATCTGGGGCGGAGAGGCCGCCACCACCAACAACCGCATGGAGCTGACCGCCGCCATCGAGGGGCTCAACGCGCTCAAGCGCCCGTGTCGGGTCGAGCTGCACACCGACAGCAAATACGTCCAGACCGGAATCACCCAGTGGCTGTCGCTGTGGAAGGCGCGCGGTTGGCGCACAATGAGCAAGGGAGCGGTGAAGAACGAGGACCTGTGGCGGCGGCTGGACGAGGCGCGCCTGCGCCACGAGGTCGACTGGCGATGGGTCAAGGGCCACTTCGGCCATGAGATGAACGAGCGCGCCGACCGTCTGGCGAAGCGCGGACGCGACGAAATCGAGGCCGCGGCGCGCGGTTGACCAAGATCAGGGTTCGGCGGCCGTCACGTCCTCGACCACACGCGAGCGCGGCGGCGCGCGCGACGATTTCACCGCCGGCCTCGAGGCCGGCGGCAGCTCCACCGGCCCGGCGTCGGTGAGTCGGTAGGCGACCAAGACGGCGCGCGTCTCACCGTCGACGATGAAGGCCGTGCGCGGCTTGAAGCGACTGGTCCGTTGCCGCGCCAGGGTCTCGAGCGTCGCCTGGGCCAGGGCCTTGGCGTGATCGAGAGAGCCGTCGGTCTCGATGTCGTCGACGCCGATGTCCCGCAGCCATTGGCGAAAAACTGCAGATGGTAGCTCATCGCACCTTGCCCTCAGGGTTCAATGTTCACCGTCTATTACGTTCGTCGTCGGCGAGTCCGTCGGCGGCGGAACGAAATAACAATTTCGGCAGGCTATTTAAGCAAGCTTGACTACCGAACCGCCGGCGGGCGCCCCGTTTATTGACGGAATATTGATTTGCCCCAATCTTCACGACTGCGCCGAAACGGCGGGCCGCCGACGCCCCGGCCGCATTTTTTTGACAATCCCCGCCCGCCGCGTCCAATGGCGCGACATTGATCGCGGGGGCTTCATGCGAAACTGGAAAGTCTCGGCGCTGGGGGCGGCGGCAATTGTGGCCGTGGCCGTCGCATGCCCGGCCGCGCCCAAGGTCGGCGAGCCCGCCCCCGACTTCACGGTCACCACCTTCGGCGGTCAGACGGTCAAGCTCGCCGATCTGAGGGGAGACGTGGTCGTGCTGAACTTCTGGGCGACGTGGTGCGGCCCGTGCCGGCGGGAACTGCCGATGCTGGAAGCCGCGTTCGAAGCCTACAACAGGTATGGCTTCCAGGTGCTGGCGATCGCGACCGAGGACTCGGTTCCGGCGGAAAAGCTGCGCCCGCTGGCGTCGCACATGAAGATGCCGTTCATCAGGCGCATGAAGGGGCCGTATCGCTTCCTGAACGCGCTACCGACCAACTACATCATCGATCGCTCCGGCAAGCTGGTCTACGCCCAGCCCGGCGCTTTCGACCTCGACAGTCTCAACAGCATCGTCATTCCCCTGTTGAAGCAGCCGATCCCCGCGCCGGCCGCCGCCGCGCCGACGACGGCCGAGGCGGCGTCGAAGCGGAGCGCCGGGTTGTAGGGGGCGCCCGCTTATTTCGGCGACTAGACCCTGATGCGTTCAGACGGAGCAGATCTGAACGCTGAATCAGGGTCTAACTTTTTGCTTCTAGAGCAGGATATTAGATGGTTTCATCTAAAATCTGAATCCTGCTCTAGCGTACCGGGCGATCGACAGCGCTCTTGTTCGCGCGCGGCCGCGCCGGCAGGCGGCCTTCAGGGTCGTCGTCGTGAGTTGAAATCTGGGTATCGCGCAAGGCGTCGTTGTCGGTGGAAGCCGTGGCCGCTGGCCGGGTCTGGTCGGTGCGCTCGAGACGCAGAGCCGCCAGGGCGTCGTCGCTCTCGCGGCCGAACAGACTGCGCAGCCGCACCTCCATCTGCGGGAAGGGCATTTCCACCTCCGCCGCGCGCAAGGCGTCGTCGATGGCCCAGGTGTAGGCGGCATGCATCGCCGACGGGCGTCGCGCCGCCTTCTCCGTCGGCCACACGACCAGTTCGAAGTTCAAGGCCGAGTCGCCGAAGCCGACCATCCACACCTGCGTGCGGCGCGCCTCGGTGTCGGGCAAGGTGAAAGGGACCTCGCGGGCAGCGGCCAGGACCGCATCGCGCACCCGGTTCTTGTCGACGCCATAGGCCACGGTGAACGGCACATGGATCCGGCGGGTGTCCCCTTTCAGGGTCCAGTTGGTGACCCTGTTCTCGATGAGTTTGGAATTGGGCAGCACGATATCGACGGCGTCGTTGGTGCGGATGCGCGCCGCCCGCGGCCCGACTTCGACGATCTCACCCTTCACGCCGCCTTCCAGCTCGATGAAGTCGCCGACGTGAAGGTGTTGATCGAAGATCACCACCAGGCCGGACACGAACTCGCGCACGATCCCCTGCAGCCCCAGGCCGACGCCGACGCCCACCGCTCCGGCGAATACCGCCAGCGAGGTGAGATCGATGCCGATCGTGGAAAGCGCGATGAGGAGGCCGGTGGCGACCACCGCGTAACCCGACAGCTTCTGGAAGATGTAGATCAGCGGGCCGCTCAGATGCGGGCGGCCCTTCAGTCGTTCCAGCGCGCCGCGCACGATGCGCGCAAGGGCGAAGGCGACGATCATGATCACGACGGCCACCGTCAGCTTGGTGGCGGCGACCAGCCAACCGCCCTGCAGCCACCAATGCCAGCTCAGCAGAGGTTCCTTGGGCATGTGCGGATCAGCCTTCGCCGGTCAGCCGGCGCGACGCGTCACTGGCCCGGAGGCGGCGGAGGGGCGGCGTAGTAATGCTCATAAGCGCCCGGTCCAAACTGCCTGTCGTAGTCCCGCCGCGCGCGCTCATAGACGCGCAGCTGATGCCGGTAGCGCGCCTGCCGCGAGTTGTATCGCGCCATCCGCGCGGCGTATTCGTCGCGTTGATCGGCGAAGGCGTCGCCTCGACCGGCGTTCCCGGTGCGCTGGTCTTCGTATTGGCCGCTGGGGTCCGGGTATCTCCCCTGCCCCCATTGATCATTGGAGGGTGGCGGACCGTAGCCCTGGTCATCACCGCTCTGAGAATCGCCGGGCGGGGGCGGCGGCGGTCCGTATCCGGACGGGTCGCCCTGCGGGTCGGGATCATAGGGCTGCGCCATCGCCGCGCCGGCGGAAACGAAGAGGAGGGCGGCGAGCGCCGCGCAGGATCTGATGGACGTCATGGAAGTCTCCACTGCCGACGCAGGCGCTCCGATCAGAACTCAACGTCGCCTCATCCGCGGGGTTCCGTCGCCGGGGTGGCGCAGGAGCCCGCGGGCGCTGACGTTTTTTCCAAATCAATGGCGACCAGCGGGCTCGGTGGACCATTCGAATTTGGAGCGGGCGAAGAGATTCGAACTCTCGACCCCAACCTTGGCAAGGTTGTGCTCTACCACTGAGCTACGCCCGCGCTCCTCGACACGCCGAAGCGCGCCGAAATTCGAAGGGCGGCTTATCGCAGAGGCTCCCAGGCTTGGCAAGGCCGCGTCGATCGCGCGTTTACGCCCGGCTGGTCTGACGGGCGGTTCTCGGCTATGGCCGGCGCCATGACGCATCCGGTTCCAGCGGAATGGTCCCCCCACGGGGCGATGTGGCTGGGGTTTCCCAGTCACGAAGACCTCTGGGAGGAGAACCTCGCGCCCGCGCAGGCCGAGGTCGAGGCCCTGGCGCGCGCCCTGGCCAGCCCGGGCGGCGAGCGGGTCAAGCTGCTCGTCCACGGCGACCGCGCGATGGACACCGCCCAGGCGCTGCTGGGCGATGTCGACAACGTCGACCTGGTGGCGGCGGACTTCGGCGATGTCTGGCTGCGCGACACCGGCCCGATCTTCCTGGCCCGTGACGCGGCGGCCGGCTTCACGTTCAACGGCTGGGGCGGCAAGTACGAGCTGGCCGGTGATCAGACCATCGGCGCCGACATCGCCGCCGCCGCCGGGGCGGCCCTGACGCGGCATCCATTCGTTCTGGAGGGCGGCGCGCTCGACCACGACGGCGAAGGCACGGTGCTGACCACCACCCAGTGCCTGCTCCACCCCAACCGCAACGGGACCTGGCGCGAAGCGGACGCCGAGGCGGCGCTCTCGCGGTCGCTGGGCGCGCGCAAGGTGATATGGCTGGGCAATGGGCTGCTCAACGACCACACCGACGGCCACGTCGACAATCTGGCGCGGTTCGTGGCGCCCGGCGTCGTCGCCTGCCCGATCGCGTTCGGGCTCGACGATCCCAACGCCGACGTCTACGACGCCGCGGCCCGCGCCCTGTCCGGCGCGACCGACGCAGAAGGCCGCCGCCTGCGCCTTGTCCGCATACCCTCGCCCGGAAGGGTCGTCGACGACGAAGGGCGCCGCGTCCCCGCCTCGCACATGAACTTCCTGATCGCCAACCGGGCGGTGATCGTGCCGACCTATGACATCCTCGCGGGCGGCCTGGCCGGGCAGGCGCTGGAGACCGTCTTTCCCGACCGTACGGTGATCGGTCTCCCGGCCAAGGCCCTGCTGACCGGCGGCGGCGCGTTTCACTGCATCAGCCAGCAGCAGCCGGCATGAGCGCGCGCACGATCACGCTGGGGGCCCTGCAGGCCTCGTTCGGCGAGGATCTCGACGCCAACATCGCCCGCGTCGCCGACCTGGTGCGCGAGGCCGCGGCGCTGGGCGCGCAGGTGATCCTGCCACCCGAGCTGTTCCAGGGGCCGTATTTCTGTGTCGCCCAGCAGGAGCGCTGGTTCGCGTCGGCCCATCCCTGGCGCGAGCATCCGTGCGTGACGGCCCTGGCGCCGCTGGCCGCCGAACTGGGCGTCGTGCTGCCGCTGTCGATCTTCGAGCGCGAAGGCCCGCATTATTTCAACAGCCTGGTGATGATCGACGCCGACGGCGCGCCGCTGGGCATCTACCGCAAGAGCCATATTCCGGACGGCCCCGGCTATATGGAGAAGTACTATTTCCGTCCCGGCGACACCGGCTTTCGGGTCTGGCCGACCCGGTTCGGCCGGATCGGCGCCGGCGTCTGCTGGGACCAGTGGTATCCCGAGGCGGCCCGGGCCATGACCCTGATGGGCGCCGACGTGCTGCTCTATCCCACCGCCATCGGCAGCGAGCCGCATGATCCCACCCTCGACACCGCCCTGCCCTGGCGACGCGCCATGCAGGGCCACGCGGTCTCCAACGTCATCCCGGTGGTCGGCGCCAACCGCACCGGCTTCGAGGCCTGGCCCGACTATCCCGGAGGCGGCCAGCGGTTCTACGGATCGAGCTTCATCGCCGACCACCGCGGCGACCTCGCGGCCGACTTCGGGCGCGACGACGAAGGCGTGCTGACCGCGACCTTCGATCTCGACTTCCTCGACACCCACCGCGCCGCCTGGGGATTCTTCCGCGACCGCCGGCCAGACCTCTACGGAGCGCTGTGCTCGCCGCGGCCGACGTGATCGGGAAGCGACAGAAGCGGGCCTCCCCGTGGCCGCGCCTCGGCCGCAACCGGGCCGCGCCATGGCCAATTCCTGGCTGCGTTTCGGCCGCCTCATGGCCGCCGCTTGGCCCGATCGGGCCGCGCATTGGCTGCGTTATGGCCGCGGTTTGGCCGCGCTCTGGCCGCCACGAACCACCCCTAGTCCACCTTAGACATCTGATAACGCTCATTATTCCTTGAATCTGTCAAAACCGTGCGCAGGCGGCTGGCCTCAACCAGGTTGAGCCGCGCTTCCTTGACACCGGCCGGCGTCTTCAGCGCTTCGCTGTCGCGCGCCATGCGGATGAGGGCGTCGATGATCATGTGCGGTTCGGACTCTTCCGCCTTTTCGCGCGCCGCGCGCAGTTCACCGATCCGTGCGGCGACGTCGTCGCGTTTTGCAAGACGGCAGGCGTGCGCGCAATCGGGTGGGAACCCGGCGTCCTCGAACGCGTCGTGCAGGGTCGCGCCCTTTGCCCGGGCGACGGCGAAGGCTTCATGGCGGGGATTTTCGAGGGCTGGCATGGACGATGGTCCTTTTCGGTTCATCGCGAATTGCAAGCTTTCATATTGCAATGAAACGACGGCTGTCAAGGGGTTGGGGATGATGGTTTCGCAGACGCGCGCCGGCGAGTGTTTGCCTCGGCCGCGAATTTGATCTCTAGTCGCCGCAGCGAGCGATCCATCAGGGGACGATGCAGCCAGTCAGCGCGAATTTCGGCTTTCTGAAGCGCCAAGGCGAAGCGCTGTACACCCTCGCCGCGCTGGCCGAGCACTACTTCGGCACCGATCCCAACACCTGTCTCTGCAAGCTGCGCCGGTTCGGCGAGCCGATGGCCAGGGACATCGCCGCCCGGGCCGGGCTGCTGAACGAGGGCGAACAGACGCAGGCGGCCCTGATCGGGGCGATCGGCCGGCGTTCTCAGCCACTGAGAAAAACTGGGAGAACTTGTTCGCCGCGCCCCGGCGGAAGCGGCCAAGCGAGGCGCCCACCGCGACCTCTCCGATCGCCCTGGCCGAAGCTCATCTTGAACGAACAGCAAGTGCAGGACATATTTCATTCGGACCGGTCGAGCAAAAATGGCGCTGCGTCTGGGAACATGGCTTCGGCATGAAAAACTCAGCGACCGTCAAACCGTACTGTGCGTGTTGGCATTCCTCCCGAGAGACGCGCAATGTGGCCCGCGCGCCGACGCGAGGCCGCCGGGCGAAGCATTGGCTTTCGCTGCTCGACAGGTCGGCAATCACCGCATTGTTCGCACTGGGGTGCTACGGGGGAACCGCGCAAGCCACTTCGCAGGAGCAAGTGCTCTTTCGTTTCACGTCTGGCGTTGGCGCGGGAGTGATCTCTGACGGCGCAGGCAATCTCTACGGAACAACACGAACGGGTGGTGCGCGCAACGGGGGCGCCGTATTCCAGTTGAGTCCTCCAAAAGCGGGTCAGTCTGCTTGGACAGAGACTACGCTTTACTTCTTTGGTGCAGACTATGTTTATTATCCGAGCGGGGCTCTGATTGCAGATGGCGCGGGCAATCTCTACGGGACAATCGATGGTGGCGCGAGCGACGATGGCGCCGTGTTCGAGTTGAGCCCACCACAGCCGGGGCAGACAGCCTGGACCGAGGCGGTGCTACATTCATTTAACAACACCGATGGAAATATTCCTGCAGCAGGTTTGACTAAGGACGAAGCGGGCAATCTCTACGGGGCAACGATTTCAGGTGGGGCGAATGACTCGGGCGTGGTGTTCGAGTTGAGCCCGCCGCCAGTGGGGCAAACGGCCTGGACAGAGACTGTGCTCCATTCGTTCAACGGCGCCGACGGCGAAGCGCCCGAAGGAAGTCTGATCCTTGACGGCGTGGGCAATCTCTATGGAGTCACCGGCGACGGCGGGTCGCGCGGCGATGGCATTGTGTTCGAATTGAGCCCGCCGCTGGTCGGACAGACAGCCTGGACCGAAACGATTCTGCATTCGTTCAAAGGCGTCGACGGCCAACAGCCCGAAGGAAATCTAATCGTTGACGGCGCGGGCAATCTCTATGGGTCAACTCTTCTAGGCGGTAAAAACGTCTGCCAGAATCAGACGTGCGGACTGGTGTTTGAGTTGCGCCCACCAGTGATCGGAGAGAAGGCATGGTCTGAGGTAGTGATCCATTCGTTTACTGGAGCTGATGGCGCCGAACCGGATGGCCTATTAGCGGACACAAAAGGTAACTTGTACGGAGCGACCTATTCAGGTGGCGCGTACCGTGAGGGCTTGTTATTCAAGCTGAGCCCCCGACCGGAAAACAAGAGGGGTTGGGCCGAGAAGGTTCTATTCAACTTTCACGGCAGCCAAAGCGCGAGTCCCCTTGGAGTCTTGATAAGTGACGACTCCGGAAACCTTTATGGAACGGCAAATGCTGGCAGGAAAGGAGCCGGCGTGGTGTTCGAACTCACTCCCTAAGGATCACCGCGCTTGCCGAAACGCGACCTTTTCGGCAACGTTCGACACATCGGCCACCAGTTCAGGTGCGAGTTGACGTTCCCGTCCGAAGGCGGCGACGAGGATGTCGCCGGTCCGATCGGGCCGCGCGCCGAATGTGTCAGACATTTGGGGCGTTGTGTTTTGGCCCCCAGGGTCGCCCGGGAACGCGGCGTTGGCTGAATTTCCAACCGGGGTGATTTGCATTTTTTGCAAATCAGGGGCCCTGCGTCGCCCATGCCCTGATTGCGAAAGGCGTCGCGCACGTCCTCAAGACGAATGGACAGGCATCTCGTCGAACGTCCGCATCGGAATGTGCGGCCTGAGGCCTTCTTATTGCGGCCGCCCATTGCTTGAAAAAGAAGGCGGCGACTAGGACGTCGCCGGTCCGATCGGCGAAAGCGGCATCGGCGCGCGATGCGGAACGAGTTGACCCTGCGCCTACTCTTTGGCCCCGGCGACCGGCGTGGAGAGCGCCTGCCCTGGCGCACCCGAATATGTGACGATCAACACCGCGGGTTCGTCGCCGGTCACCCCCCTGTGCACGACGCCGACACACTCGGCGAAGGCTTCGCCCGCGTGGAAGGTGGCCTTTGCCCCGGTCGCGCGGTCTTCGACGGTCAGGGCGCCCGAGAGGACATAGGCGGCATTGGGCATGGCATGGACGTGCCAGGGCAGCGCGGAGTGCGGCGGAATGACGATCCGAAGGGTGGTCAGTTGGGGGCGCCCCATCGGGTAAGCCTTGTAAGCCACATCGTTCCAGGACGAGGCGCTTTGCAGCAGCACCGTGGTCTCTGTTTTTGCCGGCGCCTGGGCCTGGAGTGTCGAGGCGCAAAGCAGCGAGAAAACGCCTGCCGCCAGCCAAGTTGATCCAGGATGCATGAAACAAGTCCTCCAAGGCGTGCCCATCATCGGATGACGATGATACTTCCGACGGTTTTGTTATTCGGCGACCGTCACGGTCAGTCTATCGCCTTTGCTGAAAATCAGATCGACGATCGATGTATTGCAAATGCATAAACGCCATTTTTTGCGCTTTGAAAAGTCCATGCTCGACTTGCATTTCGCCACGAAGTGCGGTGCGCCTGGAGTCGCCGAATGGCCGAGCATCTCAAGGAGGGGGGACCTCCGGCCCGCTTGACAATAAAGGGCGGCCAGGACGCCCGCGCTCGGAGGGACCTCGCCGGATTGCCGCGTCGGAGGCGATGGGTTAGAAGCCCGCCGCACTTGTCGCGGGCGCCTGCCCGTCCGTTCCTTTATCCCAATTCGCCGAGCGCTTCATGGAAATCACCAATCAGACCGGGTCAGGGCAGCTCCAGGGCAATGCGCTGTTCTATAGCCGTCCAGAGCCGCTCAATGTCGAAGCCCATGGCAGGCTCGGGCTGCGCCGGATGGATGGACCGTTCCTGTTCGCGGCGCGCAGCCAGGTGACGCCGCTGACCGTCGCCGAGTTTGCGGCGGCGGCGGTCTGCTATCCGATCATCTTCGCCGGCGAGAACTACCAGCCGCTGGTGGTGATGGGCATCAATGCCGACAGCAACATGTTCATCCTGGCCAACGGCCGGTTCGAGCCGGGGACCTACATTCCCGCCTATATTCGCCGGTATCCGTTCGTGCTGGCCAACGACACGACGTCCGAACAGCTGGTGGTCTGCATAGATCGGGACGCGCCGATGCTGGGCGACCTGCCCGATCTCGCCTTCTTCGACGCCGCCGGCCAGCCGACCGAGTACACGCGCAACTGCATCACCTTCTGCAACGATTTCGAAGTGGAGGTCCGCCGTACCGAGTCGTTCGTGAAGCTGCTGCGCGAGCATGATCTGTTCGAGACGCGCAAGGCGCAGTTCACCCCGCCGCGCGCCGACGGCACGCCCGACGTTCCGCAGACGGTCGCGGAATACTACGCCGTGTCGGAGGCCAAGCTGAAGGCGCTGTCGCCCGACAAGCTCAACGAATTCATCCAGAACGGCGCCCTGGGGCAGATCTATGCCCATCTGACCTCGCTGCAGGGCTGGGACCGGCTGATCGCCCTGACCATGGCGCGCGGAGCGCCGCCGCCCGCGAACCTGAACTAGGCTTGCGTCCCCTTGCCCTAGACCCTGATGCGTTCAGACGGAACAGATCTGAAAGCTGAATCAGGGTCTAACTTTTTGCTTCTAGAGCAGGATTCAGATTTTAGATGGTTTCATCTAAAATCATCCTGCTCTAGCGCGCGAAGACGCTGCGCGTGAGGCAGGAGAACACCAGCCGGCCCGCTTCGTCCAACAGGTCGTGCTGGGCGATGACGATTCCCTTGTCGTCGCCGACCGGGTCCTTGCCCATCACCGTCATCCGCCCACGCAGCAGTTCGCCGACCGGGGGATTGCGCATCCAGCGCAGGGCGTCGACGCCCAGGCGCTTGGTCTGGGGCCAGACCATCGTCGATTCGCCGTCCAGCCGCGCCCACATGGCATACACCATGGCGTCGGGCGCCCCACGAGCGGGCGGCCATCCCGGCGAGAAGGCCTGGACGAACGCTTCGAGCGCGCCGCCGTCGACCACGGTGACGCCCAGACTGACCACCTGGCCGATTTCGATCTGGTCAAACGCGGCAGGCATGAGCGGGGTCTCCGAGCGATTGCGATTTGCTCATCATCGACCGTTTCCCGCCATCGTCCAAGGCCCTAGGATAGGCGCATGAAGATCGTCGCAGCCGCCGCCCTGATGGCCATGATCGCCGGCGCCGCGTGCGCCCAGACGGTGAAGACGCCCCATATCGAGAGCCGGCTGGTCGCGCAGACCGTGGGCGCCGCGCCGGGCTCGACGCTCTATGTCGCCATCGCCCAGACCCTCGATCCGGGCTGGCATACCTATTGGCGCAATCCTGGCGACGCGGGCGAGCCGGCGACGATCGCCTGGACCCTGCCCAAGGGCTGGCGGGCGGGCGACATCGTCTGGCCGACGCCGAAGCGGATCCCAACGGGCCCGATCATGAGCTACGGCTTCGAAAACAGCCTGCTGTTGCCGGTCGCGGTCGAGATTCCCGCGGACGCCGGTCCCGGGACGACGGCGACGCTCAGGGCCCACGTCGACTATCTGGTGTGCGCCCAGGTGTGCATCCCCGCATCGGCCGACCTCGCGCTGGATGTTCCCGTCGTCGCCGGCGCGCCGCCGATGACCCCCCGATGGGGCGCGGCGATCGCCGCCGGGCTCGAGGCCGCGCCCAAACCGGCCGCGGTCGACGCGAGCTTCGACGCCACCGGCGGAAAGCTGCGACTTTCGCTGGCCGGCGCCGCCCTGGCCGGAAGCGCCGCGTCCGACGCCTATTTCTACCCCTACGACGGCAAGCTGATCGACCATGGTCGCCCGGAAACCGTCGATCGCGGCGCGCGCGGCCTGACCCTGACGATGACGCCGGGGCCGGCCTTCACCGAGGGGCCGGCGCCGACCCGCGTGACCGGCGTGCTGGCCCTCGACGGCAAGGCCTATGAGGTCGCCGCGCGGCGCGGGCCGGCCCCCGCCGGCAGCGGCGGCCTGGGTCCGCCGGCGACGGCGGCCGCCGGCGGCGGCGGCGGCAAGGGTTTGGGGGCGGGCGCGGGCGCCATCCTGCTCGCCGCCGGCTCGGCGCTTCTCGGCGGACTGATCCTCAACCTGATGCCGTGCGTGTTTCCGATCCTGTCGATGAAGGCGGTCGCCCTGGCCGGCCATGGCGGCGAACCAGGTCGCGCGCGGGCTCACGGCCTGGCGTTCCTGGGAGGCGTCCTGGCGACCTTTCTCGCTCTGGCCGCCGTGCTGATCGCCGCGCGCGCGGCCGGTGGCGCCGTGGGCTGGGGCTTTCAGCTGCAGTCGCCGCTGGTGGTGGCTGCCCTGGCCCTCGTGGTGCTGGCGGCCGGCCTCAACCTGTCGGGACTGTTCGAGGTGGGCGCGTCGCTGCAAGGCGTCGGCTCGGCCTTCGCGTCGGCCGGCGGCCTGATGGGCTCGGCCCTGACCGGCGTGCTGGCCGTGATCGTCGCGGCCCCGTGCACCGCGCCCTTCATGGGGCCCGCACTCGGGTTCGCCCTGACGGAACCTCCCGCGGTGGCGCTGGTGGTGTTCGTCGCGCTGGGGCTCGGGTTCGCCGCGCCGTTCACGGTGCTGTCGTTCAGCCCCGCGCTGATCGGACGGCTGCCCAGGCCCGGGGCGTGGATGGACGTGTTCCGCAAGGCGCTCGCGTTTCCGATGTACGCCGCCGCCGCGTGGCTCGCCTGGGTGCTGGCGCAACAGTCGGGTCCGGAGGGACTGGCGCGGCTTTTCGCCGGCGCGATCGCCCTGGCGCTGGCCGCCTGGCTGTATGGGCTCGCGCAACACGGACGCGCCGCGGGCCGGGGCGGGCGCCTGGCCATGATCCTGTCGGCGGCCAGCGCCGCGGCCTGCGTCGCGGTGGTCGCCGGCGCTCCGCAAGCAGCGGCCAACACCAAATCAGGCGGCGCCGCCGCCTCGGCCGGAGCCCTGGCGTCCGAGCCGTTCAGCCCCGATCGCCTCGCCGCCCTGCGCGCCCAGGGACGGCCGGTGCTGGTGAATTTCACCGCCGCCTGGTGCGTCACCTGTCAGGTCAACGAGCGGCTCGCCTTTTCCAGCCCAAGCGTGGCCGAGGCCTTCAGGCGGTCGGGGGCGACCTACCTCGTGGCCGACTGGACCAACCGCGACCCGGTGATCGCCAAGGCCTTGGCCGACCAGGGCCGCATCGGCGTTCCGCTGTATCTCGTCTACAAAGGCGAAGGCGCGCCGCGGGTGCTGCCCCAGCTTTTGACGCCGGACATTGTCGCCACGGCGATCCGTCCCTCCGCGTGACCATGCGTTGTCTCGCCGGATGAACCAGCCCTCAATCGGTGACCAGAACACCCCTTGCGGCGCCCCCACCCTAACGTCATGGCCGGGGTCAAGTCCCGGCCCCATGGCGCTGCCAGGGGAGGTAAGGGCAGCCGCGCGACGCGCGGCTACGTGGTTCCGCTGGTGTAGAGCGCCCGCTCGATCGGCCGGAGTGTGGTCGTGCGGGCACGACCAGATCGGCGCCGACCTTGGCCGACCGATGGGTAGCCGGGACTTACGCCCGGCTATGACGGTAGGGAGGGAGGTCGGTCAGTCTTAGCGTGGACCGACATTACAACTTGAGCGTGGTCAGCATCTCCCGCCGCAGGATGGCGTTGATGCGGGACTGATAGCCTTTTCCCTGGCTTTTCAACCACGCCAGCACGTCGGAATCGATGCGAACCGTCGTCGAGGTCTTGGTCGGCTTGTAGAATGGATTGCGTACGGCGTTCTTCCAGAAGTCGTCCGTGAGGGGCGGGATATCGCTGGTGTCGATGGTGTCGTCAGGCAAGGCTTTCAACGCGTCCAGTTCCGCCGTCTGCCTGGCGGTGAGGGGAGCGGGGTTCTCCAGGTCGACGCGGCGGTCAACGATCCGCTTGTTCATACCGTCTTCTCTCCTTGGGCTCGGCGCGCCTTGCCGAGATGATACGAACTACGTCGATCTCGCTGTCGTCCCGAAGTGTGTGGGCGACGTCAAAGCTAACTCCGTGCTTGCGCGTAGTGGTCGCGGCCTTTGGATGGGTCCCACTCGAACCGGACGGCCATACGGATTTGTTACTACATTTATCGGCAAGGCTCAACCCTCCGCCTTGCTCCTCCCCTCGCGACCCGCTAAGCGCGCGGCCATGACCACGGACACGTCTTTTCGGCCCGTCGCGCGCGCGCCGCGCGGATTTCAGGATCGCCGCGCCGGCGCGATTCGGCAGGAGCGGCGCATCCTCGCGGCCGTCGCCGGCGTGTACGAGTCGTTCGGTTTCGAGGAGCTGGAGACCGGGGCGTTCGAATATGCCGATGCGCTGGGCAAGTTCCTGCCCGACGCCGACCGCCCCAACGCGGGGGTGTTCGCGCTGCAGGACGACGACGAGCAGTGGATGGCGCTGCGCTATGACCTGACCGCGCCGCTGGCCCGCTTCGCCGCCGAGCACTGGGACGGCCTGCCAAAGCCGTTCCGGCGCTATGCCTTCGGTCCGGTGTGGCGCAACGAGAAGCCTGGGCCCGGGCGCGAGCGCCAGTTCATCCAGTGCGACGCCGACACGGTCGGCTCGGCGCGGCCCGAGGCCGACGCCGAGATCATCGCCATGGCCGTGGCCGGCTACGCCGCCGCGGGCCTGCCCGCCGACGCCTATCTGCTGAAGATCAACAACCGCAAGCTGCTCAACGGCCTCCTGGGCGCCGCGGGCGTCGCCGACGAGGGGCAGAAGCTGGCGGTGCTGCGCGCCGTCGACAAGCTCGACCGCCTGGGCGCGGGCGGCGTCGCCGCCCTGCTGGGCGCCGGCCGCAAGGACGAGTCCGGCGCCTACACCAAGGGCGCGCAGCTGGCGAGCGGCGCCATAGATGCGGTGCTGGCCTTCGTCGAGGCGCGCCGCGACACGCGCGCGGCGACGCTCGATCGTCTGGCGGAGATCATCGGCGGGTCGGCCGAGGGCGACGAGGGCCTGGCCGAGCTCGATCAGATCGGCGCGGCGCTGGGCAGTCTGGGCGTCGGCGAGACGATGGCGGTGTTCGACCCTTCCGTCGTGCGGGGCCTGGAGTATTACACCGGGGCGGTGTTCGAGGCGGAGCTGACGGCGCCGACGCTCAACGAGCGCGGCGAGGCCGTGCGCTTCGGATCGGTGGGCGGCGGAGGCCGCTATGACGATCTCGTCGCCCGCTTCACCGGCCAGCGCACGCCGGCCACCGGCTTCTCGTTCGGCGTGTCACGGCTGGCCGCCGCGCTCAACGCCAGCGGCGCGGCGAGCGCCACCGGCGCCGCGCGCGGGCCGGTGGTGGTGATCGCCTTCGACGCGGCGCGGATGAGCGACTATTTCGCGCTGGCCGCCGAACTGCGCGCCGCCGGCCTCGCCGCCGAGGTCTATCTGGGCGCGTCCGGGATGCGGGCGCAGATGAAATACGCCGACCGCCGGCTCTCGCCGGCCGCGGTGATCCTGGGCGAGGACGAGATCGCCGCCGGCACGGTGACGATCAAGGACCTGGATCTGGGCCGGGCGCTCTCGAGCGGCGTCGCCGATAACACCGCTTGGCGCGCCGACCGCCCCGGCCAGGTCATCGCGCCGCGCGGCGCCTGGATCGACGCCGTCCGCGAGATCGTCGGACGGGCGGAATGAGGCTTGAGGGGACGGTCCCCGCCGACGTTCTGGACGCGATCCGCGCCCCCTTCCTGGCCGCGGGCGGCGTGCGGCTGGAAGCGCCGATCGTCCAGCCGCTGAGCCTGTTCCTCGATCTCGCGGGCGAGGCGATGCGCGAGCGCCTGTTCATCGTCCAGTCGCGCAACGGCGAAGAGGCCTGCCTGCGGCCCGACTTCACCATACTGGCGGTCAAGGCCCACATCGGGTCCGGCGCCGCGCACAAGCGCTTCGTCTATGAAGGCCATGCCTTCCGCGTCGCGCCGCCGGGCGCGGCGCGCAGCGAGGAGTTCCTGCAGATCGGCCTGGAGGCGTTCGACGACGCCGATCCTGTCGAGGCCGACGCCGGCATGGCCGCCCTGGCCTGGTCGGCCGCCGCCGCCGGCGGACGCGCCGACCTGACCCTGCTGCTGGGCGACGTGGCGCTGTTCGGCGCCTTCGTCGATTCGGTCGGCCTCAGCGATGTGCTGGCGGCGCGTTTGAAGCGGTCATTCGCCAGCCCGCGGCGGCTTCGCGCCGAGCTCGACGGCGCCTGCCAGGACCGAGGACACGCCCCTCGCGGCGACGAACGCCTGGCCGCTCTGCTCGCGACCCTGCCGGAGAGCGAGGCCGCCGCCGTCCTGACCGAGATCTGGGCCCTGGCCGGCATCGAGCCGGTCGGAGGCCGCTCGCCCGCCGAGATCGCCCACCGCCTGGCCGAACGGGCCGCTCTGGCCGACGCGCCGCGCCTGACCCTGGCGCAGGCCGAGCGTATCTCCAGCTTCCTGGCCATCGCCGACACCCCGCCCGCGGCGCTCGAGGCGGTCGCCCGTCTCGCCGGCGATCGCGGCCCCGCGCTGGAGGCCGCGCTCGGGGCCTGGAAACGCCGCCTCGCCGCGGTGACGGCCATGGGCGTCCCCGCCGATCGCATGCGCCTTTCCACCGCGTTCGGTCGCGCGCTCGGCTATTACGACGGCGTCCTGTTCGAGGTGCGCAGCGAGGCCCTGGGTCACGACGCGCCGGCGGCGGCCGGCGGCCGCTACGACAGTCTTCCCGCGAAGCTCGAAGGGCCGGCGGACACCCGCGCCGTCGGTTGCGTCGTGCGTCCAGGACGGGCGTGGAGCGGCGGGGCGCCATGAGCGGACCCCTGACCCTGGCGATTCCCTCCAAGGGACGGCTGAAGGAGCAGGTCGACGGCTGGCTGGCCGATTGTGGGCTGCGCCCACGCCCGATCGGCGGCGCGCGGGGCTATCTGGCCGAACTCGAAGGCCTGCCCCAGGTCAATGTACGGCTGGCGTCGGCCGGCGACATCGCCGCCTCCCTTGCCGCCGGGGAAATCCATCTGGGGGTCACCGGCGAGGACCTTCTGGCCGAGCTGCGCGACGCGGGCGGCGCCCGGGTCCTGCTGTTGAACGCGCTCGGCTTCGGACGCGCCGACCTGGTGGTGGCCGCGCCAAAGAGCTGGATCGACGTCAACAGCATGGCCGACGTCGACGACGTGGCCCACGCCTATCTCGCGCGCACCGGCCGGCGCCTGCGGGTCGCCACCAAATACCTCGTGCAGACCCGCGCCTTCTTCGCGCGCCACGGTATCGTCGACTATCGCCTGGTCGAGTCGGGCGGAGCCACCGAAGGCGCGCCGGCCGCCGGGCTGGCCGAACTGATCGTCGACATCACCTCGACCGGCGACACCCTGGCCGCCAACAGTCTCAAGGTGCTTGACGACGGCGTGATCCTGCGAAGCCAGGCGCATCTGGCGGCCAGCCCGCGCGCCTACTGGGATGAGGCTTGCGTGCGCGCGGCCGCCCGCCTGCTGAGCATCGTCGAGGCGCGGGCGCGTGGTCGATCGATGGCCAGCCTGATCTGGCCGGCCGATCACGACGCCGCCGCGCGCGCGGCGCTCGCGGCCTTCGCCCAGCCCGGCGACGCCGCGCGCGCGAACGGCCTGCTGGTCAGGAGCGCGGACTTGTTCGCCGCCGCCGCGGCCCTCGCGGGGGCCGGTGTCGGCCCGGTCAGCGTCACCCACCCCACCTATGTCTTCGAAGCCGCCAGCCCCGCGGCCAATAGCCTCGCCGAGGCGATCGCGCGTCGCCGCTAGAGCGCCGCGCCCTGCGGCCGGCGACGGCGCGCGCGGCGTTCGAATCGTTCGGGATCGACAAGGTCGGCCAAGCCTCGCGCCAGCGGAGACGGGGCCGCCAGCACGCAGGCGGCGATGTGCTCGGCCAGCAGGGGCGCGAGGGTGAAGCCGCGCGAGCCAAGCCCGCCCAGGACGTACGATCCAGGCTTCGCGCCGGGAACCGCCCCGGCCAGCGGCAGGTAGTCGCGGGTGGTCGCGCGGATCCCGGTCCAGGCTTGCAGCGGGCGCTGGGCCAGCTCGGCCGCCATCTGTGGGAAGGCCGCCGCGAGCGCCTCGAGGTTGCGCGCGTGGTCCAAGGCTCGCGGGCGCACGTCGGTGTCGTCTCGGTCATGCGTGGCGCCGAAGAGGACGCCCGTCCTCGTCGGTATCACATACCCGCCGAACAGCACCGCCGGCGACCGCGCCGCGCCGGCGGCCAGGCTCGCCTGGCCGCGCACCGGGTGCAACGGCAAGGCGGCCGCCAGGCGCGCGCAATCCATGCCGGCGGCGAGACAGACGACGTCGGCCTCGTCGATGACGGCGTCGGCGCCGTCCATCAGGCGCCAGACGCCGTCGGACCAGACGAGCGAGTCGACCCGCGCCTGCCGCACATCGCCCAGCCAGGCGCCCAGAACCACGCCGGGCTCGACGACCTGGGCGGTCTCCACGCGCAATCCGTTCGGGGTCACGCGCATCGCGCCAGGCTCGAACAGGTCGCTGCCGGCGATGGCGGCGAAGCGCGCCGCATCCTTGGGCCCGACGCGGCGCTGTTCGGCCCCACGGTCGACCACGGCGCCCTCGGTGGCGTCGTAAAGGGCCGTCGCCCTGCGAAAGGCCTCGGCGAACAGCGCCGCGGGCTCGCCGAGGCCCGCGTCCAGTCGCGGCGCGACAAGGGCCGCCGGGCCGCCCGACGCGCCCGCGCCGGGGCCTGCGGCGTCGAACACCCGCGCGGCCACGCCGTGCGCCGCAAACGCCCGCGCCAGGGAGGCTCCGGCTATGCCCGCCCCGATGATCGCGACCTTCGGCGTCGCCCGCGCGAGCGGGGCATCGCCAGGGGCGCGTGCTTCCAGGCGATGACGCTTGCGGCCGAAGCCCGGGACGCGCTCCACGGCGAAGCCCGCGGCCTGCAGGTCGCGGCGCACCTGTCCGGCGACCGTGAAGCTGGCGACGCGCGCGCCGGGCGCGGAGCGCGCGGCCACGGCGTCCAGCAGGTCGCGCGTCCACATCTCGGGATTGCGCGCCGGCGCGAAGCCGTCGAGGAACCAGGCGTCGGCCGCGCCGCGCCATGCGCGCAACCCTTCCAGAGCGCCCATGATCGCCACGTCGATTGTGGCGCGCAACAGCGGCAGGTCGATGCGATGGAACCCATGCGCCACGCCGGGCCAACGCTCGGTGATCGCCTCGGCCACGTCGGCGAGCTCCGGCCAGCGCGCCAGGGCGCGCGCGGCGTCGGCGGCCAAGATCGGATGGGCCTCGACGCTGAAGACGTGAAGGTATCCGCCCTCTGGCCGGGTGCGGCGCCACAGGTCCAGCAGAGCGACGATGTTCAGTCCCGTGCCGAACCCGAGCTCGGCGACGGTGAACCGGCTGCGCCGCGACCATGCCCGAGGCAGGCCGCAGCCATCGAGGAACACCGCGCGCGTTTCGGCAAGGCCATCGTCGCTGGAATAATAGACATCGCCATAAAGGATCGATCGCGGCGCATCGCCGTCATCCCAGGCCAGCGGCGATATCGGAGGCGAAGGGGGATGATCGTCGGCCACAATACCCCTGCGTAGCTCAAAGCGCGGCGCAACGAAAAAGGGCCGCCCAAGAGCGGCCCTTTCCGTAGAACTCGTCGTGAACGACGCTTACGGCTTGTTGGTGGCCGGCGCGCTCATGGAGTTGGTTGCCGGCGCGCTCATCGCACTGGTCGCGGCGGCGTTGGCGGCCGCGTTGGCGGCGGCATCGGCGGCGGCCGGAGCAGCGGCGTTGGCGGCGGCGTCGGCGGCGGCCGGAGCAGCAGCGTTGGCGGCCGCGCTGGCGGCGGCGTCGGCGGCGGCGTTAGTGTCGTCGGCCTTCTTCGAGCAGGCGGCGATAGACAGAGCGGCGACGGCGAGGCCGGCCACGAACGCTGTACGGATGAACTTGGAGGTCATGGTCCCTGGTCCCCTATGGGTGAGGTTGACGCGTCCGATTCACCTCGAACGCTGGGCGCAATATGCCGGGTTCGTGACGGAAGGCAAGGGAAGAGTTCACGATTCCGTGATCACGATAATTGAAACACAGATTGATCGCCTCCCGAGGGCGCGCGCGCCGACGCCCCGCGTCCCCGGGACTTGCGGATGCAGCCCTGGCGCCCAAAAAGCGCGCGAACCGTTTGCGGCGCCCGCGACGCCCGGCTAACACCGCGCGGCCATGCAACAGGCCGCCGAACCCGCCCCGCGCCTGCCGACGAAGACATTCGCCATCCTGTTCTGCGTCGCGATGGCCACCGCGCTCGGCAATACCGGGATGCAGTCGGTTCTGCCGGCGATCGGGCGCTCGATCGGCTTTCCCGACTACCTGGTCGCGGCGATCTTCTCGCTCTCGGCGCTTCTGTGGGCGTTGTCGTCGCCCCTGTGGGCCAGGCTGTCCGATCTGCACGGGCGCAAACCCCTGATCATGATCGGGCTGGCCGGATTTCTGGTCTCCATGGTTTGCTGCGGCCTGGTGGTGGGCGCCGGCGTGCGGCGCCTGGCGCCGATGCTGGCCATCTTCATCCTGTTTCTGCTGTCGCGGGCGCTGTTCGGGCTGTTCGGCGCGGCCTCCAATCCGGCCACCCAGGCCTATGTCGCCGAACGCACGCGCCGCGAGGAGAGGACCGAGGCGATGGCCAGCCTCGCCGGAGCGTTCGGCCTGGGCACGGTGATCGGGCCAGCCGTGGCGCCGATCTTCGTCCTGCCGATCGTCGGCCTGGCTGGACCGATGTTCGCCTTCGCGGTCATCGCCGCGGTGATGCTGTTCATCGTCGCCCGTCACCTCCCCGAGGCAAGGGGCGCGCCGGCGCCGACGGCCGGCGCCGGCGACGAGGCCGCGAACGACGCCGGCAAGCCTCGCTCGCTGTTCCGAGACCCGCGACTGACTCCCTTTCTCGTTTACGGCTTTCTGGTCGCGTCCTGTCAGACCGCGCAGGGCCAGACTCTCGGCTTTCTGATCATCGACAAGCTGCACCTGCCGCCGCTGCGCGCCCAGGGCTTCACCGCCGTGGCGATGATGGCGGGCGCGGTCGCCGGGCTGCTCGCGCAATGGGGACTGATCCGCATGTTCCGGATGGCGCCGCGTCACCTGCTGCGCTGGGGCGCCGGGATCGCCGCGGTGGCCAATGTGATCGTCGCCTTCGCGCCCAGCTATTCGGCGGTGGTGATGGGCTACGCCTTGTCGAGCCTGGGCTATGGTTTCTGCCGGCCGGGCTTCACCGCCGGGGCGTCGCTGGCGGTCGGGCATACGGAGCAGGCCCGCGCGGCGGGCGCGATCGCGGCGGTCAACGGCTTGAACGTGGTGGTGGCGCCGCTTTTCGTGCTGCTCTACGGCGCCCTGCACCCGGCCCCCTTCCTGGTCAACGCGGCGATATTGGCGGGGCTGCTGGTTCTCGCCCTGAGACATGGGGTCCTCGCGCGAGCGGGCGACGCCCCCACGACCGAGGACGAGACGGCGCTCTCCAGTCTCGAGCGCAATCAGGAAGGCGTGAGCGTCTGACGCCAGCGCTTGGAAGGGTGACTCACGTGGGATTGGACCGGCGGCGTCCTCGTCGCCGTTGGCGCCACCAAGCCAGATATTGATCGCACTCACGACAGGCGGCGGCAAGGACGCCGCCTGTCCGATCGAGGCGAGCGTTGGCGTAAGGCAGACGGTCCTGGACGCTCACATCGACTTGCGCAGCCTGGCGACGATCGCGGGCGAGAGGTAGCCGTCGGCCGGCAGGCCCTGGCTCTTCTGCCAGGCGCGCAGGGCCTGGCGCGTCAGCAGGCCGATCGCGCCGTCCGCCGGACCTGGGTTGAAGCCGAGGCGGATGAGGGCGGTCTGGGTATCGAGGCGATCGGTCAGGGACAGGGGGGTCTCATGCGGCCAGGGCGTGCGCAGGGGCCCGCCGCCGGCGAACCGGTCGGCCAGCAGGCCCACGGCCAGGGCGTAGGCGATGGAGTTGTTGTAGGTGCGGATCGCGAAATGGTTCGGCAGGGCGAGGAAGGCCGGGCCACTGGCCCCGGCGGGCAGGAGCAGCATGGCCGGCGAGGCCGCGTCCGCCGCGCTCCAGGCCGTACCGTCGGCCTTGCGCACGCCCTTGAGACGCCACCTCGACGGGACCTCCCTGGCGTTTTCCGACAGGCCGGCGTCGAAGCCCGGCGGCAGGACGACTTCATAGACCCAGCCCTCGCCACGGCGCCAACCGCCCTTTGCGAGCAGACTGCCGGCCGAGGCGAGCGCGTCGGGCGCCGAGCCCCAGATGTCGCGCCGCCCGTCGCCGTCGCCGTCCACGGCCGTCGCCAGATAGGTCGAAGGCAGGAACTGCGTCTGGCCCATGGCCCCGGCCCACGATCCGCGCAGCTTCCAGCGCGCCGCGTCGCCGTCGCCGATGATCTTCAGACAGGCCAGCAGTTCGCCTTCGGCCCAGGCGCGGCGTCGCCCGGCCGCCGCCAGGGTCGCCAGGCAGCGAAGGATATCGAAGTCGCCCTGCAGGGCGCCGAAGTTCGACTCCATGGCCCAGACCGCGATCAGGATGTCGCGGGGAACGCCGTAGGTCCGCTCGATGGTCGCGAACTGGGCGACGGAGACGCGCTTGGCCCGCCCGATGTCGATCCGCTTCTGGCTGACCGTGCCCTCGATGTAGGTGCTGATCGGACGGGCGAATTCCGGCTGCTGAGCGTCGAGCGCGGTGATCCGGGGATCGGCGGACAGTCCCGAGAGTTCGTGGTCGAGCAGGGCGCGCGGGACGCCGGCGGCGAGCGCGCGCGGATAGAAGCCGTTCAGCCAATCGATGAAGTAGGCCTCGCCCGTCGCGCCCAGCAGGTCGGCGGGCATGGGCGTCGACTGCGCGAGGGTCAGGGTCGCGGGCGCCGATCCTGCCAGCGCGAGCGCCAGAAACATGCGCCGGTCCATTGCTGGTTTCCTTTACAGAGCGACCTTGAACGCCGCTTCGGTCTTGGCGGCTATCTCTTCGACCGTGACGCCGGCCGCCAGCTCGGTCAACGTCACGGCGCCGCCCTTGCCGGCGATCTCGAAGACGCCGAGATCGGTGATCAGGAGATCCACGACGCCGGCGCCGGTCAGCGGCAAGGTGCAGGCCTTCAGCAGCTTCGGCGCGCCGGACTTCTCGGTGTGATCCATGACCACCACCACGCGGCCCACGCCGGCGACCAGGTCCATGGCGCCGCCCATCCCCTTGACCATCTTGCCAGGCACCATCCAGTTGGCCAGATCGCCGGCCTCGCTGACCTGCATGCCACCCAGGATCGACAGGGCGATATGGCCGCCGCGGATCATTGCGAACGAGTCGGCGCTGGAGAAATATGACGAACTGGGAAGTTGCGTGATGGTCTGCTTGCCGGCGTTGATCAGGTCCGCGTCCGCCTCGCCCTCGTAAGGAAACGGGCCCATGCCCAGCATGCCGTTCTCGCTCTGCAGGGTGACGTCGATACCGGCGGGAATGTAGTTGGCGACCAGGGTCGGGATGCCGATGCCCAGGTTGACGTAGAAGCCGTCCTTCAGCTCGCGCGCCGCGCGCGCGGCCATGTCTTCGCGGCTCCAGGCCATCAGACGGTCTCCTTGGCGGGGCGCGGACGGGTGGTGACGCGCTCTATACGCTTTTCGAATGTCTCGCCCTGGAAGATGCGGTCGACGAATATGCCGGCGGTGTGGATCTGGTCCGGATCGAGCGCGCCCACCGGGACCAGATGTTCGACTTCGGCGAGCGTCACCCTGGCGGCGGTCGCCATCATCGGATTGAAGTTCCGCGCGGTCTTGCGATAGATCAGGTTGCCTTCCTCATCGCCCTTCCAGGCCTTGACGATCGAAAGGTCGGCTTTCAGCCCGCGCTCCATCACATAGAGCTCGCCGTCGAACTCGCGGACCTCCTTGCCCTCGGCGACCAGGGTGCCGACCCCGGTCTTGGTGAAGAAGGCGGGAATGCCGGCGCCGCCGGCGCGGATGCGCTCGGCCAGCGTGCCCTGGGGATTGAACTCCAGCTCCAGCTTGCCCGAGAGGTAGAGCTGTTCGAACAGCTTGTTCTCGCCGACATAGGACGAGATCATCTTGTCGATCTGGCCGCCCTCCAGGAGGAGACCCAGACCGAAGCCGTCGACGCCGCAATTGTTCGAAATCACGGTCAGATGTCTCGTTCCCGCCAGGCGGATCGCGGCGATCAGGTTTTCCGGAATGCCGCACAGGCCGAAGCCGCCGGACATGATCGTCATGCCGTCGAACAGAACGCCCGACAGCGCCTGAGCGGCGGCGTCGCAAACTTTCGAAGCCATCGGCGGCTTTCCCTTAGGCAAGGATGAGACGGCCAGCCTTAGGCACGAAGCGGACCCGATTTCAACAACGCCGGAGGGCAAGATCGTGGCGCGGAGGACGCGGGCTTGCTAGGAGGACCTGGCGCGGGCGGCCGAACGGAGAATCGATATGGCGAGATCGTCCCGGGCCGGCGCCCACCCCGGATTGCGCCTGGCGGCGTTGCGGCGGTTTCACCTGTGGGTAGGGATGTTCATCGCCCCCAGCGTCCTGTTCTTTGCGTTCACCGGCTCGCTGCAGCTGTTCAGCCTGCACGAGGCCCACGGCGGCTATGAACCGCCGGCGGTGATCGAGGCGCTCGCCAAGACGCACAAGGATCAGGTGTTCGCCGTCGACAAACCCGAGGCGGGAGAGCCTGGCGAGGCCGGCGCGGACGACGGCCACCGTCATCACGACGAGGCGCCAAAGGCGACGACGCTCGCGCTGAAGTGGTTTTTCCTGACCGTCGCCGCCGGATTGATCGTTTCGACGTGCCTGGGCTTGTGGATGGCCCTGGTCGCCGGCCGGGACCGGCGGGTCGCCGGGCTTCTGCTGCTGGCCGGCGCCGTCGTCCCGGTGGCCCTGCTGATTATCTAGCCGTCGCGCGCGGCTCAACGCCGGTTGCAGAAATCCAGGAAGCGGCGCTGCAGGTCGCGGTCGATCTTGAACACGCCGGTGAACTGGGTGGTGATCGTCGAGACGTGCCGATGATTGATGCCGCGGGTGGTCATGCACTGGTGTTCGGCGTCGATGAGGACCGCGACGCCCTGCGGGCGCAGGCTGTCGACGATCGAATCGGCGATCTGCTGGGTGAGGGTCTCCTGCGTCTGCAGGCGGCGCGAGAAGATCTCGACCACGCGCGCCAGCTTGGAAATGCCCACCACCTTGTTGGTCGGCAGGTAGGCGACGTAGGCCTTGCCGAGGAAGGCGGCCATGTGGTGCTCGCAGTGGCTCTCGACCTCGATGTCGCGCAGCATGACGATGTCGTCATAGCCCTGGACGTCCTCGAAGGTGCGGTCGAGTTCCTTGGCCGGATCGGCGTGATAGCCGCTGAACCATTCGCCATAGGCGTCCACCACCCGCTTGGGCGTGTCGATCACGCCTTCACGTCGGGGATCGTCGCCGGCCCAGGCGATCAGGGTGCGCACCGCCGCCATGGCCTCTTCGCGGGTGGGCTTCTTGAAAGGCTCCAAGGCGCCGTCGCCGTCGTTGGCGGAGCGCGGACCCGTTACTGCATCCATTGGAGTCTTGGCTTTCTCGAGGGCCCAAGGCGCCCCGATGGCTTCCCCGCCGCTGGGCCTGTATATGGGCGTCAGCCAACCCCCCGCAACCATACCGCAACGTCAGTCCGACCCATGACCCTTCGTCTCTACGACACCATGGCCCGCGCCAAGCGCGACTTCGTCCCGATCGATCCGGCGAGGGTGACGCTCTATGTCTGCGGGCCGACGGTGTACAACTTTGCCCACATCGGCAATGCGCGGCCGGTGCTGGTGTTCGACGTGCTGTTCCGGCTTCTGCGCCACCTCTATGGCGAGGACCATGTCGCCTATGCCGCCAACGTCACCGACGTCGACGACAAGATCAACCGCAAGGCGGCCGAGGAGGGCGTGCCGATCGGGGTGATCACCGACCGCTACCTTGGCGCATACCACGCCGACATGGCCGCGCTGGGCGCGCTGCGTCCGACCTTCGAGCCGCGCGCGACGGCCACCATGGACGCGATCATCGCCATGATCGAGCGGCTGGTCGCGGCGGGCGCGGCCTATGCGGCCGAAGGCCACGTGCTCTTCGACACCCAGGCCTATGCCGAGTACGGCAGCCTCTCGCGCCGATCGCTGGACGACATGATTGCCGGGGCGCGGGTCGAGGTCGCGCCCTACAAGCGCCATCCGGCCGACTTCGTGCTGTGGAAACCTTCGAAGCTCGGCGAGCCGGTGTGGGAAAGCCCGTTCGGGCCGGGACGCCCGGGCTGGCACATCGAATGCTCGGCGATGATCGAGCAGACGCTGGGCCTGCCGATCGACATCCACGGCGGCGGCATCGACCTGGTCTTCCCGCACCACGAGAACGAGATGGCGCAGGGCGTTTGCGCCGGCCATCACGGCTATTCGAACTACTGGATGCACAACGGCTTCCTGAACATGGACGAGGAGAAGATGTCCAAGAGCCTGGGCAACGTCTCGCTCGTCCACGACCTGGTTAAGCAATGGCCGCCGGAGGCCCTGCGCTGGGCGCTGCTGGCCTCGCACTATCGCCAGCCGCTGGCCTGGACCGACGAGGCGATCGGCCAGGCGCGCAATGCGCTCGATGGGCTCTACGGCGCGCTGGGACGGGCGGCTGACGTCGTGTGCGAGCCCGGCCCGCCGTCGGCGGACTTCCTCGACGCCCTGGAAGACGACCTCAACACGCCCAAGGCCAACGCCGAGCTGTTCGCCCTGGCGCGGCGGCTGGAGACGGGAACGGCCGCCGAGCGGATGGTGGCGAAGTCGCAACTGCTGGCCGGCGGCGCCCTGCTGGGTTTCCTGCAGGCCGATCCCTCGGCCTGGTTTCACCGCGGCGCCGACGTCGCCTTGACCGAGCGCGTCGACGCGCTGATCGCCCGGCGCGCCGCCGCCCGCGCCGCCAAGGACTGGACCCTGGCCGACGCGGTGCGCGCCGAGCTGACCGCCCTCGATGTGGTGGTCATGGACGGCCCGGACGGCGCGACCTGGAAGCTGCGGGAGCGTGCGCGATGAGCGTGAAGATCGAACACCGGCTGGGGCTGCCCGCGCCGGCCGAGGCCATCTGGGCGGTGATCGCGGATTTCGACCGCTGGAACGAGTGGAATCCTCTCTACCCGCGCGCCGAGGGCGTGCTGCGGATCGGCTCGCCGTTGTCGCTGGACCTCGCCCTGCCCGGCCGGGCGGTGCAGGTCATCAAGCCGGTCATCCTCGACTGGGTGCCCAACGAGCAGATCCACTGGCGGCTGTCTCTCGCCGGCGGCCTGGTCAAGACCACTCGCTATCTGGAGATCGAGATCCTCGGCGAGCGCAACTGCATCTTCGCCAACGGCGAACTCTTCGACGGCTTGGCCGGCCCGTTCGCCGCGCGCCGGATGGGCGGCTCGATCCGGGCGGGGTTCAAGGCGATGGGCGAGGCGGTGAAGGCGCGGGTGTTGGCGACCTGGCGGCCGGACGGGGAATGAGCGCGTAAGGTGGGGGTGGGTTGGCGCGCGGGGAAGGTCGGCTTGCGTGGTGGACGGCGGCCGTGAAGATTGGAGTCTTGCGGAGTGCGCGACTGCATATCAAAAAGTCCGAATGCGACGTCCTACACCATCTCTTGTTTGCGGGTTTGATAGGAGCAACGTCTCCTGTGGTCGCTGAGCCATCAGCTGACTGTAAAATGGAGGCGGCTGCGCAGATTGCCGGTGCGTTGGTGAAACACGCTGATTTGGCGGTCATCAGAGATGACTACCCACACGCCGGCGAGCTCCTTAAACAAGGCATTTCGGAGTTAAAGGATAATATGTCATCGTCTGCGCCTGCCGTGCTGGATGACTCGGGAATGCACCTCGTTTTAGCTGAGAGCGCAGACCAGCGAAGTGATACGAAACTCGCCGTGGCTATCAGGCGGCGTGTCCTTGTGGAACGTCTCGAACTGTTCAGACAATTTCATCATCACGGCTGCTAAACCAAGCTAGCGCCGGAGAAGGCCCGCCGCCAAATTTGAGAGTGGACTAAAGCGGTGGTTGGCTTTGGGCAAATCTATTACTAAATCGCTTGGCAGACTCGGCGAGGCGGACAAGGAACACGATCATTTTTGACGACCCTTTCATGATCCCGACGCTGTTCGGTCTTGGGTTGTTGATCGTCTTGGCCGTGCTCGTGTGGGTCGATCGGGACCGGCCGGAGCGGTAAGGCGTGGCTTGGGCCGATGAGGCAAGGGCTAAGTGGCGCGACCGCAGTGGGTTGGCGGAAGAGCTTGGCCGCTCCTCAGTTGCGCGCCCCTGCCCAAGTAAGCGTAACAGATTCTCTAATTGCGGCGATGACCCACGAAACACCTCTCCCGTTTGGGAGAGGGAGGGGCCCGACCGCGAAGCGGTTGGGAGGGTGAGGGCTCTTCAGCGTGCGGGCTGAGCATCGTAGGATTGCTTGATGGAACGCAAGGCGCGCATCGCCAGGGCGCGGTCACTGAGAGCTGCCTCTACAGACGCCGAACGCGCTGTTTGGGCGGCGCTGCGGAGTCGTCGATTCGAGGGCTTGAAATTCCGCCGGCAGGTTCCTGTTGACCGCTATTTCGTGGACTTCGCGTGCGTCGCGCTGAAGCTTGTCATCGAGCTGGATGGCGGCCAGCACTCAGACCAGATCGCCTACGACGAAGAGCGCACTCGCGTGTTGGGTCTGTGCGGGTGGCGGGTCCTGCGATTCTGGAACAATGACGTCTTGGAGAACATCGACGGCGTCGCGGAGGCCATCATGCAGGAGATCAGGGTCATTCGAGGCTGAGCGCCCAATCCGCCGACGCCCCGGCCCTCACCCTCCCGGCTTCGCCGGGCCCCTCCCTCTCCCAAACGGGAGAGGTGTTTCGTGGCTACCGACGCGTTGTGGGGATGCGATGGCCTCCATAAATGGGAAGCACCAATGCGAAGCTGCTTGTGCCCCGCGGCGCAGGGGCGACTATGGATCACCGGACAAAAGGCGAGCATGATCGACGAGCTTTACTCCTCCCGAATCCTCTCACTCGCGGCCAACATGCCGCGGGCCGGGCGGCTTGGGGCGCCGGACGGGTCGGCGGAGAAGGTGGCGAAGCTGTGCGGCAGCCGCGTGGTCGTCGATGTGGTTATGGACGGCGACCGTGTGGTGGACTTCGCTCAGGACGTAAAGGCCTGCGCGTTGGGGCAGGCGGCGGCGGCGGTGCTGGGGGCGCAGGTGGTCGGCGCCAGCCTGAACGAAATCGAAATGGCCCGGGACGCTTTTCGTGCTATGTTGAAGTCGGGCGGCCCGCCGCCCACGGGACGCTTTTCGGATCTCGCCATGCTCGAACCGGTCAAGGACTATGCGCCGCGCCACGCCTCCACGCTGCTCGCGTTCGAGGCGACGGTGGAGGCTTGCCATCAAGCTTTGAGCCGAGCCGCCACGCGAACTAGCCGCGCCGGCGTGGCCTGAGCGGACGCGAGTTCCCTCCCCCCGGCATGAACCTCTATCATGGCGTCATTCGCGTAGGCCATCGCGCCTATAAGCTGACGCTTTCGCCCTGGATCGGGCGCCAGTGCCGCTTCCTGCCGACCTGTTCGGACTATGCGGCAGAGGCCCTGATCCTGCACGGACCCTTCCGCGGCGGCGCGCTAGCCGTGTGGAGGGTCTGCAAATGTCACCCCTTCGGCGGTTTGGGCTATGATCCCGTTCCCCCGCGCGCACCCAGGCGGTGCGAGGAAGTCTAAAGAGAACCATGATCGACCTGAAATTCCCCGACGGCCAGGACCGACCGTTCGAGGACGGCGTGACCGGACGCGACGTCGCCGGCTCCATATCCAAATCGCTGGAAAAGAAGGCCCTGCTGGTCAAGCTGGACGGCGAGCTGCTGGATCTCGCCCGTCCGATCGAGCACGGCGGCAGGATCGAGATCGTCACGCGCGACTCGCCCGAAGCGCTCGACGTGATCCGCCATGACACCGCCCACGTTCTGGCCGAGGCCGTGCAGGAACTGTTCCCCGACACCCAGGTCACGATCGGCCCCAATGTCGAGGACGGCTTCTACTACGACTTCGCCCGCGACGCGCCGTTCTCGCTGGACGACCTGACCGCGATCGAGGCGCGCATGCGCCAGATCGTCGACCGCGACGAGCCGATCACGCGCGAGGTGTGGGACCGCGACGAGGCCATCGCCCACTTCCTGTCGATCGGCGAGACGTACAAGGCGCAAATCATCCGCGACATTCCCGGCGACCAGGCGATCACGCTCTATCGCCAGGGCGCCTGGAAGGATCTCTGCCGCGGGCCGCACCTGCCCTCGACGCGCCATGTCGGCAAGGCGTTCAAGCTGACCAAGCTGGCCGGCGCCTATTGGCGCGGCGATCAGAACAACGCCCAGCTGCAGAGGATCTACGGCACGGCCTGGGCCAGCGACGCCGACCTCGCCGCCTATCTGAAGCGCCTGGAGGAGGCCGAGAAGCGCGACCACCGCAAGGTCGGAACAGCCATGGACCTCTTCCACATCCAGGAAGAGGGCCGCGGCATGATCTTCTGGCACCCGAAGGGCTGGACGCTTTACCGCACGCTGCAGAACTATGTCCGCAGACGGATGGAAGCGGCGGACTATGTCGAGGTCAAGACGCCGCAGGTGCTCGACCGCTCGCTGTGGGAGCGCTCCGGCCACTGGGAGAAGTTCCACGATGCGATGTTCACCTGCGAGACGGCCGACGGCGAGGTGCTGGCGATCAAGCCGATGAACTGCCCCGGCCACGTGCAGATCTTCAATCACGGCCAGCGGTCCTACCGCGAACTGCCGATCCGCATGGCCGAGTTCGACGGCCTGCACCGTTACGAAAGTTCCGGTTCGCTGCACGGGATGATGCGCGTGCGCGGCCTGGCGCAGGACGACGGTCACATCTTCTGCACCGACGCGCAGATCGAGGCCGAGTCGAAGGCGTTCATCGAGCTGCTGCGGCTGATCTACGCCGACCTCGAGGTCGAGCTGCATTCAGTGAAGCTGGCCCTGCGTCCCGAAAAGCGCTTCGGCACCGACGATCAGTGGACGATCGCCGAGGACACCCTAGAGCGCGCGGCCAACGCCGCCGGCGTCGAGGTCGAGCGGATCCCCAACGAGGGCGCCTTCTATGGCCCCAAGCTGGAGTTCCACCTGCGCGACGCCATCGGCCGCACCTGGCAGTGCGGCACGCTGCAGCTCGACTATGTGCTGCCCGAGCGCCTGGACGCCAGCTACATCGGCGAGGACGGCCAGAAGCACCGCCCGGTGATGCTGCACCGCGCGATCCTGGGCTCGCTGGAGCGCTTTACCGGTGTGCTGATCGAACACTTCGCCGGCGCCTTTCCCCTATGGTTGGCGCCGCTGCAAGTCGTGGTGGCGACGATCACTTCCGACGGCGACGACTATGCGATCACGGCCGCGGCGACACTGCGCAAGGCGGGCCTGCGCGTCGAGACCGACCTTCGAAATGAGAAGGTCGGCTACAAGGTGCGCGAGCACTCGCTGGCCAAGGTCCCGGTGATCGCCGTGGTCGGCCGGCGCGAAGCCGAGGAGGGCAAGGTGGCGCTGCGCCGGCTGGGCTCGGACCGCCAGGAGGTGCTCAGTCTCGACGAAGCCACCACGGTGCTGACGAAGGAAGCCGCGCCGCCGGATTTGCGGTAGGCTCAGTCCAAACACAGCCGATCAGGAGACGAGGATGAGCGAGACGACCACGAGGGTATTCGAAATCTACATCAAGGCGTCCGCGCAGACCGTGTGGGAGGCGATCACCACGCCGCAATGGACGGCGAAGTACGGCTACAAGGCGGCGCTCGAATTCGACCTGAAGCCGGGCGGCGCGTTCCGGGGTCTCGCCAATGAGCAGATGCGATCCTACGGCATGGCCGAGGTGATCATCGACGGCGAGGTGGTCGAAGTCGATCCGCCCCACAAGCTGGTGCAGACCTATCGGTTCCTGTTCTCCGACGACACCAAGGCCGAGGGCTTTTCCCGCGTCACCTGGGAGGTGGCGACGACCTCCGGCGGCTTCACGCGCCTGAGCCTGACCCACGACGTCACCGGCGCTCCGCTGATGTCCGGCATGATCTCAAGCAGGTTTTCCGACCAGGGCGGCGGCGGCTGGAATTGGATCCTCAGCGACCTCAAGACGCTGCTGGAAACCGGGGCAAATCTGTAAAGGAAACGCCAATGCAAGTGCGAGCCGCCGTCGCCGTGGGCGCGGGCCAGCCGTTCGAGATCAGGACGCTCGAACTGGACGACCCGCGCGACGACGAGGTCCTCGTCCGCATCGTCGGCGTCGGAGTCTGCCACACCGATATCGTGTTCAAGGACTCGCAGGCGATCGCGCCGCCGGCGGTGCTGGGGCATGAGGGCTCGGGCGTCGTCGAAAAAGTCGGCGCGGCGATTACGGCTTTCGCGCCGGGCGATCGGGTGGCGATCACCTTTCGCTCCTGCGGCGCCTGCGCGCGCTGCGGTTCGGGCGATCCGGCCTATTGCCGGACCATGCCTATGCTCAATTACGCGGGCGTGCGTACCGACGGGTCGAAGAGCCTGCACGACCATGGCGCCGAAGTGTCGGGAAATTTCTTCGGCCAGTCGTCCTTCGCCACCTACGCCCTGACCTATGAACGCAATCTGGTGAAGGTCCCGAGCGACCTGCCCCTGGAGCTGGTCGGCCCGCTCGGCTGCGGCGTGCAGACCGGCGCCGGGGGGGTCATGCGCTCGCTGGCCTGCGAAGCGGGATCGTCGTTGCTGATCACCGGCGGCGGACCGGTCGGTCTGAGCGCTGTGATGGGCGGCAGGATCCAGGGCTGCGGCGCGATCATCCTCGTCGAGCCGCACGCGGCCAGGCGGGCCCTCGCCCTGGAGTTTGGCGCCACCCACGTGATCGACCCGGCCGAGACGCCCGACCTCGCCGACGCCGTCCGCGCCATCCTGCCCGCCGGGGTCGACTATGCCTTCGACACCACCGGCCTGCCGGCGGTCCATGCCGCGATCATGGCCAGCCTCGCCCCCAAGGGCGTCGTCGGCCTGGTCGGCATAGCGCCGCCCGGAACGCCCCTGCCCGGCGAGGTCAATACGCTGATGACCTTCGGCCACACCCTCAAGGGGATCATCGAGGGCGACAGCGAGCCGTCGACCTTCGTGCCGCAGCTGATGAATCTCTATCGCGATGGCAGGCTGCCGTTCGACCGCATGATCAAGACGTTCGCCTTCTCTCAGATCAACGAGGCCATCGCCGCGCAGCATCACGGTGACTGCGTCAAGGTCGTGCTGCTGATGGGCTCGTGAGAGCGCCGGAGGTGGCGAAAGCCCAGCGACTTTGTCGGGTTTCATTCACACTTCCCCACCCTGACGGGTTCGCCGTCTGTCCTTCCCCATAAAGGGGAGGGAGGGATTTCGCCCTGGAGGCCGCCATTCTTCCGACCCGATATGCCGTGTTCGTCGCCTGCGTCGTCCTGCTCGTCGTCGCGGGCGCGATCGCGCCCGCCCATCCAAGCGCATGGTACGCCGTCGGTCCCCTGGCCGGGCTGAGCCTGCTGGGCGTGCGCGACCTGCTGCAGCGCCGACACACGATCCAGCGGCTCTATCCGATCATCGGCCACATCCGCTGGGCCGCCGAATCGGTGCGCCCGGAGTTGAGGCAATACCTGTTTGAGGCCGACGAGGAGGCGGCGCCGTTCTCGCGCAGCCAGCGCACCCTGGTCTATGAGCGCGCGAAGGGCGAGGCCGGCGAGCATCCCTTCGGGACCCTGCTGGACGTCTACCGCGGTGGCTACGAGTTCATCAGCCACTCGATCGTTCCCTCGAAGACCGCCGACCCCGCGACCTTCCGCGTCACCATCGGCGGCGAGCAATGCGCCAAGCCCTATGACGCCTCCATCTTCAACATCTCGGCGATGAGCTTCGGGGCGCTGAGCGCCAACGCCATCCGCGCCCTGAACGCCGGCGCCAGGCGAGGCGGCTTCAGCCACGACACCGGCGAGGGCGGCCTTTCCCCCTATCACCTGGAAATGGGCGGCGACATCGTCTGGGAAATCGGCAGCGGCTATTTCAGCTGCCGCACCGAGGACGGCCGCTTCGACCCCGCCCGATTCGCCGCCAACGCGGCCCACGAGCAGGTGAAGATGATCGAGATCAAGCTCAGCCAAGGGGCGAAGCCCGGCCTCGGCGGCGTGCTGCCGGCGGCCAAGGTCAGCGCCGAGATCGCCCAGACGCGCGGCGTGCCGGTGGGACAGGACTGCATATCGCCCTCGCGGCACACCGCCTTTTCCACTCCCCTGGAGATGCTCGCCTTCATCGAGCAGCTGCGCGCGCTGAGCGGCGGCAAGCCGGTCGGCTTCAAGCTTTGCATCGGCCATCCGTGGGAGTTCATGGCGATCGTCAAGGCCATGCTGCAAACGGGCGTCACCCCCGACTTCGTCGTCGTCGACGGCGCCGAGGGCGGCACGGGCGCCGCGCCGACCGAGTTTTCCGATCATATCGGCGCCCCGATGCGCGAGGGGCTGCTGTTCGTGCACAACACCCTGGTGGGCGCGGGGCTGCGCGACAAGATCCGGATCGGGGCGGCGGGCAAGATCGTCAGCGCCTTCGACATCGTCAGCGTGCTGGCGATCGGGGCCGACTGGACCAACGCCGCGCGCGGGTTCATGTTCGCGGTCGGCTGCGTGCAGTCGCTCAGCTGCGACACCAACCGCTGTCCGACCGGCGTGGCGACGCAGGACGCGCTGCGGCAGAGCGGGCTGATCGTGTCAGACAAGGCCGAGCGGGTGTACAATTTCCACCGCCTCACCCTGAGGGCGCTGGCCGACATGTTGGCGGCGGCGGGCCTGGAACATCCCGGCGACCTGGGTCCCGAGCATCTTGTGCGGCGCGTCACCGCAACCGAAATTCGCCACTTCAGCGAGATCCACACCTTCCTGCGCCCCGGCGAACTGGTCGACGGCACGCCCCGCGACGGCTTCTACGCCCGCACCTGGCGTCGCGCGCTGGCGGAGAGCTTCGGGTAGTGGCGAGGAGCGCGGGCGTCCCGCCCGCGCTCCTAAGCTATTCCGGGCGGCTTAAATTTCGAATAGGTCTCCGAAGTCGAAATGATCACGTGGTCGGAGACGCCGTTTTCGCGGTGGACGTTCGCGCGCTCGTAATCGGGCGACGTCACGGTTTCGAGAAAGGCCGCGCGCGAGGGATATTGCACCAGCACGATGTAGTCCCAGACGGGACCGTCGAGCGCGCCGTAGGCCAGCCCCTCGGCGTCGCCGCTCCAAAGGATCGTTCCGCCGCAGGCCTTCAGAAGCGGCATGAACAGGCGGCTGTAGCGGAGATAGGCGTCCCAGCCCGAGCCGTCGCCGTCGCGGGCGGACTCGTGGAACCGCACCAGATTGACCATCACCACAGGCCCGGTGTCGGGCAGCTCGCGAATAAGGCCTTCGTTCAATTCCGTCGGGCCAATGGCCATTCGCCTCATCTCCGATTACGGATGGTGTCCGTGCGCCGTGACGGACCGTCATGATCGGTTGTAACGCAAACCAAGGCTTTGGGGATCAGGCTTAGATGACGGACACCGCGGCCCCACGGGGCCACCGCCTGCTGATCAAGAAATCGATCGAGCAGATTCAGTACGAGTCGGGGCGTCAGCATCTCAAGCGCACGCTGGGCCCGGTCAACCTGGTATTCCTGGGCATAGGCTGCATCATCGGGGCGGGCATCTATGTGATGACCGGCAACGCGGCCGCCAACTACGCCGGTCCCGCCGTCATACTGTCGTTCGTCGTCGCCGGCCTCGCCTGCGCCTTCGCCGGCCTGTGCTATGCCGAACTGGCGTCGTGCATGCCGGTGGCCGGGTCGGCCTACACCTATTCCTACACCACCCTGGGCGAGGTGTTCGCCTGGATCATGGGCTGGCTGCTGGTGTTGGAGTACGGCATTTCCGCCGCGACGGTCGCCGCCGGGTGGGGAGGCAACGTCACCAGCCTGCTGGCGAATTTCGGCCTGCACATACCGGTCGAGTATACCACCTCCTTCATCCAGGCGGCCGCTGGGCCGGGCGGAACGACGATCTTCACCGGCGGCCATGGGTTCAACCTGCTGAGCGCGGGGGGGATCCTCGGCGTGACGGCCCTGCTGGTGATCGGCATTTCCGAATCGGCGAACGTCAACAATGTGATCGTCATGGTCAAGGTCGGCGTGCTGCTGGCGTTCATCGCCATGGGCGTGGCCTTCATTCATCCGCACAACTGGCGCCCGTTCATTCCCGCCAACGAGGGCGGGCTGAAATATGGCACGGTCGGCATCTTCCGCGCCGCCTCGACCATCTTCTTCGCTTATGTCGGCTTCGAGGCGGTCTCCACCGCGGCGGCCGAAGCGAAGAACCCGGCTCGGGACATGCCGATCGGGATCCTCGGCTCGCTCGCGGTGTGCACCGTGCTCTACATCGTCGTTGCGGCCGTCCTGACCGGGATGGTGCCCTATCGTGAGTTGGGCGGTCCCGCGCCGATCGCCCTGGCGGTGGACCGCATGGGCCCGGCCTACGCCTGGTTCGCGATCCTCATCAAGATCGGCGCCGTTGCGGGGCTGACATCGGTGATGCTGATCCTGACCTATGGCCAGACACGGGTGTTCTTCGCCATGGCGCGCGACGGGCTGCTGCCCGCCCTTTTCTCCACCCTGCATAAGAAGTTCCGCACGCCGTGGATCGGCACACTGATCCTGGGGTTCGTGATCGCCCTCACCGCGGCGCTGCTGCCGATCGACATTCTGGGCAACCTTGTCAGCCTGGGCACCGCAACCGCCTTCGCCATCGTCTGCATCAGCGTGCTGTGGCTGCGAAAGGCGCGGCCCAATCTCGAGCGCCCGTTTCGCGCGCCCGGAGGCCTATGGACGCCGATCCTGGGGATCGTGGGCGCCATGGTCATGGCCGGACCGCTGATCGCGGACATGGCCCTGTCGGTGATGCGCGGAGACGCCATACCGGCGATCATCCTGGTGAGCTACATCGCTTTGGGCGCGACGATCTATATCGCGTATGGCCTTGGCCATTCCCGCCTGGCGCAGGGGTTGGGCCAAAGAGACTCCGACCAGGACGCCGGTCCGGGGCCCATGCAGGCGGAACTGCACGGCATAGGCAAGGACCACGCCTGACGCGAACTCAATCGCGTCGCGCCTGATGCGCGCGCGGTTGAGCAGGAGGCGCTCTCGCGGCTATGAAGGCGGCGGCCCATCGCCACAAACCCCGTCTCGCGGAGATCGCTCAAGATGCGCACACTGTTCACGCTGGTCGCGGGCTTCGCGATGGTCCTATGCCTGTCCGCCTGCCAGAAGACCGTGGCGCCGGTGACCGCCGACGAGATGTCGCTGGGCGATGCGAAGGCGCCGGTGACCGTGGTCGAGTACGCCTCCCTCGCCTGTCCCGTCTGCGCCCAATGGAACAATCAGATGTTCGCGCCCTTCAAGGCCAAGTACATCGACACCGGCAAGGTCCACTACGTCCTGCGCGAAGCGCTGGTGCATGACCCCGCGCTGGCCGCGGCCGGGTTCCTGACCGCGCGCTGCGCGGGCAAGGACAAGTACTTCAAAGTCGTCGACGACGTGTATCACGCCCAGGCGGAGATGGAGGAGGGCGGCCAGCCCGAGGCGGTGCTGCAACGCATCGCCCATGGCGCCGGCCTCAGCGACGAACAGTTCCAGGCCTGCATCAAGGACCCCGCCGCGCTGGCGGCGGTCAACGCGCGCTGGAACCGGTACGTCACCGACGACCACATAAACGCCACGCCCACCTTCGTGATCAACGGCAAGATTTATGACGGCGGCTTCATGCCGATGGCCCAGTTGGACCAGGCGATCGGCGAAGCGATGACGCGGGGTAAGTAGCGATCGCGTTCGCTAGGGCTTGGGGTGGATGGGGGTGATCTTGGTGCCTTGCAGGCTGAGGCTGCCCATCAGGCCCTTTGCGTCGAAGGGCATGGCGTAGACGTCCTGCGTCAGGGTCGTGCTGTCGCCGGCCTGGGTGAAGCCCTTGTCGACCACGACCAGGGACGGTCCCGAACCGATCGCCCAGCCGTCGCTCTTGTGGATGTATTGAAGCGCCTTGGGCCGCATGAAGAACATCGCGTAGCCATAGGTCTGTCCGCCCGCCTGGAGACCCCAGGACGCGCCTGTGATGTTGTAATAGCCGGCCACGCGGCCGTGTTCATAAAGCACGCCGTCGCCGCTCATCCCGCCGAGGAGAAGACCGGCCTTGATGATGCGCGGGAACACCAGGATGCCGACCGCCATCTTGCCGAACTCTTTCGAGCGGGTGCTGGTGACGTAGAGTTGCGAAAGCGCCGCGCGCGCCTTGGCGTTGAGTTCGACAGCGCCTGCGCTCGCCGAGCCGGCGGTCATGGCCATTGTGGCGGCGACGCCGACGGCAAGCGCCATCAACCCTCGGCGGGATTTGCCGGCCGGAGCCGCGGTTTTTTGGGGGATCATGGCGGCGTCTCCGGTTGGGTGGCTCGAGTAAATTGCGTGCAGGCGCTACCCCTATTCCGAGAGAAAGGGATGGCGGTCAAGAACGACGGAGCAACAACGCATCAACGCCGCCGGAGTTGCATCGTCGCCCGCGAGGACGGACCCCCGCTCAGTCCATCAGCTTGCGGGCCAGATAGACGTAGTGACGCGCCCAGCGCCGGGCGTTGAGCTCCGGGTCGGCGTTGTTGGCGTGACCGCCGAAGGTGTTCTCGTAATAGAGGAAGGGCAGGCCGAGCGCCTCGAACTCGGCGGCGAACTTGCGCGCGTGGCCCGGATGAACCCGATCGTCCTCGGTGTTGGTGGTGATGTAGGGCTCGGGATAGGCCACGCCTGGCTCGAGCCGGCCGTAGGCCGAATAGGCGGCGATGAACGCGCGATCGGCCGGGAGATCCGGATCGCCGTACTCGGCCACCCAGGAGGCGCCCGCTGAAAGGTGGTTGTAGCGCAGCATGTCGATCAGCGGACTTTCGATCACCGCGGCGCCGTACAGCTCGGGATGCTGGGTGATCGAGACGCTCGTCAGCACGCCGCCGTTCGAGCGGCCATAGATGCCCAGCCGGCGCGGCGAGGTGATCCTGCGGGCGATCAGGTCCCTGGCCACCGCCGCGAAGTCGTCGAAGGCCCGCTGGCGGTTTTCGCGCCTGGCCGCCTCATGCCAGGCGGGCCCGAATTCGCCACCGCCACGGATGTTGGCCAGCACATAGGCGCCGCCGCGTCCGAGCCACAGCTTGCCCAGTTCCGCATGGTAGGTCGGCGTCAGGGAGACCTGGAAACCACCGTAGCCGAACATCAGCGTCGGGGTCGAGCCGTCGGTCGCCATCGCCTTGGGCCTGACCAGAAAATAGGGGATGGAAGTCCCATCGGCCGACACCGCGAAATGCTGCTCGACCGTGTCGCGCGAGGCGTCGAAGCGCGGCGCGAGGCTCTTCACCTTCTGGGCCGTCCCCGCGAAGGCGTCGACGGCCCACAGTGTGGTGGGTTCGAGGAAGCTCTCGGCGGAGACATAGGCGTGATCCGACCCATGATCGGCCGCGGTGATCGCCAGGGCCGAGCCGGTCGGCAGGGCCAGGCGCCGGCGCGTCCACCCGCCACCCTCGGCGGCGTAGATGTCGAGGGCGCCGTTGACGTTGTCCAGCAGCTTCACGAGCACGCGGCTTCTGGTGACCGCGACGGTGTCGATCGTCTGGGCGACGGTCGGTCGTACGATCAGCGACGAGGCGGTGAAGACCGGATCCACCGCGACGAGCGAGCCGGCGCCGAACGCCGGGTGACCCGGTCCGGCCGCCCAATCCTCATTCAGGGAGACGATCAGTCGCCCGGCCAGATAGCCGTGAATCTCGCTCTTCCTGGGCAGGTCCAGAGGCTGCGTCGCGCCGTCGGCGTCCAGGGTGACGTACTCGGTCTCGAAGAAGCCGACATGGCGCTCGAGGACCACGACCGCGACCTTGCCCTGCGCATCGCGGAATACGCGAGGCGAGACGCCGACGTCCTCGGGTGCGCCTTTGTAGATCTCGACCGCTTCGGCCTGGGGCGCGCCGCGCTTCAGGCGCTTGATGACGAATGGATAACCCGATTGCGTCATCGTGCCGGGGCCCCAGTCGCGCGCGATCAGCAGGGTGTCGGCATCCAGCCAGTCGACGTCCTGCTTGCCGCTGGCCAAATGGAAGCCACCGGTGACGAAGGCCTTGGCGTGGGTGTCGTATTCACGGATTTCCACCGCGTCGCCGCCGCCATCCGACAGGCGCACCAGGCACAGCCGGTCGGCCGGCGCGAGGCATTGGTCGCCCTTGAAGATCCAGTTCTTGCCTTCGGCCTTCGACAGCGCGTCGAGATCGAGCAGGCTCTCCCAGTCAGGTGACGTGCTCGCGTAGGAGGCGGGGGTCGTGCGCCGCCAGACACCCTTCACGTGGGCGGCGTCCTGCCAGAAGTTCTCGATGTCATTGCCCAGGAAGTCGGGATCCGGAATGCGGTCTTGCGCCGTCAGAAGTTCGAGCGCCTGTCGATGAAACGCGTCGTAGCGCGCATCATTCTCGAGCACGGCGGCGGTGCGGGCGTTCTGCCGCGCGACCCAGGCCAGCGCCCGGGCGCCGTGAATCTCTTCGAGCCAGGCGAACGGGTCGGGCGCGCCCGCCGCCGACGGCGGATCGGTCGTCCCCGCCAGGACGGGCGCGGCGGCGGCCAGCATCACCGCGGCGGCGAGGATCGGGTTCAGGATCGAAAAAGCGAAGGTCATGGGACACTTTGGCCTGTCGGACCCGGCTTTGAAAAGAGACCCCGAGCAGGACGTAGCGCCTGATCGCGACCGCGGCGACGTGTATCCGATCAGCGGGCCGGTCAGCGGGGCCGGTGATCGCGGTCGCCGCCGGGCTCTCCGTGGATGTGCTGAAATCCCGTCCGGCCCTCATGGCTGAAGTGGCGGTCATTGTCGCGGCGGAACGGATGGCCCGCGCCGTCCCGCCACCAGAAATGGCCTCCGCGCCAATAGCCGTCGTAGATCGGCCCATAATAGCCGTCGTAGTAACCGTCGTAACCGACCGCGAGCGGGCCGGGGCCACGACCGTAATAGGGCCCCGAGGCGCAGCCGGCGAGCAAGGCGCCGGCCGAAGCGGCGGCGGCGAGGACAGCAAATTTCATCGGATCGATCTCCAAGGCCGAAAGTCGCGCCCGCGACGAAACGGGCTTCGATACGGGGTGTCGCCTGTGCTCCAGGCAAGCCTGGTACAACGCGAGTACGGTCGATAGCGTTCCGGCGTCAGTGCCCGGCGGAACCTTCGTAGACGCCCGGCGCCAGACGCTCGTCTTCGGCCCCTTCGTTCCCCCTGGCCAGCACGAAGCGCCGGTCGCAGTAGCCGCATTCCACGAAGCCGGCCTCGCCCATCTCCAGCCACACCCTTGGATGGCCGAGCGCGCCGCCGACGCCGTCGCAGGCCACGCGGCGAGACTGCACGGTGATCACTTCGGGAGGGGGAACGGTCGTTGTCATGGGCATGGCCTTTTCCAGAGGAGGGCGCGCGCCTAGGTATGAGGCCGCGCGCACGCGGTCAATCGGCGCCGCCCGCAAGGACCTTTCATGACACTCCCCGACTTCGCCATCGAGGCCCGCGACCTCGTCAAGACCTATCCGCCGACCAAGACGACGCCGGCGATGTCGGCGCTGAAGGGGATCAATCTGCAGATCCCGCGCGGCTCGATCTTCGGCCTGCTGGGGCCGAACGGCGCCGGCAAGTCGACCTTCATCAACATACTCTCGGGCCTGTGCCGCAAGACGTCTGGCCAGGTGCTGATCTGGGGCCGCGACATCGACGAGCGCCCGCGCGACGCCCGCGCCGCGATCGGCGTGGTCGGCCAGGAGATCTCCACCGACGTGTTCTTCACGCCGCGCGAATCGCTGGAGGTGCAGGCCGGCCTCTACGGCGTGCCCAAGCGCGAGCGGCGCACCGACGTGCTGCTGGCGGCGCTCGGCCTCAGCGACAAGGCCGACGCCTACGTCCGCCAGTTGAGCGGCGGCATGAAGCGGCGGCTGATGGTCGCCAAGGCCATGGTGCACAACCCGCCGGTGCTGATCCTGGACGAGCCGACCGCCGGGGTCGACGTCGAGCTGCGCCGGCAGCTGTGGAATTATGTCGTCTCGCTCAACCACCTGGGCGTCACCGTGGTGCTGACCACCCACTACCTCGAAGAGGCGGAGGAGCTGTGCGACACCATCGCCATCGTCAACCGCGGCGAGGTGGTGGCCTGCGAGCCGACAAGCCAGCTGCTGCGCCGCCTCGACAGCCGCACCGTGGTGATCACCCCGGCCGCGCCGCTCACGACGGTCCCCGAGCTGGCGCCGTACGAGGCCCGCCTGCGGCCCAGCGGCGATCTCGCCGTCGCCTTCAAGACCCGCGAAGCCGGCGTCGAGCAGGTGATCGCCGCCGTGCGCGCCGCCGGCGTGCAGATCCGCGACCTGCGCACCGAAGATCCGGATCTGGAAGACGTGTTCGTGTCGCTGACCTCGAGCGCGCCGCCATCGAGCGCGGCGGCGTGAGGCGGTCGCCGGGCGCTCGACCGGCGGCTCGAGGGCGGTCGAAGGGCGCTTGGATGGCGGTCGCAGGGCGGTCGGATGGCGGTCCCATGGCAGTTGATGGGCGGTCGATTCAAGCTGCGCTCCCAAGTCAACCGTTTGAAAGTTGAAGCTTTCTCTCCTAACCACGCTCTGAAACCGGTCGTGTCGGAGACGGCGCGTCTGGGGTTTTGGGCGCAACACCAAGTCTCCCATGGGTCGATTGCCTTCATCGCAGAAACTCTGCATTTTGTCAAGCTTCAGGTCCCTGGCGGGCGCCGCCGTTCAGCATGGGTTTGCGCGGGCGCCTCGTTTTCGGCTATGAGGCCGTCTCTTCGCGTCCGCACCCGTAGCTCAGCTGGATAGAGCGCTGCCCTCCGAAGGCAGAGGTCACAGGTTCGAATCCTGTCGGGTGCGCCATTTCAGAACAGAACTCTGAACTCCGACTACGCCGGATTTTCCGCCTGATGCGGCGACCAGGGTGCGCAGCAGTTCGGATTTTGATCCCATGATGCGGACCTCAGTGTCCGCGACCTCGACACGCTGGGCGAGCGCGCGGAGGTGGTCGCGACGGTAGCCGCCGCCGTCCAGCCGGATGCGCTGGCGAGCCGCGCGGGCGAAGGTTCCAACCATATCGGGGCTGACGGCTTGGTTGCCGGCATGGTCGAGCGCGGCCTGGGCGCGCTTGGCGTCGGTGCTGGCCTGTTCGCGAATGGCCTTGAGGCCGGCGATGCGCTCTTTCAGGCCGGGGGCGTCGAGATCGGCGACGCCAGACTCGATGGCGTCGAAGAGCCGGTTGAGCCGCTGGTCGGTCTCGGTGATGCGCTTGTGAAGCTCGGCCAGGTGCTCGCGGCGGCGCTCGGTGCGTTCCTGGCGGCGGTCGAGAACGCTGGCGAGGATGGTTTCCAGCCGCTCGGGTTGAAGTAGCCGCTCCTCCAGATGGCCCGCCACCAGTTGATCGAGCCTGTCCATCGGGATGGAGCGGCCTTCGCAGCCCGTCTTCCCCTGCCGGGCCTTGGTCGAGCAGGTGTAGTAGCGATAGACGCCGCCCGCGCTGCCCTTGCCGGTCCTGAGCGTCATCGCGCCCCCGCATTTGGCGCAGAAGCATATACCGGTCAGGAGGGTCGGACCGCTGGTGACGCGAGCCGGCGTCATCCGGGGATCGCGGGCCTTGAGGCGGCCCTGCACCGTGTCGAAGCTCTCGCGGTCGATCAGCGGCGGACAGGCCATGACTGCCACCTCGCTCTCGGGTTTTTTCTCCCGGTCCTTGTGCGAGCGTTTGTTGAACCTGTGCTCGCCGATATAGGTCGTGCGGGTGAGAATCTGATGGATCGAAGCCAGCCCCCAGCGCCCGCCATCGCGGGTGAAGATGCGACGTTCGTTCAGGTGACATGTGATGGCCTTGACGCCCATCGGTCCCTTCACGCCGTCGCCTTCGAGGAACAGGCGGTAGATCAGCCGCACGGTGTCGGCGTGCAGCGGGTCGATCTCCAGCTTCTTCTGGGTCTTCGACCCCCTCTGCTCGGCGGCTCCGTTGCGGTAGCCGTTGGGCGGCACGGCGCCGTTCCAGAATCCCTGACGGGCGTTCTCGTTCATCGCCCGGAGGACATGCTTGGCGTTCTCTTTGGACTGGTATTCGTCGAACAGCGCCATGATCTGGCGCATCATGACGTGCATGGGATCGTCGCCCATCTCCTGGGTGATGGAGACGAGCTTCACGCCGTTCTTGGCGAGCTTCCTGACGTAGAACTCCAGCTCGAAGTGATCGCGGAAGAAGCGCGAAAAGCTGTGAACCACGACGACATCGAACGGCGCGGGCTTGGACGTGCCCGCCTCGATCATGCGCTGGAACTCGGGGCGACGATCGTTGGTGGCGGAAGCGCCGGCCTCGATGAAGGTCTCGACCAGCTCGTAACCGCGTGAGGCGCAATAGACTTCGCCCTGGCGCTTCTGATCGGGGATGGAGACATCATGCTCGGCCTGCCGCGCCGTCGAGACGCGCAAGTAAAGGGCGGCCCGTAGCGGCACAGTCATAGCGTATGTCTCCTTCTCACCTCATCGGCCCGGTCCGAACACCTCATCGAAGAGATCACCGAACCATGCCTCGAATACGTCGACCTCGGCCTCCGTGACCGGGATATGCTCGGGCCAGTCGTCGGCGACAATCCAGGTCGAGAGGTCATGCTTCGGCGGTCGGCCCCGAAACGGCCAGGGCTGGCCGAGCAAGGCTTCAAGCTGCTCCGATGCGGTCGGGGGGCGTTCTCTGCGAAGTCTGGCCATTGCGCCAGAATCGTCGAACGAGCCCCCTGAAAGAATGGCCTTTTCGCACGCCAGAAGCATCCGCGCACCGAGGCGCAAAAATACTTGCGCGCGGCGGCACTGGGCGGAAAGCGCGTAGGGGCGGATGCGGTCGTCATGGCGATATCAGGCTCAACGCCGTCGCCACTGGCAGATAGAGTGTGCGCGGTCGCCGGACCAACGGGGTGAACCCAAAGGCCGCATAGAAGGCCGCCGCCTGGTCGTCGATTGCGTCGGCGAAGATGGCGTGGGCGCCGATCGGGGCCATGGCCACAGTCTTGATGGCGTCAAATAGCAAGGCTTCTCCGAGCCCCTGTCCGGCGTAGTCGCTCTGCCGCCCAAGCCAGCCGATCAGCACCGCCGGAACGGTCGGATAGCGCGGCAGCTTCTTCGCCAGCGGCTCGGGAACCTCGGTCAACGGCACGTTGCTGGAGGACAGCGTGTAGAAGCCCGCCACCCGATCCGTCGCGATCTCCCTGGCGACGAAACAGGTGGCGTATTTGCGCTTCACGTCCTGCGAGACGGTCTCGCGGAAGTAGCTGTCGATCCGGTCGTTGCCACAGGTGAAGTCATCCCGCTTGTGCGCCTTCGCCAGCGGCTCGATGGCGAAGCGGACGCTCACCGGCGCTCGATCAGCTCGGCATGGCGCTTCGCGGCACGGACCAACCGCGCATTCGGCTGGGGCGGATTGATCAGCGCCTCGGCGAAGCGGATTTGGTCCTCGCGCGCCAGGCGCATGATGTCGGCGTCCTCGACAACGCGGCGGGCGTCCTCGCCGGCCGTAGAGATGAGATAGCCGGTCAGGGTCATTCCGCGCAGACGAGCGGCGCGCTGCATCTGGTCGTAGACCTGGACCGGGACGCGCGCTTCCAATCTGGCGGTCTCGGCTTCAACTTGGGGCTTGGGCATGGGGGCCTCCTTCGGCTGCATGATATACGGCATAATGCCGTATAGTTCAAGATGCTTCATGGCCCCAGCCCAATCTGCCGCTTGCGGCTGAAGCTCCACTCGATGCCGCCATCGTCGCGACGACGCCGTTGATGTATTGGTCGAGACGCTTTTCCAGCACGGGCTGCCAGGGCACGAGCTGGAAACCGAGTCCGTCCTCGATCATGGCGAAGCGCCCGCTGGCGAGATTGGCGACGCAAGCCAGCCGGCCGGATACATATTCGCCGGGTTGGGACGGGCTATAGGTCAGGCCACGCTCGGCGGCCATCTCTTTGCCGACTCGATCGATCTCCTGGCGCTCCAGCGCGGCGACCGTGCGCCGGGGAATGGAAATGAAGCCGTTCTTCACGCTGGCATGACCCACTTCGACGAGGCGTGCGGCGCGCCGGTCGAGCGCAGCGTTCACCTCCTGGCCGAAGCCGGTTCCGGCAAGGGGCAGATGGTCTTTCGCAACCAGCTCACGGTCGAGCCAGGTCGCCCCGTCGCTGCCAACCTGCCGGTTGAGGTCGAGCGTGGACAATGTGCGGATGCCGAAATCCTTGGGCCGGCTTGGGGCGTCAAAGGCCATGCCTCTCTCGGCGATGTCCTCGGGAATTTTTTCCAATGGTCGGCGTCGATGCGCTCGACGTGCCCGGCGCGGCGCAAGGCTTCCAGCCGGCGCACAATCGTCGGTGACGGCCCAGGTCGATAGGTCATGCTTCGTCGGCCGGCCCGGGAAGGGCCAAGGACAGCCAAGCAACGCTTCAAGCTGTTCGGATGCGGTCGGCGGGCGTTCTTTACGAGGTCTGGCCATTGGTCCAGAATCGCAGGGCCAGCTCCCGACGAGAACAGCCCGCATTTGCGCCAGGCTTCTCCGCGCGCCGGAGCGCAAAAAGACTTGCGGGAGCGCAGCAAGACGACAGCCCGGACGAGCGGTGCGCTTCCAGCGAATAAAAACGTATCAGGCAAGGCCATACCATGCGCCCCGGCCGGCCCCGTGCAAGCTCAGATGTCCTTGCTCGACCAGCGCCTTCAGATGATCCTTGATCGTGTTGCGGCTGGCGCCGCTGACCCTCACGGCCTCGGCCACCGTGACCCGGCCATGCTCGCGCGCCAGCTCCAGGATCAGCACCGATAGTTCCGGCATCTGGGCGAGCATGATCCGCTCGCGCTCCATCTTCCTTTCGAGGCGCTGCTTCTGGCGCTGTAAGGCCCGCAGGAGGAACTCCAGCCAAGGGTTCCAATCCGGTGCGTCCGTGCGGATCGTTCCCTGGGTCCGCCGCAGAGACAAGTAGTAACCCTCCTTACTCTGCTCGATCACGCTCTCCAGCGAGCTGTAAGGCACGTAGGAATAGCCCGCCCTGAGCAGCATCAGCGTGGTCAGGATGCGCGATAGCCGGCCGTTGCCATCCTGAAAGGGATGAATCTCCAGGAACACCACCACGAAGACCGCAATGACCAGTAGCGGGTGAAGGCTCCTGTCCTTCTCCTTCCCGGCCGTCCATTCGACCAGCTCGGCCATCCGGCGCGGCGTGTCGAAGGGAGTGGCGGTCTCGAACACCACGCCGAGGCTCTTGCCCTTCTCGTCGAAAGCTTCGACGTGGTTGGGGAGCAGCTTGTAGGAGCCGCGATGCCGCTCGTCCTTGGTCGAATGAGCCAGTAGGTCGCGATGGAGTTGGCGGATATGGTTCTCAGTCAGCGTGATAGCGTCATAGGCGCCGAAGACCGTCTCCATAACCGCCGCATAGCCGGCGACCTCCTGCTCGTCGCGCGTGGTGAACGAGCCGATGCGGATGTTGGCCAGCAGCGCCTCGACCTCCCGGTCGCTGAGCCGGGCGCCCTCAATGCGGGTCGAGGAGCCGATGCTCTCGATCGTAGCGACGCGGCGCAGCCCGGAAAGCCGCTCTGGCGCGATCCGGCCGATCGCCCTCCAGGCGCCCTTGAACTCGTCGATATCGGCGATCAGCGACAGGATTTCGGGTGTTATGCGAAGGGTAGCGGTGTCGAGCGCCATACCATTCCACCATCCGTTTACACCCGATTTCTATAAGACAGGCGCTGCCTTTTGTCCATCCATTTTCACCCAATTAGCGGGGATGGAATATAAGGGCGCCGCAGCGAGGCCGAGAGCAATGGATTCGAGACGCACATTGCACTCATCCCGTTGAATCTTATTGCGAAAGTCGTCGCGCAGCCCCTTCGCGCACATTGCTTAGAGGCTCCGCACATTGCGAAATCTCCTCGTAATCCATTGAAAACAAACGACCGACTGGAGCCGCAATGTGCGGCTTTTTATCTTGCCATCTCTACCCCTACGCCCACACGCTCCAAAATCACCGCCGATTCCCGATTGCTGAAAAGAGCCATTTCGTCCCAAATAGCGCAACAAAACGTCACGGGAATTGACCATGAAAACCACGTCGGCGCTCAAAGCGAAGAATGGCTTCGGGCTGATGATCGACACGGCGCGTGCGGCGCCGGTGCTGATCGAAAAGCACGAGCGCGGTGTCGTGGTGGTCGTGTCCGTGGAAGAATATTGAGCGACTTTCCACGCGCGTGGCGTGTACCGCGAAGGATGAAGGGCGGATTGGGGAGGCGCAGAAACGTGACCAATGAAGCGTTCGCGCGCATCAAGATCGACCAGCTTCTGAAGGGCGCCGATTGGTCGCTCACGGACAGTCGCAGCGTGCGTTTCGAGTAAGGGGGACAATTGCATGAGACCATACACACGTTCTATTATCGAGCTGTTCGACGGCAAGAAACGCTACCTGATCCCCCTCTATCAGAGGCAATATGCCTGGAAGGTGCAGCCACAACTCGAACTGCTGTGGGAGGACATCGAGCGTGCGGCTGATCGCTTGAGGACCGACCGCGCATCGCTCACCCCTCATTTTTTGGGCGCGATCGTGATCGCGCAGATTAAGACGTTCGGCAAAGAGGTGCAGGCCTTCGAGATCATCGACGGTCAGCAACGTCTCACCACGTTCCAGATTCTGCTCGCGGCGCTCCGGGATGTCGCCGCGACCCATTCGACGAAATGGGCGGCCGAACTGCGCCCGTACCTGCTCAACGAAGGTGTTATGGCGCAGGAGCAGATCGAGCGATTTAAGCTCTGGCCGTCGCGCACCGATCGCCGCGCCTTCATCGGAATGATCGATCCTTCGGCAGATATCAATGCCATCACGCCCCCGGCGGTCAACGAGGATGGATTCGTTCGGCGCGCGATCTCGGCTCATGCCTATTTCAAGGACGTTATTGAGGGTCATGTCGTGACGGACAGCGGTTTCGACGAATTTCGGTTCGAGACCTTGTTCGAGGCGATGAAGGCCGGCCTAGCGGTTGTCTCGATCGAGTTGGAAGGAGGCGACGATCCCCAAACCATCTTCGAGACACTCAACAGCCGTGGCGTTGACCTTACCCCTGGCGATCTCATGCGCAACTTCATCTTCCAGCGCGCTAAAGGGCTCGGGCAGGACGGCGGTTCGCTCACCGTCGACAGCCTCTATGAAAAGCACTGGCTCCCTCTCGACCGTGCATTCTGGAATCAACGCGCATCGCGCGGTCGCCAAGCCCGCCAGCGTCTCGATTGGATGCTCACCGATCACCTTTCGATGAAGGTAGCAGACCTCGTGTCGGTCGATCAGCTCTTCGAGAGCTATCGCCGGTGGATTCTTAACGATAGGCCGTTCGCGTCGGTCATCGACGAGATGGAAGCGATCACCGCTACTGCCTTGATCGAGAAGCGACTGTTCGACCAAGTAGCCGGCGATCCAATTGGCGACTTCGGTCTGTTCGCGGATGCCTTCGACGTCTCGACGGCCATGCCCTTGGTAATCTATCTCGCCACCGAAGCGAACCTGGGCGCGGATCTCTCCAGAGCCCTTGAAGTCTTGAAGAGCTATATCCTGAGGCGCGACATCTGCGGCCTACCGAACAAGAATTATAATCGCTTCTTTGTGGGCATGATTGCGCATCTCCGTAAGGCGGAGGGATACAGGGTTGAAGCCCTTACATCGTATCTTTCCACCCGGATCGCCGAGACCGACCGCTGGCCGGACGATTCCGAATGGAAACGGGGTTGGATGGAGCGCGATCAGTATAAAGGGCCGCGCCAACCTCGGCTTCGCTATCTTTTCGAGGCGATCGAACGGGCCAAGCGCTCGGCGCTGAGCGAGGACATCGAAATCAAGTCGACCCTGACGATCGAACACATCATGCCGCAGGTGTGGTCCACCAACTGGCCAATCCCCGGTTTCGACCACCTGGAGCCCGGTGAGTTCGACCCCGAATTTGCCGCGCGCCAGTCGGCTCGCTCGGCCGCGGTCAACAAGCTGGGAAACCTCACTTTGCTCACTCAGGCCCTCAATTCCTCGGTGTCCAACGGGCCTTATTCGGTGAAGATACCAGCAGTTCGATCCAACTCTAGTCTCGCGCTTAACCGTGATCTGCAAGGCTTTGACAATTGGAACGAGGAAACCATCGCTGAGCGAGGCGCAGCACTCTTCAACGTGGCACGCAAGATATGGCTGGCCCCAGCGCGCGACCGCGACATCGTGACTGCAATGGAGCCTCTGACAAATGCGCTGCCTTCGGAGGGTACCCGCTGCCGCTTCACCTACTCCGGCGCGCCCTATCACGCATTGGTGCAGAACGGCGCGTTGATTGTGGACGGCGTGACGGGCTCGTTCGCGTCCTTCTCGGCTGCATCGAAGGCGATCACAAGCACGAGCAGAAACGGGTGGAATGATTGGTACATCGCTCGCGATGACGGCGATTGGATGTTGGCGGACGACTGGCGCCGGCTTCGGGCAACCGTCAACGCCTAACCGTCTTAGGAGGGAACCAGACCAGGTCGCGCGTAATTAGACTTGATCGGGTTCGAGTAGCGGGAGGTTTCATCATAGCGATATGGCGTAGACGTAGTTCTCATCATCGCCTGTCGCGGCGCGGTGACCGATGTCACCGGGGCAAATTCCCGTGCGCTAGGCTGTGGCCCTGAGGAGATCGGCGAGGTTGGGAACAGGCTGTGCGCCTGGGACGGCGAAGCGGTCGCCGAGGAAGCGGTAGAATGAGACGCCCTGCTTGGCGCAGGTCTTGGCGAGGCCGAGCATGACGTCACGGGCGGTCTTGCCGGCATGGCTGACAGTTCCTCCGGAGATCTTTCGCTTGGTGACGAAGGCGCGGATATCGCTCTCCGAGCCGTTGGTGTGCAGGGGGATTTCGCGGCGATCGAGCACGCGCAGGAGATCGTTCTTGCGCCTGTGCAGCCTGGAGATACGGGGACACAAAATCTGTCTCCTCTGGTCGTGAACATTCGGCTTCGGGCCCGGCTTGCGGCGCGCCAGTGGGCGGCCGACGTCGCGTTCGAGCGAGGCCACGAACGCCAGCGGCTGACGCCGATTGCCGCTCTGAGTGACGTGATGCGCCATCCCCTCCACCACCACGCGCGCCAGCCGAGCCATCAATGCTCATCTCCGACAGCGATGCGGGCATGTTAATTAAGTATTATGTCCCCGGAACTTTGGCTCTCCGTGCCGCCATGGGCCGATGACACTTTCGCCTAATTCAGATCGGTGAAGACGTGCGCCTTATAGTGGTAGCCGGAGTAGTGCCGTGCGATCAGCGAAGTCCTAAATCTGTCCGAAGTTGGATGCTTGTCTCTCAGATCATACATTGGACCGTAAAAGGTAAAGGTCGAAGCGGGGCAGGCGCTGGTGGGTCCGGTGGTGGTGCCGACCCTGATCTTAGCAACTTTGTCCATCTTGGGAAGTTTTAAAAGTTCATGCGGCGGCACACAGGTTTTCGTATTCTGCCAAGTGTAAGCCCATAGTAACGTTGGAGTTTTAAACGGAGGAAAGCCGCCTGATAACGTAAGGGTATAAGTAACATCCGTGATGCCTGGCTGCGCCCGGTTTGTCTTTGTATGGAGCGAGCCCGGCTTCAGCGTCATTTGATGGTCTTCGGCGGCCACCAAATGGAGCTGGGGCCCTGCAAGAACTAAGGTCGGGGCGGTGCAAAGAGCGCAAAACGCAACGCCGGCGAAGAGCAATTTGGAGAGAGTCATTGGTGTCTACCTTCTGCGCTGACGTGGCGCTCGATTGTCGGGTTGGACTCGTGTCGGGCTCATTTTAGGTGCGCTGCGATCCGCGAAGTGCAGTTCGTTCGAACTATGTTGCGTTTCGAAGCTAGGTCAAGCCTGAAAGCGGCCTTCAAACTGCCCCCAAAAGGTCGCCATTGGCTATTGAAGCCAACAAAAATCCTGTGCTGCCGTCAGGCGTTTGATGCAGATTGACATGGACACAGACCGATCGAAGGCCAGCTGTCGGTTAAGGCGTCGCCTTTGTCCGCCCTCGCGAACGTTCGCAACGGGTCGCAAGCGGTCATCCGAATTGGCGCCACCCGAGGCTGACGCGGCACCAGTCCTAGTTGCCCATCGGCAAGGGTTTGTCCGAGCGGTACGCAGGGGCCCAAGGATGGATTTCGCCCACAAACATGCCTGAGGTGATTGAGGGGTCTTGCGCCAGCAACCGGGCCGCAGCTTCAAGGCTCGCGGCGTGGAGAATGACAATCCCGCCGGGCGCATCTGTTGTGGGACCGGCAGCGAAACTGGCACCTTCGTCAAACAGCCGCTTCATATAAGCGCCATGCTGGCCCATCGCGGACTGTTTCCCCATGGGAAGTTTCGCATCCCAAGCGGGCCCTTGGTGGTAGACGATGACGAAGAGACTCTCTGGGCTTTGAGCCAAGGACGGACCGACAGCGATCGCCAGGGCGAAAAGGGCCATCAAAGAATTACGCAGATGTCTCATCGCGAAACGTCTCCCAGGACAGAAGCTTAGGCTTCACCCGCAAACGTCCGCAATGGGCGCATCATTGCCGTTGGATCGCCGCCGGAAAGCGGACTCTCAATCAGGCTATCGCAAGCCGTGGCGCGGCCAACATCATTTGACGGCCTTCGTGAACGGAGCAAGCATCGATCAGTCGCGCCGATCCGCCATGTCCGGTGATCGCCGCCATCGCGCCGATGAAGTGTGCCACCCGGGGCGTTTGAGTGCTCTCGGCAATGACATACGTCCCGTCGGCTCCATCATCGGAGGCTATGAAGGTTGCATTGGTGTAGTCTCCCACCAGGTTGATGCGCGCAACATGTGTTCCGGCTATAACGGTAAGCACGCCACCGGACACGGTTCCGCTGAAGGTTGCCTCGTCTGCCTTGACGAAGCGAACGTCACCAAGGTCCAGCGTCGTGGCACCTGTGGTCGAAAACCCGGTCAGAATGCTCGTGAACGCCTGCGATCTGGCCAGCTCCAAGGTCCCCGACCCGGTGAAGGTGACCGCCTGGTCGAAGGCAGACTTGAAGTCCAAAGTTCCGCCGTCAATAAGCGCGTAGCCATGGCCACTCACCGCATCCAGCGCAGTGATGGTATCCCCGTTTAGCACCTCCATGACACCGTCATTTTGGACCTTGTAAAGGGCCAGACCAAACGAATAACGGGGTTCGTATCCACCCGCTATCGTTCCAGTGTTCAATATGTTGCTTGTTATTCCTCCCGACCCGGATATTACCCCAGCGTTATCGACCTCCGACACGCCGCTAATATTGGAATTATCATTCTTGTTCAGCAATATTTTACCGTTATTAATGAAAATGGCTCCTTTTGTGTCGCCCACGACGCCGCCATCGTTTGCAATTTCCAGCACACCATCATTAGTAAAGGTCGTGGTGAAAGCGATGGCGGCAAGCCTCGCGGATATGTCGATCGTCCCATCGTTCGTAATCTGGCCCCCCGGCTTCGCGCCGGATTTTTGAGCGGTGACAACGAGATTGTAATTAACCTCGACATCCACGCCGAGACCGATGTTCAACCCGGTGACTTCGACGGGAGCGCCTACCGTCACCGTATAGGGCTGCCCATCAAAGCTGCGGAGATACGCAATATTCTTACTCGTCGGCTCAGCTCCGCCGATCCAATCGGAGCCTGTGTCAAAGTCGCCGTTGCGCGCAGCCGCCCATTTAATTGTTTTAGTCAACGATCATTCTCCCTTGCCAACCACGGTGTAGCAAAAAACGCCGCCCCTCAACTTGGATGCAGCAGTTCCCTTGCGGCGTGGGCGCGCTCTGAGCTGGCATAAAGCCGACGTTCAGAGAGTCCGCTCCGATCCCGGTCATCGCGGCATCACAATCAGCATCATCGACGCCACCAGTTGCGCCCCGCACCTCAATCACCAAAAAAATTTGCAGGACGATGTCGATTTCCGACATGCTCGTTCGTCGTCTTGATGAGGCGCCAATGAGGGCCGGCTCAAACAAGGAGATTGACGATGCGAGTTATGGTGTTTGCGAAAACCATTGAGGGTATGGCTATGAGCGCGGGTCCCACGCCCGAAATGCTCGAAGCCTTCGCGGCGATGGACAAGTTCACCGAGGAGCTGGTGGAGGCGGGGGTCTTTATCGCGGCCGCCGGCCTCCAGAACGGCGCCCAGGGCAAGCGCGTCGTCTCAGACGGTTCCAGGCGCACGGTGATCGACGGGCCGTTCGCCGAAACCCGCGAACTGATCGCCGGCTTCTCGATCTGGGAGGTCAAGGACATGGACGAGGCCCTAGCCTGGGCCAAGCGATCCCCCATCATGCCCGGCAAGACCGAAATGGAAATCCGGCCCTTCTACGAGGCGGCGGACCTGGCCGAATACGTGACGCCCGAGGAGCTCGCGAACTCCCACCGCGACGGTGAACGCGGGAAGCTCGGCGTAGCCTGACGCCATTGGCTGGCGCTGGCTTGCCTCACCTGCGGCCTTGGCCGAAAAGGCTGGATGGCCGCAGGCGACACGCCCCCCTCGGGCGAAACACACAGGGTGATCGAAGCGACCTTTCGCATCGAACGGGCCAGGCTTATCGGAGGCCTGGCCCGGATCGTGCGCGATGTCGACCTTGCCGAGGAGATGGCGCAGGACGCTTTGATCATAGCGCTCGCAGAGTGGCCCAAGACCGGCGTTCCGGCCAATCCGGGCGCCTGGCTGATGGCCGCCTCCAAACGCCGCGCCATCGACGCGATCCGGCGCGGAAAAATGCGCGAGCGCAAACACGAAGAGATCGCGCGGACGCTGGACGAAACATCCAATGACGCGGCCGAAGCCATCGAAACGGCCATGGACGACGATCTCGGCGACGAGCTTTTGGGCCTGATCTTTACGGCCTGTCACCCGATACTTTCAGCCGACGCCCGCGTGGCGCTCACGCTACGTGTGATCGGTGGGCTGACGACGGACGAGATCGCCCGGGCCTTCCTGTCGAATGAGGCGGCGATCGCCCAGCGCATCGTCCGCGCCAAAAAGACCATCGCCACCGCCGGGCTCAATTTCGAGACGCCAGGCGGCGCCGACCGCGCCGCGCGGCTGCCATCGGTGCTCGAGGTCGTCTATCTCATCTTCAACGAGGGCTATGCCGCCACGACGGGCGACGATCTCATCCGGCCGGCGCTGTGCTTTGAGGCGCAGCGGCTGGGCCGCATTCTGTCTGGGTTGATGCCGGAGGACGCAGAAGTATTCGGTTTGCTGGCGTTGATGGAAATCCAGGCCTCGCGCCTCAGCGCCCGCGCCGGGCCCGACGGCGCCTTCGTACCACTGACCGAACAGAACAGGGCGCGTTGGGACCAGCTTCTGATCCATCGGGGCCTCGTCGCGCTGGCCCATGCCGAAGCTTTGGAGGGTGCAGACGGCCCTTATGCCCTGCAAGCCGCTCTCGCAGCCTGCCATGCCCGCGCGCGCCGGAACGCCGATACCGATTGGACCCGCATCTCGGTGCTTTACGACAGGCTGCGCGTGGTGACGCCCTCGCCGGTCGTCGATCTCAATCGCGCGGTCGCTCACAGCATGGCCTTTGGCCCCGAAGCTGGCCTGCGTCTGCTGGACGCGCTGGCTGGTGAGGTGGGCTTGCGAAGTTATGCACCACTGCCAGCGGCGCGGGGGGATTTCCTGTTTCGGGCCGGTCGGCCAAGCGAGGCCCGCGCCGAATTCATCGCAGCGGCGGAGCTTACCCGTAACGCACGGGAAAGATCCTTTCTTCTCGCCCGCGCCGAGGCTTGTGACTGACTGCGTCATCGCTCTGTTTCAAGCGTCGCAAGGCAAAGCAGAAACCGTTAGTTCATTGCCAGCTAATCTCGACCGCGAATAGGAGGTCTGCTCTGGGTCGCGAGCGGTCGGCGACCCAGTGCCCAAAACTCCCCGTTCCAATGGCGCGGTGCATGACCCGCTGAATGGAGAGTTTATGGCGCGATCCGAGTTTCCGGTTTTGGCGCAACCAAGTCGGAAGGTGGCGGGACACACCAGCAATCGGTTGGAACTCAGCCCGTGGATTTCGCGGCGCGCTCTGTGGAGGACGCCGCGACTGGGTCACCGTCACTCACCCTCTTCGCCAGCGTCCGCGCAACGGAATCGAGGAACGCCTGATAGCGTTTTTCGCCGAGCGCCCTGGCGTCCTCCCCGGGCACGGGTAAGGCGGCGGCGTAAATGAGCTGCGAGATACGGGGAAACAATATCTATCTTCTCTGGTCGTGAACACTCGGCTTCGGGCCCGGCTTGCGGCGCGCCGGTGGGCGGCCGAGGTCGCGTTCGAGCGAGGCCACGAACGCCACCGGCTGTCGCCGATCGCCGCTCTGAGTGACGTGATGCGCCATCCCCTCCACCACCACGCGCGCCAGCCGAGCCATGAACGCTAGTCTCCGACGGCGATGCGGAAATATTAATTACGTATTGTATCGCCGACACTTTAGGCTATAGTGTACTTATAGATATGGGCCTGAATTGAATTGCCATCTCGAAGAACAATAACCCCGTCCCAAAAGCCCAAAATATGGGGCGAGTGTCTCTGGCGTCATTCCCGAAACCTGGCAAATCACGATATAAATTGTCAGTGGCCTCCCCAAGCTTGTCATAGAAACCGCGTAAGTCATTCGGTGGAATTATGGCAACGTCCGATAACATCTCACGGACTGTAAATCGTCGATCCTCTAACGTTTTCGGTAACGGCAATTTCTCAAGCAGGTGATCGTTTAAATACTCTACGGAACACCGATAGATCTCAAGACAAATTTGCGCTTGTTCGGTCGTCAAATAATTTCCCTTTTCCCCATCCCAATCCCGTTCCCGTCCGATACGCTCGGCTTTCTTCCAGAGCGTCTTACCTTTCCCAGCCGAGCCATGAATGCTAGTCTCCGACAGCGATGCGGGCGTTTTAATTAAGTATTATGTCCCCGGAAATCCGAAATGGTTGTTGCGCGACAATCCGGGTGAGGTGCCGGCCCAGCGCCGTGTTGCTTGCGGTGCATGCAGCTCTGCGACGGTAGCTATTGACGTCCACTGCGAAGATGGTGAGTAGTAGGCGAAGCGGTCGATGGCGGCTAAAGTAATGGCGGAATTGGCGAGTATATTGCCCCATTCTCTGAAAGGCTGATCGGCGGAGATGAATATGAAGCCCGGCATCAGTCAATAACAAGCGACCGACAGGACGAGCTGCTTGACAAAAGGCACCCTTAGCGGGCCATCAGAGAGGCGCGGCTTATACTATAAGCGCCTTCGGCTACTACGGCGCCGCCGTAATCGGCGGTGTACTCTGTAGAGACCCAGTGAAACTACACTTACCATTCATGTGCGCGCTGTCGAAAGACACTATTCCACCGTTGCCTATATGAACAGGAATCGTGCTCGGGCCGCAGTAAGTTTTCAGGAGCACTGTAATCGTGACACCCTCTATTTTTCCCGCACCTAAGCCCGTTGCTCTAAACTTCCAGGGAAGACCCTCCAGCCTGGTTTTATCGGGGCAGTTGACGTTGGTGTTCTTAAAGTTAGCAAACGTAATCTCGCCAACCCCTTTGCTGTCTATCCGGCCTTCAAGTCTCGCCATGCAGTTAACAACGAGATCGGGTGAGTTTATCGACGTGTCCCCAACCATGTGGAAGTTCTGATGCGCGGGACTCAGCGAAGCGGCCACCGTCGACCCGGCGACGCACGACAAAACCATGCTCACTACTATCTTCATTTGAGCACCTTCCTGATAGGCATCGTTCCACGCCCAGTGAGCGCGCGCGTAACCGCGTATTGACAAAAAGTCAATAGGCGCGCGTTACCTTTAGGGGCAATCAATCGAAGAAGCGGGCGACAACGGGCTGAAGCGCTGAATATGTCGGTGCTCTCTTATCCGCGAGAGGACGATGGTTGTGGCGGCTTAGGACGGCGGCTGTGTCACCATGACGGTTTTCTTTTTTGGGTTATTTCCGAAATTTGCCGAATCTGCAGCATCTCGGACATGCGATATGTCCGGTCACGGGGGCTCTGGCCGGAGCGGAAACCATCACGTACATCCCGCCTCGGACGGAAAAAGCTTGACCTTTTGACCTTGAGCAAGAGATACGGGGACACAATATCTATCTCCTCTGGTCGTGAACACTCGGCTTCGGGCCCGGATTTCGGCGCGCCGGTGGGTGGCCGAGGTCGCGTTCGAGCGAGGCCACGAACGCCACCGGCTGACGCCGATTGCCGCTCTGAGTGACGTGATGCGCCATCCCCTCCACCACCACGCGCGCCAGCCGAGCCACGAACGCTAAACTCCGACAGCGGTCCGGGACTGTCAATTAAGTACTGTGTCCCTAGAACTTGCCGGCCGCCGGCTCACGCGCCGGGGACGCGCAGCGCCCGGGCCGCCGCCTTCACCTCGTCCTGCTGCGCGGGCTTGCCGGCCAGAGCCCGCGACGCCCGCCGGTAGGCCACGGCCGCCCGGTCGCTCTCGCCCAACACCATGCGCGATCGCAGTAACCGCACCCAGCCGGCGGGATCGCCCGGGTTGGCCTCCAGCCGCTGGTCCAACCCGTCGACCATGGCCTCGATCAGGGCGCGCGAAGGATCGGCGGGGGTGGAAGCGGCGGCCGCAGATGGCGCCGCCGAAACGGGCGGGAGTCGGCCGCCGATGTCCTCGCCGTCCGCGCGCGCGACCTGCTCGACGAACGTCCTCACCTCTGGAACCCACGGGGCGTCGCGAGGCGCGCCGCGCAGCAGATCGATCCAGTCCCGCATCGCGCCGGCGCGGTCGCCGTGCTGTTCCTTGGCCAGGGCCAGATAATAGCGGGCGCGCGGCTCGCGCGGATCGCTGGCGACAGCCTTGCGAAACGCGTCGATCGCCACGCGCGTCACGACGCCGCCGGCGGCGCGGGTCAGGGCTTCGCCCAATCCCGACTCGTCCTCCGCCGTCCCAGGCGCCAATCGCATGATCCTGCCGTAGGCGTCGACGGCCTCGGCATAGCGACCGACCCGCATGTACGACCAGCCAAGCATCCGCCAGCCGCCGACGTCGTTCGGAGTCTGTTTCATGCGGGCCTCGAGCGAACCGATCATGCCGGCGACATCCCCGCCCGGATGGGTGGCCGATAGAGAGCCTTCCGGCATGGCCGACGGTGTCGATCCAGCGGTAGGCGGCCGGCCGACGGTCAGGTAAAGCGCAATCGCCAGTCCCGCCGCGCACAGCCCGACGCCGCCGATCAGCAACGCCTTCCTCAAGCCCGCGTTTGACGCGACCGGGCTCGCGGTCGCTTGGGAAGTCCTCTTGCGAGCATCATAGGCTCTGACGAGAGGCACGGTGAGGGCGACGGAGGCCAGCGCCGTCATCGCCACGACGACGACCCACAACATCATAGCGCTTGCCTCGGCGTCGCTCGCGATGCGCCATGGCTCAATGACCTCACCTTAATGCACCGGATTCTTGTGGCAAAGATTGCAGCTGATCTGTGTGCCAGCTGTCAGGGTGATCCTGCCGTTCCTGCACATCGCTCCATTTTCACACGGCAGGTTGAGCCGGTCGATCGCGACCGTCGCCAGAACCGTTCCTTGACCCAGGCCGCCATGGCAGGCCTTGCACGCCTTCGTGCCGGTCCGCTCCGTGTAGTCGGGGTGGGCCCTGACCCAGGCCAGGGTGTAGCCCTTGGCCCCGACCTCGTGCATGCCGTGCGGGCCGCCCAGTCCGACGGGCAGTTTTCCCGTGTGACAGGCCTCGCATTCGAGCAGCTTGCCGGTATGACCCTGCAATTGGGTCGCCGTCACGTTGTCGTTGGCGGCGGGGTCGGCGAGCGGCCATTCCGCATGAGTGCTGCCGTGGCAGCCCTCGCAGAATACGCCGCCGTGACCGGTGCTCACGCGAAACAGCTGCGGATTGCCCTTCGCAGATCCGCTGGCGACCGTCGGCTCGGCAAATCTCAGGTTGGTCGGGAGGATCGGCGTCGCCTTGGGGTCGGTGCTCAGATAGGCCTGGATCAGCCGAATGTTGTCGTTGGCGGGGATCGTGCCTGGCGTTCCGACCAGGTTGCTGGTGGCGTCGCCGGTGTGGCACGAGCCACAGGTGGGCTCGTTGGCCCACGGCACCCTGGGAGTCTGCGGGTTGGTGTAGAAGTCCGCGGCCAGGATGAACCCGCCGCCCGGCTGGTTGCGCGAGAAGTCGTTTCCGACCTGCGTCATCTGGCCATGGCAGTCCTGGCACACGACGCCGGCCTTGGCGAACATGGTCCCGCGCAGGCATTGCGTGCGCTTGCCCGGGTGGCACTGGTAGCAGGTGGCCTCCAGGATCTGCTGGGTGAAGGGGGTGATGTTTTGCCCGCCGGTCGGAATTCGGCGCGGGTCATCCGGCGGCGGCATCGTCGGGAAGAGCGGCGCGCCGCCCACGGTCAACAGGCCATGGGCATTGTGCATCACCCGGGACATCGTTTCGTGAGTGGTCTGGAACTTGCCGTTGCCGTCCTGTGGTCCGACCTGCGCCAGGTCCAGCGCCGGAGAGTAATGGCAGGCCTGGCAAAGCACCGGCTTGGGCGACTCGCCGTTCGCCTTGCTGTAGCCGACGTACAGCTTGGTGCCGTGCATGACGTCATGAACGCGCAGGATGTTGATGTCGGCCGCCCATTCCTCGCTGACCCAGGTGATCACCTTGCCGAAGGTAGGATCGTTGGTGGGCAGGGTCGGCGTCCGCAGGCGCGTCGTGCCATAGCCGTTTGAGCCCGGATAGGTGGCCGGCAAATGGCAGGTCTTGCAGTTGGTCTCGCCCGAGACGGGGACGACCGCGTCGGTCGTCGCCAGCACATTGCCGCTGGCGTTGTCGCGGGCCTGGACGCGCATCAGCGAGAACGGATTCTCACGTCCCGCATCGTCGAACGGCGCCATCGGGATGCCTTCGGCGGCAAACCAGTTGGTGTTGTTGGCGGCGTAGCCGAACGGGAATTTGACAAACAACGGCCAGCTGGGATCGAACAGCCGGAACACCTGCCAGGCGTTGGCGACGAACGGGCGGGTCTGGAACAGGGTGGGATAGCCGGTGTTGGGATCGAACTGGGCCTTGGTCACCGCCGGCATCGTCGCCTGATGCCAGTTCAGCGCGCCGGACCCCAGGTACAACTCGTAGAGGTCGGGAACCGGGAGACCGAGATCGCCCCGCTGGGTCGCCGCTGTCGGGAAGAAGGCGGCCAGCACGCCCGGCGGATAAAGCGGTCCATACGTCGCGATCAGCACCTGGCCGGCGTTGTTCTTGAAGGTGGCGCCGTTGGCCGCCGTCACCGGCGGATTGGCCAGGACCGGGTCGTTGGCGTTCAGTGTGGCGGAATAAATCAGGTGCACCGAGCCCGCGGTCAGAAGGATCGGGGTTGACCCGACCTGGATCACCTGCGCGTGAACCACGTTGAAAGGCGGAAGTATGCTGGCGATCCGGCTATCGAGGTCGGCGCAGTGCATGCCTAGGTCGTTGGCCACCAGAACGACATGCCCGCCATCCCCCGCCGAAGGATGGTTCGAAACAGGTGGCGGCAGCACCAGCGGCGGCGTGTGGCTTGTGGAATTGATCGACACCGCGACCTGCGCGAAACCGGGCGAGGCCAGCAGACAGGCCAACGATGTCACCAAGGAGATCAACAGTCCGCGCCAGACACGTCGGTCGCTCGGAAAAACGCCGCAATAACGCATCCGGGACATTAACGGCCGCGATTTCATGCAATTTCTCCGACGCGACATAAATATAATATCGTATCCGTCATGGCGGATTCTCCACTATGACCACCGTCATACAGCCCCTTAAAATGACGAAATTGAATTTGTCGGACCCACTCATCTCCGTTGCCGAAGGCAGTCCTGGAATGACTTCCAATCTTGCGTTCGCTCGGCCATCTCGGCCTCCGAAGCCGATTTCCGTCCAAGGACCGACGGATCGGGACCCGCCAATGAGTAAGCGTTCCGCAAAAAGATGGATGCAGTTTGCCTACTCGATTTGAGTACGCGGAGCATGGGATCCAAAAGAGCGGGGGCATCTGGCCCTGTCGCCGCGCCGCCTGCCACAACGACAGGCCCCTCTCGAGTGATCACTGTTTGGGAGGCGGGGGTCATCTTGCGACGGCTCTGAACACAGGGTGCCGGGCCGCGACCTTTCCGCAATCCTCTATCGTCGCCTCGGGGCCGAGACCGATGTGCGGTCGCCCGCCCGGCGCGACGCGAAGGAATTGCTGGATGATCGGAGCTCGCTCCTCCACCGGAACCTCTTCCAACGTAACCTGCCGACGGCGGAACTTGACGATCGTCGCCTCGGGGTTGACCCTGGCCGCGCGCACCCATGCGCACTCGCCGAGCATGGAAACCAGGTACTGTCCGCCTGGGCGCTCGACGGGCACCACGGCGAGCCGCACGGGCTTGCCGCTCTTTGCCCCGCGAAGTTCGAGCTGGGCCATGCCGAACGAGGGAAGGCCGAGAGCCGACCACCTCGCCCAGAATCGCGAGAACTCCCTGCCAAGCGGGGTTGCGCTTCGACCCTGGTAGAACCGCGAGACCGGGATCAGGCCAAACAAATAGGGCTTGGCCAGCGGACTCGCGCGTGACCGCGCTCGCACGGTGGGCATTGCTTCAGCCTCCGAGGATCCATCCAACAGGATAACCCTGGATGGGATCGTCCGAATTGATCTGGATCAATGCGGCTTTTGCCGACCGGCGCGCAGAGCCCGCCGTCGACCATCGTACCGCCCGGTCAGGAAATCGGTGGGCAGCAGCCGGTGCAATCGTTCGCGGGTGACAGGCCGCTCGGTGACGTCGTGCGGTCTGCCGGCGCGCCTGCCCGCCGCGGCGTTTGCCGAGGTTAGTTTTGCATGGTCGCGCCGCAGTCTGCCCTGGCCCCGCCCCACGCTTGGCGGCGGCAGCACCAAATCAGTACAATCGGGCCGAGTTTTTCTCCTTAACAAAGACGCGATCCGAGGGCAGATGACAACCACCGACATAAGGAGCCTGCGATGACCGACCCTATCGTCCCGCCTGGCGTCGCCGAATCGCTGCAGCATTTGATCGACGCGACGAGAGACGTCAGCGTCGCCACCATGGTCGGCGCCATCGTCGCGGCGATGAACCGGCCGGTCTCGATCGCCGAGGTCCTGGAGATGCAGCGCGATGTCAGGTTCGCGCTCTATCCCGCGCCCGGGTTTCGCGTCTACACCGATTGGGAGAAGTCCAAGGGCGAAGCCCTGGCCAAACTACGCACCTGACTCTTCGGCGGGACGAGCGCTTTTGAATGGCGCTGGCCGCAGAAAGCGGTCGAGTGCTCGCTGAAACGTGTGGGCGGGCGCCCGTGCGAGGCGGGCGAGAGCGCAACCGAAACAGGCGCCTGCGTTGTCCCTCACGGACAGTTAGGGTATTTGTCCAAATTGCGCCCGCTTCGGCAAATCTGCTTTCGGCTGAGTGTCCGGGTTTTTTCTTGGAAGACCGAATTTTTGCAAAAGACGCTCAGGCCTGCACGACGTGCATTGTGCAGGTTGGGCGGCGAAAACGTCAAGGACGCATATGATCGAGAAAATCAAACTGGCCGCGCTTGGCGTCGCGTTGCTCGCCGCGGTCGGCCTGGCTCCGGCGCGCGCCGATATTCCGGCTGTGCAGCACGTCGTGATCATATTCCAGGAAAATCGGAGCCCGGACAATTTGTTCCATGGACTGAAGAACACGTTGCCGACGGCGGACATAGCCGACAGCGGTCAGACTTCCTACGGTCAGACGGTTCCTTTGACACCCCTTTCACTCGCCGGTCCTTATGACCTGGACCATTCCCATAAGGGTTTCGAGTACATGTGGAACAAAGGTAAGATGAACGGATTCGATTTTGCGACTTGCAATCCGGCCGCCGGAGCAACCTGCCCGGCCCTGGCCGCGTATGTCTACGCCAACCCGTCCGACGTTGCGCCTTACAATTTCATCGCCGTGAACTATGGCTTCGCCAACCGCATGTTCCAGAGCAACCAGGGGCCAAGCGGCCCGGCGCACCAGTTCATCATCGGCGGAACGTCTCAGCCTACCGCGACCAGTATCTTTTTCGCCTCGGACAACACCAACAATCAGGCGATTCCGAGGGGTGCGACGGGGTGCGACGCCCCGCTCACGAAGCGCACGAATCTGGTCGGACCCAATGGCATGAAAGCGTCGACATATCCCTGCTTCGAGCACGGAACGCTTACGGACCTGTTGGACAACCCGCCCGTCGGGGCGCGCCAGGGGCTGACCTGGCGCTACTACACACCCACGGAGGGATCGCTGTGGTCGGCGCCCGACGCGATCCGACACATGTGCATGCCCGCAGGCTCGCCGTTGAAGTGCGCCGGGCCGGTTTTTCACAACGGCAAGGTCTCGCTCAATCCGGCCCAGGTTCTGACCGACATCGCGCAGAACCAGTTGGCGTCGGTCAGCTGGGTCATGCCGACCGCCGCGGAATCCGACCATCCTCTGTTGTCCGATGGGTCGGGTCCATCCTGGGTGGCTTCGGTGGTCAATGCGATCGGCGCCAGTCCTTATTGGGCCAATACGGTCATTCTCATCAATTGGGACGATTGGGGCGGTTTCTACGATCACGTTTCGCCGCCGATCGACCCCAAGTACGGCTATTATGAAAATGGATTTCGCGTGCCCCTGCTGGTCGTGTCGGCCTACACCCCCGCGGGGTACGTGTCGCAACAGACCCACACCACCGGCAGCATCCTGAAGTTCATAGAGACCGCCTTCGGCCTGCCGGTCATCCCGCCAGGCGACTTCGTCGACGCCCGGTCGGACGATCTGATGGACTTTTTCAATTTTTCGCAGCCGCCGCGTCCGTTCATAACGGTGCCGGCGCCGCTTGGACCCCAGTTCTTTCTGCACGACAAGCGGCCCAAACTGGGGCCGGATACCTACTAGCCGGCCGGCCCGCGGGTCGCGCCTTAAGTATCGGCCTACACAAAATAGTTTTTGAGCACCGATCGCAGTGACGAGGTTTCAGTATTTCTCATGGCCACCAAGAGTATCAAAGGCACCATTACAAACGGATATACCCTCTCGGACGTCTATTCGAAGCTGTCGATCCGGGCCAGCGCCAGCATAACCGGCGCCGCGGGTGAAAACCAGGCCGCAAGCGCCGGAACCGTGGACGGCGGCGTGGGTGTCTATCTTTCCAGCCCCGCCGTCGTCGTCAATGCGGGCGTCGTCAGGGGCGGCGTCGGCGGCAATGGCTCGCAGGGCGGCGCGGGCGGCGCCGGACTTTATCTGAAGAGCGGCGGTTCGGTGATCAACAAGGGCCTGATCGCCGGTGGCGCGGGCGGGATCGGTTCGGGCGGGGCCGACGGCGTGGCCGGCGTAGGCGTCGTCCTGGCGGCGGGTGGCCGGATCGACAACGCCGCCGGCGGGTCGATCGTCGGCTCCATGGGAGTCTATGCGGGGGCCGCAGGCGCGGCGACGCTGGTCAACGACGGCGCCATCGTGGGGACGAGCGGGGTCGCCGTGGCGTTCGGATCTTCCTCCGATCGCCTGGTCGCCCATGCGGGCTCGACGATCGTGGGCCTGGTTGAGGGCGGAGGTGGAACGCTCGAGCTGGCCGCGGCGAGCGGGACGATCACGGGCCTGGGCGCCGTCGGCACGGCGTCGGGGTCGGCGGCTTTGAGTTTCAGCGGATTTGGATCCTATCTGATCGACACGGGCGATCGGTGGACGCTCAGCGGTGTCAACAGCCTGACCAAGGGACGCACCCTGACGAACAAGGGGACGCTGACGATCGCCGGCTCGCTGACCAACACCGGCGTCATCGGCGGCGGCGGAGGCATCGTCCTGGCGACGGGGGCCAACGTCAGCAACGGCATGGCGGGCTCGACCAGGGGCAAGATAACCAGCGCCATCGGCGTGCGAGCCGGCGCCGGGACCATCGCGACGGTGACCAACTTCGGAACCATCCAGGGAACGGGCGGGACGGCGGTCCAGTTCGGGTCGTCGGGCGATCGCCTGATCGCGGAAGCCGGGTCGAGTTTCATCGGCGCCGTCAAGGGTGGCGGCGGGACGCTGGAACTGGCCGCGGCGAACGGAACGATCACCGGCCTCGGCGCGAGTGGGACCATTTCGGGGGCGGAAGCCATCACGATCAGCGGTTTTGGCGCCTATGTCCTCGACGCGGGCGGCTCATGGACACTGTCCGCGGCCAACAGCCTGGCCGCCGGCCGCACCCTGACGGCCCAGTCGGCGCTGACGGTCGCCGGAACGCTGACGAACGCCGGTCTCGTCGCGGGCGGCGCCGGCCTCATCCTCGCCAACGGCGGGCGCGTGACCAACGCAGCCGGCGGGACGATCCTGGGCGCCACGGGCCTGTACGCGGTCGCGGGCGGCGCGTCGACGGTGACCAACGCAGGGACCCTTCAGGGCACGGGGGGCGTCAGCGTCAGCTTCGCGTCGTCCGGCGACCGCCTGATCGCCGCGGCGGGGTCGACCTTCATCGGCGTGGCCCAAGGCGGCGGCGGGACCCTGGAGCTTTCGAGCGGAAGCGGAACGATCACCGGCCTGGGAGGGTACGGGACGGTGTCGGGGGCCGAGGCCCTCACGTTCAGCGGCTTTGGCGCCTACGCCCTCGACGCGGGCTCTTCGTGGACGCTGGCCGGCGTCAACAGCCTGGCCGCGGGCAAGACCCTGACCAGCCTGGGCGCGCTGACCCTGGCCGGGTCGCTGATCAACGCCGGCGTGATCGCGGGCGGCGCCGGCATGGTGGTCACGACAGGCGGCGGACTCAACAACGCAGGCGGCGCCTCGATATCGGGCGCCAAAGCGGGCGTCGACGCCGCCGCCTTCGCCACGGTGACCAATTCTGGAACACTCCAGGGGACCGGCGCCAACGGCTATGGCGTGATTCTCGAGGCCGGCGGCCAGGTCGCCAACGGCGCCGCCGCAACCACCGCCGTGATCACCGGCGTCTACACAGGCCTGAGCGCCCTGGCCTTTGCGAGCGTGACCAACGCCGGAACCATAAGCGGAACGATCCTGGACGGGGTCAGACTGAAGGCCGGCGGCTATGTGCTCAACGGTGGGCCGGGCGCGACGACGGCCCTGATCGCCGGCGTGTACGCGGGCGTGTATGCGCAATACGGTGCGGCCAGGATCGTCAATCTCGCAACCATCACGGCCAGCGCGTCCGCGGGCGTCCAGCTGACGGCCGGCGGCACGGTGGTCAACGGGAGCACGACGATGACCGGCGCCTTGATCTCTGGCTATTTCACCGGGGTCTACATGGGCTCCTACGGACATCCCGGCGCCGCGTCGGCGGTGACCAACTATGGAACCATCCACGGCGGGACCCTGGCGGGCGTGCTGCTGGAAGCCGGCGGGAGCGTGACCAACGGCAGCGCCGCGGGGACGACCGCCACCATCCTGGGCGGCGAGATCGGCGTCTATGTCTATGCCGGTCAGACGGCGACGGCGACCGTGACCAACTTTGGAACCATCCAGGGAACCTATTCCGAAGGTGTCGCCCTGGGCGCGGGCGGCGCCGTGACCAATGTCGCCGGAGGTTTGATCACCGGCTTCGCGGGCGTCTACGCGGGCGCCGGCTTTGCCGCGACGGTGACCAATTTCGGAACCATCCGGGCGACGGGAGTCAACTCTGTCCTGTTCAGGTCGACGCTCGATCGTTTGATCATCGAGGCCGGTTCGACCCTCGTCGGCGTCGCCCAGGGCGGCGCCGGGACGCTGGAACTGGCGGCCGGCGCGGGGACGATCTCAAATCTCGGCACGTCCTTCACCGGCTTTGGCGTCTACACGGTCGACGCTGGCGGATCGTGGGCGCTGACCGGGACCAGCAGCCTGGCGATCGGGCGCACCTTGACCAACCACGGGACCCTCACATTGGCCGGGACGCTGACCAACTCGGGCGGGATCAGCGGCGGAATCGTGCTCGCTTCGGGCGCCCGGCTGATCAACGGCCGCGCGGCGGCGCCCACGGCCACGCTCTCGGGCGTCGTCTATGCCGGTCCCGGCGGCGCGGCCACGGTGAGCAATGTGGGGACGCTTCAGGGCGTCGGCGGGATCGCGGTCCAGTTCGCGTCCGCCGGCGACCGCCTGATCGCCGCCGCGGGCTCGACGATCCTCGGCCTGGCCAAGGGCGGCGGCGGGACGCTCGAACTGTCGAGTGGCGGCGTGACGATCATGGGGCTGGGCGCCGTCGGAACGGTGTCGGGAGCCGAGTCCCTCGGTTTCAGCGGATTTGGAACCTATGCCCTGGACGCGGGCGCCGCGCGCACGCTCTCGGGAACCAACCAACTGGCCGCGGGCCAGACCCTCAGCAATCTCGGCACACTGGTCGTCGGCGGATCGTTGATCAACGCCGGCGTCATCAACAGTGGTCCAGGCATCAGTCTGGCGGCGGGCGCCAGCGTGTACAATGCAGCGGGCGCGCTGATCTCGGCGTCCGGCGGACTTTACGCCGGCGCCGGCGTGACCGCGACGGTGACCAACTTCGGGACCCTGCAGGGTACGGCAGGCAGCGCGTCCGTCCGGTTCAGCGCGTCCGCCGACCGCCTGATCGCCCAGTCGGGCTCGACCTTCATCGGCGCCGTGCAGGGCGGCGGCGGGACGCTCGAACTGTCGAGCGGAACCGAAACGATCACGGGCCTGGGCGTGCGCGGCACGGTGTCCGGGGCCGAGGCCCTGACCTTCAGCGGCTTTGGGACCTACGCTCTCGACGCGGGCGGTTCCTGTACGCTTGCCGGGACCAACCGGCTCGCGGCGGGGCAAACCCTCGTCAACCAGGGGGCTCTGACCGTCACCGGAACTTTGACCAACGCGGGCGCGGTCTCAGGCGGGATCGTGCTGGCGTCCGGCGGCCGCGTGATCAACGCCGCGGCGGCGACGATCTCCGGGGCCATGGGCGTCTACGCCGGAGCGGGCGGAACGGCGACATTGACCAATTCGGGAACCATTCAGGGCGGCGGTGGCGTCGCTGTACGGTTCGCGTCCTCCGGGGACCGACTGATCGCGTCGGCGGGCTCGGTGTTCCTGGGCGCGGTCCAAGGCGGCGGCGGGGTCCTGGAGCTTTCGAGCGGAAGCGGCGCGATCACCGGTCTCGGCGCAAACGGGACCGTCTCCGGAGCCGCCGCCATCAGTTTCAGCGGCTTTGGAAGCTACCTTCTCGACGCGGGGTCGTCCTGGACGGTGCAGGGAGCCAACAGCCTCGGCGCGAGCCAGAGCCTGACCGTGGGCGGTACTCTGAACAATGTCGGGACCATGACCGGCGCGATGGGGATCAGCCTGACGGGCGGCGGCAGCATCGCCAACGCCGCCGGGGCCGATCTTTCGTCCGTCGCGGGCCTCTATTCCAGCGTGGGGGCCGTCGTGACGGTCAGCAATGCCGGGACCATCGAGGGAACCGGCGGCGCCGCCATCCGGTTCAGATCGTCGAGCGACCGGCTCATCCTGCAAGCGGGCGCGACGTTCCTAGGCGTGGTCCAGGGCGGCGGCGGCGTCCTGGAACTGGCCGCGACCGGTGGCGCGCTGACCGGTCTCGGCACAGCCTTCGTCAGCTTCGGCGCCATCAACGTGGACAGCGGCGGAAACTGGGCGTTGACGGGGTCGAACGTGGTGGCCGCGGGGGCGGCCCTGAATGTCGCCGGCGCCCTGACGCTCACGGGACGGCTGGCCAACAACGGCGCCGTTACGGGCGCGGCGGCCTCGGTCATCACGCTCGACGGCGCGACCATCGTCGGCGGCCTACTGCAGTCGACGGGTGTGGTGAACGTCATCGACGCCGGCAATGTGCTGGACGGTCGATCAAACACGGTCGCCAACGCGTCGAAGCTCTCCATCACCGACGGCGCGACGCTGACGGTGGAAGGCGCGATCGCGAACGCTGGAGCGATGACGCTGGCGGCGCAGGGCGCCGGCGCCGACCTCATCGTCGCCGTCGGCGGCGCGACGTTCAGTGGCGGAGGAAGCATCACCTTGACCGCCAACGCCCTGAACGTGGTGACCGGCGCGTCGGCGGCCACCGTGCTCAGCAATCTCGACAACACCATCACGGGGTCCGGGCAGATCGGCGATGGCAAGATGATCCTCGTCAACGGCGCCGCGGGCGTCATCCGACAGACCGGCGCGGTCGCCCTGACCATCGATACCGGGGCCCAGTCGATCAGCAACGCGGGACTCATCGAGGCGACAGGCAGCGGCGGGGCGACCATCGTCAGCGCGCTTACTAATACGGGCCTTCTGGAGGCTGCCGGCGGCGATTTGAGCGTCGTGGGCGCCGTCAGCGGCGGCGGGTCGGGCTTGATCAGTGGCGGCGTTCTCTCCTTCTTGTCGAGCTTCAGCCAGAACGTCGCCTTCATCGGGACTTCCGGGACCCTGGAACTGGCCAAATCGCAGGCTTTCACCGGCGCGGTCAGCGGCTTCGCCCTGAGCGGCGCCGACGCCCTCGACCTTCGCGATATCGCTTTCGTCAATCCCGGCGAGGCGACGTTTTCGGGAACGACCGCGGGCGGGGTGCTGACCATAAGCGACGGCGCGCACAGCGCGCAGGTGAAGCTTCAGGGGGACTACACGCATGCCAGCTGGACCGCTTCCAGCGACGGAGCCGGCGGGGTGGTCATCGTCGCCGGGCAGGCGCCGCTGCCGTCACATCAGGCGTTCGTCTCGGCCATGGCCGGCATGAGAAGCCCGGCGCCGTCACCGGGCCCGCAAGCGAACGGGGGTTGGTCGCCAGGGCCGATGCATCTCGTCACACCGCACCCGGACGCTCTTTAGATCCGAGGACGCCCATAGCTGGCGGACCCATGGGACGCGCGCGCGGCAAGCCAGCGCCGCGGGGCGCCGATGTTCGCCGCCGCAATTTGCTCAGCATCCCAATCGCCAGTCGCGCCGCGCGCCAATAGGATCGAACCGTGCGACCAAGCGCGTTCCAGCCCTAAGTTCCATGGCGAAGGGGTGGTCGCTACGGCCGGCACGGTCGATAGCGGCGTCGTCGTCGCGGCACTCCATGTCCTCCTGGTTGAGAGGCTGATATTGGGCGTCGAGATATGAAACACGGTATCGTTGCATCCGGCCTTTTGAAACATACTGACATATCTGTCAACGACGCCGGCTGAGCGCGTCGGGGCGCCAGGCATGCGCCTTGGCGAGCGTCACCCGCCACCGCGCGCGCCGTCTGGTCCTATTCGATGTCCTTGGCCGAGACGGGATCGCTCGCCGGAAACGTCTCGTCCAGAGCCTCGTCGAGCCTCTGACCGTCGGTTTGCACCTTGGGTTTCGCCTGCGGCGGCGGCGAATGGGGATGTTTTTCGTCGTCCTTGGGATGTGTCATGCGGTTCTCCTGACGCACAAACCGTCAAGCGAGAGGGTTGGTTCCCGGTCGGCCGCGGCATTCGCCGGCGCCGGAGGGCTTCAACCCATGACCGTGTCCTCGCGCTCACGCCGCCATGGCGCGATGGCCAGCCTCGTCGTCGACGAGATCGACGTCGACCGAGACGCTCAGTTCACACGGGGCGTCGCCGAAGATGAAGCCGTTCATCGGGTCCGATTCCTGCCAAGTGCGCGTCGTGGCCACGCGGATCAGGCAGGCGGATTCGACCAGGGCGTTGGTCGGATCAAACTCCACCCATCCTTCGCCGGGCAGGAAGACCTCGCACCAGGCGTGGGTCGCGCCCGCGCCCCGCACCGTCGCGCCCGGACAGAACAGATAGCCTGTGGCGAAGCGGGCGGCGAAACCGAAGCGGCGGACGGTCTCGATCATCAGCCAGGCGAAATCGCGGCACGTCCCGGTATTGCGCGACAAGGTCTCGATGGGTGTTTGCGTGCCAGGCTCGTTGCGGACGGCATAGCGAAACTGACCATGAATGGCCCCGTTCAGACGCGTGAGGAATTCGAGCGCGGGCTCGCCGCTCCGGGGCGCCACCGCATCCAGCCAGCCCCTGTAGAGCGGGTCGCGGTTCGGCGTGTCCGGTTCGATGAACGGCGCCAGCACACGCCGGTCGAAGGCGCCGTAGGCGATCGGCAACGTCGAAGGGGGCGCGCTGACGCCCACGCCGTAGATCGGCGCCGGGAAGCGCTCCACGAGCAGATTGTTGACCACCTTGAGATGATCCGCAGGCCTGTTCGGCTGCAAATGGCATACACAGTTGCCATAGGCGTCGTAGGTCCAGGCCACGCGCGCCGGCGGCGTTTCCAGAGAAGCGTCGATGATCCGGATGGCGTGGGTGTCCAAAGGTCTCATGAGCAGACGCCAGACTCCGAACTCCACGGCGTGCGGATAGGTGTAGAGACTCTCGTGGCGGATACGCAGGCGGGACATGGGAATGGGTTGGCTACTCGAGGGGCGGGCGTGAAATCGCCGGACGGCGCGACATGAACCTGGCCAACGCGCGGCGGCGGACATCGTTCACCCGAGTGGCGTCGATGTCCTTGCACGCGGCTCCTTCGATACCGGCGCCGGCCCGGCGGCCTGTCTCGATCTCGGCGCCGTCCACGGACGGCTTTCGACCGCGACCTGGTGGGGGTAGGGAAACGTCAGCCCCGCCCGTTCAAAGGCCTTCTTCACACTTTTGATCAGGTCGAACTTGACGTCGAGATAGGCGTTGGGGTCGGTCCACGCCCGTAAGGTCACGGTCACCGAGTTGTCGTTGAGGGCCGTAACCTTCGCCCACGGGGCGGGCGTCGCGGCGACCCGGTTGTCCGCCCGCGCGCACTTCAGCAACAGCGAAAGCGCCAGATCGACGTCGTCGTCGTAGTCGATGCCGAAATCCATGACGATGCGGATGGTGTCGTGCATGGTGTAGTTGACGATAACATCGCCGAAGGCCTTCGCGTTGGGGATGTAGACGAGCCGGTTGTCCGCGTCCGTCACCCGGGTGGCGAACAGGTCCAGGGCTTTCACCCGCCCCGTTCGACCGTTGATCTCGACACTATCGCCCACACGGTAGGGGCGCAGAAGCAGAATCATCACCCCCGCCGCGACGTTGCTGAGCCCGCCCTGCAACGCCAGGCCGATCGCCAGAGACGCGGCGCCCAGGGCCGCGAGCACGGAGGTCGTCTGCACGCCGAGCTGCTGCAGCACCGCGATCGATCCGACGATCAGCACCGTGTAGCGGACGAGCGAGCCAATGAAATTCTGCAGCGTGACATCCGGCCCGCTGCGCCTGTGCACGCGGCCCATGGCGCGGCTGGCCACCCTGGCCGCCCACTTCGACGCCCAGAGCGTCGCCACCAGGACGAGGGCGGCGATCAACAGATTGGAGACAAGGTGGATCAGACCGCCGATGGTGATACCCCATGCCGGAGCGCCGCCGGCGGCCATACGATGCAGATTGGCGCCGAGCGATTGGACGGTCGGAGGGGCCATGACCCCCGGATCGATGGCAGACGTGATCGCCAGCCTCTGCGGGAAGATCATCCGGTGCGCATACACGTGGTCATGCCTGCCTGAACGCCGCCCGCGCCCCTGAGTTCACCGACCCTCGAGGCGACGCTGTTGCACGCCGACGCCCTCGCCGGCTCATTTCGCCCCGGCGCCTACCCGCGCTTGCGCTGATCGCCCTGGACGTAGGATGTGAGCGCTTCGGAAGAACCACGTATCGAAAGACTCATGCAAGCTCCCACAGCTGAAGGCCATCCGACCTGGGCTTCCGCCCGAAAGGACATGGTCGGGGCAAGCCTGGGCTCCTCGCGCCTTTGGTTCACCACCGCCGAGGGAATCGTGACCGAGGTCTATTGGCCGAGGGTGGACATCCCTCAGATCAAGGACCTGGGTTTCATCATCGCGGACGATCGGGGGTTCTGGGTGGAACTGCGCCGCCTGGGCGACTACTCCGTCAGTCTGGCCGGCGTCGGCGTGCCGGCCGTCGAGATCACCCATCGGCATCCGCGTTTCACCTTCACCCTGCAGGTCTGCCCCTCGCAACGCCGCGACGTCCTGCTGCTTCGCTACAGACTGGAAGGTGATGACGACCTGCGAGCCTACGCCCTGCTGGCGTCACGCATCGGCGCCGGGCTGGACAACAACATGGCCTGGGTCGGGAAACACCGCGGACGCACCGTGCTCTGGGCCGAGCAGGGGCCCTTCGGCCTGTCGCTGTCGGCGGTCACCCCGGACGGCGCGGACGCGTGGGGGCGGTGCTCGGTCGGCTGCCTCGAGACAAGCGACGGCTGGCAGGACTTCAACCGCAACGGGCGGATGACGTGGGAATACGACAGCGCCGGACCTGGAGCCACGAGCCTGATGGGCGAGCTCCCTCACGCAGCGACACTGGCGCTGGGCTTCGCGATCAGCAAGGAAGCCGCGACGACACTGGCCGTATCCGACCTGATGGAGGATTTCCAATCTGCCTGGGACGCCCAGATCGGCGTCTGGGAAGCCTGGCTCGGAAGATGCAAGCGGCCCGCCATCCGCGACGACATCGATCGGGCGCTCGCATTGTCGGCGACCGTCCTGAAGGTCCATCAGGATCGCACCTATTGCGGCGCCGCGGTCGCCAGCTTGTCCGTGCCCTGGGGCGACACCTCACAGAGCCGGGGCGGCTATCACCTCGTGTGGTCGCGCGATCTGGTGGAGGCCGGGGGCGCCCTGATCGCCATGGAAGCCTACGGCGAGGCGCGCGACATGCTGCGGTACCTGGTGGCGACGCAGCAGCAGGACGGCCACTGGTTCCAAAATCAGTGGCTGGGGGGAACCCCGTTCTGGCAGGGACTTCAGCTCGACGAGGCCGCCTTCCCCATCCTGCTGGCGGCCGCGCTGAACGACCGCGGCGAGCTGAAGGGCGTACCGGTCAAGGATATGATCCGGCGCGCCGCGGGCTTCGTCGCTCGGACGGGCCCGTCGACCGCGCAGGACCGGTGGGAGGAGAACGCGGGCGTCAATACATTCACCCTCGCGGTCGCCATTGCCGCACTCGTGGAGGCGAGCGCTTTTCTCGACGGCGAGGCGCGGGCCTTCGCCCTGCGGCTGGCCGATTGCTGGAACGCGCGGCTGGAAGACTGGGCGTTCGTTCAGGACACGCCGCTGGCAAGACAACTGGGGGTCGCCGGCTATTATATCCGCACGGCGCCGGCCGACGTCCTCACGCGCGACGGCGCGCAGACGGATGCGGTGCGGATCCTCAATCTCGACCGTGATCCGGGCCTGCCGGCGAACGCCCAGGTCGCCACCGATTTCCTGCAACTGGTGCGCTATGGATTAAGGCGCGCCGACGATCCCGCCATCGTCGACAGCGTGAAGGTGGTCGACCAACTCCTGAGAACCGAGACCCCCAGCGGCCCCGTATGGCATCGCTACGACAACGACGGCTATGGCGAGCATGACGACGGCGGCGCCTTCGACGGCGCGGGTCGGGGTCGCGGCTGGCCACTGCTTAGCGGCGAGCGCGGGCACTATGCCCTGGCGGCGGGCGAGGATGTCCTGGCGTACATCGAAGCGATGATGGCGATGGCCAACCCGGTCGGGCTGATCCCCGAGCAGGTGTGGGACGCGGCGCCGATACCGGAGCGGGGCCTCGCACCAGGAAAGCCGAGCGGCTCGGCCATGCCCCTGGTGTGGGCGCATGCCGAATTCATCAAGCTCTGCTTCAGCCGCGAGCTTGGCCGCCCGGTCGACAGGCCGGCGGGCGCCTGGGCTCGCTATCAGGGCGCGCGGCCAGAAATCGACTATGACATCTGGGGTCCGAACTATCGCCCCCGCCGTCTACGCGCCGGCAGCACCCTGACGATCGCCCTGAAGGGGCCGGCGCGCGTGCACTGGGGTGTCGACGGATGGAATGACGTCCAGGAAATCGACACGCGCGACACAGGGCTGGATGCGCATGTCGTGGACGTTCCTGTCTCCGGCTTGACGGCCGGCCAGACCGTCCAGTTCACGTTTTGCTGGCGCGAAAGCGATGCTTGGCAAGGCGAGGATTACGAGGTCGTCATCGAAGGCTGACATCTCATCTTGATGTCCAAGCCCCTGTCGAGGCGCCGATGGTAGGGTGTCTTGCCCGGCGAAACACGATCGAGAGCGGGATGGGAGCGCAAGCGGATGGGACTGGATATCTCCATGGCGAGTGGTCGCCTGGACGACGCTGAGGCGATGGAGCGTTTTCTGGCGGCGATGCCGGGCGCCGAGGGTCTGCGGGCGCGCCTGACGGCCGGACGACGGGACTGGCTGGAGCAGTATGACGCGCCGACATCGACCGCCCGCTACCTGATCACCGACGGGATAGGCTTCACCTGCTATATCGTCGTCGGCATTGCGCTCGAGGACGCACGACGGATCGCGGTGGCGACGCGCGACTTGCGCGATTGGTCCCCCAGGGGGTTCCACGCGGCGGTGGAGCAGGCCCTGGGCGTACCGATCGTTCCCACGCTACGGGCGTGACGGGCGGTGTCACTCGGCGGGAACGGCCGCGCGCCGCAGGCCGGCGGCTCTGGCGCGGCGCCTCCACACCAGGAAAGCCAGGATGGCGCAGGCGCTGAGGCTGATCGCCGCGTCGGCGAGGTAGCTGCCCGTCAGACGGCTGGCGGCGTAGGCGTGCCCGTCGATGAATTGCATGTAGGTGAGCGGCACGCCGGCGGCCGCGCTCAAGAGGCCGAACTGCGTCGCCGCCAGAGGATTTCGCGCGCCGTTCGAGCGCAGGATGAGGATGGCGATCGCCGAATAGGACGCCGCCCAGAACATGTTCTCGCCCATCACGGCGATGGCGTAGCTGGCGGGCGCCGCGGGAAGCGCGATGAGCATCAAAGTGAATCCCGCCCCGACCGCGCCCACGACCAGGTAGAGCGCCTCGATCGGCATGCGGCGGGCGAGCGGCGGGATCATCAGGCTGCCGAGAATGCCGGCGGCGGCGACTCCGAGCCCGCAGATCGCGCCGACGAACGACTCCGACGCGCCGAAGTCCCGGCCGAGGCCGGTGACCGTGTTGGTCAGCGCGAAGCTCGCCGCCGGCATGATCAGGAAGAAAAGCAGCCATCGAACGTTGCGCTTGCCGAACAGGGCGGCGACATCGCGGGCGAACCGCGAGAAGCTCTCGTGCGCCAGCCTGTAGTCCGCGGGCGTGGCGGGAACCATCAGATAGAGCGGCACGGGCGCAAGAAACAGCAGGCTGACGAGCGCCGGGCCGACGATCGGGGGCAGATGGCGGATCGCCAGGATCGCCGTGGCCGCGCCGACGCCGACGCCCACCAGATTGCCGACCGTCAGCCACGCCCCCAGGCGCCCTTTTTCGTCCTCGCTCGCGAGCTCGGAAAACCAGCCGCCGACGGCGGCGTTGTTTAGATTGAAGGCCCAGCCGAGGCCGAGCAGCAGAAGCGCCAGGACGAGCAAATTGCTCATCGACATAAGGGCCGCGAAGCACAGCAGGCCCGACAGCAGGGCCAGGGCGATCGCATAGGCGCGCCGCGAAAACCGCCAGTCCAGGATCGGGGCGAACACGAAGCAGGTGAAGATCGAAACCAGCATCGCCGAGCTGACGTTGGCGATCTCGCCCTCGGCAACGCCGCGCGCGGCGAGTAGCTGAGGCGTCGTCGTGAGCGCGACCGCCGCGCCGACACCCGAGGGCAGATTGCACAGACCCATCAGCCAGATCGGCGGCCTCGATCGCTTTGCGGGTCTGGTTCGCGCCATCGCGCCCACCCTAGGGCGATCGCGGCGGAATGTCAGGGCCACCCGCCATGGACCGCTCGACGCCGTCCACAGCCGGGCCGGAAACCGCGCCGAGCCTGTGACAATCGGCTCGGCCTTGCCTAAACAGGGGCCATGACCGCCTTCCCGATCGCAGACGTTCGCGCGCAGTTTCCAGCCCTCGCCAGCGGCGAGGCCTATCTCGACAACCCGGCCGGGACGCAGGTCCCCCACAGGGTGATCGAAGCCGTGGCCGGCGCCATGGCCGCCGCGGCGAGCAATCTGGGCGGCAGGTTCCGGGCCTCGCACGTCGGCGACGCGATCTACGACGCCGCTCATGACGCCATGGCCGATCTGCTGGGGGCGGCTCACGGCGGCGAGATCGTCCTGGGCCAGTCGACGACCATGCTGACGTTCCACATTTCCCGCGCGATCGGCTGCGACTGGCGGGCGGGCGACGAGATCGTGGTGACGACCATGGACCATGAGGCGAACGTCGCGCCCTGGCTGCGACAGGCGAGGGACAAGGGCGCCACGGTGCGCTGGCTGAGGTTCGATCGCGACAGCTGGCGCATAGAGCCCGACGACCTGCGCGCCCTGGTCAACGAGCGCACCCGCCTGGTGGCGCTGACCTATGCGAGCAATCTGACCGGATCGATCAATCCGATCGCCGAACTGACCGCGATCGCCAAGGCGGCGGGCGCCCTGGTCTACATCGACGCCGTGCAGTTCGCGCCGCACGGAAAGGTCGAGGTCGAGACGCTCGGCTGCGATTTCCTGACCTGTTCCGCCTACAAGTTCTTCGGGCCGCATCTGGGCGTGCTGTGGGGGCGAGAGAGCCTGCTGGCCGAGTTGGACAGCTATCGCGTGCGTTGCGCGCCGGACGACACGTCTGGACGGCACGAACTGGGAACCTCGCAGACAGAATTGTTCGCCGGCCTAGCGGCGTGCGCCGACTACATCGCCTGGCTGGGCGAAAGAACCGGCGCGTCGGGCGACCGGCGCGCCAGGATCACCGCCGGCTACGCCGCGGCGAGCGCCTACGAAATGCCGCTGGCTCAGCAGTTGATCGATGAGCTCCGCAAGATTCCCGGCGTCGAGATTCATGGTGTCACCAACCCTAACCGGATGTTCGAACGCGTGCCGACGGTCTCGATCGGGCATGCGGGACAGCGCAACGGCGACCTCGCGCAGGCGCTCGCCGACCAGGGGATCAATGTCTGGTCCGGGCACAACTATGCGCTCGGACTGGTCGAGCAGCTTGGCCTGGACGATGGGGTGCTGCGCATCGGGCTTGCCCACTATAACACGGTTCAAGAGGTCGATCGGGTCGTAGGCGCCCTGCGGACCCTGCTGGGATAGAGGAACGCCATGATCAAGCTGGTCTATGTCATCAGTAGGCGCGCCGAGCTGTCGGCGCAGGCGTTTCACGATTACTGGCTCGATCGGCACGGACAGCTCGTCGCGGCGCAAGCAGGCGCTCTGCGGCTGCGCAAGTATGTGCAGAGTCACTTGATCGACCATCCGGCCAACGAGGGCATGCGGGCCGTGCGCGGCATGCTGGGTCCGGTCGACGGGATCACCGAGGTGTGGTGGGAGTCGGTGGAAGACCTCAACGCCGCCTACGCCACGGACGAGGGCGCGGCGTCGGGACGGATCCTGGCGAGCGACGAGGAGACCTTCATCGATTTCTCCAGATCGCAGGTCTTCCTGACGCAGGAACACCCGATCTTCGATCATACGCATGGGAACGGCCCGGGGCCCGATGCGGTCAAGGTCACCTATCTGCTCGCCAAGCGACACGACATGACGCAGGCGGCCTGCCACGCCACCTGGCTCAACGACCATGGTCCGCTGGTCGCCAGTTTTGCCCAGATCCTGAACATGGTGAAATATGTTCAGAGCCACACGATCGAGCCGCAGACGAACGCGCGGTTCCAGGCCGCAAAGGAATACAGGCCGCCGCTCGACGGCATCACCGAAGTCTGGATTCCCTCACTCGCGGTGCTCGAACAGGGCGGCGCGACCCAGGCCGAGCGCGACGCCTCCATGGCCCTGGTCGTCGACGAACGCCGCTTCGTCGAGATGGGCCAGTCGCGTTGTTTCCTCACCCGCGAGCACACGATTTTCGATCACACGGGGTGAGCGGACGAGGATCGCATAGAACGCCAAAACCGGCACACTTGACTTTTTTTGGGCCTGGGGTCTCGATCGTCGGCAAACGCAGGAGGAAACAGCCATGGCCTACGATCTGGCGCGGGCGCCCGCGCAGGCGGGGCGGCCCAGGACCTATCAGGACTACCTGGACCAGGACCGCGGCCGCGTGCCCGAACACTTCCGCGGGCAGGGCGACGACGACGGCGGCGCCGATCCGCCGCCGGTGGAGCACTATATTTCGCGCGCCTTCTATGAGCGCGAGCGGGCGATGTGGGACAGGACCTGGCAGATGGCCTGCCGCGAGGAGCACATCCCCAACGTCGGCGACTATCATGTCTACGAAATCGCCAAGCGCTCATACCTGGTCGTGCGCACGGCGTCCGACGTCATCCAGGCCTATCCGAACGCCTGCCTGCATCGCGGCCGCAAGCTGCGCGAGGCGTCGGGTCACGCCCAGGCGTTCCGCTGCCCGTTCCATGGCTTCACCTGGAATCTCGCGGGCGATCTCGCCCACACGCCATGCCAGTGGGATTTTCCCGACCTGACCCAGGGTTCGCTCGATCTGCCGCAAGTGCGGGTGGGGACCTGGGCGGGCTGGGTGTTCATCAACCCGGATCCCGACGCCATCTCGCTGGAGGCGTGGCTCGATCCGATCAGGGACCAGTTCGCGCCCTATCTGTGGGAGCAGAGCTGGCTGGGCAGCCATGTCGGCAAGGTGCTGCACGGCAACTGGAAGCTGGTGCAGGAAGCCTTCATGGAATCTTTCCACTCGCTCGACACCCACCCGCAGATCATGAGCTACATCGACGACGCCGGCTGCCAGTACGACGCCTGGGCCGACAAGCCGCACGTGAACCGGATGATGGTGCCGTTTTTCGCGCCCAGCCCCTATGTCGCCGACCAAGTCGGGGAGCAGGAAATCTACGACAACTTCCGCGGCCGCGCCCGCCGTGGCGTCGCCAATACCGAAGGCGTCGCCGACGCCGATCCCGGATTGCTCGAAGCCGGCCAGACCGCCCGACAGAGGGCGGCCGACGAGAGCCGGGCCGCGGCGCAGGCCGCCACGGGCGCGGATCTTTCAGGCGTGTCCGACGCCGAGCTGATCGACGGCTGGTACTACAACGTGTTTCCCAACCTGATGCACTGGGGCGGCTACGGCCCCAACATGTGGTACCGCTTCCGACCCTGGAACGACAGCCACGAGATGACCCTAATGGAGGTCGGCTTCGTCGTGCGCCACCCCGCCGATGCGCCCAAGCCGCCGCCGGCCAAGATGGTCATGCTCGACGTCGATACGTCCTGGTCGAGTGTCGAGGCGCTGGGGAGCCTGGGCGGCGTACTGGACCAGGACACCACCAACATGGCGGCGGTGCAGGAGGGACTGCAGGCGACGTTCGCGCCCACGCTCACCCTGTCCCGCTACCAGGAAGTGCGCTTGAGGCGGTTCCACCGCACCTTGCTCGACTATGTAGCGCCGGCATGATCGGCGCGGGGGCAAGGCGCAAGCGCCGAGGGAGGGGCCCGTGTCGCGTGAAGAGAATCTGCTGAAGGTTACGAGGCGCCTGATCCTGATGACGGGAACGGCGCTGCTGGCGATTTCCCTGCTGTTCGCGGCGACGCTGTGGGGCGGCTATCGCTTCATGGTCTCCTGGGCCTGTTTTGGTTGCGGGCTGATCGGCGGCTTCATCAGCATTCAGCAGCGGCTAAAGGACGTCAGCGACACCGATCTGGCCCTGTTGGCCAACTCCTGGTTCCAGATCTCGCTGGTGCCGATCTACGGGGCGGTGTTCGCCTTGATCCTGTACGTCGGCTTCCTGGGCCAGATCGTGACCGGGCCGCTGTTCCCGCAGTTCTACATTCCCGCCTTCCACAAGCCGCCGAACACCGATGACCTCATCGGCTTCTTCCGCGAAACCTACCCGCAATCCGGAGCCGATGTCGCCAAGCTGCTGTTCTGGTGCCTGATCGCCGGCTTCTCCGAACGGCTGATCCCGCAGATCATCAACCAGACCGCGTCCGGCGCGAGTGGGAAGAAGCAGGACTCAAGGGCGGTCGCGAGGAAACGCCATGGACCCATATGACGCAAGACCATGGCTGCGGCTGTATCCGCCGCACGTCGCCGCCGACCCCGTCGCCGATTATCCCGACGCCCTGACGATGTTCCGCGCCGCCGTGGCGCGGGCGGCGGCGGCGCCGGCGATCCACTATTTCGACGCCACGTCGAGCTACCGGGATATTGACGCACAGTCCGACGCCCTGGCCGTCGCGTTGATCCGTCGCGGTGTGCGGAGCGGAGACCGCGTCGCGCTCTATCTGCAAAACACACCCTATTTCGTGATCGCCATGGTCGGCGCCTGGAAGGCCGGCGCCATCGTCGTCCCGGTCAACCCTATGAACCGCGAGCGCGAGCTGGGCCTGTTGCTGAACGATTCGCGGCCCACCGCCCTGATCTGCCATGACGGCCTCTATCTCGACGTCGTCGCGCGGCTGGCGACGGACGCGCGCGCGGCGCTGCCGGCGACCATCTTCACCACTTCGCCGCTCGACCTGCAGTCACGCGACGACCCACGGCTGTTCAGCGGCATGAGCCGTCTTGCCTGCGATGGTGCGGAGGATCTTCGCGACACGATCGCCCGTCATCTGGGCGAGGCGCCCCCGAAGCGGCCTCTCGCATCGGACGACATCGCGTTCCTGGTCTACACGTCAGGGACGACCGGCCTGCCCAAGGGCGCGATGAACAGCCATGCCAATGTGGTCTTCAACGCCCAGGTCTACCGCGACTGGATCGGCCTGGAAGACGGCGTCGGCGTGCTGGGCGTCGCGCCGCTGTTCCACATCACCGGCCTGGTCGGCCATCTGCTGACGGCGATGATCACGGCCAGCGCGGTGACCCTGGCCTATCGCTTCGATGCCGGCGTCATGCTGGAGGCAGCCGCAGAGCGGCGTCCCGGCTTCACGGTCGCGGCGATCACCGCCCTGATGGCGATGATGAACCATCCGGAGGCGACGCGCTCGCATCTCGCCTCTGTGAGCAAGGTCTATTCGGGCGGCGCGCCGATCCCGCCGGCGGTGGTCGACGCCTTCGCCGGGACGTTCGGGCATTATGTGCACAACACCTACGGGCTGACCGAGACCTCGTCGCCGACCCACGCCACGCCATTGGGCGTCGCGGCGCCCGTCGACCCGGCGTCGGGCGCGCTGTCGGTCGGCGTGCCGGTTCCCGGCGCGCGGGTGTGGATCGCCGCCGACGACGGAGGCCCCGCGCCTGTCGGCGAGCCGGGCGAAATCGTCAGTTCGGGACCGATGGTGGTGGCGGGCTATTGGAACAAGCTCGAAGAGACCGCTCAGGCCATGCGTCCGGACGGCTTCCGGACCGGCGACGTCGCGTTCATGGACGCCGACGGCTGGTTCTATCTGATCGACCGCAAGAAGGACATGATCAACGCCGCCGGCTACAAGGTCTGGCCTCGCGAGGTCGAGGATGTCCTCTACACCCATCCCGCCGTGCGCGAGGCCGCCGTGGTCGGGATCCCCGACGAATACCGGGGCGAAACCGTGAAGGCGGTGGTCAGCCTCAAAGCCGGCGCGGTCGCGACGCCCGAGGACCTGATCGAACACTGCCGCGCCCGCATGGCGGCCTACAAGTACCCGCGACGGCTGGAAATCATCGACGAGCTGCCCAAGACCGTGACGGGCAAGATATTGCGGCGAGAGCTGAGGGGGTGACACTCGGTTCTTTGCCACAGCGTCCCAACTTCACGCGTCGGTTGGCCCGCCCGACCGCTCTCCGCTCACGCCAGCAAGTCTACGGGCGGTCCGAACGCGGCGGCGACCTTCGAGGAAACGGTCACGATCCGCATCGCATTCAACCCCTTTTGCGCTGCCCCCGGCTCCTAGTTTGTTTACCACGTAAAGCAACGTGATCAGGCCTTCGGCGGAGAGGTCGACCCTCGCCTCACGTTTTCGCGTGCAGTCGGACCGGCAGCTTGGTGTAGCCGAGGATGAAGTTGCTGAGGTTGCGTTCCGGTTCGCCGACGACCTCGATGCGATCGAAGCGTTTCAGGATCTCTTCCCAAAGCACGCGCAGCTGCAGTTCGGCGGCGCGGTTGCCCATGCAGCGGTGGATGCCGAAGCCGAAGGCGACGTGGTGGCGGGCGCGCGGGCGGTCGATGATGAAGCGGTCGGCGTCGGGGATGACCGTCTCGTCACGGTTGCCCGAGCAGTACCACATGACCACGCGCTCGCCCTTCTTGATGGCTTTGTCGCCGATCTCGGTGTCCTGGAGCGCGGTGCGCCGCATATGGGCGACCGGCGACTGGAAGCGGACCATCTCGGAGGGCAGATTGGCGAGGAGGGCCGGGTTGGCCTTCAGCTTCTCCAACTCCCGCGGAAACTGGTGCATGAACAGCACCCCGCCTGTCATGGAGTTACGGGTGGTGTCGTTGCCGCCGACCACCAGCAGCAGGATGTTGCCGAGGAACTCCATCGGATTGTCGATCATGTCGCGGGTATCGGGATTGTGCGCCAGCAGCGATAGGAAATCGAACTTCGGCGGCACGGCCGCCCGCTGCTTCCACAGACGGCTGAAATAGGCGTGGCATTCCATCAGGACGCCGCGCCGCGCCTCCTCGTCCATAATGGTGTTGCCGGCGTTCTCGTTCGCGGTCGTCATGTCCGACCAGAACGGAAGCAGGCGGCGATCCTCCCACGGAAAATCGAACAGGGTCGCCAGGAACTGCGTGGTCAGTTCGATCGAGACGCGATCGACCCAGTCGAAGGTCTCGTCCATCGGCAGCCCGTCCAGCACCTCGCCGGTGCGCCGGCGCATCAGCGCCTCCAGTTCGGCCAGGCGGGCGGGGGCGACCGCCGGGGTCACCGACTTGCGCTGGATGTCGTGCACCGGCGGGTCGCTGGCGATGAAGTTCCTGATCGCGAAGTCCTCCGGCTGGTCGCCCAGGACGATGTCACGGTCGGAGGAAAAGACGCCGTGATTGCTGTCCACGGCGACGATGTCGTTGAACTTGGTGACCGACCAGTAAGGGCCGGTCGGGCCGGTCGGCGAGTAATGCACCGGGTCCTCGTGGCGCAGGCGCCGCAGGTAGTCGTGCAGGACGCCGCCCTGCCAAAGCTCGCCGGCGCTGACATCCAGCGATTCCAGCGGCAAGGACCAGGGGTCGGGGATGGCGCCGGCCAAATAAGCGCCGATGTGGGCGGTCAAGGGTCTCTCCCAAGAGCGGTCCGATGTCGCCTCGAACCTTGCCGCCACCATGCCGCCCCAATGCGCGCGAGGCAATGCCCTCGGCAGGCCCGGCGGCCGCCGTCAGGATCCTCGCAGCGGGCGCGGCGCGCGCGCCACGCGCCAGGCGAACATCAGGGGCGAGAGGACGGTGAGGTCGATGCCCGGCTCGGTGTTTGCGTAGTTCTTCACGTTGTCCTTGAACCGCGCGTGGTCGCCGGTGAACATCTTGTAGTCGTCGACGCCATCGACCGGACAAGCGCGCAGGCCGGGGATGAAACCGCCGGAGACCGCATCCGGCGTATCGGGCCCTTCGACGCCCGCGCCGCGCAGCACCAGTCCGCGCCCGTTCAGCGAGCCCTCGAGGTTGGCGACCTGATGCTGCAGGCAACGGGTGGGGTTGTCGCCGTCGCCGACGATCATGGTCACCCCCCAGATGTTCGCGCCAAGAATGTTGCCGATCCAGTCGGCGGCCTGGCCGGCCGGCGCGGGGTCGCCGTCGAGGTCTGCGACCTCTTGCGCGGTGACCGCCAGGCCCATGCCATGGGCGATGCTGTCGGACTCGTTCCACGCGCCGCCAAAGCCGAACGGATCACGCCGCGCATGGTCGGTTCCGATGCGCAACTGCTGATGCAGGTCGGCCAGCAGCTCGTGGGGCGTGACGGCGAGGCCGGATGCGCCGTCCAGACGCATGGCGCGGTAGAGGTCGAAATGGGCGAGGCCGCTGACGTCATAAAGATTGAGCGTATCGGCTCCGTCGCCCTTTCCCTTGATATAGGCGGCGGCCCAATTGGCCGCCTCGGCGCGGTAATAGGCCGGATCGCGATGCGGCAGGCCGGCGGGGATCATGTCCGAGCCGACGGAAAGCGCGATGCTGAGCTCGGCGGCGCCCCATTCGAGATCATCGCGCCACTCGGTCTCGGGATAGCCATCGAACGGCATCACGGTGAGCAGCTTTCCTGGGCGGGTGTCCGCGAGGTCGTAGATGTGCTCGGCCGCCCTCAGACAGCGCCGGGCGAGGGCCAGGTCCGTGCGGCGGAATTCGACGAAGCACAGGGCAAAGTCGGCGGCGAGACGTCCGGCGAGATTGGGACTGATCGGCGCGCCGGCCGGAGCGGCGACGAACACCGGCCGGTGATTGATGTAGATGTAGTCGGGATCGCCGGCATGGAGGCTGTCGTCCGCCTGCGGCAGGCGCCACAGATCGTAGTCGCTCAAGGTGCGGGAGTCGGCGAAGTCCTGGCTGTTGCTGACCTGATAGTACAAGGTCGAGGTGTCATCGTTCCACATCTTGAGCAACCAACGCACGCCGAATTTCGCCTCGTCGGTGAAATCGGACCGCGCCCGCGCGCCCAACTGCTGCGGGAAATCGCGCATGCCGGTCAGAAGCACCCCGGCGACGTAGCTCGTGGTGTCGACATATTTCATGTAGTCGCCCGCGTCCCACCAGCCGCCGCTGGCGTCGATCACCTCGCCGGTCGGTTTGAGCTTGCCCACGATCTTGTCTTTGACGGTGAGCGGCGGGGTTTCGAAGACCGAAGCGGACCTGTCGTTTAGGTGTCCCGGCGCCGTGCGCAGAGCGCTCGGAACATAGTCGGGGCCGTCTCGCTCCGTCTGGTAGAAGGCCAGCGCGTTGGCGATCGGCGCGGCGTACAGCGCCTGGGGCGTGTCGATGACCAGGCGCCCCGGCTGGGCGTCGACATCCTCGACGCTCACTTCATAGCGCCCCGCGCCCAGGCCCGCGATGGCCAGAGGCGTGACAACGAAGGCGCCCCAGGGCCCCGCCGGCGCTCCGACCGCCCCGCGCAGCACCACCTGCCCGGCACTGTCCTTGACTTTGAACGTCGCGCCGGTGGCTGCATCGGACGTGATCAGGAAGGCGCGCGCGGTCTCGCCCAACTCATAGCCGACCTGATTGGTCCGGATAAAGCCCGCCTGGAGCGTGCGCGCCGCCGCGCCGAAGCCGAACAGGCTGACGGCCAAGGCAAGGCCCGCGGTCAGGAATGATGATTTCGCGCCACGCCGCATCGATTGCCTCCATACCCGCGTTCTCGAGGGTCGGTCGATACAGGTCAGGAGCCGGCGCCGGAAGGTTCTCGGCGATCGCGCACGGCATCGTGATCGCTCCGCCGGCAGGTTTGCCTACCGATGGGAGACGACGAACACCCGGAACGCCTGGCCATTCGCGCGCAGGGCGGCGCCCTGGTCGGCCAGGCCGACCGCCGGCCCATTTCCGTCGATCGCGAACCAGATGACCCAGGCCAGGTGCAGTGACTCCGACATGCCGAGCAGAGCGTCGACTGTCTCGGGGCTGTTGCTGAACTGGCCCATCTCATTGCAGATCGCCGGAAGACCGGTCGTCTGGCTCAGCCAGGTCGCGACGGCCCGCAAGTCGTCCGGACCGCTTTCGTACCAGTGGAAGTTGACGTAATCGATGCCGGTTGAGCGATAACCTGCGATCAGGGTTTCCGCTCTGGCAAGCTTGTTGCGCATCAGCAAGGTGCGCGCGAAGATCGGACGTTCGGGATCGGCGCTGCTGGGCAGATCGTTCGCGATCGCCCCTACACGGAACATGCCCGGGCCCAGGCTGCTTCGCGCGAACGCGTCGGCCGCGGCGCGCTGACCGCTGACCCACAGGTGATGCCAATAGGCGAGCTTGACGGCTCCGGCGCTGATGCCGCCATTGCTGATTTCATAGCCCTTGGCGTGAGCGACATGCACCGCGTCGGCGAGTTCGTGCAGATAGTCCTGGGGCGTCCCGCTCCAGAACTGCAGGCCGTCTTCCTCGTTCTGGATGGTCACGAGGCGCGGATGGGTCGCATCCAGGTCGGCGGCCAGGGCGCGCTCGTAAGCCGCGTCGTCGGTCACCGGCCCCGAGCGCGCGCGGCCGTCCGGCGAGGGAGCCAGGTTGTTGAATTGGATATTCAGCCCGAAACCGGCGGCTTCGGCGTCCCTGATATGGGCGAGCTGTTTGCCATCGGGTCCGTTGATCGCGAGAATTTCGCGCTCATAGCGCACGCCAAGGGCGCGTCCCAAGGCGATGTCGGTGCGCCGGCCGCCGCTGAAGATGCCGATCCGTGTGCGCCCGTCCGTGGGCGCCGGGACGGTGGCGGAGGGCGCCAGGAGCAAGAGGCAGGCGCCGAGCAGAGTCCATCGTGCAGCGCGAAATAGCATGAGCTCCCTCCAAAGGCGCGATCCTGTGCGCGAACTTGTCACGGGCCAGGGGGTGCGGCAATCGCCGTTTGACGGGGCGCGCCGCGCCGTCGATGGTACGCGAGCCAAGATTGACGCTGAGTGGAGATGGGACCGAATGTTGAAATATCTGCTGGCTCTCGCCGGCCTTCTGGTCGTCGCGCCGCAGCTGGCCTGGGCCAGCCCCGCGCACGCCCAAACCGCAAGCGAATATTGTCAGACCACCGGGGGAACCGTGCAGACGCGCACGCCCGAATACGGAACAAACGGCGGTTCGCCGACCGTGCTCGCCGGGCCGCGCAACTTCTGCCAGTACACGTCCGCCGACGGGTCGACCCAGATCAGCGTGCTGTTGTCGACGCTTGTTGCCACCGAGCCGTCCCTCGCGGCCCTGGCCTATTACGCCAAGCCGAAGGAACACCTCAAGAAGTGCGAGGGCGGGCCCGGTTCGTGCTATTGCTCCGATGTCGGCGGGACAGATAGCTTCGGCGGCATCAATGCGGCCGGCGGCGGCTGGGTGCTCAGCAGCAACGTCAACGATGTTCTCGATGTTTGCGTGTTCCCGGATCTGTCGGCGATCGACGCCTACGGCATCTTCTATCACAGCCACCACATCATCCGCGGCCAGAACCTCGAGCACAAGTTCCGCTTCCCCGACCCATACTCGGCGCCGGGGTCAGGTCGCCGGCGCCGGCGACCAGAGCACCTGTTCTATGTGATCGGCGCCGGTCGCCAGCATGACCAGGCGATCGAAGCCAAGCGCGCAACCCGACGCCGCCGGCATGTCGGCGAGCGCCAGGATGAGCTCCTCGTCGATCGGATAGCGCTGCCCGTAGACTCGCTGCATCTCCGCCATTTCGAGTTCGAACCGGCGCCGCTGCTCGGCCGGGTCGGTGAGTTCACCGAACGCATTGGCCAGTTCCACGCCGCAAGCATAGAGTTCAAAACGCTCGGCGACACGCGGATCGCTCGCCGAAGGCCTGGCCAACGCAGCCTCGGGGACCGGGTACTCGCACAGGATCGTCGCCCGGCCGTGACCCAGATTGGGTTCAACCTTGTCGACGAGGATCCGGCTGAAGATGTCGGCCCAGGTGTCGTCGGCGGCCACGCGCACGCCGCCCGTCGTCGCCCGCGCCGCCAGGCCTTCCCTGTCGGCGGCGCCGGCAGGGTCGACCGTGGCCAGCAGGTCGACGCCGGCGAACCGCGCGAAGGCGTCGGCCACGCTCAGCCGTTCCGGCGTCGCGAAAGGGTCGGCCGTCCGCCCGCGCCAGGTGAGCGCCCGCGCGCCGACGGTCTCGGCTGCCAGCGCCAGCAAGGCCGCGCAGTCGTCCATCAACACGTCATGACTCGCCTCGGCGCGGTACCATTCCAATAGCGTGAACTCTGGATGATGCAGGGGACCGCGCTCGCGATTGCGCCACACCCGGCCCATCTCGAATATCTTCCTTTCTCCAGCCGCCAGCAGTTTCTTGCAGGCGAATTCCGGCGATGTGCGCAGGTAGACGGGCGCGCGCGCGCCGTCGGTGGCGAGGGCCTCGGTGGCGAACGCGTGCAGGTGCGCCTCGTTTCCCGGCGAGATCTGAAGGGTCGCGGTCTCCACCTCGACAAAGCCGCCCGCCTCGAACCAGCCGCGGACCGCGCGGGTCATTGCGCCGCGGGCGAGCAGCCAATGGCGTCGATCGCCATGCCGATGCGGACGCCACCAGTCGGACTTGGGGTGTAAGGGCAAGGCGGGGGCTCTGGCGTCTGCGCGAGGGGTTGCTATAGAGCGGCCACATGCAACGAATGACCAGGGGGCGTCGAGACCGATCGCGCCCAAGGCAAAGGACGGATTCTTGAAAGTCGCCGCAAGCTCGCTCCGCAAGGGCGCCGTCGTCGATCTCGACGGCAAGCTCTACATCATCCTGACAGCGGAAAATATCCACCCCGGCAAAGGCACCCCGGTCACCCAGATCGACATGCGCCGCATCTCCGACGGCGTGAAGGTCACCGAACGCTACCGCACGACCGAGACGGTGGAGCGCGCCGAGGTCGACGACCGCGACTACACCTTCCTCTACCAGGACGGTGACGGCTTCCATTTCATGAATCCCGAAAGCTTCGAGCAGGTCACAGCGTCGCCGGACGTCATCGGCTCGGCCGCGCCGTATCTCCAGGACGGGATGCTGGTGACGCTATCGACGCACGACGAGATTCCGATCTCGATCGAGCTGCCGCGCACGGCGACGCTGGAAATCGTCGACACCGAACCGGCGATGAAGGGCCAGACCGCGTCGTCGTCGTACAAGCCGGCGGTGCTCGCCAACGGCGTGCGCACCATGGTGCCGCCCTACCTGGCCGTCGGCGCCAAGATCATCGTGCTGACGGAAGACGGCTCATACCTGGAGCGCGCCAAGGGCTAGCTGAGCCTCCCTCACCTTTATGGGGAGGGACAGGACGCGCAGCGTCCAGGGTGGGGTATCGCCGCAACGTAGAAAGCGTGGGGTTTGCCTGCCGCACCCCACCCTGACGGCTTCGCCGTCTGTCCCTCCCCATAAAGGGGAGGGAAGATCTTACCGCGCCCGCCCTCTTCCGGACACCGGCCAGATGTCCACGAGCGTGTCGCCGCGCACCAGATGGTAGTGGTCGTAGAGGTTGACCGTCGGGTCGCAGTGGGGCGTGGTGAAGGTCACGACCGCCCCGAGCGCCGGGCGTTCGCCGGCTTTGGGCAGGAGCAGGGCGCCATGCTCGTCTCCCATCGGGAAATAGGTGGCGTCGGCGGGGGCGCCGGCGACGACGCCCGGACGGGCCTTCACGTCGGTGGAGAACGATTTCACGCCCGCGTCGACGGTGACCAGCCGCTCGGCGTTGGCGCTGATCACGCGGGCGTCGACGAACAGCGACGGCGCGAAGGTCGGGGCGCCGGGGATCGGCTCGCAGGCTAGATAGTCCTCGTCCATGAAGACGTAGCTGCCGACCTGCAGCTCGGTCAGCAGACCGAACTCGGCGTCGAGCGCGAAGGCGCCCGTGCCGCCGCCGGTGACGACGGGCGGCGTGAACCCTGCCTCGCTGAGCGCCGCGATCACCGAAGCGAGAACGGCGTTGCGCTCGATCATCGCCTCGCGCCGCGCCTGGGCCGCGACGACATGCTGCTCGGCCCCGCAATAGAACTGCACGCCGGCGTAGCGCAGGGCCGGGGTGGTCCCGATCGCATGGGCGATGGCGACCGCCGCCTTCGGCGAGGCGACGCCGGTGCGGTGCAATCCCGGGTCGACGTCGATGAAGACCCCCAGCGGCGGCGTTGAGCAGGCGCCGGCCAGGGCGGCGACGTTGTCCGGATGGTCGACGACCACCGTCACGTCGGGCGCGACGGCGTGCAGGGCGGCCAGGCGCGCGATGGCTGGAGCGCTGACCACCGGCGAGGTGATGTGGATCGAAGATACTCCGGCCTCCGCCAGCGCCTCGGCTTCGCCCAGCTTGGCGACGCAGACACCGACGGCGCCCGCGGCGATCTGGCGCCTGGCGATATCGGCGGACTTGTGCGTCTTGGCGTGAGGTCGCAGCGCCAGTCCCCTATCGGCCGCGAAGGCGGCCATCGCCGCGATGTTCGCGTCGAGGGCATCGATCTCGAGGACAAGGGCCGGCGTGTTGAGGTCGGCGCGGCCGCCCTGGCGTCCGATCAAGTGGGCATGCAGCGCGCGGTCGTCGGCTGGAAGGCTCATGCGAGCGCCTCGGCCTTGGCGTCGATGGCGAAGAGGTCGCTCATCAGGCGATTGGCGAATTTCGCGCCCGGATCGATCGCCGCCCGCACCCGCTCGAAATCCGCGGCGCGGGGATAGAGCTGGTAGACGTCTCGCGCGGTCAGCGAATGACGCTTGGCCCAGTGCGGACGGCCCCCCGCGGCGCGGAACACCGGCTCGATCGCCTCGAACGGCGCCTTCCAGTCCATCGGACCATATTGGTGCATCGAGACCGAAGCGCAGGCGCCGCGGTTGAACGGGCTCAGCCAGATGTCGTCGCCGGCCGTGACCCTGAACTCGAAGGGGAACACTACCGGAAGCCTGCGCTTGTGAATTTGTTCGATCACCGTTCCCAGCGTTTGGAGTCCGGCCGCGCGCGGCAGTTCATATTCCATCTCCTCGAAGGGGATGGTGCGTTCGGAGGGATAGACCTGATAGGCCGGACCGATGCTCTCGGAGGCGCCGCCGCCGATCCGCGCCATGATCTTCTGCAGAACAGGAATGGCGTAGGGCATGGCGCGGGCGATTTCGCAGGCGAGCCGAAACGCGCTCTCGTCGATGTCCTTTGCGAGCGGCTCGGCCGACCCGGGCGCCGGGACGATGCCGAGAATTTTCACGATGGCCCGATCGGAATAGGGGAAGATGAAGAATTCGGCGTGACGGTTGCTCGCCGCCCATTCATCGAATCGCTCGCGGATTTCGCCCAGCCTGGCGCCGAACAGCCGCTGCTGCAGATGAAAGGCTGGAACCACGCTGATGCGGATGCGCGACATCACGCCCAGAAGGCCCAGCGAGACCCGCGCCGCTTCGAACAGGTCGGGGCGCATGGCGGCGTCGCATTCGACGATCTCGCCCTCCGCCGTCACCAGCCGGAAACCCAGAGCGAAAGTGGCCAGACTGCCGAGCGTCTCGCCGGTGCCGTGCGTGCCGGTGGAAATCGCGCCGGCCAGAGACTGCGGGTTCACGTCGCCCTGGTTGGCCAGGGAGAGCCCTTGCGCCCACAGCCGCTCGGTCAGCGTGGCGAGACTCATGCCGGCCGGCGCCCAGACCGAGGCGCGATCTTCCGCGACCTCGATATCGCCCTCGAGCGCCGACAGGTCGAGCAGCAGGCCGTCGGTGGCGCACAACGGCATGAACGAATGCCCGGCCCCGACGACCCGCACCTTGCGGGCGTCCCTCACCAGGCCGGCCAGCTCGGCCTCGGTGGTGGGCCGCGCGAAAAGCTGCGGCGTGGCCGTTACGCTTCCCGACCAATTCCGCCAATCCACCATGAACCTTCCCTCGAGAGACGCTGGCGAGAGCCATCACAGGAGCGTCGCCCTATTCGTCAATGATCTGGGAAAGCCTACAGTAGCGGGCCTATAGCTCAAGTGCGGGAGGATCGGTTAGATGTCTGTATGAGCGCGCCCAGCCACGGACCGACCTCTCACAGCTTCATCTCGCAGCGGCTTCGGCTGCACTATGTCGACTGGGGCAATCCCGGCGCGCCGCCGCTGGTCCTGCTGCATGGGGGCCGCGATCATTGCCGCAACTGGGACTGGGTGGCCCGGGATCTGCGCAATGACTACCACATCATCGCGCCGGATCTGCGCGGCCACGGCGACAGCGCCTATTCGCCGAGTGGCGACTATTCGATGAGCGCCTTCGTCTATGACCTCGCGCAACTGATCCACCGCCAGAACCTGGCGCCCGTGCGCATCGTCGCCCACTCCCTGGGCGGGGCGATCAGTCTGCGCTATGCGGGCATCTATCCGGAAAACGTGTCGCGGCTGGTGGCGATCGAGGGGCTGGGCCCCTCGCCGGCCATGCTGGCCAAGCGCGGCGAGCTTGGCGTCAAGGATCGCATGCGGCGCTGGATCGAGGACGAGCGCGCCCTCGCCGGACGCCTGCCGCGCCGCTACGCTTCGATCGATGACGCGCTGGCGCGCATGCAGGCCGAGAACAAGCATCTTACCCCCGAACAGGCGCGCTATCTCACGGTCCATGGGGTGAGCCAGAACGAGGACGGCACGTTCAGCTGGAAGTTCGACAACTATATCCGCTCGATCTCGCCGGTGGACCTGACGCCGGAAGATGTCGCGAAGCTGTGGTCGAACATCGCCTGCCCGACCCTGCTGGTGCTGGGCCGCGAGAGCTGGGCGTCCAATCCGGCCGAGGACGGCAGGCTGGATCATTTCGCCAACGCCCGCGTCTCCGCCTACGAGCGCGCCGGCCACTGGGTGCATCATGACCGGCTGGAAGCCTTCGTCGCCGAAGTCCGCGAGTTCCTGAAATGACCTGGGCGGAACACTAAAAGGAAACGCCGTGAAACATCTCGACGACGCGATCATTGCCGGCCTCGAGCGCGCGAAACTGCCGGGCGCCGTGGCCCTGATCGGCGACCGGGACGGCATGCTCTACGCCAAGGCGTTCGGAACGCGGGGCGTGGCAGACGCCGCGCCCATGACCCTGGACACGCCGTTCTGGCTTGCCTCCATGACCAAGGCCGTGACCTCGGTGGCCGCGATGCAACTGGTCGAGCGGGGCCGCTTGACGCTCGACGGCCCGATCGGTTCGCTGCTGCCGGAGTTGGCGCAGCCAAGCGTCCTGACGGGCTTCGGCGCCGGCGGCGCGCCGATCACCCGCCCCGCCAGTCGCCCGGTCACTCTGCGTCATCTGCTGACCCATACGGCGGGCTTCGGGTACGACTTCATGAACCGCGACATGCTGCGCTCGCGCGGCGAGAACGGACCTGCGCCCGGGTCGCGCGCCTCCCTGAACGCCACCTTGCTGTTCGATCCTGGCGAGCGTTGGGAATATGGCATCAGCACCGATTGGGTCGGCCTCGCTGTCGAAGCCGCGTCCGGTCAGGACCTCGGCGCCTATTTCGCCGAACACATCTTCGGGCCGCTGAGCATGACCGACACCGGCTTTGTCCTGGACGAGACGCGCGCGGCGCCACTGCACACGCGCCAGCCGGACGGCGGCCTGGCGCCGATCCCATCGATGGCCGCCCTGCTCAACGGCGGCGGCTATCTTTCGGGCGGCGGCGGGCTCAGCGGGACGGGCCGCGACTACATGCGGTTCCTGCGCATGGTCCTGAACGGAGGCGCACTGGACGGCGCGAAGGTGCTGGAAAGCGAGACCGTGAGCATGATGGCGCAAAACCAGATCGGCGACCTGCGCGCCGGCGCCCTTGGCAGCGTCATGCCACACATGACGTTGCCGTTCGACCTCTTCCCCGACGCGCAGACCGGGTGGGGACTGGGCTTCCTGATCAATCCCGAGCCGATTCCGGGGCGCCGGGCCGCGGGCAGCCTGGCCTGGGCGGGTCTGGCCAACACCCACTACTGGATCGATCCCGCATCCGACTTGGCCGGACTGCTGCTCGCGCAGACATTTCCGTTTGGAGACGCCGGCGTGATGGCTCTGGTGGCCGATTTCGAAACGGCGGCCTACGCCCTTGCACGCGACGCAACCTAGCGGCGTGGCTGACTTTCGCGCCGGGCGAGACATGGTCGCGCGAACAATCCTGCTGCTGCTCGCCTGGCTCACCTTGGCCGCCCCAAGCCTGGCTCAAGCGCCGGCGGCGAGTTCCGACAGCGTCGCGGCTCAGGTGGCGGCGATGGATCAGGCCGAGACGGATCTGCGCGCGCTCGGCCAGAATTTTCACGCCAAAAGCCTGACCGACGATGAATTGAAGTCACGTCTGGCCGATATCGCGCCGGTACAGGCCAAGGTCGCGGCGGCGCTCGGCGTGCTGACGCCGCGGCTTGCCGACATCGACGCCCGGCTGGCGCAGCTGGGTCCGCCGCCAGGTCCACTGCAACCGCCCGAGAACCCGGACAACGCCGCCACCCGCGCCAAGCTGACCCGCCTTCGCGGGCAGGTCGACTCGGAAATCAAACAAGGAAAACTTCTCACCGTCGAAGCTGGACAGCTCGCCAAGAGCCTGGCCGACCGGATCAGGGAAAATTTCGCCGCGCGCCTGTGGACCCAAAGCCGGTCGATCGCCGACCCCACGCTTTGGCGCGATTTCGCCCGCGCGGCGCCGAGCGATCTGGCCCGGCTCAGGAACGCCGTGAGGGAACAGGCGCGGCTCTTCGCGTCTTCGGCCAAATCACCCGCTCAGGTCATCTATTGGATGCTGGCGGCCGGATTGGCTCTGCTCCTGCTGGGTCCGGCGCGTGTTTGGCTCAACCGCCTCGGCTACAAGCGCGCCACAGCCGCGCCGCCCAACGACCTTCGCCGCTCCGCGCTGGCGTTCTGGCGCGTCGTGGTGGCGACGGCGACACCGGTGGTCGCGGCGCTTGTCCTGCGCGGCGCGTTCACCGGCACCCTCACCCCCGCGTTTGACGACGCCGCCGGCCTGGCCATCCGCGTCATCGTGTTCGCCGCGACGTTGCAAGGTCTGGGCAAGGCGATTCTGTCGCCGCGTCACCCCGCCTTGCGCCTCGCGCCGATCCCCGATCGCGTGGTGGCCCGCCTTGCGCCGTTCCCGGCATTGATCGGCGCGGCGGCCGGGCTGGCCACCCTGGTGGGTGGAATCAACTCGATCTTCGCTGCCAGCCTGCCCACTTCCATCGCCGGCGATTGCCTCACGCTCCTGATCGAGATCGCCGCCGTGGGCGGCGCCTTGGCGATGGTCGGTCGAGCGCGGCACGAACACCTGACCGCCAGCGCCGAGACCACGGCACAGGACGGCGCCCGATCACGACTGCCCTGGATCCTTGTGGCCCTGGCCGCGTGGCTGGCGTTGGCGGCGGCGCTCGTGGCGCTGCTCACCGGCTTTCTGGCCCTCTCCAGCTTCCTGATGCGCGAGGCGATCTGGATCGGCGCCGTGCTGGCGCTGACCTTCCTGCTGCTGCGCCTGGCGGACGATCTCTTCCCGGCGCTGCTGTCGCCCGAAGGGCCGGTCGGGCGCGCAGTGATGACCGGGATCGGACTTTCCGCCAGCGCCCTGGAGCAGATCGGCGTCCTGCTGTCCGGCGTCGTGCGCCTGGCGCTGCTGCTGTTCGGCTGGGTCACCATATTGGCGCCCTTCGGCGCCAGCGCCGACGACATCGTCGGCCGGGTGACCACCACCAGCTGGGTCCTGCATGTGGGCCAGGTGGCCATATCGCCAGGCGCCATCCTTGGCGGCATCGCGCTGTTCGCGCTCGGCCTGCTGATCACGCGCGCCGTCCGAGGCTGGCTGGAATCAACCTATCTGCCCAAGACCGGCATGGATGTCGGCGTCCGCACGTCGCTGGCCGCAGCGGTCAGCTACGCCGGCGTGATCGTCGCCATTCTGCTGGCCTTCGCCTACCTTGGCCTGAGCTTCAGCCAGATCGCCCTGTTCGCCAGCGCCCTGTCGGTGGGCATCGGTTTTGGCCTGCAGGCGATCATCAACAACTTCGTCTCCGGTCTGATCCTGCTGGCCGAACGGCCGATCAAGGTCGGGGACTGGATCGCCATCGGCGACCTGGAGGGCGACGTGAAGGCCATCAACATCCGCGCTACGGAGATCGAGATGATGGACCGATCCAAGCTCATCGTGCCCAATTCCGATCTCATCTCCAAGACGGTGCGCAACGTCACGCATGGCGCCAACGCGGCGAGACTGCGCATCACCCTGCGCACCGACACCAACGCCGACCCGGCCGCGATGCGCGACCTGATGCTAGGGCGCATAAGGGCCCACCCGGAAATTCTCGCCCAGCCGGCCCCGGCGGTGTATCTCAGCGACGTGCGCGACGGCGGCCTGGAGTTCACGGCCTTCGCCTACGTCGCCTCGCCCCGCGTGGCCTATCGCGTCAAGAGCGACCTTCTGTACCAGATCGTGCCCGAGATGAGATCCAAGGGGATCGCCCTGGCCAGTTCAACGCCCATCGTGAACATCGGCATGCCGGACCACCTCATCGAGCCTGAAGCGGGTCAGCCGGCCTGAGCGTGCAAAGCGCGATCAACTCCGGCGACTCCGCGTCACGATGACGCCTCGACTTCAGCAAGTGCTGGAGTAGCGCGAAGCCTGTTCGCACCAAGGCAAGGAGGCGGCGTGAAGCGGGGCGCCCGGGATCGCTCAAGATCTGGCGCGCCGTCGTCGCCACGTTGAGCACGGCGTTCGCGCGCGGAGCCGACACCCATGTGACGTCGAGGCCGGCGGATGCGAGAAGGTGTTCGAGACCGTCGCGGGCGAACACCTCTCGGTGCCTGGGATAGTCGACGTCTCGCGCGGCGCCCTTGGCCACGGCGAAGATGAAGCTGGCCGCGTTGGGCGTGGCGATCCAAACGCCTCCGCCCGGCGCCAGCAGGCCCGCCAGACGGGACAGGACTCCCGCCGGGTCGGCGAGGTGCTCGAGCACGTGGCCGAGCGTGATCCAGTCGAAGGGCGCAAACAGCTCCATCGCGTCGATCTCGATCCAGCGCCAGCCCTGGGGGACGCTGTCAGGCCTGACCGGATCGACCCCAAACGCGGCCCGCCCATCTGCCACGATGCCTGTGAGATAAGCGCCGGCGCCGCAGCCAAAATCAAGCACGCGCATCGCCTCCGCCGGAGTCGCGCGATCGACATATCGTCCACGCGCCAGATCAAGCAGCCGGCGCACGAAGCGGCGCCACTTTGCCCGTCTCGTTGGACCGAGGTCATATTGCCTTTCGGCTTCGGCCAGCGCCGGGATGGTCTCGGGAAAGAGCGAGCCGCACGCCGGGCAGCGAAGCAGTGTCGTTCGGGCCGCGCTGGTCCGCGAAACGATTTCGAACAGGCGCGTGGGCAGGCTCGCCGCCCCGCAACTGCAATGATTAGGCGCGCCGAGCATCCCAGCCCCTGCCATTCGCCGCCGCGAACTCGATCAAAGACTTGACCAACCATGCCCAGTAGAGGCCCGGCAGCCCGTTCGCGCGAACGCCGATAAAGAACGACAGCCCCGACACGAGTGTCCCGAACACCGTGATCAGGAGGGCCCTGCGCACCGCGCCCGATCCCTGCATCTGGGCGATGCGCAACTGTGTCAGAGCGCCGAGCGCCACCGCCGTGGCGAAAGCAATCGCCGGCAGACCCAATGACACACCCAAAAACCGCGCGGCCAGCGTCGGCGCGGTCAGCGCCATGCCGCTCACGGCGCAGACGAACAGCGCGCCCATCACGGACGTCGCGAACCACGCCCGAGAGATGAGGACGCGGCTGGCGTCACCGACGGCCAGGCGCGCGAACAGGATTGGCGCGACGAGATACGGGATCAGCCAGAACCGGCTGAAGACCTCATAGACGACCAGATAGCCCGTATAATCGGCGGCAGACAGATAACGCAGGGCGAGCATACGGTCGAACGAGCCGCCCGCCGCGGCGACGGCGGAGATGCCCGCCAACTCCGGCCAGCGGGTCTGGCGCAGAAATGCGCCTACCTGCCAACGGCCGAACGCATATCGGGCCGCGATCAAGACAGGCGGCGCCAATCGGGCCAGACTCGCCAACAGAGCCGACAGGAACAGGGGCAGCCCAGCGCCGACCATCAAGGCGAGCAGCAAGACGCCGCCGGCCAGGCTGCCCTGCTTCAGCCAGATGGCCGCGGCGTGCCGGCCGCGCAGGTCGAGCACGACCCGCAGATCCGTGGCCCAGAATCCCGCTACGGCCGGAAGCGGCGACAGCATCAGCATGGCCGGCGGCGTGCGCTGATCGGCGAACCACCACACCAGGGCCAGGACCGGCGCGGCCGCGACGCCCTTCACGGCCCCGGCGGCGAGAACGCCGACAAGGTCGGCCGGGGCGCGACCGCTCTCCAGGACCGCCGCCCTGACCGTCGCCGGTTCCAGCCCGGCCGCCAGCGCGGATATGAAATAAAAGCTGAGGACCGCGCGCAGAGTGTCCGGCGACAGGCGCCCGCGCAGCATCAGAACGACCGTCAGCACAGCCAGCATCGTGGCGACGTAAGCGCCTGCGACGATGACGGTCCGGACGGCAAACGTTCTCAATCAGGCCCCCCGGCCAATGGCGGATCTTAGCCCCTCGTACCGCCGGCTTCCAGCCGGCTGCGTCTAAAGCAGCGACAAAAAGGCCGGCTGGAAGCCCATAGGCGCCAAGTCAAGCGATGCACTGCAGCCTATAGCCCTCTCCCCCGCTTCTTTAGCGGGGGACGCCAACGTTGGGTGAGGGGGCCGCGCCGATGCTCAATTCGCTCAGGAAAATCGTTGCACGGAACGACCCCTCACCCAACCCTCTCCCCGCGAAGACGCGGGGCGAGGGCTTTTAGACTACGGCCGTCATCTCATTTTCACGCATAGACTAGCCCTTCTTATTCACGCGAGCAGTGAGAATGGGCTGACGGACGTAGCGTAACCGGCTGATTTGGAATAGATTTTGGTTGCTTACACCAACCTATTTCCAAGTCACGGAGGCGCCACGCCCGCCATGGATGACGATACCGGTCTTCTGTTCGATCTGCCAAGCGTGGCGCGCAAGAAAGTGAGCGCGGGTTTCGATGGCGGGCTCATTACGTCGGATGGCGGCGTGGCCGTGCTGGCGCTCGCCGACCGGCGGATCGGCATCGTCGACCGCATCGCGGGGCTGATCGCCGATCCGCGCGATCCGGCTCTCGTGACCCATTCGGTGGCGTCGATCCTGCGGGCGCGGGTGATGGCCATCGCCTGTGGATATGAGGACGGCAACGACCTGGATCGGCTACGCGGCGATCCGGCGTTCAAGCTGGCCTGCGGCCGCTTGCCGGTCAGCGGCGTCGATCTCTGTTCGCAGCCGACCGTCTCGCGCTGGGAGAACGCGCCGGACCTGAAGACCATCATCCGCCTCACCTATGCCATGGTCGATGCCTGGTGCGAGAGCTACGCGCATGAGCCCCAGGCGGTGACCCTGGACATCGACGACACGGTCGATGTCGTTCACGGCCATCAACAGCTATCGCTGTTCCACGCCCATCACGACGAACGCTGCTTCCTGCCGATCCACATCTACGACACCGCCAGCGGGCGGCCGGTCGCCGTGATCCTGCGTCCGGGCAAGACCCCCTCGGGCAAGGAGGCGCGCGGTTACCTGCGCCGCCTCCACGCCCGCATCCGGCGACATTGGCCCAACACCCGCCTGACGATCCGAGGCGACGGGCATTACGGCCGGCCCGAACTCATGGACTTCTGCGACAAGCACGGCCTCGACTACCTGTTCGGCGTCACCGGCACGAACGCCCTGGCCGCCAAGATCGAGGATGTCGTCGATCCCATTCGAGTCGAGTTCGCGCAAGGCGACGGACGCCCCGTGCGCGGCTTCGCCCACACCCGCCACGGCGCCAAGTCGTGGAAAAAGGAGCGCCGGGTCGTCGCGCGCATCGAGGCCACGCACCTGGGCCTCGACATCCGCTATGTCGTCACTTCGCTGGAAGCGCCAACCGCCGAGCATATCTATGCGACCCTCTATTGCGCCCGAGGTCAGGCCGAGAACCTGATCAAGCTGCACAAGTCCCAACTCAAGAGCGACCGCACATCCTGCCGTTCGCCCATGGCCAACCAGATGCGCCTGATCCTGCACACCGCCGCCTACTGGCTGATGCTCACCGTACGCGACGCCATCCCCAAGACCCACGCCCTCGCCAGGGCCGAGTTCGCCACCCTGCGCCTCAGGCTCCTCAAGATCGGCGCCCGCATCCGCGAAACCCTACACCGCGTCCGCATCGCCTTCGCCGCCGCCTGCCCCGACGCCGAACTCTTCCGTCACCTGGCCATCGCCCTCAGAGAAGCCCCCGCCTGACCAGCCGGGCCAAGCCCGTCAAACGCACCGCCCCGCACCCCAGCCCCTTCGGAGTTCAAACCCCCAGCCCAAACAGCGATGAAAAAGGCGCCACGAGAACCCGCGCCCGCCACCAATGGCCCAATCAGCCACATAATGCCGCCCTCACCGTGAATAAGACGGGCTAGCACCTATGGGCTTTAAGCCGGCGGTGCGAGGCGGTTCGAGGCTAGCTTTCGGAGTCGGCGGCCGGTTCGTCGCTGGCGCGCACCATGGCGCGCTCGGCGATGCGCGCCGACTTGCCGCGGCGATCGCGCAGATAATAGAGCTTGGCGCGCCGCACGACGCCGCGACGCTTGACCTCGATGGATTCGATCATCGGCGACATGACCGGGAACACCCGTTCTACGCCTTCGCCGAAGCTGATCTTGCGGACAGTGAAATTCTCCTGCAAGCCGCCGCCCGAGCGGGCGATACAAACCCCCTCATAGGCCTGGACGCGCTCGCGCTCGCCTTCCTTGATCTTGACGTTCACGCGCACGGTGTCGCCGGGCTGGAAAGCGGGGATCTTCTTGCCCTGAAGCAGGCGGTCGGCCTCTTCCTTCTCGAGCGTCTGGATCACGTTCATAACTCAAAACTCCTTCGTTTACTGGGCTTTGTCGCCCTTTGCCTGTTGATTGGCGAGATGCTGCGCCCACAAGTCCGGCCGCCGCTCCCGCGTCGTCTGCTCCCGTTGCGCCGCTCTCCACCGGGCCACCTCGCCATGGTGGCCGGACAGCAGAACCTCGGGTATCTCGCGTCCCTCGAACGTCCGCGGGCGGGTATATTGCGGATGTTCGAGAAGATCGTTCTCGAAACTCTCGTCACTCAAACTGCCGGCCTCGCCCAGAACCCCGGGCAACAGCCGAACGCACGCCTCGATGGTCAGCAACGCCGCGGCCTCGCCGCCGGCGAGCACCGCGTCACCGACGCTGACTTCCTCGAACCCACGCGCGTCTATGACGCGCTGGTCCACGCCCTCGAACCGTCCGCAAAGAACGATCACGCCGGGATGCGCCGCCCAGGCCTTGACCCTGGCCTGCGTCAGGCGCGTCCCGCGGGCGCTCATATACAACAATGGCCGGCCGTTGGCCTCCACGCTGTCCAGCGCCGAGGCGATCACGTCCGCCCGCATCACCTGTCCCGGGCCACCCCCGGCGGGGGTGTCGTCGAGAAAGCCGCGCTTATCGTTGGAAAACTCCCGGATGTCCACCGTCTCCAGCGCCCACAGCCCCCGCTCCCGCCAGGCGGTTCCGATCAAGGACACGCCGAGGGGACCTGGGAAGGCCTCGGGAAACATGGTCAGAACGGTGGCGACGAAGGGCATGGGTGCGTAACCGCCGGCGGAGTTATGGACCTCGATCAAGGTGAGCGCCGATTCTGGCCCGGCCCGAAGATCCTCAACACAGTGACATCGCCAGCAGTCTGATCGTCACCGGTATCGGGGATCGCGCGATAGACGATGCGATAACCTTGCACCGATTGTTCGCGTGTGCCAGCCCTGTCGCCGCGAGGCCAACGGCAAGGATATATCCTCAAATCCTCGATTGCCCTTGTTATCGCCGCCAGACGCCCAAATGCTCGCCGGCCAGCACCAGCCTGTGTCAACCAGGTGCGCGCATCCGCGAGATCGCGTAGCGCGCTCGGCAAAATAATGAGGCGTCTCGCCAACCGCGGCGAGTCAGATAGGAGGCAGGGGTTCGCCGGCGGCGAAGCATCTCAACCATTCATCGAGCTTTGGGCCAGAGACGCCTTTGCCGGCGGCGAGCTCGGCAAACGCCTCGTCTAGCCGCTCGGACTCCCAGGCGAGGCGCGTGGTCCGTTCAGCCGCCGATTCGACCGCCCCGGCCCACTGATCATCTCGTTGCATTGGTCCGTTCATATCGCGTCTCCGGCGATATGATAGCGCGCATTCGCCGACGGAGCCAGCACGTGAGATTGTCCGATTGCGATGCGAATGGCCGGAGTCGGGCGCCCAAACGAACGGCAACGGCGGACCCCTTGCGGCTTTTCAGATGGTCCGCTCTTCGCAATGCCTGCCTGAGCGAATGGGGGCGACGCCGAGGCGGCCGGCGGGCGGCCAACGGGCGGTTCCATGGATGTCCAGCGGCGGTTGGATGGCGGTTGGATGGCGGTCGGATGGCGGTCCGTGGGCGGTTGTTTGGCGGTGACAGGGAGGCTCGTCGTTCCATCAAAATACTGTAATGTAAAGACTTTTTAAAAGATCGGCCGTTGATCTCGCCGCGCGTGTTTCAACTTCGGCTTCGACGCCTCCCCGCCACCGCCGCGAACGATTATGACACTAAACATATTGCAAACTTTCAGACCGCCGTCAAGTCGATTGCATTGCGAATGGCAGCAGTCGGTCCCGCTCTCCCCGGCGAAAACCGGGGAGAGCGGATTAGGGGCGCCGTCCGCCACCTCTCGCCGCCACTGCCAAGCTCCGTATTTTGGTTGCCTGACGTGGGCCCCCGCGACCGGCGGCTTTCCGCCACGGACCTAACGGCAATGACCGACCCGTTGCGCATGCGGCGAGTAGAGCGCAAACTCTGCTAAACTGTCTTCGAAGGTTCGTATGTCAACCGCTTGTACCTTTGTCCTCCTCGCCGTTCTGATATGGCTTTCGGTTGGCGTGTTTTGGGTCAAACTGTCAGGCTTGAGCCGATTGACCGCAGTTTATCCAAACCATACGGAAGCAGCGCTTGCCAAGATTTACACTGGTTACGGTCAGCTTGGAATAACGAATACCGCTTTTGCAATTCTGTCCGGGTGTAGGTCGGGCCTGAGGATAGAGGCGTCTCGTCTGTTGATACCATGGGGCAAGGCGGCGTTCATTCCGTGGAATGAAATCGCATTTGAGAAGGTTGAGCCGACGGCGTTTGGTTGGACTACTGAAAAAGTGCGGCTGCAGTTTAGTCGGGTCCCTAGTGTAAGACTGACCATATCTCCTGAGTATCTTAACCATCTCGGCGCTCCCTTTTCCGAGCGATAGGAAATTCCCGCTTCTCACCCGTTTCGGACGCTGGGCGGGGCTGCTTTCGGGCGTCGCGACAATTGGCAGATTTAGGTAAGCTGTCCCGATGAGCGCCAAGCTTTCGGAACGAGCAAGAATTGAGCCGCAGGGATGAGCAAGCCTAGTACAGTAGCGATAAAACCGAAACGCCGACCCCATCTGAGCGTCCCACCAAGAACGATCACTGCCCCGATCATCAAAGCAAACAGGAATGGACCTGCGTCCTGGTGGACCCAGTAGGTAGTAGTCTGGACCGGCATTCGTCAGAGCCTCATGGTGGGCAGTCAGGTTACCCATTGGGGCGTGTCTGACAACCCCCCCTCCCCGACCCTCGGAAGGTCCGCTCCAGAGACGATCCGCCAGGGTTCCAGCCGCCGCGGGCGCGGGCGCAAGATCCCGGCCTTGCTTAGAACCTGTAGGTCGCCTGGAGTGTGACTTCGCGGGGTGGGCCGACGACGCTTTCCAGGTCGCCCGGGGCGCCCAGGGGCTTGCCGGTGTTGGCGGGGGCCACATAGCGTATGTCGCCGAGGTTGGTGGCGATGACGGCCAGTTCCCAGGGTCCGTGTTGCTGATAGACGCGCAGGGACGCGTTCACCTGGCAGTAGCCCTCGCCGCCCGGAGCAAAGGGATCGTTGTTCGGCCGCGGCGTCCGCGTGTGACAATAGGCGTCGCCGGCCAGGCCCAGGTCCCAGTTGTTCGTCAGCTCATGTCGATAGTTCGCCCCGACGTTGAAATTCCAGGGCGCGCCGCCGTACTTGGTTCCGCCCAGGTCCTGCACCCCGCCCACACAGCCGCCGGCGGCGGACTGGCCCGAGTAGCACTGAGCGTCGGGGTAGCGTTCGAAGGACAGGTCCGAATAGGCGACGAACCCGTGAATCTGCAGGTCGCGCGCCACATTGTAGCGCAGCTTGGCCTCGACGCCCTGGTTCAAGGCCGAGGCGGCGTTGGTGGTGAAATACGACGTCGTGGCGGCGTTGAACGAGGTCACCTGCAGATTGCTGAACTCATATCGATACAGCGTGAAGTCGGCGTAGAGAGCGCCGTCCAGCAAGGAGGCCTTGGCGCCGATTTCACCGCCCTTCGCCTTTTCCGACTTGTATTCAAGCAGGCTGGCGGGGTCGGTACACTTTGGATCCTTGGCGCACAGCACATCGTAGTTGCTGAGATTGCCGGGGTTGGACGCGCCCCCGGCGAGATAGCCCTGCTTGTAGGCGCCATAGAAGGTCAGACCCGATCGCGGACGCCATGTGAGGGTGACCTCGGGCGAGGTATCGTTTTCGCTCAAGCGGGGGTGGAAATGCTCGCCGGCGGGAGCGAACGGGTTGAAGGCCGTCGGCAGGAACAGCTCCAGGAAGTTGAACGTGTTGACCGCGTCCACGGATTTCGTGTCGTGCGACCAGCGAGCGCCGCCCGCCAGCTCCAACGTCGGCAGGATCTTCCACTTCAACTGGCCGAACACCGAATAGGAATCGCCCAGATTGTGGTCCTCGAGCGCGAGCGTGTTGTAGGCGCCGTTGTACGGGCCCGCGCCGGGGTAGGGCCCCAGGGGAAAAATCTTGTCGGTGTTGTTGAGGGTGCGATTGTCATGCTCATAGTAGCCGCCCGCCGCGAAATTCAACGGACCATCGAAGGCGGACGTCACGCGTAATTCCTGGGTGATCGTCCTGTCGTGGTCTCGTTGGGCGTCGAGGGCCTGCGCGTAGACCGTCAGATCATAGTTGTCGTATCCCGCCTGCACCGCGTCATAGAAGCCGGTCACCGACGTGAACGTCACCTTGCCCAGGCGGTAGTTCATCGTCAGGCTGGCCAGGTAGGCGAGGTCGTCGCCGAACGGCTGGCCGTCGGCGGGACCGCCCACGAAGTGGGAGGTGATCTGCCGCGGCGCGTTGCCGTTGGAGATCGTTCCGTTCGAAAGCGTGCAGGACCCGAACGGGTCCTGGAAGCTGATGGTCGGGTTGAGCAGGTCGGTGGAGGTGGGGTGGCTGGCGCCCGGCGCACAGGCCGCGGCGCCCGATACGAGGGCCTCGCCGTTGTCGTGATAATGGCTGCCGGAAAACTTCAGCGTCGCATCGAACGCATCGTTCGGACGCCACACGGCGGTGAAACGACCGATCAGGAACTCCGTCTGCGGCCGCTTCGAGTCGGACGCCCCGGGAAGCATGAAGCCTGTCTCGCCTGGGAAGGGATCCGCGATCGGCTTGGCGCGGTTGGTGACCGTGCCGCCCTGCATGTCGCTGTAGCGCAGGGCGAAGCGCACCGAGAGGGCGTCCGTCACGGGCAGGGACACGGCGAATTCGCCAAAGGGCGTCTGCGTCGCCACCTCATAGCCGGCGCGGACGTAGCCTTCAAACGTTCGGCCGGGGCTCACGGTATTGATGGAAACCACCCCGGCGGGGCTGTTCTTGCCGAAGAACAGCGCCTGCGGGCCTTCGAGCACCTGGACCTGCGACACATCGAAAGCGCCTATATCGATGGCATGGCCCCGGGTGAGCTGCATGCCGTCGATGACGAGGGCCACCGGCTGTTCCGTGCCGTAGTCCTGCGCAAGCTGGCCCACGCCGCGGATCGAAAACGCCGCGCCCGAAGTGCCTCCGCCGGTCTCCTGCAACTCGACTCCGGGCAACTGCGCGGCGATCGCTCCCAGATCATTGGACGCATATTGCTGCAGCTGGGTGTAGCCGAGGGCCGAGGCGGCCACCGGCACGTTGATCAGCAGATCCTGCCGCTTGGCCGCCGTCACGGTGATTTCCGAGATTGTCGTCGCGCCCTGGGAAATCGCGCCGGTTCCTGACGATGAGCCGCCGGCGGCGCCGGCGGGGGGAGCGCCCTGCGCCCTCGCGGCGTTGGCCGCCAAAGCAGCCGCCAAAGCCACGGCGGATACGCCAAATGTCCAGATTCGCGATGAGCGCATCGTCTCCCCTTTTTCGCTTGATTGGCTTTAATTGCCACGTGTCGTCTGCCGTGGTTGGCGCGAAAACTGCCACATCTGGCAAAAATTGAAAGGGGAAAATTGCTACGCGTAGGAAATTTTGATCACCAGAACGGAGGCTCTCGTATTTGAGCGGCGCGCCCGAAAGATGTGTTACGTAAGCTGCTCAATCCGCCACCGGGACCGCTCCTTGACCGTTTCGCTTTCCGCTGAGCCATTTGCCGATGTCGCATCGTCCGTCGCCGATCACGACGTCCCGGAACGGCGCCGGTACGACAGTCCCGTCATGGCCGACCGGCGGCGACGCATTCTCGACGAAGCGCAGGCGATCATTGATGAGCTGGGGGTCGAGGGCTTTACGATACGCGAACTCAGTCGAAGGGCCGGCGTCGCTCAACGCACGCTGTACAACCAGTTCGGCAGCAAGGAAGACATCCTGGCCTCGGCCATCCATGATCACTTCGCGGGGCTGCTCGCCGCCTTGCCGCCGCCGGCGGCGGCCGCCGATTTCGAGGCGCAACTCGCGCGGATCGACGCGCTGGTCGACCGCACAGTCGCGTTGAGGCGCTATGCGACAGCCATGGTCGGGGTGTTCTTTTCGCCGACGGTCGACCGCCGCCTGTACGAGACGCTACGCTGGATATCGGGCGGAGGCAGCGCGGCCTGGGTCCCGGAGGCCTTGCGGACCGGCGTGCTGACGAAGCTGTCGGCCGAGGATGTCGAGCGGCTCTCCACCCTGCTCATCAACACCGGCTACGCCAACATCACCGACTGGGCGGCGGGGCGAATATCCGCCGACGAGATGAAGCTGCGCTTCAAGCTCAACTTCCTCACCTGTATCCATCCCCTGACCCGGGCGCCCCACCAAAAGACCATCATGCGCCTGTTGCGGCGCCTGTGGCGGAGCGAGCCATTCTGACTCGCGCCGCGTGAGCGGAGGCGCCTAGCCGGCGACGTCCCAGGCGACCGGAAGCTTGCGAATGCCCTGCAGCACGGGGGCGCGCATTTCGGGCACGACATCGCCGTCCAGGCGTAGACCCGGAAGACGATCGAGCACCGCCTCCAGGAAGAGTTGCGCCTCTATGCGTGATAGTGGCGCGCCGCGGCAGACGTGGATGCCATAGCCAAACGCGAGATGCTTGCGCACCTGATCGAAGTCGCGATCGAGGTCGTAGCGGGTCGGATCGGGAAAGACGTTGGGGTCCAGGCTCCCGGCCGCCCAGAGCATCATCACCTTGGTGTCCGGTTCCAGATCCAGCGGCCCAAGTCGCATGGCCTCATTGTTCGTGCGGAACAGCCCGTGCACCGGCGCATCCACCCGCAAGCATTCCTCGATCGCAATTGGAATGAGGGACCGGTCGGCCTTCAGGCGGGCAAACTGCTCGGGTGAACTCAGTAGCCGATGGGCGAGGTTGCTGAGCAGAATCGTCGTGGTCGCGCTGCCGGCGGTGAGCAGGAAGCTGCAGAAGCCGAGGATCTTCTCGTCGGTAAGCCGACGCCCGCCGATCTCGGAACTTATGAAGCGGGTGAGAAGGTTCTCGTCGGGGGCGGTCTCGCCCGCCGCCAGACGCCGCTTGGTCTCGGCCAGATGGTCGGCGAGAAAATGCGTGCTGGGATTTTGCGGCGTCCCCGCGACACCGGGGCGAAGCATCTGGCCCACGCCGTTGAGCAGCCCTTCACGGAAGGCCTGCATCTCGGCGGGATTCGTCTCGCGGCCGAACATCTTGAAGATCACCCACAGCGGCAGCGGTTCGGAGAGCGTCGCATGCAGGTCGCAGCGGCCGTCCGCGAACACCGCGTCGATCTTTTCGTTCACGAACGCCCGTATCCCGGGGATGAAGGAATCGAAATAGACCTTGGAAAAAGCCTTTCCCACCAGGCGCGCCTCGAAGGTGTGCTCGGGCGGGTCGACACTCACCAGCACGCCGGGTGTTTCGGGGGGCTGGTAAGCCAGTCCAGGCCCGAACTTGCTGCTCCATTGATCGGCGCGCACGCACGCCTCGACAATGTCCTTGTGCGCGGCGACGGCGTAGAAATCGCCGTCGCTGGAGTGCGCGAACGGACAACCGCTGGCGTGAAGGTCCATGTAGACCCGCTTATAGTTGTGCAGGAAATCCTCGGCGTTGAAGTCGATCTCCGCCACGCCCGGAATCGGGTGCGTCTTCGTCTCCGCCATTGTTTCCTCCTGGAATCTGGCCCCACGGGGGCTGTTCAGCAATTTCAGAAAAATAGCACGCGTGTCAATGATCGCTTGCCATCCCGCCGCCGCTTGGGCAAAACTTCCGCCAACGACGGCTTCGACGCCGAAGCTGCGGGAGGACGTTCATGGCGCTGACACTCGAAACACTGATCGCGCGCGCGGAGATCAGCGACGTCGTCAATCGGTACGCCACCGGCATCGACCGGCGAGACTGGGTGCTCTACCGCTCCATCTTCGCCGACGACGTGGATTTCGATTTCACCACCTGGAGCGGCGGCGAACCGCGTCGGCTGCGGGGCGACGACTGGGTGGCCGGCGTGCGCGACGCGCTGTCGGGATTCGACGCGACACAGCATCTCAGTTCCAATCATGTCCACACGATCGAGGGCGATGAGGCGACCTGCGTGTCCTACATGGTGGCGCTTCACTACCTGGTGGTGGACGGCGATCGCCAGATGCAGGGGCTGGGCGGCTATTACACCAATGCGCTTCGGCGCGGCGTCGACGGCTGGAAGATCCACGCCTGCAAACTCACCGTCACCTGGGAGATGGGCGATAGGGGTCTCTTCCAGATCGCCGGCCAGCGCTGGGCCGCACGCAAGGGCGACGTCTAGAAGGGTGGGAGCCATGCGAATCTTCATTGTCGGCGCCGGCGGCTACCTCGGCGACGCGCTCACCAAGTCCTTTCATCAGGCCGGACATACGGTCGCGGCTCTGGCGCGCGACCCCGGCAAGGCCGAGGCTTTTTCGCGCCAGGGGCTGCAGCCCGTCCAAGGTCAGCTCGAAGACCTGCCGTCGCTGGCGGCCGAGTTGCGCGAAATGGACGCCATTGTCCTGGCGGCCGCCATCGCCTTCGACCAGGAATGGACCGTGGCGGACGCTCTGATCGGGGCGCTCGAGGGTAGCGGCAAGCCCTTCGTCATGACCAGCGGCACCGCCGTGCTTTCGCACGAAACGCCCCAGGGCGAGTGGCGCGAGGAAACCTACGCGGAGGACGATCCGTTCACGCCCCCGTCATGGATCTCAATGCGCGTGGAAACCGAAAACAAGGTGCGCGCCGCGAGCCGGCGCGGGGTGCGCGCCATGGTGGTGAGGCCGCCGCTGATCTGGGGCCACGGCGGAAGCAAGCAGGTCCCGGCGATCTTTCAATCGGTCAAAACCGCGGGCGCGGCCTGCTACATCGGCGCGGGCCTGAACCTCTACAGCCACGTCCATGTCGACGACCTGGCGGATGTGTATCGTCGGGCCCTCCTGCGCGGAGAGCCCGGCGCGCTCTATCACGCCGTCGCCGGCGAGGCGAACTGGCGAACGCTCGCCCGCGCGGCGGCCAAGGTCCGCGGCGTCGAGGCGCGAAGCGTGTCGATCGACGAGGCGAAGGACATCTGGGGGCCGTTCATCGGGCCCTTGTTTTTTGGCGTAAGCAGCCGCTCGCGCGCGGTGGCCAGCCGGCGCGATCTCGGCTGGTCGCCCACCCGGCTCGATCTGGAAGACGACATCCTGACCGGATCGTACGCGGGGGGCGCCGCCGCAAGCTAGGAGCGCGGGCGTCCCGCCCGCCAGTTTTTTGATACCGAACCAACGGCACGAAGATGCAGGCGGACGCCCGCGCTTCGGCTGCAAAACAAGGGAGGCGCGTTTGAATATATCGGGTCGTACGGCGCTCATATCGGGCGCCGCCGCCGGCATCGGCCGGGCGACGGCGGTTGCGCTGGCGCGCAAGGGCGCGCGCCGGGTCATCCTGGTCGACATCGATCAGCACGGTCTGCGCGAGACCGCGCGGCTGGTCGACGAAGCCGGGGCCGAGGCCGATACAAAATCGGTCGACGTGACCGATGGCGACGCTCTGCAGGCGCTGTTCGAAGCCGCGTTCGCTTCAGGCCCCGTCGATATCGTGTTCAACAACGCCGGCATACTTTCGGGACCGCCTGCATTCCCAGATACGCCGCTCGAGCGCATCAGACAGGTCGTGGCGATCAACTTCACCGCCGTCATCGAAGCGACCTGGCACGCCATCCGGCTGATGCGCGCGGCCAAGCAAGCCGGCGTCATCATCAACACCTCCTCGACCGGAGGGCTGAGCCCTTATCTGTCGGACGCCCCCTACGCCGCCACCAAGGCGGGCGTGTTGATGTACAGCCGCTCCTGCGGACCGCTGAAGGATACCGACGGCATTCGCGTCAACGCCGTTTGCCCCGGCGTGACCAACACGCCGATCCTCGCCAAGACCGGTGGCGACAAGATCGCCGACTGGCTGGTCCCGCTGCTCGACCAGATCCACGTGCTCGAGCCGGAGGACATCGCCAAGGCGGTCACGGACCTGATCGAGAACGACGAGGCGTCCGGCGAGTTCGTGGTCGTCGGAAATACCCCGAAGGGCGCCTGATCCATGAACCTCACTCACGTGCACACCCCGCTCAAGATCGGCGGCGCGACGCTGAAGAACCGCGTGGCGCGCACCGCGCACGCCACCAACATCGGCGGCGGCGCCGGGATGAGCGACGATCTGATCGCCTATCATGAGACGCGCGCCCGCGGCGGTTGCGGCCTGCTGATCATCGAGATCATGGGGGTGCACCCTACCTCGCCTTCCGGCCTGAACGCGTTCGATCCGAATCTCGGCAAGGGCTATGCCAAGCTCGTCGAAGCAATCCGGCCGACCGGCGCGAAGGTCTTCCAGCAGCTTTGGCACGCTGGCCACAACGCCCACCCGATCAGCGGCGGGCCGCCCTGGTCGGCGTCGGACGTCCCCAGCCCCGTCGTCGGCCTGGCGCCGCTGCCGATGGACCGATCGATGATCGCCGAGATCGTAGCGGCCTACGCGAACGCGGCGCGCCGTTGCGAGAGCTTCGGGCTGGACGGCGTGGAGGTGCATTGCGCCCATGGCTATCTGCCGGCGCAGTTCCTGTCGCCCAACGCCAACAAACGCGACGACGAATATGGCGGTCCGTTCGAGAACCGCGTCAGATTCATGGTCGAGATAGTCGAGGCGGTGCGGGCCGCCGTTTCGAGAGACTTCGTGGTCGGCATACGGGTGGCGCCCGACTTCACGGTCGGCGGACTTGATCCGCAGGAGAACCTGTTGGCCGTCCAGGCGGTGGAGCCGCTGATCGACTACGTCAACGTCTCGGCCGGCAACTACCAGAGTTTTCCAAAGATGATCGGCGGGATGCACGAGCCCACGGGCTATGAATTGCCCACCGCCATACCGATCACCAGCCGCACCAAGGTTCCCTCGCTCGTCACCGGCCGGTTCCGCACGCTGGAGGAAGCCGACGCCGTGATCCGGGCCGGCGAGGCCGACATGGTGGCGCTCACCCGCGCCACGATCGCCGATCCTTTTCTGGTGAAGAAGACCCTCGAAGGCCGTCCCGAGAGCGTGCGGCCCTGCATCGCCTGCAACCAGGGTTGCGTGGGGCAGCTGCTCGCGCCGCCATACCGCATGGGGTGCGCGGTCAACCCTTCGACGGGATTCGAGCTCAGCTTCGGCGATCACCTGCTCGCCAGGACTGAGACGCCCAAGCGGATCCTCGTGGTTGGCGGGGGCCCCGCGGGAATGGAAGCGGCTCGCGTCGCGGCCGAACGCGGCCATGCCGTGACGCTGGCCGAGGCCGAAAGCCGGCTCGGCGGCGCGATCAAGCTGGCCATGCTGGCGCCCACGCGCGCCAACCTCGGCGACATCACCCTATGGCTGGAGCAGGAGATCTATCGGCTTGGCGTCGAGGTGCGGCGCAGCACCTATCTGGATGCCGACGACATCGTCGGCGCCGGCTGGGATGAGGTCATCCTGGCGACCGGCTCGACACCGCGCATGGACGGCGTCCAGCTGTCGAACCCCGGCGAGCCGATCGAGGGTGTGGAACAGCCCCATGTCCTGTCCAGTCATGACCTCTTCTCTCGGATGGACCGGGACTGGGGCGAGGACGCGGTGGTGATCGACGACACCGGGCACTATGAAGCCGTCGCCGCCGCCGAACACCTGATCAGCCGTGGCCTGGCCGTCACCTACGTATCCAGGTTGCCGGCGTTCGCGCCCGGCGTGGAATCGGCCCTGATGACGGAACCGGCTCTGGAGCGTCTGAGCCGCGGGCAATTCACCCATCTGGCCCGCCATCGCGCGATCGCGATCGAGGCGAAAAACGTCGTCATCGGTCCGACGTATCTGCCGAGCGGCAGCAACCAGACACACCGGGTAAAGGCGGACACGGTGGTTCTCGTCTCCATCAACCGGCCCAATCGCGAACTGATGGCCCCGCTCGCGGCGGCTGGGCTCGCCCATCGCCTGATCGGCGACGCAAGCACGCCCCGCCATCTCGTCGCGGCCATGCGCGAGGGCCACCTCGCGGGAGCGGCGGTCTAGCCGGGTCATGAGCAGCAAGTCAGGATCACGACATACATGAGCAAGCTGTCAGGACAGGTGGCCGTCATCACCGGCGGCAGCGCCGGGATCGGCCTGGCGAGCGCCAAGGCGCTGGCGGATGAGGGGGCGGAGGTTCTGCTGCTGGGCCGCCGGGAGGCGCCGCTGCAAGAGGCCGTGGCGTCGATCGGCAAGGCGGCCAGCTACGTATGCGGCGACGTCACCCGCATGGAGGATCTCGACCGGCTGTTCGCGACCGCCCGCGAGCGGCACGGCGGCGTCGACATACTGGTCGCGAACGCCGGCGGCGTCGGCGGCGGCCCCGTCGCGACGTGCGCGGAAGACGCCTACGACGCCCTGATGGCGTTCAACGTGAAATCGATCTTCTTCACGGTGCAGAAGGCCATCCCGGTGCTTCGTTCGCCCTCGGCCATCACCGTGATCGGATCGGTGGCCGGCGAGATCGCGCTGCCGGGCGGATCGGTCTACGCGGCCAGCAAGGCCGCGCTGCGTTCCTTCGTCAGATCCTGGGCCGCCGAACTCGCGCCACTTGGCGTGCGCGTGAATCTCGTCGGGCCGGGGCCCAGCGATACCCCGCTGGTGGCCGGCATCGACGCCGCCGGCGGCGGTCCCGGACTGGACGCTCTGATCCGAACGCGCGGCGCGATTCACCGGCGTGGACGCGTCGAGGAGACCGCCGCGGCGGTACGTTTCCTCAGTTCGCCGGAATCAAGCTGGACAACGGGAGCCGCGCTCTTCGTCGACGGCGGAATCACCTACCTATAGCTCGGCCGGCGCCGCCTCCCCTTCGGGAAACAGCGCGGCGCGGGTCAGAGGGCTTCGATGATCGTGACGTTGGCGAGGCCGCCGCCTTCGCACATGGTCTGCAGGCCCCACTTCTTGCCGCGAGCCTTGAGGGCGTGGATCAGGGTCGCCATCAGCTTGGTTCCCGACGCGCCGAGCGGATGGCCCAAGGCGATGGCGCCGCCGTTGACGTTGAGCCTGTCGGGATCCGCGCCGGTCTGCTGCAGCCACGCGACGGGCACCGAGGCGAAGGCTTCGTTGACCTCGAACAGATCGATGTCGTCGATCGACATGCCGGTCTTCTGCAAGGCGCGCAGCGTGCCGGGGATCGGGGCTTCGAGCATGATCACCGGATCGCCGCCGACCACCGTCAGGTGATGGATGCGCGCAATCGGCGCCACGCCCAGGCGCTTGAGGCCCGCTTCGCTGACGACCATCACGCCCGAGGCGCCGTCGCAGATCTGGCTGGAAGTCGCCGCCGTCAGCTGGCCGCCTTCCTGCAGCAGCCTGACGGTGCGCATGGCGTCCAGGTTCGCCTCGAAGCGGATACCCTCGTCGACGGTGTGACGGGTCGTGTTCCCCTCGGCGTCGGTAATCTCGATCGGCACGATCTCGTTGTTGAATGCGCCGGCCTGTGTGGCCGCGATCGCGCGCTGATGGCTGCGGAAACCCCATTCGTCGAGCTGCGCGCGGTTGAGTTTGTATTTGGAGGCGACCATTTCGGCGCCCATGAACTGGCTGAACTGAATGTTGGGATAGCGCTTCTGCTGGGCCGGGCTCATCGGCGAGCCGAGGCCGGCTTTCAACGCCAGAACGACCGGCGTACCCATCGGCACCCGGGTCATGCTTTCCACGCCGGCGGCGATGACGATGTCCTGCGTTCCGCTCATCACCGCCTGGGCGGCAAAGTGGAGCGCCTGCTGCGAGGAGCCGCACTGACGGTCGACGCTGGTCGCGGGTACGCTCTCGGGCAGCTTGGAGGACAGCACCGCGCCGCGCGCGACGTTGTTGGATTGTTCGCCGGCCTGGCCGACGCAGCCCATGATCACGTCCTCGATCATGGCCGGATCGGCGCCGGTGCGATCGACGAGAGCGTCCAGAATCTGGCCGGCCAGATCGGTCGGATGCCAGCCGGCGAGCTTGCCGCCCTTGCGGCCTCCGGCGGTGCGGGCGGCGGCGACGATATAGGCTTCGGCCATGGAGAGTGTTCCTTTGGAGATATCGGCCCCGGAGAGAAGACGGGCCCGGTGGATATATGAGTAGGGTAGGCGCTTATTGAAGGCGCCGCCGCGTCAGACAAGGGTCTTTGTGAACAGCGCGTGACCTTGGTTGGGCGCCGCGCTAGATGAGCGCCCCGTTTGTCATTTCAGGTGCGAGCCGCGCGTGCATCTCCCTCAGGCCCGACTGGATCAGGTGTTGGATCGCTTCCGTGAAGTCGAGGCGCGCATGGGCGCGGCCTCCGAGGGACCGGAGATCGTGCGCCTGGGCAAGGAGTATGCCGAGCTCAGGCCCATCGCCGAAGCTGTTCAGCGGCTGGCCGAGCTGCGCGGAGAACGCACCGACCTGGAGGAAATGGTCAAGGCGGACGACGCCGAAATGGCCGCCCTGGCGCGCGAGGATATAGCGCGACTGGACAGCGACCTGCCGGAAGTCGAGCGCGGCGTGGCCCTGCTGCTCGCCCCGCGGGACGCCGACGAGAACGCCTCGGCGATCCTGGAGGTGAGAGCCGGCACCGGCGGCGACGAGGCCGCCCTGTTCGCCGGCGACCTGTTCCGGATGTACCAGCGCTACGCGCAAAGCCGCGGCTGGAAAGTGGACATCGAGAGTGTCTCGGAGGGCGACGCCGGCGGCTACAAGGAGATCATCGCCTCGATCGGCGGCGAGGGCGTGTTCGGGCGGCTGAAGTTCGAGAGCGGCGTTCATCGCGTGCAGCGTGTGCCGGCGACCGAGGCGCAGGGCCGCATCCACACCTCGGCCGCCACGGTCGCCGTGCTGCCGGAGCCGGAGGACGTCGAGATCGAGATCAATGACGCCGACATCCGGATCGACACCTACCGCTCCAGCGGAGCGGGCGGCCAGCACGTGAACAAGACCGACTCGGCCGTTCGCATAACCCATATGCCGAGCGGCATCGTCGTCACCTCGTCGGAGAAGTCGCAGCACCAGAACCGGGCGCGGGCAATGAAGGTGCTCAAGGCGCGGCTTTATGACCAGAAGCGCGAGGCGCTCGACGCCGAGCGCTCTCAATCACGCAAGAGCCAGGTCGGCTCCGGCGATCGGTCCGAGCGCATCCGCACCTATAACTTCCCGCAAGGGCGGGTCACCGACCACCGGATCAACCTGACGCTCTACAACCTGGCCAAGGTCATCGAGGGGGAGGCGCTGGACGATGTCATCGATCCGCTGATCGCCGACGACGAAGCGGCCCGGCTGGCGACGCTGGAGGAAAGTTTCAATTGAGCCGGCGGAATCCGCGTCTCAAATACGCGCCGCTCGACGCACGGTGGCGCCGATCTCCCGGACCCTGTCCGCGACGACCGCCCGCGCCTGGCCGACTGACAGAGTGAAGGCTTTGCCGACACTGTCGGCGACGACGGCTCCCCGCATGCCCAACGGCCGATAAGGGCCCACCGTGGTGTCCTGAGCGGTCTGATGTTCGATCTCGGCGTTCAGTTCGGCGCCCAGCAGCATCGTCAGGGCCGAAAACCACAGCCAGAGCATCAGACCAAGGATCGCTCCCAACGAGCCGTAGGTGACGCCAAAATGCGTAAAGCGGTCGAGGCCCCAGGTGTACGCCACCGATCCCGCCATCCAGAGGCCGGCGGCCAGGGCTCCGCCCGGCGCGACCCAACGCCAGCGGGCCAGGGTGCGGCTTGGACCAAATCGATAGACCAGAGAGAAGACGCACGCGGCCGCCAGATAGACCAGCAGCCACCTGACCGGAGCGAGCCACCGACGCGCATGGTGGACACCAAGGCCGTGCACGAACATCGGCGCCGATATCGCGAAGGCGGTCAGGGCGGTGAGCAGCAGCAGACCGGTCAGGGTGGCGAAATAAGTGAAGACGGTGCGCCGGAGCCACGAACGCTTCTCGGTCTCGTCGTACGCGATGTTGACGCCGTCGAAGAGCGCCCTCATCCCGGCGTTGGCGCTCCAGACCGAAAGCAGGGTGCTGACAGCGAACGTTGCGCCAAGCGCGCTGTTGCGGGCCTCGGTGATGCGGAGCATCTCCGAGGCGATGACATGCACCGCGTCCGCGGGGAGGAAATCGGCAATGTGGGTGAAATGGCGCTCGACGTCGACGCCTTGGGTGAAGATCCCATACAGCGAAACAAAAGCCGCCACCGCGGGAAACGTCGCAAACACCATGAAGAAGGTAACCGAAGCGGCCAAGGCGGTCAGGCGCGCGCGAGCCACTTCGCGATAGGTGCGCCACATTATGTCCTTCCACCCGAGGACGGGAATGCGCCACGGCGCGGTCGCGGCGCGCCCGCGCCCGGGTTCAGCGGCCTCGAACTGCTCTGGCGTGACGCAAACCGCCGGCGCGGCGGGGCGTCGGCCCCCCGGCCGCCACGGCGCCCAGGCGGCGAGCGCCGCCGCGAGGGCCAGCACCGGCGCCGCTTTGAGCGACAGGCTCACGCCCAGCTTCGATGGCTTGACCGACGCCTTGGTCATCGAACCTCTAGCCGACCGCGGTCAGACGGAGCATGGGCCCCCGTTCCGGGGGCGGGCTCTCGGCCCCGCGCCTAGCCCGGGCCATCGGCGTCCGGTCGCTGCGCCCGCGCGCGCCAGTATCTCGCCCTTGAAAGTGAATCGACGGTCATCCAGGCGAACACCAGGGCGCATGCGCCGTAAGCCGGCCAGATGAACGCGGCGTACTTGCCGGCGAAGGCGGACAAGGCCATCATCGCAGAGCGGCTCGCAGAGCCTGGCTGTTGGCCTGCCTGCGCCATACCTCGGATCGGATCCTGACAAGCCACAGGGCGCCGAAGGCCATCGAATATCCAAGGCCCACGATGGCCAGGGGGATCAGGTATACCGGCGCCAGAGTCGGCCCGCCGGAGCGAAAGATCGACTCTCCCTGATGAAGCGTGTTCCACCAATCGACCGAGAACTTGATGATCGGGAGATTGATCAGCCCAACGAGCGCCAGTATGGCCCCGGCCCGACCCGCCTTGAACTCATCGTCGATGCTCGCCCTGAGCGCGATGTAGCCGACGAACAGCAGGAACAGCACCAACACAGACGTGAGGCGCGCGTCCCAGACCCACCAGGTTCCCCACATCGGACGTCCCCACAGCGAACCGGTGACCAGGGCCATGAATGTGAACGCCGCCCCGAGCGGCGCAGCGGCCTTGGCCGCCGCGTCGGCGAGCGCATGGCGAAAGACCAGGAAAAAGAAGCTCGCGCCGCCAAGGCAGCCATAGGCCATCATGGCCACCCACGCGGCGGGCACGTGCACGAACATGATCCGGACCGTCTCGCCCTGCTGGTAGTCGGGCGGCGCGACCGCTCCCATCCACAGGCCCGCCGCTATCAGGGCGGCGGCCAGGCTTCCGAGGCAGGGCGCCGCCCAGCGCGAAAACGCCATGAATCGGTGCGGATTGGCCAGACTGGCGAACATGTCCCCCGCTTAGCCGGTTTTCCGCCCGGTAGGGAGAGGCAAGCCGACTCAGCGCGATGGACCGCCGCCGTTCTGGCCGCCCTGATTGCCCAGGGTGTCGAAAACGCGCTGCTGAGCCGGAGTGAGCTGGGCGTAGAAACGCTTGGTCGCGGCGATGCGTGTGACCATGAGATTGCGCGAGTCGTCCATCCTCGTCAGCATCATGTCGAGCCGCTGCGGGGTCGGCATCGTCGCCATCTGGGCGTCCTGAGCGCGGATCCTTTCGACGACCCCTGGCGGCGCGGCCACGGCGGCCAGAAAGGCCTGCAGCGCCGGCTGTTGGTCGGAACGCAAGCCCAGGGTCTGGCTCATGTAATCACGCTGGGACATCGGCGGCTGTGACGGCGGTCCGCCGTTCGCGCCAGGAGGGCCGGAAGGCGGACCGCCGAACTGGCCCTGGGCGAAACTCGCGCCGCCGATTGCGAGGGATAGGGCGAGGCCAGCGGCGATGGCGTTCCGCGTCGAAGAGGTTTTCATCGGATAACTCCAGGATATGATCGGTGTTTGACCGACCCGTTATGAATGCGGCCTGAATATCGAAACACAAGTCGGCGAACGTCCAACGCGCCCGTGCGAACCTCGATCCAAGCGCATACGCCGCGAATCCCGCCAAAGCGCCGCGAGCGTTTGGCCGGCCCGTGTTTTTGCGTTTACCTGGCGACGCGAGCCAAACTAAGAAGATGACAAAATCAAGGGAAGAGGCGATCGAGATGACGGTCCGAGTTGATCCGCAAAGCGGTCTGAAGGTCTTCGACACCCGCGCGGCCAGGGCGAGCGATGCGATCACGGGCAAGGGATACTCGATCGTCACGGACGAGGCGCTCAAAGCGCTCCCCGAGCCTCTACCCGGCGCGACTTTCAACGCCGAGGAACAGGCGAAATACCGAGCGTTCAAGGAGGCCCGCCGCGGCGCCGCCGACTACATGGGGATGGAAGGGGATTTTGCGAAATACCTCGACGACGTCTATTCAGCCGCCCCCGCGCCGCGCGAGGCGCTGAACGACGAATGCGAAATCCTGGTGGTCGGCGCGGGATTTGGCGGTTTGCTGCTTTGGCAAAAGCTTCGCGAGGCGGGATTCGCCGACGTGCGCTTCTGTGAAAAGGGCGGCGACGTCGGCGGCACGTGGTATTGGAACCGCTATCCGGGCATCGCTTGCGATGTCGAAGCCTACAGCTACCTCCCGCTTCTCGAAGAGACCGGCTACGTTCCGGCGATGAAGTTCGCCTCTGGCTTCGAGATCCTCGAATACTGCCAGAAGATGGCCGAGGCATTCGGCTTCTATGAGCACTGCCTTTTCCACACGACGGTAGAGGAGACCACGTGGGATGAATCCGCTGGGCGTTGGACAGTGCGCACGAATCGCGGCGACGCGATGCGAGCCCGATACGTCATCCTGGCCAACGGCATACTGACGACGCCTAAGCTCGCGCGCATCGCGGGCATGGAAAAATTCGCGGGCGAGGCGTTTCACACCTCCCGCTGGAACTACCACGTCGATCTGAAAGGCAAGCGGGTCGGCATCATCGGCACCGGCGCCACAGCCGTGCAGGCAATCCCCGAACTGGCCAAGGTCGCCAAGGAACTCTACGTCTTCCAGCGCACGCCCTCGACGATCGACGTGCGCGATCAACGCGCGACAACCGACGAAGAGCGCGAAATCTGGGCCCGGGAGCCGGGATGGGCGCGCGCCAGGCGCGCCCGCTTCGCCAGGATCTCCGGTGGCCGCACCGCCATGAAGGCGAATGACGACTACCTCGCCGGCAAAACCCCCGACTTCAAGGACCGCAAGCAATATGCGCGAGAGCTCAGCGTGGAGGAGTTGGTCCAGAAACAACTGGAGACCAACTTCCGCATCATGGAACAGATCCGCGCGCGCGTGGACGCGATCGTCAAGGATCCCACGACCGCGCAAGCGCTGAAGCCCTTCTATCCCTACGGATGCAAGCGCCCGACGTTCCATGACGAATACCTGCCGGCGTTCAACCTGCCGCATGTCCATCTGGTCGACACCGCCCCGCTGGGCGTGCGCGAAATCAACGAACGCGGCGTCGTGCACGATGGGGTCGAATACCCTCTCGACGTCCTCGTCTATGCGACCGGATTCCAATGGATGGCCACGTCCACATTCAACATGATCAAGGGGCGCGATGGCCGGACGTTGAACCAGAAGTGGCGCGATGAGGGCACCAAGACCTTCCTTGGCCTGCACAGCCACGGGTTCCCCAACCTGTTCATCGTCACGGGCCCTCAGGGCGGCGGGGGCAGTTTCAACTTCACCGACGCCATCGACGCCCACGGCGACTATGTGGTGTGGATGCTTCGGACCCTGCGCGAGCGGGGCGACCGCATCGTCGATATCCGTCCCGAGGCGGAGGAGTCCTACGCCGAGCACTGCCGCCAATCCGACATCGCCACGGCGCCCTTGCGCGACTGTCTTTCCTACTACAACGGCCACGGCGACGCCGAACCCGGCAGCTTGGCCTACTATGGCGGCGGACGCTGGCACAAGTACCGCATCGAGGCCCAGTCGACGCTCGAACCGTATGTGTTCGAAGGCGGGAATGCTTAGCTGAGAATCGGCGGCCCGCCGACGGGCGACGCGTCTTGGGCGCTCGGCGAGAGCTGCTTCTGATAGATACGATAGGTCTTGTAGATGTAGGCGCTCAACCCATCGAGAATGTGCCGCATCGACCGATTGTCTTCGAGGATCCAGGAATATTCCGCGCGCTTCAGCCCCCTCGTCACGGACGTGCCGCGGATGGCGTCTATCAGCAGAAACGGCGCCATGATGCCGCGCCGGTCGCGGGTGAACTTCTTCTTGACGCCCATCAAGGGCACGCGGCCGCTACGCACGGGCTGACACTTCAGACGCCAGATCAGTTTGGCCCAACCGAACGGGAACAGCTTTCCATCCAGGTCGCGGATGGCGTCGTTCAAGTTGGGAAGCAGGACGATGAACGCCGCCGCTTCGCCATCGATATCCAGGAACCATATCCAATCGGGGACCAAAATCAGCTTCAGCGAATTGGCGAGGTGCTTGGTTTCCGCCTCGGTGACCGGTGTCGCCCCCCAGTTTTCCGACCAGGCGTCGTTGAGGATGTCGACCATCGACACCACCTCGCGATCGAAATTCTTCATGTTGACCGGGCGCATCGAGACGCCGGCCGGCAGCGGGCGGTTGATCCGTTCCTCCACGCGGCGACTGAAGGCGAACTCCTCGGACATGTAGGCGAACACGTCCTTGGCCTTTGTGTAGCCGAGGGCCTCGATCCGCGTCGCCGTGTAGGGTTGGTCATGGCCCATCATGAACATCGGCGGCGTGTCGAAGCCATCGACCAGCAGGCCGACTTCCTCGTTGATCGACAGGTTGAAGGGGCCCATGGAGACGGCGCAATTTCGGCCACGAAGCCAGTCCTCCGCCGTCCTGAACAGAACATCGAACACCTCCGGATCGTCCTCGGCGGCTATCATGCCGAAGTTCCCCACCGGCGCGGCGGGGTCGGTCTTGGCGAGATGATCGATCTGGGCCGAGATCCGGCCGACGTCGCGCCCGTCCTTGCGCGCCAGCCAGAACTGCACGTCGGCGTGCTGGAAGAACGGATTGACCTTCTTGGACAGCGCGTCGAGCCGCTCGATCATCAGGGGCGCGACCCATTTGGGGTCGTTCTTCGACAACCGCATCGGCACGCGGATGAAGCGTTTGAGTTCCGCCCGCGTCTCAACCGGAATGATCTCAACGGCCATGAGTGTCCTTCAACCGAACAGAAACGTCGCAACCGGATTACGCGCGCCCAGCCACTAAGGGCAGAATCCACGGCGGGCTAGGTCAAATCACCGGGGCCATTTGATCGCGCTCTCAAGAAAGCGCGTTTCGGCAGGCGCCGGCCATCGCGAACGGCGCGAGGGCGGCGACGGTCAGGGCATAGGCCGCCAGGAGGGCAAATCCGGTGGTCCAGGCGAGCCCGCTCTCGAACGCATGGATGGCGGCGCCGCCGAAGATCACCGGCGGCGCGAGCAGCGGCAGCACGATCACCGCTATCAGCACGCCGCCGCGCCGGCTGGCGAGCGCCAGGGCCGCGCCGGTTCCGCCGACAAAGGCGAAAGCGAGGCCGCCAAGAGCGGCGACGGCGACAATCAGGGGCCCCGCACGTGGCGGAGCGCCAAGTCCGATAGCGGCGAGCGGCGCCGCCAGCGCCAGCGGCGCGCCGGTGACAAACCACTGCGCCAGGCACTTCACCGCCGACACCACCTCGAGCGAGAGCGGTCCGAGGGTCAGCAGGTCCAGTGCGCCGTCCTCGAAATCTCGCTCGAACAACCGATCCAGCGTCAGCAGACTGGCCAACGCCAGTCCCACCCAGGCCACGCCGCCCGCCACCACCGCCAGATGTCTTGGATCGGGACCGACGGCCAGGGGTATCAGGGTGACGACGCCCCCATAGAAGCCGAGCGCCAACAAAGGGCCGCCGCCGCGCCCCCAGACCAGGGCGAGCTCGCGGCGAAACAATTGCCTCAGAGCGCTCACGCCCCGACCTCGACGCTGCGCGCGGCGATCGGCAGAGGGTCGTGCACCGCGGCCAGGATCAGGCCGCCGTCGCCGACATGCTCGGCCATGATTTCGCCGAGCAGCGCGCGGGATTTGGCGTCGAGGGGCGCCAGCGGCTCGTCAAGCAGCCATAGGGCCCGCGGCGCCGCAATCAGTCGCGCCAGGGCGAGGCGCCGGCGCTGCCCCGCCGAAAGCACCCGCACCGGCAGATCGAGAAGCCGCGACAGCCCAAGCCGGTCGGCCGCCGCCAGGGCGGCGTCGGGGCCGCCGCCGGTCCAACCGGCCTGAAAAAGCAATTCCTCTTTCGCGGAACGCGCGCCCTTCAAACCATCCTGATGTCCGACCAGGTGGCATCCGAACCGCCGCGCCTCGTCCGGATCGAGTTCGCCGATTTCACCGCGGAACAAGACCCGACCGGCCGCCGGTGGAATCAGCCCCGCCACCGATCGCAGCAGACTGGTCTTGCCGGCGCCGTTGGCGCCCACGAGCGCGACGGCCTCGCCGGCGACGACGGTCAGGCCCATCGCCTTGAACAGCAACCGCTCGCCACGCTGAACGGCGAGATCCTCGATAGCGAGAGCGGTGATCAAGGCGTTCGGCGGCGGGAGAAGGACGCGCGCGCATAGACGCCGCGTCTGGTGAGGTCTATGGAACTCATGGCCGCACGGGGACAGCGCCGCGCGGGTCGGACGCTGTGTGTCCGCCCCGAATGCGCGCCATCCTCCGAACCGATTTTCGGACGGCTTCGAACACGAAAAGGAATCTCCCCTCATGGCGTCCATAGACAGCCTCGACACCCGCCGCGACCTCACGGTCGGCGACACCACCTATTCCTACTACAGCCTGCGGGCGGCGGAAGCCGCCGGCCTCGCCGGCGTTTCGCGCCTGCCGGTTTCCATGAAGGTGCTGCTGGAAAACCTGCTGCGCAACGAGGACGGCGTTACGACACGCAAGGAAGATCTCGAGGCGATCGCCGCCTGGATCGAAAACAAAGGCCAGACGCGTCACGAGATCAGTTTCCGCCCGGCGCGAGTGCTGATGCAGGATTTCACCGGCGTGCCAGCGGTGGTCGATCTGGCCGCCATGCGCGACGCGCTCGCCGCGCTCGGCGGCGATCCGCAGAAGATCAATCCGCTCAATCCGGTGGACCTGGTCATCGACCACTCGGTGATGGTCGATTTCTTCGGCACCAACAAGAGCTTCGCCTCGAACGTGGCCAAGGAATACGAGCGCAACATCGAGCGCTATCGCTTCCTGCGCTGGGGATCGTCGGCATTCAACAACTTCCGCGTCGTGCCGCCGGGCACCGGAATCTGCCATCAGGTCAACCTCGAAAACCTGGCTCAGACCGTCTGGACCGACGCCGCCGCCGACGGCGTGACCCTCGCCTACCCCGATACGGTGGTGGGAACCGACAGCCATACGACCATGGTCAACGGCCTGTCGGTGCTGGGCTGGGGCGTGGGCGGCATAGAGGCCGAGGCGGCGATGCTGGGCCAGCCGATCCCGATGCTGATCCCCGAGGTCATCGGTTTCCACCTGACCGGCGCCCTGCCCGAAGGCGCGACGGCGACCGACCTGGTGCTGACGGTTACGCAGATGCTGCGCAGGAAGGGCGTGGTCGGCAAGTTCGTCGAATACTATGGCGAAGGCCTGGACAACCTGACGGTCGAAGACCAGGCGACGCTCGCCAACATGGCGCCCGAATACGGCGCCACTTGCGGCTTCTTCCCGGTCACCCGCGCCACCATCGACTACCTCGCCGCCACCGGCCGAGACGCCCAGCGTGTCGCGCTGGTCGAGGCCTACGCCAAGGAACAGGGCCTGTGGGTCGAGCCGGGCATGGAACATCCGGTGTTCAGCGACACTCTCGAGCTGGATCTCGCCAGCATCGAGCCTTCGCTGGCGGGGCCCAAACGCCCACAGGACAGGGTGCTGCTCTCCCACGCCGCCGCCGCCTTCCGTGAATCCTTGCTCGGCGAGTTCGGCAAGACCGAGGAGAGCCTGCCCGCCCGCGTCGCGGTCGAGGGCGCCGAGCACGACGTCGGTAACGGCGATGTGGTCATCGCCGCCATCACCTCGTGCACGAACACCTCCAATCCCAGCGTCCTGATCGCGGCCGGCCTGCTGGCCAAGAATGCGGTCTCCAAGGGCCTGAAGGTCAAGCCGTGGGTGAAGACCTCGCTCGCCCCCGGATCGCAGGTCGTCACCGACTATCTGGCCAAGGCGGGCCTGACCAAACCGCTGGATTCCCTCGGATTCAACCTCGTCGGCTATGGCTGCACCACCTGCATCGGCAACTCCGGGCCCCTGGCCGAGCCGATCTCGGCGGCCATCCAGGCCGGCGACCTGGTCGCCGCCTCGGTGCTCTCGGGCAACCGCAACTTCGAGGGCCGGGTGAACCCCGATGTGCGCGCCAACTATCTGGCCTCGCCGCCCTTGGTGGTCGCCTACGCCCTGGCGGGAAGCATGCTGATCGACCTCGCCACGGAGCCGCTCGGCAAGGGCAAGGGCGGCAAGGACGTCTTCCTGAAAGACATCTGGCCGACCAATGCGCAGATCGCCGAGATCCAGAGGAAGGTCGTCAACGAGGAGATGTTCGCGGCCCGCTACGCCGATGTGTTCAAGGGCGACAAGAACTGGCAGGCGATCAAGATCGCCGGCGGCCAAACCTATGCCTGGGAGATGGGGTCCACCTATGTGCAGAACCCGCCCTACTTCGAAGGGCTGACAATGGAGCCCGAGCCGGTCACCGACATCGTCGAGGCGCGCATCCTGGGCATCTTCGGCGATTCGATCACCACCGACCACATCAGCCCGGCCGGCAACATCCGCAAGACATCGCCGGCGGGCGAGTACCTCTCCGAGCATCAGGTCGGCCAGGCGGATTTCAATTCCTACGGCGCGCGCCGCGGCAATCATGAAGTGATGATGCGCGGCACCTTCGCCAACATCCGCATCCGCAACAAGATCACGCCGGAGATCGAAGGCGGCGTCACTCGTCACTTCCCCTCGGGCGAGACGATGTCGATCTATGACGCGGCCATGCGCTACAAGGCCGAGGGCCGGCCGATGGTGGTGATGGCCGGCAAGGAATACGGCACCGGCTCCTCCCGCGACTGGGCGGCCAAGGGCACCAAGCTGCTGGGCGTCCGCGCCGTGATCGCCGAAAGCTTCGAACGCATCCACCGCTCGAACCTGGTCGGCATGGGCGTGCTGCCGCTGCAGTTCATCGCCGACGGCTGGCAGCGCCTGGGCCTCTCGGGCGACGAGATCGTCACCATCCGCGACCTCGAGGACATCCACCCGCGCCGCCAGCTGATGGTCGAACTCTACCGACCCTCGGACGGCAAGATCGCCCGCTTCCCGGTCCGCTGCCGCATCGATACGCCGACCGAACTGACCTATTTCAAGAACGGCGGCGTGCTGAACTACGTGCTGCGGAATCTGGCGAAGGTCGCGTAGCGGGCGTTCGGAACCGTTGATGCGAGGATATGAGGGGGCGCCGGCACACATCTTTTCCGTGCCGGTCGAACCCAATCAGAGGGGTCGGCCGCTTAGAGCCTTCTCACCTTTCGGGAGATGGCGGCCGAAGGCCGGATGAGCGACTGTCTGGCGGGTCAAGTTGTAATTGCCATCGCGAGACGGATTTCTTTGGCCTTTGCGTTGAGTCTTACGAGGAGTTTCCGAGCCAGGGCGATGCGCACAGACTTTTTGGTGCGGTCGCCGACGCTCAATCTCTGGTGGAAGTCTCTAAAGTCTTCGTTGTGGCGG
>JBBRAV010000003.1:0-164129 GCA_038206535.1 Caulobacterales bacterium
ACAAGCGAAATTTGCCCATTTCGCTGGATTTCCGCAGCGCCGCGAAAACGAAGTTTCGGAGATTTGTTTGCAAGCGCTTGTCTGCCTGTAGTTCCTCAGGTTGCAGACCAACAAGACGCAAGCCGGTGAGAATTCCATGAAGATGATAATTGCAGTGATCAAACCTTTCAAACTGACGGACGTGAAGGAGGCGCTGGCCGAACTCGGCCCGCTTCGAATGACCGTAAGCGAGGTGAAGGGCTTCGGCCGCCAGAAGGGACACACCGAGCTTTATCGCGGGGCCGAGTATGTCGTCGACTTCCTGCCGAAGATCAAGCTCGAGATCATCGTCGCCGACGATCAGCTCGCCTCGGCGGTTGCGGCGATCGAGACGGCGGCGAAGACCGGGCGCATTGGCGACGGCAAGATTTTCGTCTCCGAAATTCTCGAAGTGGTTCGCATCCGCACTGGTGAAACCGGCCGATTGGCCATTTGAGACCGTCCCCACTCCTTGGAACAGGAACCCAAGCTTCATGGTCAGCGCCGCCGACATCCAGACCCAGATCAAGGAAAAGGAGGCGCGATACGTCGATCTGCGCTTTACCGACATGCGTGGAAAACTGCAGCATGTCACCTACGACATTGCCCTGGTCGACGAGGACTTCCTCACCGACGGGACGATGTTCGACGGCTCCTCGATCGCCGGCTGGAAGGCGATCAATGAATCTGACATGAAGCTACGGCCTGATCTGGACTCCGCCTACATCGATCCCTTCTATCAGCAGACGACACTCTGCCTGAACTGCGACATCCTCAATCCCGACACCAGCGAACCTTATAATCGCGACCCGCGGTCGATGGCGAAGAAGGCGCTGATGCACGTGCGCGCCAGCGGCGTAGGCGACGCGGTCTATTTCGGTCCCGAGGCCGAATTTTTCATCTTCGACGACGTGCGCTGGTCCACGGCACCGCACGACACCGGCTACTGGCTAGATTCGATCGAGTTGCCAATCAATTCGGGCAAGGTCTACGCCGAAGGCAACATGGGCCATCGGCCTGGACCCAAGGGCGGCTATTTCCCTGTGAATCCCGTGGATTCCGCTCAGGACTTGCGCGGGGAGATGCTGGAGGTGATGGGCGATCTGGGCATGCAGCCGGAGAAGCATCACCATGAGGTGGCGCCGGCGCAGCACGAACTTGGCCTGAAGTTTTCCGATCTGCTGACCATGGCCGACCGGCTGCAGCTCTACAAATATGTGGTGCAGAACGTCGCCGCCGCTTACGGCAAGACCGCGACCTTCATGGCCAAGCCGATGTTCGGCGACAACGGCTCGGGCATGCACGTGCACCAATCGATCTGGAACAAGGGCAAACCGCTCTTCGCCGGCGACAAGTACGCGGACCTCTCAGACACCTGCCTGTGGTACATCGGCGGCATCATTCGCCACGCCCGGGCGATCAACGCCTTCACCAATTCGACGACCAATTCCTACAAGCGGCTTGTGCCCGGCTATGAGGCGCCGGTGAAGCTGGCCTATTCGGCGCGCAACCGCTCGGCTTCGATCCGCATCCCGCACGTCGACAGCCCCAAGGGTAAACGTATCGAGGTTCGCTTCCCCGACCCGATGGGCAACCCCTACCTGGGGTTCACGGCGCTGCTGATGGCCGGCCTCGACGGCATAGAGAACCGCGTCGATCCCGGCGGCCCGGCCGACAAAAACCTCTACGACCTGCCCCCGCGCGAACGAAAGAAGGTGCCCGAGGTCTGCGGTTCCCTGAAAGAGGCGCTGGAAAACCTCGACCGCGATCGCGCCTTCCTGAAGCGCGGCGGGGTGATGGATGATGATTTCATCGACGCCTACATTGAACTGAAGACGGAAGAGGTGATGCGCGTGCAACTGCACCCCCACCCGGTCGAGTTCGAGATGTACTACAAGTGCTGAACGCCCGGAGAGGGTGAACGACTCTAACACCGTCGGCCTGCTCGTCCCCTTCACGCTGGTCGACCGCCCTCGCGGCGGTCTTGGCGCGAGCGGAGACTTTCGCTAAGGGTCGTGACAACAAGGCGGACGATGAGGCTCTCGCGGCGTTAGGCGAGGTCGACCCGACAGACTGGTCGAAGGAGTCGGTGCGCGCGTTGCGGACATCCGAACCGTAATTCACGACGCGCGCAATCACCGATCATGGCCGTCGATACTGGGATCCTGATAGGGGCGCTTCGCGGGCGAAGTCGGGGGCTATGCTCGAGGCCACCGCTTTGTTGCCCTCATGAGAACGGATCGCACGATCGAGGAAGTCGCGCGAAAAATCGCGTCGGGTATGAAGCTTCCCGAACTGCTCGGCGTCCTCGGCTTTGGCACGCCTCATCACTGTGATTCCCGCTCGTCTCCCTTGGCTCTATGCTGGCAGCGCGCACGCGCGCTGGAACGGGCGCCGGCGAGCGGGAACGTGTCAATGCGCGACGCCCGTTCTCGCGCTCAAACGCGGTCCGGCCAACGTCGGCGCCCATGGAGCACCCGCAACACCTGGATGATGTCGCCGCGCACCCGATAAGGAATGACGTACGGCGTTCCTGCAATGACCAACTCACGCGTCCCCGCGTGTCGGCCGGGACGACCGCTCTCTGGAAACTGCGACAAGCGAGCGACCGCGACGAAGACCTTGTCGAGTTGCCGATCCGCGGCGGCGGTGCTGTCGACCGAGATGTAGGCGCGGATCGAGCCGAGATCCCATAACGCCGGCTCCGTCCAGATCAGCCGCACTTGGGCATGGGAAGTTCGCCCGGGCGGTCCCATGAGGCCACCCAGGCGGCGACCTCATCATGGGGTACGGTGCGGCCCTGATCGGCGGCTCGGATCCCCTGTTCGATCGCGGCGACCTGCCATTCATGAACGGTCACATATTCCTCCACGGCGCGCTCGATCGCCCAGGACTTGGGCCTGTCCAGGGCGGCGGCGATCTTGGCGATTCTCCGGTTGAGTTCCGGCGCGAGCCGGACGCTCACGGGCTGGCTTTTCGACATGCTACCTCCATGGATGGGCTACAGCCGACTACAAAGTAGCTTGATGTCAGCTGCATGTAAAAGATTTTTGGCGCTAAAGCTTGTCGCACGCCGTGTGGGCTCAGGTGATTGCCTACGTCAACAACGCGGTTGGTAGCACCAGGGGAGCCGATCTTTGGAGAGCGCACGTCAAGAGCCGGGCCGCCGAAAATCAGCGCTTCGTGGTGGGCGCAAACAACGCCGCCGCCGATCAGACCTGCCCCCAGCTTGACCGTGGATCCAACAGGAACGATCCTCGCGGAGGCTCAAATTGGCGCGGTAGAGAGCCTTTCCGCGTTGCTGGCCTTTCCATGGTTTCGGACTGGCCATCAGCCAGGCTCGATCTGATCTCGTCGCGATTGCCGGGCCGAACCATCCAGCGCCATGATCGGCTAGCCCAATGGTGGTCCAGGAGGTCCGCTGGCTGGCCTCACCCAGGTATTCGCACCTCCATCTTCTCATACCCCTTGACGAACGCCGACAGAACCCGCTTGGGCTCGCCAACCACCTCGATCAGCAGCCAGCGCTTGAGTACCTCTTCCCAGACGATGCGCAGCTGCATTTCGGCGAGGCGGTTGCCCACGCAGCGGTGGATGCCGAAGCCGAACGAGAGGTGGCGGCGGGCCTGCGGGCGATCGATGATGAACTCATCAGGCTGATCAATGACGGTGTCGTCGCGGTTGCCGGAGACATACCACATCACGACCTTGTCGCCGGCGCGGATGGTCTTTCCGCCGAGTTCGTAATCCTGCTTAGCGATGCGGCGCATGTGCGCGAGCGGCGTTTGCCAGCGGATGATCTCCGAAACCATCGAGGGGATAAGGGCGGGGTTGTCGCGCAGCTTCTGGTATTCGCTAGGGTTCTGGCTGAGCGCCAGCAGACCGCCGGTGAGCGAGTTGCGGGTGGTGTCGTTGCCGCCGACGATGAGCAAGACGAGGTTGCCGAGGAATTCCTGCGGCTCCATGTTCCGCGTCGCCTCGGCGTGGGCCATCATCGAGATCAGGTCGTTGCCCGGTGCGGCGTTCACCCGCTGGTTCCACAGGTTCATGAAGTAGGCGGCGCACTCGCGCAACTCCTCGATGCGCGCCTCGTCGCTCCCGATGACGCCGGATTCGGGATTGGCCGTGGCGACGTCGGACCAGCGGGTCAGTTTGCGGCGATCCTCCCAGGGGAAGTCGAACAGGGTCGCCAGCATCTGGGTGGTCAGCTCGATCGAGACGTTGTCAACCCAATCGAAGGGCTCGCCGACCGGGAGCGCGTCGAGGATCTGGTTGACGCGGCCTCGGATCACCGGCTCCAGCAGAGCAAGATTGTGCGGGGCGACGATCGGGCTGACCGCCTTGCGCTGGGCGTCGTGCTTGGGCGGATCCATGGCGATGAACATCGGCAGCGGGAAATCCTCCCGCTGATTGACGATGGTGATGCCGCCTTCGGACGAGAATATCTGATGGTTGGTCTCCACCGCCATGATGTCGTTGTACTTGGTGACCGACCAATAGGGGCCGTGCTCGTGTTCGGCGGTGTGGTGGACGGGATCGTCGCGCCGCAGCCGCTCGAAATAGGGCCACATCGTATTGTCGCGGAACCGCTCTGGCACGCTGGGATCGATGGCGTCCAAGGGCATGGAGAAGGCCTCGGCGCGGGCCAGCGCCAGAGGATCGGTGTAGCCGTCGGCCATGGTTTCCTCGCGGGGTCTGTCGCCCGATCGCCCGACGATATGACTAGCTGGTCGAATCGGCAATCGCGCTGATGCTGATGTCGAACGAAAGCGCATGCGCTCCGGCCGCGATCTTATAGCGATCCAGGGTATCGGGACCGCAGCTTGCCGTGCCGAGACCGCGCTGCATCACGTCCAGGTTCACGAGCACCTGGGAGCGCGACGCCAGGTCGCGGGCGTGGCGGGCGGCGAAGAGGTCTTCCGGAGCGAAATGGCTTGCTGACCCCTCGCACGGCGCGGCGGGCGTGAAGCGGACGACGTGGGTGGGACCGATCAGTTCGAGCCAGCGCAGGTCGGCCTTGTTCCCGTGCTCCTGCGGCATGACGTAGGGCACATACTGACCGGCGACCGTTCCCTCGAAGCGCCCGACGCGGGCGCCGCGCTTCCGATCGACGTAGCTTTCGTGCGGCCCACGCCCGAACCACGCCAGGCGGTCGAAGAGGGTCGGCATCGCCATCGTGACACCGAGTCGCGGAAGATCGGGCAGGCTCGGATCGACCTCGAAGGTATTGCTCACGCGAATGCGGCCGTCCGCGTCGATCTCATAGACGTGCCGATGCACCACGGTCGCGTTCCTCGCCCTGCCAACGCCGACGTGTTCAAGCTCGACAATCACCCGCCCGTCCTCCTCGCGCCACGCGAAGCCGGAGGGGGCGAGGCTCATTCGATCCAGGCCCGCGGCCAGCCAGCGGCCCAGCGGCTTCTTCGCCTGACCTGTCCAGCCCTTGATGCCATCGTTGTCGGTGGCCCCACGCCAGAGCTGCAGCCTCGGGCCGTCCGCGAGGATTGTCGTGTCGGCGAACAACAGCCGGGCGAGTCGACCGATCGCGGGATCGAATGTCACCTCGAACGTCTCTCCAGAAATCGACAAGGCGGCCGACGAGTCGTAGACGGTCAGACGAGCTCCGCTTGCAGGCGGCGACGCGGGACGCGCGCCGGCGATCGTCGGCGCCGGCAGTTGCGACCAGGCGACCTCATGGCCGGCGGCCGCCCAGCTCGTCGCCTCGGCCAGCGTGAAGCGCAGAGTGAGCCATGCCTCCTGGCCGGGCGCCAGCACCGGCCGCGGCGGGTCGATCCGCACGCGCTCGCGCGCGCCCGGTGCGGTGGTCAATGTCGGCAACTCGCCGTCGGCTCTCGCGATCCCATCGACGTCGAGTCTCCAGCGTCCCCGCAGATCGGAGAGATCGGTGAAATCGCGGCGATTGTGGATCTCCAGCACGCCCGCCTCGCTGTCCGCCCATGCAGCCACGACCGGCTGCGCCAGCGCCTTGAACTCCCACAGCGCCGGGTGCGGCACGCGATCGGCGCCGACGATGCCGTCGCAGCAGAAGTTCAGGTCGTTGGGCTCGTCGCCAAAGTCGCCGCCGTAGGCCAGTTCCTGCCCGCCGCCGGGCAAGCGGCGCAGCAGCGCGTGATCGCACCATTCCCAGACGAAACCGCCCTGCAAGCCTCGCTGTTCGCGAAAGGCGTCGAAGTATTCGCCAAGGCAGCCGTTGGAATTGCCCATCGCATGGGAGTATTCGCAGAGGATCATAGGCCGACGATCGGCGGGATCGTCGGCCTTCGCCCAGACGACGATCGCCTCGATCGGCGGATACATCGGGCAGAGGATGTCGCTGGCCAGCCGAGAGCTGCCGCGCCGCGCCGCCTCCGCTTCCGGGCCAAGCGCCGCCGGCTCGACGCTGGGCGGATTGCCCACGCCCTCGTTCCAGCCCCAGACCGCGCCTTCGTAGTGCAACGGGCGCGTCGGATCGAAGCGGCGGATCCAGCCAGCCAGCGCGTCGTGGTTGGGTCCGTGGCCGCTCTCGTTGCCGAGTGACCAGGCGATCACGCACGCATGATTCTTGTCCCGCTCGACCATCCGCATTCCCCGTTCGAGAAAGGCGGCCGCATAGCGAGGGTCGCGACAGAGGGTGTGGATGAAGGCGTGGGACTCGATATTCGCCTCGTCGATCACATAGAGGCCATGCTCGTCGCAGAGATCGTACCAAGCCTCGGCGTTCGGATAGTGGGCGGTCCGCACCGCGTTGACGTTGAACTGCTTCATCAGCCGAATGTCTTCGAGCATGTCCTCCCGTGTCACCGCCTTGCCGCGACTTGGGTGATGCTCATGCCGGTTCATGCCGGCGATCAGCACCGGCGCGCGATTGATCAGCAATTGCCGGTCGCCGATCTCGATGCGCCGAAATCCGACACGGCAGGCTGTCGCTTCGACCGGCGGCCCTGAAGCGCGGCTCAGCGTCACGACGACGGTGTAGCGATGAGGCGTTTCGCTTGACCACAACAACGGCGATGGGACCTCACGCGAGAGGACCACGGTTCCGAGCGGACCGCGCATGCGCTCGCGGCCTCTGGCCGAACCGATCACCTGGCCGATCATCGATCCGACCACCGCGCCATCTGGACCGAAGAGTTGCGCCGACACGCTCCAGCCGGGTTCGGCCCTGTGCGCGAAACCGACTTTCACCCCGACCGATAGGCGGCCGTTGGCGAGATCGGGCTCCAGGCTGGCAATCGCATGAACATCGGCGATGTAGGTCGGCGCGGTGGCATAGACGAAGACGTCGCGGTGGATGCCGCCCATCCACCACTGGTCCTGATCCTCGAGGTAAGAGGCGTCGGACCATTTGACGACCGCGCAGGCGAGCAGGTTGGCCTCGCCGGGCTTTGCGAGCGCGGTGATGTCGAACTCGTTTGGCAGGCGGGAATCCTTGCCCGCGCCGACCAGCTCGCCGTTGACCCAGACGTAGAGAACGCTTTCAGCGCCGCCGACGTGCAGCACCAGCCGGCGACCGGCCCAATCCGCCGGCGGAGTGAACCAGGTGCGGTAGAGGCCCGTCGGATTGTCGTCCGGAACCGTCGGGGGATCAGCGTCGAATGGCATCTGGACGTTGGTGTATTGGGGTCGGTCATGGCCGTGCATCGTCCAATTGGACGGGGCGGGCAGCAGGCTCCAGGCGCCATCATCGAATCCGTCCTTCGGAAAAGCGGCCGGCGCCGCTTTGGGACGATCGACAAGAGCAAAGCGCCAGTCGCCGTTCAGATCGAGCACGAACGGCGAGGCCTCGCGGTTCACCGCCAGCGCGCTAGCCGCGTCGGGGAACGGATAAGCGGTCGCGCGCATCGGCAGGCGGCCCAGACCGCTAACCTCCGGCGTCGTCCACAAACTTGGCCAGGGAAAGAGCTCATCGAGGCCGGGCGCGAATGGCGTTCTCCCCCCCGCGGTCATGGCCCCGCGTTCAGATGTTCGAAGGCATACCCCAGGCTCAACAGACGCGCTTCGGACCAGGCGGGGCCGATGAAGGAGAGGCCGACGGGCATGCCTTGGACCGCTCCCATCGGCACGGTGAGGTGCGGATAGCCGGCGACCGCCGCGAGCTGTCCGGCCGCGCCGCCGAGCGCCTGGTCCTTGAGAATTGGATCGGTCAGCCACGCGGGGGCGGAGGTCGGCGCGACCAGGGCGGCGAGGTTCGCCTCGCGCAGCATCTTGTCGATGCCCTCGGCGCCCGCGAGACGGCGCGCGAGCGTCCGCGCCGCGACATAGGCCGGAGCGGCCGCGCCGGTCGTTTTCTGCGCCGCGATGAAGAGGTCCTGGCCGAAGAGCGGCATTTCCCGGTCGGCGTTGGCCTGGTCGAAGGCGATCAGCTCGGCCAGGGTGCGGGTCTTCACTCGCTCCGGCGAGGTGGTCGCCAGATAAGCGTTGAGCCCCGTCTTGAATTCGGTAAGCAGCACCTGCTGTTCGGAGTCGTCGAGCGGCTTGCCGCCCGGGCCGGCGGTGATCTCCACCAGCACCGCGCCGGCCGCTCGCATCCGAGCCAGCGCCGCATCGAAGAGGGCGTCGGTCTCCGGGTGGAAACCGGCGGCGAAACGCATCACGCCGATGCGCGCGCCCTCCAGCGAGTCGGGATCGAGGCCGGCCGCATAGTCGGTCTTGCGGGAATCCGCTTGCGCCGTCGCCGGATCGGCCGGGTCGCTGCCCGCGATCACCGTCAGCAGCTGGGCGGCCTCGCGCACGCTGGTGGCGATCGGCCCGGCGGTGTCCTGGCTGACGCTGATCGGGACTATGCCCGACCGCGACACCAGCCCCACGGTCGGCTTCAAGCCGACGACGCCGTTGACCGAAGCCGGGCAGGTGATCGAGCCGTCGGTCTCGGTCCCGATCGCGACGCGGACATAGCCGGCGGCCACGGCGACCGCGCTGCCGGATGAGGAGCCGCAAGGATTGCGCCGGGGATCGCGCGGGTTGCGGGTCTGGCCGCCGACGGCGCTCCAGCCGCTGATCGAGTGGTTCGAACGGAAGTTCGCCCATTCGGAGAGATTGGTCTTGCCGAGGACGATCAAGCCGGCGGCGCGCAGGCGGGTGACGAGCGGCGCGTCGCGGCCGGTGAGATTGTCCTTCAACGCCAGCGAACCTGCGGTTGTCGGCGTGTCGGCGGTCTCGATGTTGTCCTTGACGAGGATCGGCGCTCCCCGCAGTGCGCCGCGAGCGGGGCCGAGCGCCGCATCCGCCCGCCGAGCCTGGTCAAGCGCCGCTGGGGCGAGAGCGACAACGGCGTTCAGCCGAGGACCGCGCGAGTCCTCGGCGGCGATCCGCGCTTGGGCCTGCTCCACGGCTGTGACGGCGCCGGCGTGGGCGACGGCGGCGAAAAGCTGCGCGGTCGCGAGAACCGCGACGGCCTCAAGCCGTTGCGAACGGATCATCGGACGTGACTCCCCCGACGAGAGCGGTGACAGCGGCCTGGAACTTGGGCCAGGCATTGGCCGCGACATCGCCCGACAGCATCGCATAAATTTGCGCGAGGGTTCCCGCCGCGCCCAGGCCGACCATCGCCGGCGCGATCGCCTGCAGGCCGTGCCCAAGAGACCGCAGCCAGGAAATGAAGGCCATGCCGCAGCCGGTGCTGTCCGGGTTCTGATCGGTTGGATCGGTCTGGTCGACGAAGTTGGCGGCGCCATCGGCGCTCCACGTCGGAGCGGTGGCGAAGTCCTTCAAGGCGTTGTTCGAGGTGCTTGCGGCGCACCAGCGCGACAGCGCCTCGCCGGTGCTGACGCCACAGAGGTTGCCGCCCATGGAACATTCGCTGAGCTCGGCCTCGAACAGCGCCGAGACGCGCACCGAATTGCCGTAGGCGACGCAGACCTCGATCGCCGCCCCGCTGACGTAGTCACAGCCGCCGTGGTCGGCGCCCCCAGTTCCATCCGTGGCGCCATTCAGGGCGAAGACGATCACGCTCGCCGGGCCGCCGGGCTTTCCGAAGATGGCGTCGTTGGCGGCGACGACCCGGTCAGCGTCGGCGACGAGGTCGCTGGCGTTCTGAAGCGCGGGCGCGCCGAGGTTCGGGTCGACGTAGATGGTGACCTTGCCGGACGCACTCGTCCCGACGAACTGCGATACGCCCTGATACGTCGGCCATGCCGGCGCCGGCGGCCCGGCCGCCGCCAATTGTCGCAGCCGGTGGGCGGTCGTCTTCAGCGGGTGTCGCATGGCGCCTGATCCTTTGCCTGAGCCGCGGCGAGCATAGCAGCGAGCACGGCGGCCGGCGCGTCGAATCGCTGTTACACTCATCCCCGATCATGCCCCGCGCCGCCCAAGCCAATCTGTTCGAAGAAGCCCTGGCGCCGGCCAACGTCGGCGCCAGTGCCGGCGGCTATTCCGCTCGCGACATCGAGGTGCTGGAGGGTCTGGAGCCGGTCCGCCGCCGGCCCGGCATGTATATCGGCGGCGTCGACGAGCGCGCCCTGCACCATCTCTTCGCCGAGGTGCTCGACAACGCCATGGACGAGGCGGTCGCCGGCCACGCCAAGCTGATCGAGGTCGGACTGGACGCCGCGGGCGTGCTGACGGTGCGCGACGACGGCCGCGGCATGCCGGTCGATCCGCATCCGAAGTTTCCCGGCCGCTCGGCGCTGGAAGTGATTCTCACCGTCCTGCATTCGGGCGGCAAGTTTTCCGGCGCGGCTTACGAGACCGCCGGCGGCCTGCACGGCGTCGGCGTCTCGGTCGTCAACGCCCTTTCCGAACGCCTGGATGTCACAGTCTGGAAGGACGGCTTCGAATGGCGGCAGAGCTACGCCCGCGGCGCGCCGACCTCGGCTCTGGCGAGGATCGCTCCCAGCCGCAAGCACGGGACGGCCGTGGCGTTCCGCCCGGACCCGGCGATCTTCGGCGCTGAGGTCGCCTTCCGTCCGGCGCGACTCTACCGCATGGCCAGATCCAAGGCCTATCTGTTCCGCGGCGTCGAGATTCGCTGGCGCTGCGCCGCCGAACGCCTGGACACGGGGACGCCGGCCGAGGCGACCCTGCATTTCCCGAATGGCTTGGCGGATTTCCTGCGCGAGACGTTGGGCGAGTCGGAGACGGTGACGCCGGCGCCGTTCGCGGGGCGCGTGGAACGGCGGGGCCAGGCCGGCGCGGTGGAATGGGCTATCGCCTGGACGGCGGCTGGGTTCGGCGAAGCCGACGGCCTGATGCGTTCCTACTGCAACACCGTGCCGACGCCGCAGGGCGGGACGCATGAAGCCGGTTTCCGGGCCGCCCTCACGCGCGGTCTCAAGGCCTATGCGGAATTGGCCGGAGAAAGGCGGGGCGCCTTGATCACCGGCGATGACGTGACCGCCCAGGCCGGCGCCCTGATCAGCGTCTTCATCCGCGACCCGGAATTCCAGGGCCAAACCAAGGAGCGCCTGTCGTCGGTGGAGGCGCAGCGGCTGGTCGAGACCGCCTTGCGCGATCCCTTCGACCATTGGCTGGTCGCCCAGCCGAAGACGGCGGCCGCCCTGCTCGATTTCGTCGTCGGTCGTGCCGAGGAGCGTCTGAAGCGGCGCAAGGACCGCGAGGTCGCCCGCGCCTCGGCGACGCGCAAGCTACGCCTGCCGGGGAAGCTGGCGGACTGCTCGATCCAGGCGGCCGACGGGACCGAACTCTTCATCGTCGAGGGCGACAGCGCCGGCGGCTCGGCGAAGCAGGCGCGCGATCGCAGGACCCAGGCCATCCTGCCCCTGCGCGGCAAGATCCTGAACGTTGTCTCGGCGGCGGCGGACAAAGCCGGCGGAAATCGCGAACTCGCCGACTTGATGCTGGCCCTGGGCGCCCTGGGCGGCGCCCGCTACCGCGAGGCGGATCTCCGCTACGAGCGGATCATCATCATGACCGACGCCGATGTCGACGGCGCCCACATCGCCTCGCTGCTGATCACCTTCTTTTATCGGACCATGCCCAATCTGATCCGCGGCGGGCGGCTGTACCTCGCGCTTCCGCCGCTCTACCGGCTCACGCACGGCGGCAAACAGGCCTATGCGCGCGACGACACGCACAAGGACGAGCTGATGGCGACGACGTTCAAGGGCAAGAAGCCGGAGATAGGTCGGTTCAAGGGCCTTGGCGAGATGATGCCGGCGCAGCTCAAGGAGACCACGATGGATCCCAGGACCCGCACGCTCGCCCGCGTCAGCCTGCCGCGCGAGGAGGAGCCGGTGGAAGCGCTGGTCGAGACGCTGATGGGCCGCAAACCAGAGCTGCGGTTCCGATTCATCCAGGAAAACGCGGAGTTCGCGGCGGCGGATGTCGATGTGTAGGGCGGCGGTTCTTCGGTGACGCGGGCAATGGCGATCTTCGTCGACGCGGACGCCTGTCCGGTGAAGGACGAGGTCTACCGGGTCGCCCAGCGTCACGGCCTGAGGGTGCATGTCGTGGCCAACGCGTTCATGCAGATTCCGGCGCACCCGCTGATCGCGCGTGTCGTCGTCGACGCCGGCCCCGACGTGGCAGACGACTGGATCGCCGAGCGCGCGCAGACCGGGGACGTCGTGGTGACCAGCGACATCCCGCTCGCCGAGCGGGTGCTGAAAGCCGGGGCCGCGGCGATTGCGCCCAACGGGCGTGCGTTCACCATCGATTCGATCGGGACGGCGATCGCGCAGAGGGCGATCATGGAACAGCTTCGATCGACCGGCGTGGCGACCTCCGGGCCCCGGCCGTTCGATAAACGCGATCGCTCGCAATTCCTGCAGACGCTCGACGAGGTCATCAACCGCGAGCTTCGGCGGCGGCGGTGAGAATGCGATGATCGAGATCACAGGCGGGATCGCCCTCGACGAGAACGAACTGGAGTTCAGTTTCATCCGCGCATCCGGACCGGGCGGGCAGAACGTCAACAAGGTCTCTTCGGCGGTGCAGATGCGGTTCGACGCGAGGCGCTCACCCAGCCTGCCCAACAGCGTGAGCATCCGGTTGCAGAAGCTGGCCGGCTCCCGGCTGACGCAGGACGGCGTGATCGTGATCACCGCCGCGCGCCATCGCACGCAGGAGCGCAACCGCGCCGACGCGATCGAGCGCCTTACGGAGCTGATCGCCAAGGCGGCGGTCGAGCCGGTGACCCGGCGGCCCACGCGGCCGACCAAGGCATCCAAACAGCGGCGCCTGGAAGGCAAGGCGCAACGCGGCGGCGTCAAGGCCTTGCGCGGCAAGCCGAATGTAGGCGACTAACGCGCCCAGCCGACCAGGAGGTTCCATGCGCGTCCACCCTTCCGTTCCCGTGATCGCCGCGCTGCTCCTGGCCGCCTGCGGCAAGAGCAGTCCGGACGCGAACGGCGCGCCTGTAGCGGACAGCGGAGCGTCGACCGCGGCGGCGCCCACAGACGCACAGAAGAAAGCCATCCTCGCCACCCTGCCGGCCGCATATCAGGGGGCCGACCTCGCCAACGGGCAGGCGAAGTTCGCCCTTTGCCAGTCCTGCCACACGGTCGCAGAGGGCCAGACGGCGATGGTGGGCCCGAACCTTTGGGGCGTGTTCGGGCGCAAAGCGGGCAGCGCGCCCGGGTTTACATATTCCGACGGCATGAAGGCCATGGACGTCACCTGGGACGCCACCACCATCGACAAGTGGATCAGCAATCCGCGCGCCATGAATCCGGGGACGAAGATGTCCTACCTCGGCATGGAGAACCCCAAGGATCGGATCGACGTCGTCGCCTACCTGAAGGTCGTCACCACGGCGCCGGCAAGCTAGTCGCGGACTACTCTTCCTCAGGCTCGGGCGTGCCCAGCAGCAGGGAGTCGGCGACCTTGTTGGAATTGCCGCGCACCTGTTCCTCGATCTGAGCCGCCATCTCGGGGTTCTTCTTGAGGAATTCGCGCGTGTTGTCCCGGCCCTGTCCGATCCGCTGGCTGTTCCAGGAGTACCAGGAGCCCGACTTGTCGATCACGCCCGCCTTGACGCCAAGATCGATGATCTCGCCGAGCTTGGAGATCCCCTCGCCGTACATGATGTCGAACTCGACCTCGCGGAACGGCGGAGCGATCTTGTTCTTGACCACCTTGACCCGGGTGTTGTTGCCCACGATCTCGTCGCGCACCTTCACCGAGCCGGTGCGGCGGATGTCGAGCCGCACGGAAGCGTAGAACTTCAAGGCGTTGCCGCCGGTCGTCACTTCTGGACTGCCGTAAGAGATGCCGATCTTGTGGCGGATCTGGTTGATGAAGATCACCAGCGTATGGGTCTTTGAGATCGACGCGGTCAGCTTGCGCAGGGCCTGGCTCATCAGCCGCGCCTGCAGCCCGGGGAGGCTGTCGCCCATTTCTCCTTCGATCTCGGCGCGTGGCGTGAGGGCCGCCACGGAGTCGATGACGATGACATCGACCGCGCCGGACCGGACCAGGGTGTCGGTGATTTCCAGCGCCTGCTCGCCGGTGTCCGGCTGGGCGACCAGAAGATCGTCGAGATTGACGCCCAACTTGTGGGCGTAGGTCGGGTCGAGGGCGTGTTCGGCGTCGATGAACGCGGCCGTGCCCCCGGCTTTCTGCGCCTCGGCGACCACATGCAGCGCCAGGGTGGTCTTGCCCGAGCTCTCCGGTCCGTAGATCTCGATGACTCGCCCCTTGGGCAAGCCGCCGATCCCGAGCGCAATGTCCAGGCCGAGCGAGCCGGTGGGTATCGATTCGATTTCGACGATCTTGCCCTTGTCGCCGAGCTTCATCACCGAGCCCTTGCCGAAGGCCCGGTCGATCTGCGTCAGCGCCGCTTCCAGAGCCCGCTGCTTCTCGCCTTCTTCCTTGCCCACCAGCCTCAACGCCATGTTGCTCATGTCCGAATCCAATCCTATCCCATGATTCCGCCGCGACGGCTGGCAAATGACTTTGTACCCGTTTTGTTCATGTCGACAAGTGTTTTGTTTTTGTTCTCGTCGATCTGCTCATGTCGGACCGCTGTGGGCGCAAATTCGTTTCGTCGGTTTGAACTTACGTTCGGTCGCCAAGAAAACTTCGTTAACACAGACGCTTGGCGTTCAATTAGAGAGGGTTTTTGGGACTCGACGAGAGTCCCAAACGTCCCAAATCACCCCCGCCGAAAACTTCAACAAAATCAACCGGCGCGTTCGGGTGCCTTGGGGTTGAAATGCGGCGAATTGGGACTCTCCAGCGGGCGCCCATCATCGAGTACCCTGCGGACCCGGTCGGCATATGTCGTATTCAGGATGGCTAGCAGCTTCGCGTAGTCTGGCTCGCCCTCGCACCTTGCTTTGCCAAGCTCGCGAACAGTCGCGTCAGCAGCCGCGCTCATCAAGCGCGTGACCACAAATTCCAGCAGTAACGCACGCGCCATCCCTTGCAGAGACGCCGCATAGTTGGACGGGAGTAAGTGCAATGCCGCTCGCAGCCAGTAATGGTTATCGGCATGAGAATAAATATGTTCGTTGGCTATCTGTTGAACCCCAGCATCGATAGGGCTGAGACCGCCACGGTCGACAAGGTACCGATACTTAACTGGAATTACGCCGCGAGACTTCCACCGTGAAACGGCGAACCTTGTCAGTCCCAGCCTGACGCCCAAATCCGAGTCACTGGATGCACCCACCGCTTCGCGGAGTCTCCGAATTTGATCCTCAAGCACTCCTCGACTCCTTGTTGACATCGGGTGCACGGTGTTTAGTGTGCACCCGATGTCACACACTTTGGAGGCGGCAATGCAGCACAATAACGGAACCGAGGGAAGCGAAACGCTGGCTCGCCAGGTGCGCGCGGCGCTAGTGGGCTCGGGCGATTCTCTCAGAGCCTGGTGCCTACGCAACGGTGTTTCCCCCTCTTACGCTCACCGTGTTTTGCGGGGAGAGAAGGACGGCCCTGCTGCGCAGGAAATGCGAACTCGACTGCTCGCAGAGACCACGAACCGGGCGGCATAATTGACGCCAGCGGCACATTGGCTGAGCGCCGCAGGATTCGCGGCTAGGGCCGGTATAGATCGCCGCTCGGCGAGTCGGGTGATGCGCGCCGCTTTGGAGGATCAGATAGAATGGCGAGGCCAAAGGCTTGAGGTTCGAGTCTGCGAGGGAAGGCGCGGCCACTCGGGAAAGGCCTATGAGGTATCTCTAAGAAGTCTCTCAGAGGCACTTAGGAACGCGAATTCGGCACCCTCACAGACGACGGCAGTTCGGGGCCAATACGACTATCAAGCGGCGCTCGAAGAAGCTCTTTTGCACCGGCCCCGCACGCCCGCCCGCGTCGCGGCCCTAGCGGTGATCGCGGTCACCACCGGGCGACACATTGACTCGGTTCGGCGCGACCTAACCAAGGTCGAAAAAGCTGGCGCCGTTGCGCTCATGCGGAAAACTCCCAGCAACAAGGGCGCGCCGCGCGTCGCGATCTCCCGCATCTTTACCGACGCGTGGACCACGTCGGGCCGGTCGATTGAAGACGGTTTTGCGCTTCACGCTCGGATAGACAAACTGCTGGCCGCGATGTGGTGCGGCCAGCATGCAAACGCGGGCGCCGGCCGGATCGCCCGCGACGCTGGGCGGCAGCTTCGGAAATGGTGCGCTGAGGTGGGCTTCATCCCGACGGGAAAGAACTCCCGCGAAATATTTGAAATCCCCCGTCGTCTCGCAGAGGCGCATCGCGAAAATCGAATCGTGAACACGATGAACACAGATGCGAGCGAATTTTATAACAGATCCCCCCATAGCAGTTCCAACCCCAGGCTTTTGAAACCGATGGAAGGTCTCTTGGGCGACGTACACCATATGGATTTGAGAACCCGTAGAGAAGATGGCGAAGCCGCTTACTGTATCAAGCTCATTGCCTTTATGGACAAGGCCACGGGACGTGTCTGGGCCGATCCGAAGACTTGCGCAAAGGGAGAGGCCGTTCGAAAGGCTGACGTAAATGCTTCGTTCGCGCGCCTCTTGCAACACCCGGATTGGGGCTCGCCTGACTTTTTGCATGTCGATAACGGAAAAGAATATGCATTTCGCGACGCTCTCATGGAGCCGATGCGTCTTGCCGCTGAGCGGGGCGACCGTGCGCCCGTGATTCGGTCGAAGCCCCACAACGCCCGGGGCAAGGGGCAAATCGAGGGTTGGTTCGGTCGGTTCGAACAAGGATCGGTCTCGCTCTTGCCCGGATACGGCGGCGGTAATCGAATGCGCGCCAAGTCAGCGAACCAAGGCCAAGAGATCGCTCCGCTCGACGCGTCGCCGGCGGCTGCGGAACAGGTCATTCTGACCATGGTGGACGCTTACAACAACGAGCCTCAGGAGGCGCTGGGCGGCCTTTCACCAAATGAGGCCTATCGCGCGCGGCGGCATGAACGCGATCCGGTTACATGGTCTTTGGAGGCTGCCACGCTCGCGTTGGCTGACCGCACCACACGGGCGGTTCAAAAAGGCCAGGTCAGAGTCGACGGGCGTCGCTTCGAGCTCCACGGTCGCGCCCTCGCAGCCGAGCACGTGATCGTCCTGCACGCGCCATTCATCCAGGGCGGCGTCCTTATCCAATCGGCCGGTGAGCTGTCGTTTGCAGAGGAAGCGGGGGTGTTCCATCCACACGACCGCGAAGGCGCAGTCTATTCAGGTCGCCGCGGCAAGGAATTTAAGCTGGCCGTGAAAGAGCGCGCCGCCGGCTTGCCGACGGTCGATACGCTCGGAGCCGCCGTCCAAGACCACGGCCCGACGCTCGATGTCCTCGCGGCAGAAAAGCAGGTTGTCCATTTGGCGATATCGCCGAAAGCTCGCCGCGATGAACAGCGACGCCAGGATGATGAAGCCCGGGCAAAGGCCGCGAGAGTCAGCGCCCTAATCAAGGGCATCGTCGCTGTTGAAGATCAAGTCGACGAACGGAGGGTGGGATAAATGGCCGGGCCGCTAGAAACTCAATCAGTCTTCGCTCAGACATCGATCATAGATCAGATCATAAACGATCTGCGAATTACGCAGGCAAGTCGATGGATCACTTCGATTCAAGGGCCGCCAGGGATCGGCAAGACAACAGCCGCGCTTCGATACGAAGACCAAAGCTCTGGCAAAGTCTGGTACTATGCCGCTCGACCCGACACCGCCGCGAAGGGGCCGTTCTTTCGTGAACTCGCCATGTGTTTCGCCGGCCACAATGATCCTCAGACGAGGGAAAACGTCCACTCACTACGGAACGCGGCGGCCGAAAAGTCTGGTTGGTCAGGAAAGACGGTTCTCCTCATCATTGATGAGGCGCAGAACCTCAATCCCGACACATTGGAAACCCTGCGGTCGATCTTCGACGAAGGGTCTCTTTGTCTCGCGTTCATCGGCAATCACACGTTTACCGACCGTTTCAAACAGGAGCACGGCTCACTGGTAGCGTCGGATCAGTTTAGATCTCGGATAAATCTCACCCGGTCGCTCAAGAGTATCAGGAGCGATGATGTCGCCGTCGTGGCCCGCGCGCATGGTGTTCCGGAAGACTTAATCCCGAAGTTGGCGCGCTGCGCCGAAGGTATCAAAGGGTTACGGATAGTAGAAAGCGTGTCGGGCCTTGCGCGGGCGGCCGCCAGGGATCGGCCGCCCACACGTGGGGACTTCGAAACCGCGATCGAAATTTTATTTAACTAGCTAGAGAGGAAGAAGTATGAGCAACGACGCTTTCACGCGTGGCGACAATCAAAACGCGACCCGACCGACACGGATGGCCATTGACCCTGACGATCGCCGTTTCACGGCGATGGAAAAAAGGCAGTTCGCGGACTTCGATGCGAAACAAGCGAAGCTTGCCGCTGATGTACAAGGGAACACGCAACCTGACCGTGATCGGCATGAAATCTCCGAAGACTTATGGTCAAGGGCCATCGGCCTCGATAATCAACGCCTTTTTATAGATATGATCTCGGAATACGTTCTCCATACCGGTCCGCGCCATGACCGGGAGCACGCGACGCAAACAACGTTCGCGGCCCTCAAGGCGCTCGCCGCGCTGAATCGCGAGACTGCCGCCGAGATTTGGAAGATTGGCGATGAACTTTCCTCCGGAGAGTACAATGCTAGAGAAGACTAGATTTCCTCTCTCGGAGGTCGGGCCCAGGGCATGGGGCGATCTGCTCGCGGACGAAATCGCAAGAACGCGCGGCCAACTCTGCGAGACGCCGGAGTTCCGCGGCGAAGTCGGCCCTACTGCCGAAGACCGAGCGCGCATGGTGAAGGCCGTCGATTGCTTCATACGGCTGCGGGAGCTCGAGGCATCCGTTCGGGGCTTCGTGCAGAGCTTTGAAGATGGAGCGTTCAATGCCAACCAATTCTAGGCTTTCCGTCCTGCGGGTCGCCAAGGAGCGACTGAAACTCACCGAAGACGACTATCGTTCGATTCTAGAAAACGTCGGCGGGTCTTGCAGCGCGCGCGATCTCAGTGACGTGGGCTTCGACGCTGTGATGGAACGTTTCCGCGAACTGGGCTTCACAAGCACCGCCCGCGCGAACGCATATGGTGAGCGGAACGGCATGGCTACGCCAGGTCAGATAACCGCGATTAGGAAACTGTGGAAGGCATGGGCCACCGATCCTTCCGAAGCTCATTTGAACACGTTCCTCGAAAACACGGCAAAGGTCTCATCGCTGCGCTTCCTGGATTCGCGCGGCTCGCGCACGGTGATGACTGCGCTCAGGGCGATGGTCGCGAAGAAGGCGGCCGCCCATGGCGGCTGATCGCAGCGACCCTCAGATCCGCGCGCTTATAGGTCGGAGCAACGCGGGTTCGTTCTCAGAGCTGGCGGCCGATATCGCCAGCATCTTCGGCGGCGAGCGCGCGTGGCCGGTTGAGTGGGTTTCCGCCGTACATCGTGAACTGCGACCGCACGGCCGCGCGAGGCGGTCGCGCTTTCTCGATGATCCCGCAATCAGCGAGTTCATTGGCGATCGCGGGGGTCTAATGTCGCTTGACGCTCTCCTGGCCGCTGGAATCGCTCAGTTCGGGCGAGATAGATTTCCAAGCCGATCTCATCTTGATCGGCTTAAGGCGCAAATCTGGGCCGCTCGCGCCAAGGCCGCGCCGACCTCATGACGCCCCCTTCCTGCCGGCGAGTCGCCCAATCGGCTTCTCAGGCTTTTTATGCCTTCTCAAACGCCATTCCGGCGCCGGGGGGCGCCCTCGCCGGAGTCCACCGCAGTCTTCGAACCCGCCCACTGAATTTGTTCAGGGTCGCGGCAAACCACGCGCGCCGCATGGTCAAAGCGCCATGAGCCGCATGTTACCCTTCGTCGCCGACGGCATGGGCTTCGCCCCCCAAAGCGCGGACGCATCCGCAATCGACGGCTCCCCGAAAGACTGGGTCCGGCTTTTCCCGATCGGGGTCATCCAGGGTCGAGATGGGCGCGGACCCTATCGCCTCGACGATCTGGCGCACGCCCAGCGGGTCGTTGCCAGTTCCCTCAGCGCCGCAGGTGGGACCGACATACCGGTCGACTATGACCATCAGATCCCTTTTGGGGTCAGAGATGGCGTCGCGGGCAATGCGCCGGCCGCTGGCTGGATCAAAGCGCTCGCTGCGAGAGTCGACGGCATCTGGGCTAAAATAGACTGGACAGCCGCCGCCACCGCGAAAATCAAGGCGCGTGAGTACCGTTACATCAGCCCCTATTTTTCGTTCGACAGTGCGAGCGGAAGCCTTACGCGAATCTGGAACGCCGGGCTTCTGAACCTTCCGAATTTCACCGAACTCGCCGCCGTCGCTGGCGCCGATTTTGTCGGGCAAGACGCCGAGTTGGTTAGCCTTGGCAGACAGTTCGGGCTCAACGAAGGCGCCTTAGCTGCGGCCCTGGCGGCCTTCCGCGCGACGAACGCTGCCAGGGCGGCCGAAGAATTGGCGATCGCAGCTGCTGCGACCGATCTCGACGCTCCGTTGAGCGCGGGGGAAAAAGCCTGCGCGGCGCGTATGAACGTCTCCGAAATCGCGTTCCGAGACTCCAAGAGGCAGTTGGCCCAATCCCGCTATTGACCCTGAACTAGTTCAGGGTGGAACCCCCTGAAGAAATTCATGAGGTTGGCACTCATGAGGCCGACCCCGACGCGAACTGTTTGCGATGACGATGATGACGACGCCGGGCTTGAGCCGGTGCTGTTCATGGACTTCGTGGAGAAGCGGTTGGGCCCCGACGTCGCTGCCATCATCCTTCGGGAGTGCGGCGGGACCGAGGTAAACGTGCCGACCGAGGCCAGGGAACACCATCGCCTCTGCAGGCTGATCGGCCTGGATAACACCAAGATCATCTCGCGCGATTTTGGCTTTGGACCTGTTCGGCTTCCTCTACGGCAATTTGGTGCGATGGCGGTGCGCCACGCTGCCATCAAGCAGGCCTGCCGCGAAGGGCGGACCACAACTTCGATCGTGAAGGAATTTCGGGCGAGCGCCCGCACCGTCCACAAGATTCGGGCACGGTTGCGCCGTGAAGAGGGTTTGGCATGACGGATAAGGTGTTGACCATGACATCCAGGATATTGACGCTGAAGTGCGGTTTTCAGCGTTCCGGTGGGGGCCGCAACGGGGAGGTTTGCTTAAAGTTGTTGACCGGAACCGCCGTCGGCGGATGGCGTCCTGGCCAATCGCCCGCGCAACCTTATTCGATGCCGGAAATTCTGGCTGACTTCGCGGTCGGAAACGTGACGGTCGGGTTTGATGAGAAGGTCCCCGCTGATTGGGGCCCCGCAGCCTCGATGACGTCGATCTCTCGTGACGCCGCGGTGGGTTTTATCGCGAGAGTGAAATGGACAACCCGCGCGCTGTCGATAATTGATGCGCGACGCGTAGCCGGCATAGAGCCGACGCTCCTTTTCAAGAAAGCGGGTCGCGGTTGCACAGTCACGTTGATCACTTCCCCCGAATTCCTCTCACAGGAGAACTAGTCTTGAGCCAGATTTACCGTCTCAAATTTCCGGTCACTCAAAAGCTACGCACGAACGGTGGCCCATTGCGAGAAGAAGTCATCGAAGAGGTGACTCTCCGGCGCGCCAAGGCGAAGGATCTGAGATTGCTCGACGCCCATGAAGGCAATTTTGGGCGCTCGCTGACATTGCTGGGGGCTCTTTCGGGCCTTTCGCGGACCGCGATCGACGAACTGGACGCCGAAGACGTCAAGGCGCTCGGAGACATCGCCAGCGATTTTTTTCCCGATCTCCTGGCGACTGGCGAACCGTCCTCGGAGACCTAGCCGGGGCCTTCCATTGGCCGCCCTCGGAGCTTTGGGAATTGGACGTCGATGACATGATTATGTGGCACGATCAGGCAAGGCGCTTCTATGAAGGATCTTAAGCTCAGCCTGATCGTCGAGGCCTTGGACAGGGCCACGGGGCCACTACGCAAGATCGGCGCCAGCCTAAGGGGACTGGAAGAGCGCGCGGGCTCGCTCGGAAAGAGCTTCAGGTCGCTCGAACTTCCCAGCCTATTGGGCGGCGGTCTGGCGGCGGGCGCCGCCGTGGCGGCCGGCGCTGGCCTGTTCGAGCTGACCAAACACGTCGCCGAACTGGGCGAACATGCCGAGTTGACGGCCCAAAAGACTGGACTCAGCACCACCGAGATCCAGCGGCTCGAATATGCCTCGACCATGGCCAGTGTCGCCACGGAGTCGCTCGACACGGCAACGCGAATGTTCGCGATGCACGTCGCCGCCGCCGCACGAGGATCGAAGGCTGAGGTCAGGTCGCTTGCTGAGTTCGGGGTATCGATCAAGGATGCGAGCGGCCATCTGAAGCCGATGGGCGAGTTGATCCGCGAAGTATCGGAGGCGTTCAAGGCAATGCCAGACGGTTTCATAAAGACCGACGCCGCGATGAAGCTCTTCGGCAGAAGTGGCGCGGATATCATTCCCCTGCTGAATAAGGGACGCCTGGAGATCGAGTCTTGGGGAGACGCGGCCCAAAAAATGGGGCTGATCATCGACGAGGTCGGCGTCGACAAGTCGGTCCTCTTCGAGAGAGCCCTCAAGTCGATGAACGGCGCTATTGAGGGTATGAAGATCAAGATCGGTCTCGATCTCATGCCGGTAATGACGCAGCTGACAGAGAAGCTGGCATCCGTGGCGATGAATATGCAGCCCCAAGTGCTGAAAAACTTCAGCGATGCAATGGGCAAGCTCATCGCCCAAGCCCCGGGTCTCATCGGCGCCTTCAGTCAGATCGTCGACGGCATTGCGACGCTGATCCCAAAGGTCCTCAAGGTCACGGACGCTTTTGGCGGGCTCAAGTCCGTAGTGTTGGTGCTTGCCGGCGTTATGGCGTTGGAATTCGCAGGCTCCATAGCGGGAAGTGTCACCGCGTTATGGGGCCTCGCCGGCGCCCTCAACTTGGCCAAAGCCGCCGCTGGCGTCGCCTTCCTTTGGGACCTGATAGCGGGCTTCGTTGCGCTCGCGCCGGCTGGCGAGCTGGCGACGGCGGCGATGTTGAGTTTCGACGCCGCGATGGACGCCAATCCGATCGGCCTCATGGTGCTTGCCATCGAAGCCTTGGTCGCGCTGGCGGGCGTGGTTATCGCCAACTGGGCGCCCCTGTCAAAATGGTGGAGCGGCTTTTGGGATGGGTTGGTGAAGACATTCTCGGATGGCTGGCGACGTCTCTGGAGCGGCATCCCTGACTGGGCCAGAAAGCTCTTGAAGCTTGGCGCGATCGGCGTCGCGATTACCAACCCCGCCTTGGCTGTTGCGGGTGCGTCGATGATGCCGGCACCTGCCCATCCGACGGTGAATCGACGGCCCCTCAAACCACCCGCCGCCGCAGCCCATCATTCTCAGGTGTCCGGAAAAATCGTTATCGAGGCGGCGCCGGGCACCGTGGTGAGAAAGATGAGTTCGTCGAGCAACCTCGTCCTCCAATCCAACCGGGGTCCCGTCCAGGGATGATGACCATCGCCCCTTGCTCAGAAACGGCGTCGGTTTGGGGAGAGACAGACTGGGGGCGGTCAGGCGGTCGCGGCATTGAGTAAAGTGCGTCGCGACCGCCGCGTTTTTCCCAGCACACGGGGGAGATCATCACAAATGCCCGGCTGCGGCGAATCCGACGCGTCCCGCCCGCATCTATCCACCCAGACGCGCAGGTGCGATGCACCTCTCGACGGCCAAATTTTTAGAAGCCTTTAAGGCATCTCTCAGGGGGCCCTAGAAAGCGTCTCAACGCAGGGACATCCCACTTTAGATCGGTAAATCCCGGCCAGTCCCGGTTTGCCCCAACCGACGAAACGTATTTTCAGCGACGGAACGTATGTGCATACACACCGCCTAGGCGTGCGCCGCGTGCTCGACGGCCAACGCCAGGTCGAGCGCCCGCGCGCCGTCGGCGCCGTCGGCGAGCGGGGCGACGGTTTCGCCCCGCACCGCCGCCAGGAACGCGCCGAGGCTGGCGCCCAGGCGGTCGGTCGCCTCGAACGCCGGGTCGAGGCGAAATGGGGTGGTGTTGCGCAGGGTGTGAGTGAGGAAGTCGATGACGATCTCGCCGGACGGGTAGACCAGCCGCATCGTCCGCTCGCGCGCGGGGGCGACGCGAGAGGCCGCCAGGGCGGCGCTGAACCCGTCTTCGAAGACGATCTCTGTTTCGACCCGGTCGAACCGGTCGTTGTCCACGCACGCGCCCTCCGCTTCGACCGCCAGCACCGGCGCGCCGGCCAGCGCCAGGGCCAGGTCGAGGTCGTGGATCATCAGATCGATGACGACCGACACGTCGAGGCCGCGCGTCGAGGCCGGCCCATATCGCACCGCCTCCAGGCGTATGGGCGTCTCGGCAACCTCAAACAGATGCATGGCCGCAAAGGCCGCGCGTTCGAGGAAGCCGCAAGCCACCGTGAGGCCACGGCGGCGCCCAAGGTCGATGATGGCGTCGGCGTCCGCCATGCTCGTCGCGAGCGGTTTTTCGACATAGACCGATTTGCCGGCGGCAAGGCAGGCCAGGGCCAGGGTCGCGTGCGCGTGGGCCGGCGCGCAGATCGACACGACGTCGACCCGCTCCAGCAGCTCGGCCAGGTCCGAACAGCTGCGCGCGCCCAACCGGTCGGCCAGCGTGCGCGCGCGGTCCGGGTGGGGATCGAGGACGGCGGCGAGCTCGACGTCCGTCCGCTCGGCGTACCTTGCCGCATGATAGCCGCCGAACACGCCGGCGCCGACCACTCCGGCCCTGAGCTTGGAAACCATCGTGCGCGCCTACCATGGTTCGCGCGCTCTTGCACCCTGGAGCGCGCCGGCCGTCCGGTCTAAACAGCTGTTAGACCCGACACCTCGGGCGCCTCTGATGGGAGACCCTAACGCCATGACCACTTCGCGCGAGATCCGCCTCAAGAGCCGGCCCGTCGGCATGCCGACCGCCGACAACTTCGAGGTGGCCGCCGTGACCCTGCCCGATCCCGGCCCCGGCGAAGTGCAGGTGCGCAACACCTGGATGACCGTCGATCCCTACATGCGCGGGCGGATGATCGTTGTGCTGAGCTATGTGCCGGCGGTCCAGATCGGCGAGGCCCTGCAAGGCGGCGCAGTCGGCGAGGTGGTCGCCTCGAACGATCCCGCGTTCAAGGCAGGCGACCTGGTGCAGAGCTTCTTCGGCTGGCGCGAGGCGTTCAACGCTCCGGCGAACGCCGTGCAGGCGCTCGACACCCACGGGCTGCCGCCGCAGGCGTTCCTGGGCGTGGCCGGCATGCCAGGCATGACCGCGTGGGTCGGCCTCTTGAAGATCGCGGCGCTCAAGGACGGCGACGTGGTGTTCGTTTCCGGCGCGGCGGGCGCGGTCGGCCAGGTCGTGTGCCAGATCGCCAAGCTCAAGGGCCATACGGTGATCGGCTCGGCCGGCGGCGCCGACAAGATGGCCTATTTGAAGGAGATCGGCGTCGACCACGCCATCGACTACAAGGCCGAGCCCGACCTGACGGCGGCGCTTATGCGTGCAGCGCCCGGCGGCGTCGACGTCTACTTCGACAACGTCGGCGGCGCCCACCTGGAGGCGGCGCTGATGGCCGCCAGGCCGTTCGGCCGCTTCGCCCTGTGCGGGGCGATCTCGCAGTACAACGCCACCGACCTGGGCCCAGGCGTGCGCGGCCTGATCATGGCGGTCGGCAAGCAGTTGCGCCTGGAGGGCTTCATCGTCTCCAGCCACTTCGATCAGCTTCCCGTGTTCGTCGAGGAAATGGCCGGCTGGATCGCCGAGGGGAAGGTCACCTGGCGCGAGACGGTGGAGAACGGCGTCGAGAACGCGCCCGCCGCCTTCCTGAAGCTGTTCAAGGGCGAAAACCTCGGCAAGATGCTGGTCAAGCTGTAGGTCAAACGCGCACCGACTACCCCTCCAGGGCGCGGTCGAGCAGTTCCAGGGCGGCGCGGGCGAAGGCGTGCATGTTGGCCTCGCGGTCGGCGACGCCGGTTTCCAGGGTGATCGCCATCTCGATGGGACCGGACAACGCCAGGCAGGTGTGGCCGGCGGCGTCGCCGTAAGGATTGCCGGTCGGGCCGGCGGCGCCGGTTTCTCCAAGGCCCCAGATGGCGCCGACGTTCTCGCGCGCGGTGCGGGCCAGCAGCAGGGCGTAGGGCTCGCTCGCCGAGCGCATGCCCGCCACCGCCTCGCGCGGAAGCTGCATGAGGCTGTGGCGCGCCTTGGCGGTGTAGACGACCGCACCGCTGAGGAAATAGGCGCTGGCGCCGGGCACCGCGAGGAGGGCGGCGCTGATCAAGCCGCCCGACGACGACTCCGCCACAGCGATCGTCTGCCGGCGCATTTTCAACTTTACGGCGATCGATTCGGCCAGCGGAGCGAGGTTCGAGTGCATCGTAGCGCTATCCTCTTCAAGTTGGCGCGCGCGCCTGGATTGATGACCGCGCGCGGATTTGCGAGTCCGCAGGGTAATGCGGCGGTTCGTCGCGCCGGGCTGTTCATTGCGGGTTAATCCATACTAGCACAGCCTCGCAGTGGAAATCCGAGACAACGACGATACTTCAGGTGGGCCCGCGCGGAGGCCCGCGAAGACCGGATGGGGGGCGAGTTTGCGGTCGAGTAAGCGTCACGCGCATGACTTCACCTTCCGGCCGGAAGTCTTCTTCCTTGGACGGACGGAGGGCGCGGGCCTCGACCGGGACCTGCTGGGCCGCACGCGCAGGCGATGTACGATCACCACGCATGGGGTGTTGCGAGCCTCGATGTCGGCCATCTGCGTCGACGAGGTGATGACCTATGACGACGGAGAGATCCAGAACTGGCGATGGGTGCTGGGCGACTCCGGCGACGGGCGCTATCTGGTGGCGGAGGCCCAGGCGGGCTCCGGCCACGTGGTCGAGCGGCGCGGAGACGGCGATTTCGTCATCAGCTTCCGTCGCACCCGCGACTGGATCTCTCACCGGCATCTGACGCGCTACACCATGCTCGACGATTCGCTGTCGATGGAGTCCACGAAGGTCAGCCTGATGGGCGTCCCCCAAACCCTGTTCACGGCGGTTCGCCGGCGGGTGGCGACCTAGCGGTCCGGCGGCCGCCGGGTTGACCGCGCGAAGTTCATCCGCAACGAATGGCCTCATGACCGAGCCGGCCACGTCTCCCGCGGACATCCCTCCCGAACTGGCGGAATTGCGCCATTCGATCGACAACATCGACGCGGCCGTGCTGCACCTGCTCGCCGAACGGTTCAAATGCACGCGCAAGGTCGGGCGGCTGAAGGCCGCGCGCGGCCTGCCGCCGGCCGATCCGGCGCGCGAGGCGCGACAGATCGCGCGCCTGCGCGCCCTGGCGCTCACCGCCGACCTCGATCCGGAGTTCGCCGAGAAGTTCCTGAACTTCCTGGTCACCGAGGTCATCCGCCACCACGAGACGATCGCCGCCGAGGCGGCCTCTTGACCGGCCCGCGCAACGCGGCGGCGGCCATCGTCGGGGCGGGCGATTTCATAGGTTCGGCGATCGCCGAACGCTTTGCCGCCGAGGGCTATCGCGTATATGGCGGGCGCCGCCACGGCGATCAGCTGGGCGCGCTCGGCTCGAGGATCCAGACCGCGGGCGGGCGATTCGAGGGCCGCTCGCTCGACGCGCGCCAGGAGGACGAGGTCGCCGCCTTCCTGGCCGAAGCCGACGCCGATCAGCCGCTCGAGGCGGTGGTGTTCAACGTCGGCGCCAACGTCAACTTCCCGATCCTGGAGACTACCGAGCGGGTGTTCCGCAAGGTGTGGGAGATGGCCTGCGAGGGCGGCTTCCTCACCGGCCGTGAGGCGGCGCGCCGGATGCTGGCGCGCGGATCGGGTTCGATCTTCTTCACCGGCGCGACCGCGTCGCTGCGCGGCGGGTCCGGCTATGCGGCGTTCGCCAGCGCCACGGCCGGGCTGCGGGCGCTGGCGCAGTCGATGGCGCGGGAACTGGGTCCTAAAAACATTCATGTCGCCCACCTCGTCATCGACTCCGGCGTCGACACTGCCTTCGTGCGTGATCGGATCGCCGCGGCGCGCGGTCCGCAGGCGCTGGCGGATCTGGCGCCAGACACCCTGATGGACCCAGCATCGATCGCCGAGGCCTACTGGCGCCTGCACCAGCAGACGCGAGACGCCTGGACGTTCGAACTCGACCTGCGTCCGTTTGGAGAAACCTGGTGATGTCGCAGTCAACCGTGCGCTTCCTGTTCGATTTCGCCAGCCCCAACGCCTATCTGTCGCACCGGGTGATCCCGGCGATCGAGGCGCGCACCGGCGCGCGCTTCGCCTATGAGCCGGTGCTGCTGGGCGGCGTGTTCAAGGCGACCGGCAACCGCTCGCCGATGGAGGCGTTCGGCGGGATCAGGAACAAGCTGGCGTACGAGCGGCTGGAGACGCAGCGCTTCGTCGCCCGGCACGGCCTGACGAAGTACGCCGTGAACCCGCATTTTCCGGTCAACACCCTCATGATCATGCGCGGCGCCGTGGCGGCTGCGACCATGAACGTATTCGAAGCCTATGTGGAGACGATGTTCGTGGCGATGTGGGAGCGCGGCCTGAAGATGGACGATCCGGCGGTCGCCGCCGCCACGCTCGCCGAGGCCGGCCTGCCGGCGGAACCGCTTTTCGCGCTGACCCAGGATGCCGCGGTAAAGGCGCGGTTGACGACCAATACGGCGACCGCGGTAGAAGCGGGCGTTTTCGGCATTCCGAGCTTCTTCGTCGGCGACGAGCTCTGGTTCGGCAAGGACCGCCTGCGCGAAGTGGAAGAGGCGATCGTCGCGGCGACGGTTTAATCTTCCCTCCCTCCCCTTTATGGAGAGAGACAGACGGCGAAGCCGTCAGGGTGGGGCGCGGCCGCCAAACCCAAGCATTCGATGCGGCGGCGCCCCACCCTGGACGCTGCGCGTCCTGTCCCTCCCCATAGAGGGGAGGGAGGGAAAACTGGAGACACGGATGTTTCGACTATCCATGGCGTTGCTCGCAGCCATCGTCGTCTCTTCGCTCGTCCATGCCCAGACCACGGCCCCTTTCAAATGCCCCCCCGCCGACGGCGCGGGCAGGGCGATCGAGCTGACGGCGCCGCTCGACGAGCCGGCCCGCCTGGGGGTGGGCTACGCCCTGATGATCGGGGTCGCGAGCGACGATAAGAACTGGCCGCATTCGAAACTCGGCGCCGAAGCCGGCTGCGACATCGGGAAATTCAAGGTCGGCGACACGACGTGGGCGGTGAACGCCGGGGGCGACGCGGGCCTGCCGCGGTGGGCGCAGCCCGGCTCGGGCGCCGATCTGGTCTTCCTGGCCCGCGCCCCCTCGATAGCGCAGGGCTACGCCTTCAGCCAGGCGCAGCAGAAGCCGATGATGATGAGCCTTGGGGCGCCGACGTACGCCCTGGTGGTCGAGCGAGACCATCTGCGGTCCATCTATCGCCTCTACGACGACGTGCCGCCGACGGGAACGCTGATCGCGGACATGGACGCCAGCGTGCGCGGCGCCCTCGCGCCCATCGCCACCTTGGATCCCGACAGTGGCGCCTTGAGCTTCGTCGTCGCCACGCAATCGCCCCGGCGGGCGATCATCCCAGGCCTGGCGCCGGGCAAGGGTGGCGCCGCGGCGCGGCTGCAGGCCCCCGACGGAGACATGTTCGTCGAGGCGCCGGAGAGCGCCGTGAGGATGGCGAAATCCAGGTTCGTTTGCCCGGCCGCCACCCTCGCGTTCGATCGCAAGGACCTCTGGGTGGGCAACGCCACCGACGAGGCGCAGGATCTCTCCTGCAGCTTCGTCGGCGCCAACGGCCGCATAAGCGTCTCGGTCACACGCCACATGGACCGACCGCCGGCAAAATCGACCTATGACGACGGGCTCGAAGCGGTGAAGAAGACCAGCGCTGTCGCCAGCCCCGCCCCCCCGCCGCTCGCCGCCGGCGAGCCGCCCAGGCCGCGTTTCGCCGCCGCTTGGACGGACAAGAAAAATCAGCGGCAAGCCTTCTGGCTCGCCACGGTCGGCGACTGGTACGTCGAGATGCTGGCGACCTATGCGCCCGAGGCGTCGGGCGCGGTCGGCAAGGCGGTCGCCGAACTCTACAAGGACGCGTTTCGCCAGATATCGTCGCGGTAGCCCTCCCTCTCTCTCCTTCATGGGGAGGAAGGGAGGCTCGAAGGTGTTCCCTCAGGGCTTCAGCCTGACGGTGGTCTGCAATTCGATGTCGGCGGCGGAAGCGCAGATCAGCAGGTCATAGGCGCCGGGCTCGGCGATCCAGGCGTGGCGGCCGGGGTCGTAGAAGGAGAAGGCGCGGGCGTCGAGCCTCATGCGGACTTCCCGGCGTTCGCCCGGCGCCAGGGCGACCTTGGCGAAGCCCTTGAGTTCCTTGACCGGACGTTCCACCGACGGCCCGCGCGGACGCACGTAGAGCTGGGCGGTCTCCTTGCCGGGGCGCAGGCCGATATTCGTCAGCGTAAAGACGATATCGACCGCCTCGCCGGCCGTCACCTGCTCCGGCGCCTCGAGGCCGGAATAGGCGAACGACGTGTAGGTCAGGCCATGGCCGAACGGGAACAAGGGCGGCTGCGCGGCGCGGTCGAAGTGGCGGTAGCCGACGAACAGGCCCTCGCCGTAGACGGCGGTGTCGCCGCCCGGATAGTAGGGGTGCGCCGGCGTGTCTTCGAGGCGCCGGGGGAAGGTCACCGGCAGCCGGCCGCAGGGCTGGGCGTCGCCGAACAGGATGCGGGCGAGCGCGTGCGGCCCCTCCTCTCCGCCCAGCCAGGCCTCCAGCACGGCCGGCGCGTGGTCGATCCACGGCAGGGCGTAGGGAGCGCCGTTGGTCAGCACCACGATGGTGCGCGCGTTGGCCGCGAGCACGGCCTCGACAAGGGCGTTCTGGTCGCCGGGCAGGTCGAGACCGGCGCGGTCGTAGCCTTCGCCTTCGCTGGTAGAGGCCGCGCCGATGACGACGACCGCGGCGTCGGCGCGCGCGGCCAGGGAGGCGGCCTCGTCGATCGAGCCGCGGGGCGAACGGACTCCGACGAAGACCTGTTCCCAGGCTAGGTCGGCCAGGTCGGCCGGACGAACGTACTCCAGCGTGATCGGGTACCCGGCGCCGGCGGCCAGGTCGACCGCGGCGATCCTGCGCGCGACGCTGGTCCCCAGGATGTCCATGGTGTCGGCGACGCCGGGCGTGTCCAGGCCGATCAGGTCCGCGCCGTCCAGCCTCAGCCGGCAGGCGCCGGGCGCGCGAACGGCGAACTCATGGCGTCCCGCGCGCTCCGGCCAGAACCAGCCCGACCAGCGCAGGGCGGCGAGCCCCTCGTTGCGACCCGACAGGGCCTGGGCGGACACAAGCTTGCCGACGCCGCGCTCGACCCCGGCGCGATAAGGCGGGCCCACGAACCCGGTGTCGGCGAAGTATTCGCAGGTCAAGCCAACGGCGCCGCGCGCCGCGTCGGGACTGAACATCTCCGGCCGGGCGGCGGGCGGGACAGGCTCGTTGTCGCCGCCGTCGGCGTGGAGAACGTCAGCACGCTCGCCGAGCAGATCGCCGATCGCCTGCAGGATGGAGACGCCGCGCACGCCGCGAACCTGCGACGAGCCGCCGCCCTGGATACGGCTTGCGGCCGCGTTCGGGCCGACCACCGCCAGGGTGCGCAGGGCAGTGGGGTCGAGCGGCAGCAGGTCGCCCTCGTTCTTCAGCAGCACCACCGCTTCCTCGGCCGCGCGCGCGGCGATCGCGCGGTGGCGCGAAGTGCGCAACTCGCCGTCCGGGGCCGGTCGCCCATCTAGGACCCCGGTGCGCAGGATGAGGCGGATCATCCGCCGGGCGGCGTCGTCGATGCGATAGTCGGGCGCGGCGCCCGAGTGGGCGGCGGCGAGCAGCGCCTCGCCGAACCATCTTGGCGGGCCGGGCATCTCGAGATCGGTCCCGCCGCAGGCGGCCGGGACGGTGGCGTGCACCGCGCCCCAGTCGGAGACCACCACGCCGTCCCAGCCCCACTCCCCCTTGAGGATGTCGTTCAGCAGGTGGTCGTGCTCGGTGGCGTAGGTCCCGTTGACGCGGTTGTAGGCGGCCATGACGGTCCACGGATGAGCGGTCTTCACGGCAATCTCGAAGCCGGCCAGATAGATTTCGCGCAGGGTGCGCTCGTCGACCTGGGCGCTCAGCGTCATGCGGCCGACCTCCTGGTTGTTGACCGCGTAGTGCTTGAGGGAGGCGCCGACCCCCTCCCCCTGCAGGCCGTCGATGTAGGCTGCGCCCAGGACGCCGGCGAGAAAGGGGTCCTCCGAATAGGTCTCGAAGGCGCGGCCCCACAAAGGCGTGCGCACGATGTTGATGGTCGGCGCCAGGACCACCTGATTGTTCAGGGCCAGCGCCTCGCGAGCGATGGCCGCGGCGACCTCGGCCGTCAGGTCGGGATTCCAAGTGGCGGCCATGGCCACGCCGACCGGGAAGACCGTGGCGGCCGCGCCTTCCTGCGAACGCACGCCTGTGGGACCGTCGGTGACGCGGACCGCCGGCACGCCCAGACGCGAGACGCCGTGCAGGGTGAAGGGCGCCGACCCGGCCATCAGCGCCACCTTTTCGTCGAGGGTGAGGCGGCCGAGGAGATCCTCGACGCGGATCTCGAGCGGCGCCGCCGGGTCACGAAAGGGGGCGTTGGTCAGGGTCGCTTCCATGGCGCGTCCTCGCTCGGATTTGAGCGGGACGTTAAGCGGCGGCGCGTGGGGAGCCAAGGGGGGGTATGGGTCCGTCACACTTCCCCATCCAGGATGCTTTGCATCCTGTCCCTTGGATGTCGAAAGTGGGTCAGGTTGGCAAAGTCTGCCGGGACATCGCAGACCTGAACGCGGACGCCTGATCCATGACCGCCCGATAGCCCGTCGCCTTCGCCGGCTCATAGGCCTTCCAGTCACCCAGACCGATGCCACTCAATTCGGGAGTGATGACCAGGTCGGCGGTGTTGCCGATCCCCATGGCGATCAGCCTGGCGCCCGGCAGGGTCGCCGCACGGATCAGAACCGAAACGATGGGCGGACCTTTCAGCCAGGCGCCGGACGTCAGCCATCGCAGTCCGGGCGGATCGAGCGCGAGTTCCGATGGGGTCAGACCTGCCGCCTGGGCCACATCGACGCCGACGATCAATCCGTCATGCCGTTCGCGCATGAGGTCGACCGGCAAGTTGCGGACGAGGGCGCCGTCTACGAGAACCTGATCTCCGTCGACCACGGGCGGCAGGACGCCGGGTATCGAGATGGAAGCCCTCAACGCTCGCCGGACGGAGCCCTCGCGGTGCTCGAAAAGCAAGCCAGTGGTCAGGTTCGTCGATACGCAGAAAAACGGCAGCCAGAGATCGGCGATGTCGACCTCGCCGAAATGGCGCGCGAGCCGCCGGTCGACCTCCGATCCTCGCGTCATCGCCAGGAATGGGAAGGCGATGTCGGACAGGGGGCTGGAATTGACGAAGGCGTCACGGATGCGATGATCGAGCTCCTCGAGACTCCATCCCATCGCGACGCCGGCGGCGATGACGGCGCCCATGGAGGTTCCAGCGATGAAGTCCGGCGTGATCCCCAACTCGCGAAGGGCGAAGAGGACGCCGACATGAGCGTAGGCGCGCGCGCCGCCACCGGAGAGGACGAGTCCGACAGAACGCCCGACAAGGGCGCGGGCGACCCGCGCCACGTCAGTCGCGACGCCGCGGCGGATTTGGAACAGCCGTGAGACCGGGGCCGCTCGCAGCCACCGCGCGGAGTCTCGCGGCTGATCGGCGGTCGATGGCTGGATCAGGATGAAGTCGAGAAGGCGGTGACGCTGGATCGCGGCCGCGGTGAAGGCCAATGGCCCGTCGGGCAGAGGGGAGTGCGCGCTGCCGACCAGAATCAGCCGATCGATCTGACGCCCGCAGTAGTACGTGAAATCAGCATCCCGCCGCTCCGCGGCGAGCAGCACGACGTCGTGCTCCGCCTCGATGGCGGAGAGCCGGCCCGATGGCTCGCCGCCGAACTCCGCCCCAAGCACCGCGATGCGCAGGCCGTGGGCGCGCATGGCCTCGGCCAGCGCCTCGGCGAGGAACCGCATCTCGACGCTTTCGCATACCGCGATCAAGCCGAGGACCGAGGCGCCGCGGCGTCCACGCACCGGGTCGGGCTCCACGCCGGCCAACGCAGTCTGCGCGAGGTCCCCCATGAGAAGCGGCTGTGAGCGAAGCCAGGGCCCAAGCAGGCTGCGCGGCAGGACATGCAACACCGAGTCCCGCATGGCCGTCAGCGTGTACGGATGGCGGCTGTCCCCAAGAAACGTCCGGCTTCCGATGATCGCGCCAGGACGGTGGACCTCGGCGAGACGCGCCGGCGCGCCCGGGCGCTCGTCCAGCGCCGCGATCCGCCCGGCCGCCAACCGGTAGAGGCGCTCCGCCGGATCGCCCACGGTCTCGATCGACTCGCCGCCGCGGACCTCGCAGGTCTCACCGTACAGAGCGAATGCGTCAGCCAAGGTGTCGGGGGTCGCGTCGGGCACGGCGGTTTCCTGGCGCCGGCGCGGCGCACGGGTTGGACGATCTCAGGACGTTCATTCGACCGTCTGGGCCGAAGGTTACATTTCCTGAGCGCACCGCCCGTCCAGATGGCGCAACAACGCTCTCGGCAAGGTGAGACTAGGTCGACACCACTGCCGTAAATTTAAATGCTTCACGGCTCGCTGGGTGGGTTGATCGACCCGCACGCAGCCGGAGGGACACGGTGTCAACTCCGGAGAGCGAGGGCGTGACACGATAGACGGCGTGTAAGGAAGCTCATCGGCGCTACCCGCCCTGCGGCGGAGCCTGTCCCCGGGCGCGCGCTTCGCGCGACCCGGGGGCGGTCTGTCCCTCCCCACGAAGGGGAGGGAAGGAAGGTGAACTCGGCAAACGAATGGCGCCAGCCTTCCCGGGTGGCCTGTGTCAGAGCTTCACTTCGGCGTTGTCCCCCATGTTGGGCGCGGAGCCCGTCATGGCGGCGAGCGCCATCTTGGCCAGCGCGACCGGGCGGCTTGGGCTGTCCCAGAGTTCGCCATCCTCTGGCGTCAACGTGATGATCCGGATGGAGGGGTCGTTTTCGTCGTCCCACCAGGCCTTGTCGAAACTGCTCCAGAGGTCTCTGATCTTGGCGCGGTCGTCGCTCACCTTCGCAGACCCGGAAATGACAACGTACTTGTGGCCCCCACTGTCCACCCACGCGCAGGACACGGCTGGAAACCTTGCGATCTGCGTGTCCTTTTCGCCTTCCACGTCCACAAGGAAATGGACGGCGTGCTCGTCGCGCCTGACCCTGGCCGACAACGGACGGCTTCGCTGTCGCTCGCCGTCCCACGTCGTGAACATGCAGATGCCGATCTTCTCGGCCAGCTCCCAGACGCGGTCCTGCACCTGCGCCGGCGTCAATTGTCTGTCGTCGGAAAGGTCTTTCACCCTGGCAATCTCCTGTTTCGGAGGTCTGAAAACGCTCACTGGCGCGAGTTGTTGCATGGCGCAGACGGGACCGAGCCCTTGCCTGAACAGCCGCGCGTCCGGGCTCATGCGCCGTGTCATAGGCGCGGCTGACGGTCGATTTGCCGCGGCGTCCGTTTGTGCGCGACAGTGGATCTCGCAGATCTAGGATCGGGCGATGATCGTTTTCAGGCCACATGGCGGCGCGGCAGCCTACGCGGCGGCATCGCGACCGATGTTCGCATGCCGGGCCAGGGGCACGAGCAGGGCGCCGACCGAAATCATCATGACCACGGCGCCCGCGATGATCGTCGTCTGGGCCGCAGCCTTCAGGCCCGTAACCTCCGCCCCGTCCGGCGGTGCGAACGACGCCAGCACCATGCCGGCCTCGAGAGTCCAGAACGAAACGCAGACCGCGATGGATAGCGCCATCGCGGCCCGCGGCCAGACAGCCAGCCTCGGCCAGAGCAGGCCAAGGGCGATCAGGAATGTGCCGCTTTGCACGGCGTTCAGGTGCGCCGAGAGCGCGAGACGCGAATCGGGAATGGCCTTCACGAGGAAGCCAAACGCCAGGCCAAACACGAAGAGTGCAAGGCCGGCTCGCCAGAGGCGGCGCGCGGCGATGTCGTCGGCCATCGGAGTCTCCTCGATCCAAGAGTCCAGGCCCCTGCCCATAGGTGCGCGGACGGTTGGCGTCGCGCAGGAATGGACGCGGTGATGAACACGCCTCGCATCGCCCGGGCCTTGGTTCGCGCGCCCGCCGGCGTTGTCGAGCACGCTGGCGTGGACGCCCACGTCCTGACCGTGCATGCCGAGGGACGGTTCATGGCGGACTTCGACTGCGGAGGGATACGGCGTCGGCGCCTCCTGACGCCGGGCGACATCGATCTCATACCGGCGGGGGAGCCGGCGCGCCTCGTCGACGAGGGTGCGAACGCCGTTCTGGTCATGCTGATCCCCACGCCCCTGGTCGAGAGCGGGACCGAGCGGCTTTTGAACGCAGGCCGTCGGTTGCGCCCGTTGGTGGGCCTGCGTGATCCGCGCCTGTCCAGCCTCGCGTGGCGCCTGCTGCATCACAAGGCTCCAGGGCCAACGCTTTACGAAGACTGTCTCAGCGACGAACTCATCGGTCGCCTCTTGCGCCAGCACGAGCCCCACATCGGCCCGTCCCCAGGAGAGCGGGCGGGCGCCTTGAGCGGCCCTCGGCTGCGGCGGGTGCTGGACCTGATCGAGGCGGATATTGACGGCGCTCTGCGGATCGAACGCCTTGCATCCGCGGCCGGACTGCGGCCTACGACCTTCAAGCTCGCGTTCCGCCTTGCCATGGGCGAGCCCGTGCACCGGTACGTTGTGGGCCGGCGCGCCTCCCGCGCCCGGCTGTTGCTGCTCGAGCACAGGCTTCCGGCCAGCATGATCGCCCAGGAAACCGGATTTTCGCACCAGTCGCACATGGCGCGTTGGCTGCGCCGGCTTTTCGGCGTCCTGCCCTCGGAACTCGAGCGGCTGGGCGGCGGCGCGACCTGAGTGTCGAACTGCTCTGAAAGGTCCCTTGCATGATGCCATCTCATCGCCTGGCGTTCGGACCCCTGGCGGCGCTGCTGCTGTGCGTCGGCCTGATCGGCCTGGCGACGATGGTTCCGGGCTACAGCGCCGTGCGCCAGACCGTGAGCGAGATCGGCGAAGTCGGATCGCCCGCGCGGGCTCCCTTCGCGATCCTGCTGTGCGCCACCGCGTCGTGCCTCCTGATCTTCGCCTCGGGGGTTGCGACCTGGGCCAAGTTGCGTGGGCGCTCGAGGTGGCCGGCGCTGTTCATATTGTTGATGGCGGCGCCCGCGGCCGGCGTCGGAGTCTTCGCCTACCCCCACCCCCTTCACAACGTCTTCGGCGTCGGTGAACTGGTCGGCTATCAGGCGCCCCTCGTGGTGGCGCTCACCTGGCGCCGGGCGCCCGAGGACCGGACCGTCGTGACGTTCTCCGCGTGGATGGCCGGCGCCGTGTGGATCGCAATCCTGGCCAACCTCTCCACGTTCCATCGAAGCGGGGCGCTCTGGGCCGCGATCGGACCCTACTACGGTCTCGTCCAGCGCTCGCTTTTCGCGTCCTGGTTCGTGTGGTGCGCCGGCCTTGGGTTCCTCCTCCTTCGTCGACGTGGCGCCCAGGCGCAGCGATGGTGAACGCCCTCTTCGAAGACAACCGCAGTGCGCACCCATCGAGACAGCATGGCTAGGCAGGGCCGAGCCGATCGAGTATGGCGAGAAAGTGGCAACCACCATCCCCCCTTTCCCGGGCGTGGCGTCACTGGGGGCCCCGGCTTCCCAACCGATGCGGCGGACAGGGACGCGCGCCCGCATTTAGCGCGCTCTCACGGGTGCGCAGGGGCTGACGATCCCGACGGCGCCCGTCAAACCCGGCGCGGCGGGGACCGAGACTTGGCTCAGCCTGGCGAACTTGCTTAGATTGTCCCGCCCCCATCCCTCGTCCACGGAGCGCCGATTCCGCCATGACCACCAAATTCATCACCTCCTATGTGGCCGCGGGTTATACTCTGGCGGCGGCCTACGACACGCTCGCTTCGATCACGATGTCGTCGATCCACCGGTTCGTGGCCGCCGCGGCCAGCCTGGGGTCGGGCGCGGGCGCCCCGCTCCTTGCCGGCGGCGTCGACCGTCCTCGCATGACCATGATCGCCGCGCCAAAGCCGGCGCTGGCCCGACCCCCTCGGGCCGATGGCGTTGGCGCCCCGTGGCAGAAAAATCGGGCCACCACGACAGCCTTGCCGGTCACCCCTGCCAACGCGCTCTTGTGGGCCGATCCACGAATTTGAGGGCCGTGGGGCGACAACTCGCTGTCGCGCGGGCCTGGTGCAGGATGGCGCATGATGGTCGATAGAGTCTATCCGGTCGGGGTTCCCGGGCAGCCCTGGGGCGAGGCGGAGCGGGCGCTGTGGCGGGCGCGGCAGCCGCGACGGCGGCGATACGACGAAGATGTACTGCCTCGCATCGAGGCGCTCGCCGATCGCTTCGAGACGGTCCCCTACGGCCAGCTCGACCATGACGGCGAGCGCTACGCCCTTTATGCCTTGCGAAGCCGCGACTGGCGGGCGGGGCGGGCGACCGCCCTGGTGACCGGCGGCGTGCATGGATATGAAACCAGCGGGGTGACGGGCGCGCTCGCGTTCCTGGAGACGCGGGCCGATCGCTATGCCGACGCCGTGAATCTGCTGGTCGCGCCGTGCGTGAGCCCGTGGGCCTATGAGCGCATCCAACGCTGGACCTACGACGCCATCGACCCGAACCGCCATTTCCGCGACGACGGGCCGCGCGAGGCCACGGCGCTGATCGAACTGGTGACGCCGCTGGCGGGGCAGTTCCTGCTGCATGTCGACCTGCACGAGACGACCGACTCCGACGAGAGCGAGTTCGCGCCGGCCGCGGCGGCACGCGACGGCAAGGCGTTCGAGCCCGGCCTCGTGCCCGACGGCTTCTATCTGGTGACCGACGCCGAGAACCAGCGGCTGGCCTTCCAGCAGGCGATCATCGCCGCCGTCGAAGCGGTCACCCACATCGCGCCGCCTGACGCGGCGGGCCATATCATCGGCTGCCCGGTGCTGAGCCACGGCGTGATCGCCTATCCGGTGCGCGCGTACGCCATGTGCCCTTCCATAACCGGCGCGCGCTATACGACGACCACCGAAGTCTATCCCGACAGCCCGCGCGCCACCGAGCGACAATGCAGCGACGCGCAGGTCGCCGCCGTGTGCGCGGCTCTGGACTACGCGCTGGGCCGGTCGCGCTCAGTCGATCCTCAAGCGACATCGCCGATCGCGACGTGACCCGGTCGCAACGAGACATTGCATTCATGCGACCTATCGTTGATCATCGGCTCGGCGGTCGGCCCTGAGGCGCCGCGTCAGGGTCCGCGATCGAGATCGGCTGTGCAAACATCGTCCGCATCAAGGCTGGTTCCATCACCCGCCTCCGCCGAGACGCCGGCCACGGCGGCCCATCATTTCGCGGTCATGGACGGATTGCGCGGCGTCGCCGCCCTGGCGGTCGTGATCCTGCACAGCTGGCGCAGTTCCGCCATGATGATCAACTGCCAACTCGCAGTGGATCTGTTCTTCATGCTGAGCGGCTTCGTGATCGCCTGGTCCTATGACGACCGGCTGCGCGAGGGCATGCCCGTCCACGCCTTTCTGCTGCGTCGGTGGATCAGGCTGTATCCGTTGATCCTGATCGCCGCCCTGGGCGGCATCCTCATCGCCCTGATCCACAACCAAACCGATCCCGCGCGCGCCTATCCTATCGGCGCCCTGGCCACATCCGGCGCCCTGTCGCTGTTCGCCATGCCGTATCTCGGCCCGTACATGAGCGAGAAGGCCTTCACCTTCGACATCCCGCTGTGGTCGATGTTCTTCGAGATCGCCGCCAACCTCGTCTATGTCCTTACGGCCCGCTGGCTGACCAAGCCGGTCCTGGCGCTGATCGTGGCGGCCAGCCTCGTCGGTATCATCGTCGGCGGGCCGCTGTCAGGGGTCGACAAAGCAGGATTCTTCTTCGGCTTCGCCCGGGTCGGCGCGGGGTTCTTCGGCGGCGTGCTGATCTACAAGGTGCGCAAGTCCGGGCTGTTGCCGAACATCAACGGGAACTTCTTCGTGCTGGCCGCGGTGCTGATCGCTATATTCGCCATCCCAACCCTGATCGGCGGCTGGACCTTCCTGCCGGTCTTCGCCGTGTTCGCGGCGGTGATCATCTCCGCCGCCGGCGCGCGGCCGGGGCGCGGTGACGCGGCGATGATCCTGGTCGGCGCCCTTTCCTATCCGGTCTATCTGCTGCACTGGCTTACGCTTTATGCGATCACCTGGCTGGCCACCAAGGCGGGGGTGGTTCCCAAACACTACACCGCGGTCGCGGTCCTGCATCTGCTGCTGCTGCCGGTGATCGCGTACCTGATCATCCAGTACTACGAAACGCCGGTCCGAAATGCGCTGGGGCGGCTGTTGCGTCCCCTGCTGGGCAGCCGGCGCGAAGCGGGCCGGATCGACGCACCCGCCATGGCGCGTTAGGCACGCTTCTGGAAAGAAGAGACGCCCGCCGGGACACCGGCTTTCCTCCGCTGGACGCGTCATGCCCGGCGAACAGGGGGCGCCGTGTGTCAGGCCATCGACATCGCGCCGAGCGGCTGGTCCATCTCGATGTCGGCCTCGGCGCTCGGGTGAAACGCGATGACCTGAGCGGTGGAGCCGCAGACGACGTGAACGACGCTCACCGAACCGATCGGCTCGCCCTCCAGGGACAGATCGCCCTCGGCGCGGGCGACGCCCTGCAGCCGCCAGGTTACGCTCATCACAATGCCGTCCTCGGTGGCGCCGCCGATGGCGATGCTGACGCGCTCGCCGACGCGCGGCGGCTCGGGCAGTTCGAAGTCGTGCGAGGGGCCATCGTCGCCATTGATCCAGATCCGAACGCGCATGCAGGCTCCGCTTCTCCCAAAGTTGCGAAGGACCCAACGCGCGGCCGACGTTCTGGCTGCATGGCCAGGATCAAACCGGCGATCCGCGCGCCCGCGCACTGGGCGATCGGTCCGAAGCGTGGCAAAACCCCGGTGTTGGATCATGAGAGGTCAGGCATGGGCGCGGCGTTGAAACTCTTCGGGGCGCTCGCCCTGATCGCGGGATTGGCGGGTTCGGTCGCCGGGGCCCAACCCGCGCCCGCGGCCTATCCCAGCGAGTCGCCGGCCAGCTTTGCGCCGGTCACCGCCAGCTTCGATTTCGAGCGGCGCGACGTGATGATCCCCATGCGCGACGGCGTGAAGCTGAAGACAGTGATCTGGATCCCAAAGGGGGCGCGCCGGGCGCCGATCCTGCTGACGCGCACGCCCTATAACGCCTCCGACCGCGGCGCCGAGGAGAGCCGGCATCTGGCGGCGGTGGTCGGCGACACCGACGCGGCCGGCGACCTGGTGATGCAGGAGGGCTATATCCGCGTCGTGCAGGACGTGCGCGGCAAGTACGGCTCACAGGGCGACTACCATATGAACCGCGCCCCGGCCGGTCCGCAGAACCCCACGGGCATCGACGATTCCACCGACTGCTACGACACCATCGACTGGCTGGTGAAGCATATGCCGGAGTCGAACGGCAAGGTCGGCATCCTCGGCATTTCCTACGACGGTTTCACCTCGGTGATGGCCCTCTTTCACCCGCACCCGGCGCTCAAGGCCGCCATGCCGATCAACCCGATGGTCGACGGCTGGATGGGCGACGACTGGTTCCACCAGGGCGCGTTCCGCACCGGCACGCTCAGCTACATCTACGAGCAGGAGGCGACGCGCAAAAGCAGCGAGAAATGGTGGGCCGACAACTACGACGACTATGCGTCGTGGCTGGACGCCGGCTCGGTCGGCGACGTGGCCCACAGCCACGGCCTCGAGCAGACCGGCTTCTGGACCAAGATCCTGGCCCACCCCGCCTACGACGCTTTCTGGCAGGATCAGGCGCTGGACAAGCTGCTGGCGAAGCAGGGCCTCACCGTACCGACGATGCTGGTCCACAGCCTGTGGGACCAGGAGGACATCTACGGCGCTCAGGCGATCTGGCGCGCGGTCAAGCCCGGCGACAGCGCCGGCCTGCTCTTCATGACCATGGGGCCCTGGTACCACCACCAGGCCAGACTCGACGGCGACGCGGTCGGAAACATAAGGTTCGGCGCCGACACGGCCGCCTGGTTCCGGCGCGAGGTCCTGGCGCCCTTCTTCGATCACTATCTGAAGGACGGCTCGACCGCCCCGCTTCCCGCGCCTGTGACCGCCTATGTCACCGGCGAGAACCGCTGGGAGCATCTGTCGAACTGGCCGCAGGGCTGCGAGTCCGGCTGCCGCATCGAGACCCGCCCGCTGTACCTGCAATCGGGCGGCAAGCTCGGCTTCGACGCGCCGGCCGACCTCAAGCCGGGCTACGCGGCCTATGTCTCCGATCCGGCCAAACCCATCCCCTATCTGCCGCGGCCGATCCACATCGCCGGCGAGGCGGGCGAGCGCAGCTGGCAGACCTGGCTGACCAGCGACCAGCGACCGGCCGCCGCCCGCACCGACGTGCTGACCTTCACCTCCGCGCCGCTTTCCGCGCCGGTCAAGGTCGCCGGTGCGCCGGTCGCCAATCTGATCGTGTCCACCACCGGGACCGACGGCGACTTCGTGGTCAAGCTGATCGACGTCTATCCCGACGAGGTCGGCCGCGAGCCGAAGATGGGCGGCTATCAGCTTATGGTCGCCGTCGACATCCTGCGCGGCCGCTATCGCGAGAGCTTCGCCGTGGCCAGGCCGATCCCCTCGGGCACGCCCCTGCCCTTCAAGATCACCCTGCCCACGGTGAACCACGTCTTCCTGCCCGGCCACCGGATGATGGTGCAGGTGCAGTCAAGCCTGTTTCCCCTCTACGACCGCAACCCCCAGACCTTCGCGCCCAACATCTTCGAGGCGAAGCCGGGCGACTACGCGGCTGCGGAGATCCACGTGTACGACGCGGGCGCGCTGGCGAGCGCGATCGCCCTGCCGGTGGTGGTGAGGTGATGAACTACCCCGCAGGCAGATCACGCAGGCGGGCGACCAGTTGCGCGCGGGAGGCGACGCCGGTGTTGCGGTAGATGGCTTTCAGATGGAAGCGGATGAACCCTCCCCTCCGGCTGTTCGGTCAGCGGTGTCGTCAACACCACGCCGGCGATCGTCATCGCGCCTTGACGACGTGCCCGCCGCGCCAGAGACCGTGACGGGTCATCACATCGCAGAGGCGCCCCGGCGCCGGTCGCCGGTCTTGCCGATCACGGCGTGATCTGCAGGGCCCCGGCGATCAGCCCGGCGGCGGCGCCCAGCGTGAGAACGCTCCTGAGGCGCGCGTACCAGGGCGGCGCGTCCCTGGCGGTGACGTCCCAGGCCCAGTTCAGCGCCAGCAGCGCGGCGAGCACGAACAACCGCAGGCGCATCTGGCCATGCGTGAACACAAGGACCGCCAATCCCGCGAGGGTCGGGGTCATGGACAAGGCCACGACCGCGGGGTCGGGCGCTGCGTCACGCACGGCCAGCCCCCATCGCGCCCCACCCAGAAACGACAGAATCAGGGCGGCATAGAGGGCCTGGAGCGCGGCGGCGACGCCGGTCCAGGCCGGCGCCAGCAGGCTCGCGGCGGTCGCCGACCAGAAGGGGATGATCCCCAGAAGGCCGCAGGCGAGGACCGTCGGCGGCGCCGCGCCCGATCGCGCCGTCAAGGGTTCGCCCCGCCCCGCCGCGCCACTATCCAGCGAGCAATCGCCTGCAGGGCTGGACGCAGCGTGAGGAACAGGAGGTAGGCGCGCTCGAGGAGCCACAAGACCGGCGGGAAAGACGCCAGGCCGGCGAGCAGCCGCAGACCCGGCAGCACTCGCCACATGGCCACGAAGGCTGCGGCTCCGGCGACCATCGGCCCGCCGCGGGGCTGGGCGTGCAGCCGCGCCAGCCTCGCCTCGCGATCGGTTGGACAGACGCCCGGCAGGCTGAGATCGACGAACGCAATCGTGCAATCGCGATCGAGCCGGCGCATCAGGCCGATCTCCGCCGTGCAGATCGGGCAGTCGCCGTCGTACCAGACCGTCAGCGCAGGCGCGCCCGCCGCGGCTATTGCGGACCGGACAGCCATGCGTACGCCGAGTGATTGTGGATGGATTCGAAGTTCTCCGAGGAGATCTCATAGCGGGCGACACGCGGGTCGCTCGACAGTGCGACGGCGATATCGCGCACGAGGTCTTCAACGAACCTTGGGTTCTCATAGGCGCGCTCGGTCACGTATTTTTCGTCGGACCGCTTGAGCAGCCCCCAGAGCTGACAGGACGCGCTCGCCTCAGCGATGTCGATGAGGTCCTGAATTGGCAGCGCAGCGCCGTGCGCCAGTGTCGCGGAGATGATGATGTGAGATCGCTGGTTGTGCGCGCCGTAGAGGGAAATCTCCCGCGAGCAGGGGCACAGGCTCGTGACCGGCGTCAGGATCTGCTGGGTGATCGACAGCTGGCCGCCCGCCTGTTCGGCGCGCAGGGTCAATTGATGGTCGAGGAGGCTGGAGACGCCCGAGACGGGCGCGGTCTTGCGGACAAAATAGGGCATGCGCATTTCGATCACGCCGCTCTGCGCGTCCAGACGCTCGAGCATGACCGCCATCAGGGTGGACAGGGTCTGCGTGGACAGGGGAGCGTCGAACGCCTCCAGCACCTCGAGGAAACGCGACATGTGCGTTCCCTTGGCGTCGGCCGGCAGGGATACGAACATGTCAATGACCGCGACCGAGGGCTGCGCGCCGTCGTCGGTGGCGATCAGCACCGGATAGGTGACCGATTTCACGCCGACCCGCTGTATGACGATGTTACGCGAATCCTTGCCCGACTGAACGTCCGGCAGCGGCGCGGCGGCGATCATGTTCATAGCGAGGTCCCTGTTTGTCCTGGACGAATAGGCCTATTGGGGCGGATGTCCAGCCATCTGACGGTTTTTGTCTATGACAAATGATGATTCATCCGACAGCGCGCCGCTGATGTCGATCGCAGCGGTGGAACGCGACTGCGGCCTGCCGAAGGACACGCTGCGCGCCTGGGAGCGTCGCTACGGCTTCCCTGTCCCCCTCAGGGACCGGCACGACGAGCGGCTCTATCCGTCCGATCAGGTGGCGACCCTGCGCCTGCTTCGCCGCCTGGTGGACGCCGGCCATCGTCCGGGCAAGGTCGTAGGCCGCTCGGACGAGGACCTTTCGGCGCTGCTGCGCCAGGTAGGCGGCGCGGCGCCCGAGGTCGTCGGGTCGGAGGCCCGACAGGTCCTGATGCTGCTGAGGGCCTATGACGCAGCCGGATTGCGCGAAATCATGAACGCGATCGTCCTGAGGGCGGGCCTCGGCGCGTTCGCCGCCAGCATAGGCCCGGGACTTGCCCAGGCGGTCGGCGCCGCCTGGTCGCGCGGCGAGCTCGAGATCCACCAGGAACACCTGTTCAGCGAGCAGTTTACGACCGTCCTGCGCAGCGCGATCAACGCCGCCCAGAGCGCGGGCCCGCCGCGCGCTCGACCGCGCGTGCTGTTCAGCACCTTTCCGCAGGAACCCCATGCCCTGGGCCTGCTGATGGCCGAAGCGATGTTCACCCTGGAAGACTGCCTCGGCGTTTCTCTAGGTGTGCGGACACCGATCCCCGAAATCGCCGCCGCCGCCAGGGCGCACAGGGCCGACATCGTCGCGCTGTCGTTCTCGTCGATCGTCCCGGCGCCCCAGGCGACGACCGGGCTCTCGGAGCTGCGCGCCATCCTGAGCGACGCCGTGGAGATCTGGGCGGGCGGCGCATGCCCCGGCCTGCACCCCAAGCCAGGGCTTCTGGTGATCCGGGATCTGTCGGCCATTGCCCCGGCCGTCGCCGCGTGGCGGGCGCGCGTCGCGGCGCCCGCGAGCCCGTCGGGCGCCGCGTAGCGATACGCGCTCTTCGTTCGAGACTGATGATGTGGTTAGACGTCTCAGCCATGACGAGAAGGGATCGACCGGCATGCCTATCCAGTGGAGCCCCCGCACTCGCTTGCGGGCGTGGCTAATCGGGCTGGCCCTGCTGGGCGCGGGCGGAGCCGCGGCGGCCGACTCGCCGCAGTACGGCGCCTGGGGTTTCGATCTCACCGCCATGGATCGCACCGTGAAACCGGGAGACGACTTCAACCGGTACGCCAGCGGTGCGTGGCTGGCCCGCACGCAGATCCCGCCGGACAAGGCAATCGCGTCGCTGCGCTATGTAATGAGCGACCAGATCGAGGCGCGCCTGCACACACTGATGGAGACAGCGGCCGCCGCCGCGCCGCCGCGGCCCGTCACCCTCTCCGACAAGGTCGGGGCCTTCTACAAGGCTTTCATGGACGAGGCGCGGGTGGAGGGGCTGGGCGCCGCCGCGATCGCGCCGCAGCTGCGAACGGTGCGCGCGGCGCGCGATCGCGACCAGCTCGCGGCCCTGATGGGACGCGAACAGTTCGACTTCGAGGGCTCGATCTTTGGACTGAACACGGACGTCGACCTCAAGAACGTCGACCGCTACGCCGTCTATGTCGGACAGGCGGGCCTGGGCCTGCCGGACCGCGACTATTATCTGCTTCCAGAATTCTCCGCCCAGAAGGCCGCCTATCAGGCCTATGTCACCAGTCTGCTCACCCTCGTCGGATGGCCCAACGCGCGGGCGCGCGCCGCCGAGATCGTCATGTTCGAGACCCGCATCGCTCTGGTCAGCTGGACGAAGACGCAACAGCGAGATCCGCAAGCGACGTACAATCCCCAGACCATCGCCGAGCTGGTCGCCCTGGCGCCTGGTTTCGCGTGGCGGCCCTTCCTTTCCGCCGCGGGCCTTGGCGATCGGGCGCGCTTGATCCTCGCCGAAAACACCGCGCTTCCACGCATCGCGGTGGTGTTTCAGTCGACCCCGCTCGATACGCTGAAGGCCTGGCAGGCGTTCACGATCGCCGACAACGCCGCCTTCTACCTGTCTTCACCGTTCTCGACCGCGCGCTATGAATTCCGAGACAAGATCCTGTCGGGCCAGCCGCAGGAAGCGGCGCGATGGAAGCGGGCGATCCGCGCGGTCGGCGGCGCCGACTGCACCGGCGACCGCGTCGACTGCTTTGGCAACATGGGCTTCGGCGTCGGCCAGCTGTACACCGCCGCCTGGTTCCCGCCGGCGGCCAAGGCGCGGATCGAGGCGCTGGTGGCCAACGTCAGGGCGGCGATGCGCGCCAGGCTCGAGCGCGCGGACTGGATGAGCCCGGCGACGCGCGCGCAGGCTCTGCAAAAGCTGGACACCTACCAGATCAAGGTCGGCTACCCCGACCATCCGCGCGACTACGGCGCGCTGAAGATCTCCGCCGACGACCTTCTCGGCGACGTTCGCCGCGCGGCGCAAGCGGACTGGCGCTACCATGTCTCGAGGCTGGACGGCCCGGTCGACCGTAGCGAATGGTCGATGACCCCCCAGACCAACGACGCCTACAACGGCTCGCTGCGCGACATCGTCTTTCCCGCCGGCATCCTGCAGGCGCCGCTTTTCGACCCCGTCGCCGACCCGGCGATCAACTACGGCGGCATAGGCGCGGTGATCGGCCACGAGCTCACCCACGGTTTCGACGACGAGGGCCGCAAGCTCGACGCCCGGGGCCAGCTGCGCGACTGGTGGACGCCGGCCGACGCGGCCGCGTTCGAGGCCAGGGCGGCGACGCTGGGCGCGCAATACTCGGCCTACGAGCCCGTTCCGGGCGCCCACATCAACGGCGAGCTGACCATGGGCGAGAACATCGCCGACCTGGGCGGACTGAATGTGGCGCTGGAGGCCTATCACCGTTCGCTGGGCGGCCAGAGCGCGCCGGTGATCGACGGCTTCAACGGCGAGCAGCGGGTGTTTCTCGGTTGGGCCCAGGCCTGGCGCGGCAAGGCGCGCGAGAACTACGTGCGCAAGCAGGTGGTCAGCGATCCCCATTCGCCGCGCGCCTTCCGGGTGATCGGCCCGCCGCGTAACATCGACGCCTGGTACGACGCGTTCGGCGTGGCGCCGGGGGACACCTACTATGTGTCGCCGGCCGATCGCGCGCGGATATGGTGAGGTCGCCGGCGCCCCTTCAATGGTTCTGGTCGATGTAGGCCTTGGGGTCCTTGTCGACCGCCTTGACGCCGGTGACGTGGGCGGCCTCGAAGACGGCGAAGGCGAGGCCCAGCCGACGGCGCGTATTCAGGTCGACGTGCCGGCGAAAATCGGTGAGGCCTTCTCGTTCCTCCTCGCCCATGTGCTCGCTGTTTGCCTTGTTGGCCTTGGCCACCGCCGCGATCCACGCCGCGCCGCCCACCGGACACTTGCTCACGGCGGCCACGGCGTCGCGGATCTCGTTGTGATCCTCGATGGCGTCCTGCGTCTCGGCTGCCGCGGTCGGCTTTCCGCCCGCGCCCTTGCCCAGCTTGAGCAGGCTTGGATAGAAGTGCCGCTCCTCAGCCTCGGCGTGGACTTCCAGAAAGGCCGACAGCCGGCCCCAGATGGCGGCCAGACTCTGCGTGTCGCCGGCGTCGATCTCCTCGAGGAGCGCAAAAAGCCGGCGCTGCTCGTGGTGGTCGTCCAAGATCAGTTGGGTGATGTCCACGCGGGTCGCTCCATCTCGCGGCGTGCAACCGCCGCGGAAGTTGAGTGAACCGGCGTCGGCCAAATGCGTTCCGATCGCGAAGTCGCTTGCGGTACAATCGATGACGCCTCCCGCCCCATGCCCGCCGCTCGCCACGGCGCAGTTCGAATCGCCCGCGGTTCTGCTCGCGGGGCCGGTCGACTACGAAATGTACGAGCGCTTTCGCGACCAGCTGGTGAGGGCGCGCGCCAGCGGGCTGATCATCGTCGAACTGTCGACGCTCGGCGGCGATCCGGAAGTGGCGCGCATGATGGGCGAAGATGTCCGCTTTCATTCAGACATCAACCCCGAGCGACGCTTCGTATTCTTGGGCAAGGCCGCGATCTATTCGGCCGGCGCCACCTTCATGAGCTTCTTCGCGCGGCCGAACCGGTACCTCACGCGCGGAACGCGGCTGATGATCCACGAGCGCAAGCTGGACAAAAAGCTTGCCGTCAGCGGTCCGCTGACGACCTGCGTGGCCTCGGTCCGCGCCCTGCTGCACGAGATCGAACACTCGATCCTGATCCAGAACGAAGGCTTCGAAAACCTCATCCGCGGCTCGACGGTGACGATGCAGACCGTTCTGGAGCGGGCCCCCAGCAACTGGTGCCTCGAAGCCGGCGAAGCCCTCGAACTGGGTCTGGTGGAGGGCGTGATCTGAGGCGCCCGCGAGCAGCCATGTGCGTTGCGGCCTGAGCGGATATGGCGGCGCTCGGCCTGCTATTGTTCGCGATCGGGGCGGCGCCGCTGGCGCTCGGCGCCGCGCGGCTGGGCCGCTCGCTGCGCACACGCCTGCGCGTGGGCTCGGTGATCCTGTGCGCGCTCGCCTTCAACCTGACGTTCTTCTGGCAGGAATTGTGGCTGGTCATACCCAAGGCGCTGACGCCCGGCCTGCACCCGGTCTTGTACCACAACGATCATGACTGGACCGGACACTCGGCGGCGGCGGAACTGCTCCAGGGGACCGGCGCGCTGGCGACGCTCGCCAGCGGACTGGCGTTCGGCGCCGGCCTCGCCATGGCGCGCCGCCTCTCCCCGACCTGGCGCCTTTTCCTGTTCTGGATGGCGTTCGAGGGGCTTTATCAATCACTCATGCAGCTCGCCGTCGGCGCCCTGGTTCCCGGCAACGATGTCGGACGGGCGCTGGCGTATCTTCATGCCGCCGCGGCGGCGAGGTGGTCGTTGCTCGCTCTCGCCGTCGCCGGGATGGCGCTCGCCGGCGTCTGCCTGGCGAGACGCTACTCAGGCGGCGCGGGACTGGAGATCGCGCTGACGGCGATGCTGGCGATCGCGCCGATCATTCCATTCCGCGTTCCGCGCGGCCTCGCCGAGGTTGTCCTGATCCCACTGCTGGTCAATCTGGCCGGCGCGGGCTGGACGACGCTGGGCGCCTCCATCGCCGGGGCCCCTGCGGCGACGCGCGAGCGCCAGCGTGTTGCCATCCTGGTTCCGTCCGTCGCCCTCTGCGTGACCTTGCTGCTGTTTCAGCTCGTCCTTCGACGCGGCCTGGCGTTCTGAGCCGTCCAGGACGCGCCGTGTCGTCGGGGGTTTATAACAAGTTATACTTAGTTGTTGAGGCAGAACTGTGCCCAGGTCGAGCCGCCTGAGCAAGTCTGCGCGCCCCGTTTGAAATGTCGGTCACATTCCCGGGCCCGACCTGTGCTATCCAATCCGCGCACTTATTGTGAAATTAACGCTTGCACTTCGGAAAAACCTGGGAGACCTTGGCCGGAGCGGGACAAAAGTGCTCGAACAGAAGAGGAAACGGCCATGGCGCCTGTAAAGCGCCGTCGCGGGCGGCTGTGCGCCAGCGCGGTGACGGGCATGTTCTTTCTGGGCGCGCTCGGCGCATCGGCGGCGACGAGCGAGGGCGTCGGCGCGAATACAGTCGACAGCACCAAACTGGGCGAAGTCCTGGTCACCGCGCGCAAGCGGCAGGAGCGTCTGCAGGAGGTCCCCGTCCCCGTCAGCGCCTTCAATTCCAAGGACATCACCGCCAAGGCGGCGATCAACCTGACCGGGCTTTCCGATTCCATCCCCAATGTCTTTCTGGAGACGGTCAGCCTGTTTCCCAACGCCGCCTCGTTCGGCATGCGGGGGATCGGCGCGGGCGGCATTGAGTCGTTCCAGGATCCGCGGGTCGCGGTCTATATCGACGGCGCATACCAGACACGGACCGCCTCCGGACCGGGCGACATGTTCGACATCGACGAAGTGGAGGTTCTGCGCGGACCGCAAGGCGCGCTCTATGGGCAGAACGCCTTCGCCGGCGCCATTGCGATCCGCTCGCGGCGGGCGACGTCGGAGTTCGGAGGCGACATCGAGGCGACCGTGGGCAACTACGGACGCTATGACATACAGGCGGCCGTTAACCTGCCCCTGGTCGGCGACAAGCTCGACCTGCGGCTCGCCTACATGCACCGCCAGTACGAGGGCTTCGGCACGATCGCCAACCTCTCCGGAATGTCAAACGCGATGATCTCGGACAAGGTGGGCCACGACATCACGCCCGAGCTCGGCAGGTCGATCGGCGGCATCAGCAAGAACGCCTTCCGCGCCGACCTGAGGTTTCGGCCGACATCCGGCATCGACGCCAACCTGATCGTCACCGAGACCGAGCCGCGCGGCAATGGCACGTCGCAGGTCAACCAGGCCCTGCCCGGCAGCGTGTTCAGCCTGTTCGGCTTTCCAGGTCGCAACCCGTTCGGAGATTCTTCGCTCGGAATCAAGGGCGACGGCAGCAACCCATTCCAGACCGGATCAAGTTACGGCGACCTGGACCGAGAACACGACCTCGACGTCCTGGGCGACATCTCGGTCGATGTCGGCGGCGGAACTTGGTACACTCTGGTCGACTACCACCGCAACAACAGTCTGATCATCACCGACACCGACGGCGAGCTGGTCGACCTGTTCTCCTCGACACGCGCGGAGCAGTTTTCACAGTTCCAGGTCGAGTCGCGATACGAACACAGGTTCTTCGACGATCGCGTCGATGTCCTGGTCGGCGTCTTCTACCTTCACGATCGGTTCGACGTGTTCCAGAGGCTGCAGCTGGGTTTTGGCGCCGCCGGAAACCCGGCCTTGAACCCGCCGCTGCTCCCCACGCCGCCCTATCAGTTCGCCACAGACGGCCGCTCGTCGTCCAACCAGATGCAGCAGGACGGCCAGCATCGCGACGCCGTCGCGCCCTATGCCTCGGTCAACGTTTCGGTGACATCGAGACTTCACCTCACCGGCGCGTTGCGCTGGTCCACTGAAACGCGCAACGCCTTCGACTTTCCGTTGCAGACGCCGGTGGGCCCGGCCGGCGCCGGGTCGCTGTCGAACGACTTCCACACCCTGGCCACGACGCTCGATCTGGCGACCAGTTGCGGGACCAAGTCGAGCCGGTCGACCAGCCTGTCGCCCGGCTTCGGCGTCGACTACAAGCTGCAGCCCGACGTGATGGTGTTCTTCAGCTGGCAGCGCGCCTTCAAGAGCGGCGGCCTGAATGTCAACGGCACCTGCGACAGCTTCAACAGCCAGCCGTTCAAGAATGAGCGCGTCGACAACTTCGAAGGCGGCGTCAAGAGCGAGTTCTTCGACCACCGCCTGCGCCTGAACATCAACGCCTTCGACGCGAAGTACACCAACCTCCAGGTCGGCACGATCCGGGTGAACCCGGACAACCCGGCGGCGGCGGACACCTTCATCTCAAACGCGGCGGGCGCGACGATCTACGGCGTCGAAACCCAGATAACGGCCAGGCCGATCTCCCCCCTGACCCTGTACGCCAATGTCGGGTGGCTGCACGCTTCCTACTCGCAATTCTGCGCCGACCTGCTGGGGGTGACCACCTTCACCGGCGAGACGCCGACATCGACCTGCGGCAACGTCACCGTCCTTGTTCCTCCGACCCCCCAGATGCCGGGCCAGGCCCTGGTGGACGTGGACTATTCCAAGCGGCCCTATCAGGCCGCGTCGTGGGACGGGCAGGTCGGGGCCACCTATCGCCTCGACCTTGGCGAAAAAGGCGCCATAACGGCCGACGCCAGCGTCCATTACACGTCCGAGGTTCCCGATGACGTCCAGGCTCAGGTCGGCACCGGGCGCTCGCCACTCACCCATGTCGATGCTTCACTGAGCTGGCAGGACGTCAGCCGACGCTACCGGTTCACGTTCTGGGGCCGAAATCTCAACAATGATGTCACGCGGCTGAGCGCCACCTATGTCGCGCCGCTGTTCGTTTTCGCCGGCCCGACCGATCCCCGTACGTATGGGGCCACCCTGAGCGTCGACTTCTGAAGGATCGACCCAAGGCGCCTATGGCGGCGGGGAGCGGCCGCACCCTCGTCTTGCCCGGCATGGGCGGCTATGGCTTTACTTTGTTTCGCCGCCAGCGACATCGGCGCGGGAGCATCGCATGGATCTCGAACTCGCGGGCAAGCGGGCGCTCGTTACCGGGGGCAGCCGCGGCATCGGCCTGGCCATCGCCCGACAGCTGGCGCGCGAGGGCGCGCGCGTAATGATCGCCGCTAGGGACCAACGACGGCTGGACGCCGCCGCCGGCATGCTGGCGACGGAGACGGGAGCGGAGGTTCATGGCCTCAGCGTCGACACCGGCGACGACGCATCGGTCAAGGCTCTGGTCGGCCAGAGCGCGGCGCGGCTGGGCGGGATCGACATCCTGGTCAACAGCGCCGCCATGCCCGCGGGCCAGAGCACGCCGCCGAAGCTCGACGCGATCACCGACGCGGTATTCTGGGACGACGTCAACATCAAGGTCATGGGCTATTTGCGCTGCGCTCGCGAGGCGGCGCCGCACATGGCCGCCCAGGGCTGGGGGCGGATCATCAACATCAGCGGGCTGAACGCGCGCATCGGCTCCTCGATCGTCGGCGCTGTGCGCAACGTCGGAGTGGCGGCGCTCACCAAGACCCTGGCCGATGAACTGGGCCCGGCGGGAATCAATGTGACCGTCGTGCATCCGGGACTCACGCGCACGGAGAAGACCGCGGGCGTGATCGCCGCGCGCGCACAGGCCGGCGGCCAGAGCGAGGACGAGGTCGAGCGCGCGATGGCCGCCAATGTGGCCATCGGCCGCATCGTCGACGCCGCCGAAGTCGCCGACGTGGTCGCGTTTCTCGCCTCGCCCAGGAGCGTGGCGATCACCGGCGACGCGATCGCCTGTGGCGGGGGCTGGAAGGGCGCGATCTTCTACTAGACGTCCAAGGAACCACGATGACCGACCATCACGATCCCGCCGACCGGTACAGGGCATACCAGGCGCTCAAGTTCTCGCTCGAGGACGGGGTGATGACGCTCATCCTGTCCAATCCCGCCCGCAAAAACGCGCTGACGCCGAGAATGCTGGATGAACTGACGACCGTCTGGCAGGATCTCGCCGCCGACCCGGCGGTGCAGATCATCGTGCTCACCGGAGAGGGACGCGATTTTTGCGCCGGCGCGGACCTGTCGCAGATCGGCGAGATCACCGGCCGCGGCGCGCAGCCCTCCGGCGAGGGTTGCGATCACGCGCGCGGACACGTCGATCGCCCCCACGTCATGTGCGTCCTCGACTGCCCCAAGCCGACGCTGGCGAAAGTGCGCGGCGTCGCCTACGGCCTGGGGGTCAATCTGGCCCTGGCCTGCGACATGGTGTTCGTCTCGCCGGAGGCGCGGCTTTGCGATTCGCACGTCAAGGCGGGCATGGTCGCCGGCGACGGCGGCGTGCTGCTTTGGCCGCTGCTGGTGGGCATGCATCGCGCCAAGGAATATCTGATGACAGGCGAGCCGATCCCAGGTCCGCTTGCCGCCGAGATGGGCCTCGTCAACCGATGCGTTGCGGGCGACCGGCTCGACGCCGAGGTGGAGGCGATGGCGCAAAAGCTGCGCGCCCTGCCCCCGATCGCCGTCAACCGCACGAAAATGGCGCTCAACCTAGCCATGCTCCAGATGACCGGCCCCGCGTTCGAGACCTCGCACGCCTGGGAGTTGCTCTCGATGACCAGCGAGGACTTCGGCGAGGCCACGCGAGCGTTCGTCGAGAAGCGCAGAGGCGTCTACACCGGTCGCTGAGTTTGCGGGGTGCTCAACCCGCCGTTTCAACGCGCCGGCCGGCCTGGTTCTCCAGCCGGCTCAGCCAATAGTCGGCGTCGAAACTTTCATCGCCGGTCAGATAGCGCCAGAAGCGAACGCGGTTGATGTATTCCAAACGGCCGGTGTCGGCCTCGAACCAGGGCTGCGGCTCGCACAGTATGGCGTGCAGGTCATCGTTCGGTCGGGGCTTGGTCTCATAGAAGATCGGCCTCTGGCTTTTCATATCGGCGGGCAGGTCCGCTGTGTTCCAAAGAAGCGTCTGCCTGACCGTCGGATTAAGCCGCACCTTGAACATGTGCCTGTCGTGCTCCGCCCGGTTGGCGCCGCCGCCGTGCCAAATCCCGTGATGAAGCGCCAGGACCGTGCCGGCGGGACACACAACGTGCCTTTGTCCGACAATGTTCTGGTATCGACCGATCGCGGCTTCGCTGACGATCCGCAAATGGCTGCCGGGCAGGTATCGCGTGCCGCCCATGTCGGCAGTCACGTCGCGCGGATACCACATCAGCTGAATGTCGAAGGCCGCGCGCGTGTCGATCGTCGAGTCCTGATGCCAGTGCTGGCTGTCCTGCGGCCGGCTGGCCCCGCGCCTGGCCATAGTGGCGGGCGAAAGGGCGATGTGGGTGAAGTGGTGATCCACAAGCGGTTCGGGTCCGACCAGACTTGCGATGACGCCCGCGACCGCGGGATGGGTGACGAAAGCGTGCAGAGCTGATTGCGCCGGATAGGCCCGTGACAGGGGCGTTCCCGCGGCGACGGTCGGCAGGGTCGCCGCGCGGACCTCCTCGACATACGCCTCGCCGATCTCGGCCGGAACGATGGCGGGGAATTCCAGATAGCCGCGCGCGGCGAAGCGCGCCATCTGCAGCGTGGTCAACCTGTGGTCTCGCGCCCTTTTCACCGCACGCTTCCTCATGGGTCGTCCACGATCTGCTCGAACCAGAACTCGTATTTCAGATAGGCGGTCTGAGTCTCCGCGCCAGGGTGGTGTGGATTGAGCTGCGATGCCTGGAACAGCCGCCAGCCGGCCCGCAGCGCCGCCACGCCGTTGGCAAAGGGGGGCGTTACTTCATCGCCGGCCATGTGATGCGCATCCCCCGCCCCGTCCCACTTCGACCAGGCGACCACCGGCGAATCCAAAGCGGAGTCCTGTAGCCAAAGCACGAGAACATTCTGGCGTCGCAAGCGGAACCTTCCATTCCCCATCCGGGAACCTGATCATACGCAACAGGCCCGCGACAAATCTTTCGCCCCGCGCGGCGCCCCACACAATGAAAATATCATCCCAGTGCTGTTCGAAGAAGACCGGCCCGCCGCCCACCGGCCGGATCTCCGCTCGCGGACGGACTTTCGCCTTGCGCTACTGAGTACTATTCGCAGATTGGGCTATTATTGGTTCACGTTTTGTTGAACCGCATGAAGGACATGCGCTCGGCGCCGACTTGACGCAATTTGATGCTTGCGGCGGCCGACATATTTGGACTAACTCGCCCGCCAGGATCGGGCGTTGGGCCCGGTCGTGCGGGACGCCCAAAACCGATTGTGACGTGACCAGGGTCGCTTGCCTCGCGGCGCGACACCACCACGCACGCTTACTGGCTGACAGGCGCCCACCTCAAAGGAGAAGACGTTGTTTTCGAAACGATCGACACTGCTGGTGGGGACGCTCCTCGCGAGCTCCCTGCTCCTGGGCGCCACCGTCGTCCAGGCCAAGACCGCCGACACGATGAAGGCCGTTCCCCGCTTCACCGTGCTGCCAGCCAAGGGTTCACTGGACGTGAAACAGGCAGCCGCGTTGACCACCTGGAAATTCACGTATAAATACAACAATATAAACTACACCGACACCTTCGTCGGCAACGCGCCGTCAGGCAAGAAGGTGACGACGCCGGTCTTCATCATCCCGCTCAAGATCGTGCTCAGCGGGGGCCAGACGTTCACCACGTCGACAATCCAGCCGAACGGGCAGTCCGCCCTCGACGACACGGTGGCTTCGCCGCTCTTCCAAAGCACGATCAGCTTCAAGGAAGGCGGCACAAAGCTCGGCAAGACCCAGTACATCGACGCCTATATGCGCGAAAGCTTCTGGCCGACCGTGTTGAACAACCCGAAATGGCACGACACGTTTGGCCAACCGACCGTCCTGAGCGAAGTGACGTTGAACGTTCCGGCGCAATTCGGAAAGATCGGCACCGAGTTCGGCGTCCAGGTCGCCCTGGTCGACATCAACTACCTCGACGGCCAGGTGAATTCGATCATCAAAGCCAACCCGCAGATCACCGCCGCTTCGGTTCCGATCTTCGAGCTCTACAATACTTATGAAACCTCGGGCGGCTGCTGCATCGGCGGGTATCACTCGTCGACGAGCGGACAGACCTACAACGTGTTCGACTATGTCGGCGCGACCGGCGTCTTCTCGCAGGATGTGTCGGCTCTGTCGCACGAGCTGGCGGAATGGGCCTTCGACCCATACATCAACAACCGCTCGCCCTGCGGCATCTATGAGGTTGGCGACCCGCTGGAACGCGAGGCCAATTACGGCGGCTATCCCTACACCACCAACGGCATGACCTATAACCTGCAGGACGAGGCCCAGCCGCCCTACTTCGGCGCTCCGCCCGCAACCTCGCTGGACGGCCGCTTCACCTTCCAAGGCACGAAGCTGAGCGTCTGCCAGAACGGCGCGTAACCTTACACGCCTGAACCGATAAGGTTCTCAAAGCCTCCGCGGTCCGACCGCGGAGGCTTTTTCTTTGGGCGCGGGGGCTGTGCGCCGGCTATGTTCATGGCGTCAGCAGATGCCTCACATTGCCATAGATCGCGCCGCCGACGACCAGCCACAGGGTCGCAACCTTGAACCGCCAGGCCGCCACGAACGCTCCGACAGCGACGGCTATCGCAAGAAAATCGAGCCGACCGCCAGCGAAAAACGCCTCCTTGGCGATGCTGATCGCCAATGTGGCGATGACGCCCACCACGGCGGCGGAAACACCCGACAGGGCGGCATGCGCGCGACGATCGCGCGCCAGGCTCTCCACCACGGGCGCGCCGACCAGCACGAAGTAAAAGCACGGCAGGAACGTGACCCAGGTGGTGATCGCCGCCGCGAGCGTCGCGGCGGCCAGGGGCGACAGCCCGCCCGCCTGACCCGCGAGCGCCGCGTTCCAGCCGGCGAAGAAGCCGACGTATTGCGTGACCAGGATCAGGGGGCCGGGCGTGGTCTCCGCAAGCGCCAGGCCGTGCACCATTTCAGGCCGTGACAGCCAGCCGTAGTGGGCGACCGCGCCCTGGGCCACAAAGGGCAAGACGGCATAGGCGCCGCCGAACGTTACGAGCGCCGCTTGCGTAAAGAAAACCGCGACGTCAGCGAAGGGTCGCGGGCCAGCCGCGCCGACCGCACATGCGATCGGGCCCGCCCACAGTGCGCCAAAAAGGATTGTGTACAGGCCGAAGCGAATCGCCACGGCTCTCCAGTCGGTGCGAGGTCGCGTGTCCGTCTCAGATGCGGCCGGGTGCGCGGCCGGCGAGATCGGCCGCCCAAGCCGATCCGCCAAAAGGCCCGCCCCGAGCGCCGCGCCGATGACCAGGGGAAAGCCGATTCCGAGCAGGCCCATGGCGACGAACGCCCCGATCGCCAGCGCCCACGCCGCCGGGGTCTTCAGGGTGCGCTTGCCGATGCGCCAGACCGCGAATGCGACCAAGGCGACGACGATCGGCAACATGCCTCTGAACGCCGCCTGAAGCGGGGGCCAGGCGCCGTGCGCGGCGGCAAGCCAGGCCAGGGCGAACAGAACGCAGGCGCCGGGTAGAACGAACAACAGACCGGCCGCGAGTGCGCCGCGCAGGCCGTGCAGCTTCAGACCCAGATAGGTCGCGAGTTGTTGCGCCTCAGGGCCAGGCAACAACATGCAGAAGTTCAAGGCGGTCAGAAATCCCCGCTCGTCGATCCAGCGCCGGCGCTCGACCAGCTCGTCGTGCAAGATGGCGATCTGCGCCGCCGGTCCGCCAAAAGAGATCAAGCCGATCTTGAACCACAGCCGGACAGCGTCGGCAAAACTGGGAAAATCCAGTTCAGCGGCGCGCGTATCACAATCTATCGCGTCCATCCTCACGCTCCCGACTCCTGCCTCGGCAGGGGGCTAGGAGCGGGTCTTGGACGGCTCCCCGTCTATTGGCCGGGCGCCCGCTGAAGGCCCGACGTGCCGGTGTCTTACACCCTTCCTTGCCGCCAGGAAATCCGCGCGACGAGCGATTTGCAGGATCAACGGAGCGTCAAAAGCTGTTCAGGACATATTGCATATGCGACTTACCCTCGAAAGTGAGTTGCAAACCACTCTCACAATCACTAATCGATCGCTGGGGATCTCGCAGAGGGTGAGCAATGTTCATAAATCGGTTTGGCGTCGTCGCCGGCGTCTCGGCTGGGCTATTTTTCACTACCTTTGCGATGAGATCCGAGGCGGCTCCCAGCTGCGCCAGGCCGATCGCCGGGTCGGTCGTGGCGACGCCGCCCGCCCTCTACAGTCAGCACGGCTCGCTCGCGGTTGACCTCGACTACATTTCATCGGTCGATGACCAGGGACGCACGCTGTACTGCTTCGTCACCCGGGGCGGCCAGCAGTCACCGACCTTCTACGTAAAACCAGGCGACTCGCTCGACATCAATCTGAGAAACATGCTGCCGCCGCCGGCGCGCCCGATGGACGGCATGGTGGTCGACGCGAAGAAGGTCTGCGGAAGCGCCACCATGAACACCGCGTCGGTCAACATGCACTTTCACGGCACCAACACCACGCCGACCTGCCACTCCGACGAGGTGATTCACACCCTGGTCAATTCGGGCGAAACGTTTCAATACCACGTGCATTTCCCCGCCTCCGAGCCGCCGGGCCTGTACTGGTATCACCCACACGTTCATGGGCAATCGGAAGCCGCCGTTCTCGCCGGCGCCACCGGCGCCATCGTGGTCCAGGGAATCGAAAAGCTTCAGCCCGCGGTGGCCGGATTGCCCGAACGCCTACTCGTGATGCGCGATCAGCTCGTTCCTGGAAACCCGGAGCCGGGCGGCAAGGTCCCATCCTGGGACCTTTCCCTGAACTATGTCCCGATCTCGTATCCCGATCAGACCCCCAGCGTGATCCGCGTGAAGTCGGGACGCCGCGAATTCTGGCGCTTCGTCAACGCCGGGGCGGATACGATCACGAACCTCGTGCTCAAGTATGACGGCGTCGACCAGCCGATGCAGGTGGTCGCGCTCGACGGCGTTCCCACCGGGTCGCAGGACGGCAGAGGAACCGGCAAGGCGGTTTGGATGAAGCACATCCTGATAGGCCCCGGCGGGCGGGCGGAATTCATCATCACAACGCCGACGAGCAACGTGGAAAACGCAGTTTTCATATCGAACCGGGTCGATCTGGGACGGGCCGGCGACAACGTTCCCACCCGCACCCTGGCCGTGCTTCAGCCGCTGAAGGGTGGGGCGGAGGACGGCGGCGCCATGGCGATGATCCCCGTGCCGCCGGCGAACACCGTCCGGCCCGCCCAGCTGTTCGACGGACTGGACAGCGAAAAGGTCACCACCCAAAGGCGACTCTATTTCTCGGAGGTATTCGAGGAATCCCGAAACAAGCCAAGGGCAAAGCGCGGGGACGAGGGCCCGATTCAGTTCTACATCACGGAATTTGGGCACAAACCCAGACTGTTCGACCCGGCCAATCCACCCGCCATCGTGACGACCCAGGGCGCGGTGGAACAATGGACGATCGAAAACCGCACTCAGGAAGACCATGTCTTTCACATCCATCAGATTCACTTCAAGTTGATGGATCGCGATTACGCAGTTCTTCCGCCTGAGCAGCAACAATATCTTGATACGGTGGTGGTTCCTCACTGGAAGGGTCAGGGCCCCTATCCGAGCGTGACGGTGCTGATGGACTTCCGCGGCAAGATCACCGGAGATTTCGTCTACCACTGTCATATCCTCGAGCATGAGGACGGCGGCATGATGGCGACCATCCGCGTCCTGCCGCGCGCTCAATAGCCGTCTTGACCCCGACACCCGCTCCGCCCAAAGATGTGAACGGATCAGACGGCCGGGCGGTCGCCCTCCAATGCGGCGCAAGCCGCAGCGGGGGGAGGAAAGTCCGGGCTCCATGGCGGCAAGGCGGCGGGTAACGCCCGCCGGGGGTGACCCCAGGGATAGCGCCACAGAAAGCAAACCGCCCTTCGGCGCCTTGGCGGCGAAGGGTAAGGGTGAAAGGGTGGGGTAAGAGCCCACCGCGGACCGGGTAACCGGGACGGCATGGCAAGCCCCGCCCGGAGCAAGACCAAATAGGGGCGTCGCGCCGGTCCTAAAGATCGGCAGGCCGTCGCCGGCCGAGGCGTCCGGGTAGGTCGCGAGAACCGTCCGGTAACGGACGGTCCAGAGGAATGATCGCCGCGCTCGCGTGCTTGCACGTGGGTGGCACAGAACCCGGCTTACAGGCCGTCTGATCCCATGGTTTCCGGCTCTGTCGATTTAGAGCCGATGATGGCCCGTTCGTGAAAAGGTCGCGGCGTGTAGACTGGAGCCTGGGCGTCGTGCATCACCGACGGCTCGAAACGTTGGAGAGGCTCGTGTCGACGCGACGAAGAAGCTTCCTCCGTCATATCGAACCTTGAGCCGATGCGTATCGTCCTCGCCATGATCGTCGCGGTCGCTCTGCTCGGCGGCGCCCCGGCCGCATCCGCCGGACCGATCTGCGAGAATCGCGCGGGCGAGTCGGTCCGTTGCGAAGATCCCCGCGCCATGCCGCTCGGCTGGACCCTGCCTCTCGATGAGCGCCTCGAGCACTCAAGGACAGCGCCTCCCGACCCGACGGCGCTGCAGATGGCCGGAGTGTTCATCCTGATCGTTCTGCTTTTCACGCTGATCGCCCTCATGCCCGACTTCGACGGCTGGGCCCCCGGCGGGCCCGACCCGGAGAACGAAGGCGGCGATGAGCAGAGCTGAGGCTGTCGTCCCGCGCCGGCGACACGGCGTTCCTCGTCCGCCGGCCGAGACAACGTAGAGCCGTCTACCCAACCCGTTTGCGGAACTGTCGTCTATCAGGGATAGACTCGCGATTCTGGCGGAAAGACTTTGGACGCATGACACCTGACGGAAGCGGACACGATCTGGACCTCAGCCGTCGACGGCTACTGGCGGCGGCGGGGGTCGGGAGTGGGATGGCTCTGACGACCACGTTGGCACGCGCCGCACCTTCCGCGCCGCAACTGGGCCTGGGCTCAACGTCGGATCCGGCGGCGCCGCCGGTGGCGGGCCTGCACCTGCAGTTCGGCGCCGACGCGTCCTCTCAGATCGTCGTCTCGTGGCATGCGCTGCAGCCGGTCGTCCGGCCCCGCGTGGTGCTGGGCCGTCTCGACGGCCGACTCGACAAAGTGGTTCAGGCGCGCCAAGCCAGCTACACGGACGCCAAAGGCGGCCAGATCGTCTACGCCTACCATGCCGCGATCGACGGGTTGCGCAGTGACGCCGCCTATCTCTACGCGGCGCTGCACGAGGGGGCTGAGCCCGAGTTCGCCACCTTCCGCACGGCGCCCGTCGGTCGCGCGGCGTTCACTTTCACCAGCTTCGGCGACCAGGGGACCCCGACGCTCGGCAGGCTTTATGAGCCGCCCGCTGGCGTGAGCCTGCCCAATCCCCCCTTCGTCAACGACAATCTCGGTTCGCCGGCGGCCGCCCACACAACCTTGGGCGTGGAGCGCGTCCAGCCTCTCTTCCATCTGTTCAACGGCGATCTCTGCTACGCCAACCTTGCCCACGATCGTGTGCGCGCCTGGTGGGATTTCTGGGAGAACAACAGCCGCAGCGCCCGCAATCGCCCGTGGATGCCCTCGCCCGGCAATCACGAAAACGAACTGGGCAACGGACCCATCGGCTACAAGGCCTATCAGACCTACTTCTGCGTGCCGACGGCCGCCGGCCAGACGGAGCTCACCCGCGGACTTTGGTATGCCTTCACTGTCGGTTCGGTGCGCGTAATCAGCATCGCCAACGACGATATCGTCTACCAGGACAGTGGTAACAGCTATGTCCGTGGCTATTCGGCGGGGGCCCAGAAAACATGGCTGGAGGCGGAGCTGTCCGCATCGCGCGCAGACCGAGACATCGACTGGATCGTCGTGTGCATGCATCAGGTCGCCGTCTCGACAGCCGAGGCCAACGGCGCCGATCTCGGCATCCGCGAGGAATGGGTTCCTCTGTTTGACAAATACGGCGTCGACCTGGTGGTCTGCGGGCACGAGCATCATTACGAGCGCTCCCATCCGATCCGCGGTCACGAGGCGAACGTCACGCTCACACCGGTTCCCGCCGCGACCACGACCGACGTCATCGACACAACCAAGGGCACGGTGCACATGGTCATCGGCGGCGGCGGCACGTCCGCACCGTCGAATACGAGATTCTACACGCCCCCGCGATGCCGGGTGATCACCGGCGTCGGCCCCCCCGGCGCCAGTGGCCGCAGGCCGCCGATCTATGTGATGGAACCGGCGCCCTGGTCGGCCGCGCGCAACGCGGCGCACGCCTACGGTTTCGCCGCCTTCTCCGTCGATCCGGGATCTCGTCGCGGGGGCGTCACGACCATCAAGGTGACCTATTATGACGTCGTCGGACCGGACGGCCAGTTGGCGCCGTTTGAGACGTTTATCCTTCGCCGTCCTCGCCGGGACTAGAGCGCCGTGCGCGATTCGAGAATCGCGAGCGGCGCTCTAGAATCTTGATTTCGCATCGTTTTTGCGGAAAACCGGTTCCCACTTTTCCGCACGATGGCCTAGCGCCGCCCGGTGGCGACATCGCCGCCGCCGGGCGCGTCACTAGTATTTCGCGCGGAAGGTCACGCCGTAAGTGCGCGGAGCGCCCAGGAACGCGTCCAGCACGCCGGTGGCGTTGGTGGGGACGTTCTGGAAGCCGCTGTCGAACGCGACCTGCTTGTAGTCCTGATTGAACAGGTTCTCCGCCCAAAGTTCGACCGCCCAATGTTCATTCCGCGGCCCGAAAGCGGCGCGCGCATTGACCAGGGCGTAAGCGCTCTGCTCCTTGCCGGGGTCGAGATCGGATCCGGTGTTGTATTTGGACGTATATTTCACGCCGGCGTTGAAGCGCGTCATGAAGGCGTCGTTCAGGTTCAGCGTGTAGGTTGCCGAGAAAGAAGCCGAGTAGAGGGGGGCAAATGAGATCCGCGCGCCCGGCGCGCCCAGGAACTGCGGGTCGTTGGCGATGATCGAGCCATAGCTGCTCTTCGAGAAGCGGGTGTCGGCCACGGTCAAGCCGCCCTGGAACGCCAGGTTCCGCACGGGCAGCCAGACGAAGTCGGCGTCAACGCCCCGGCTGGTGACCTTCGGAATGGATTCGACCACGAAGACCAGGCCGGTAAAGGTGTTGAGCTGGAAGCCGGTGTAGATCTGGTCGAACAGAGCCACATTCAACAGCAGTTTGCGGTCGAAAAGGGTGGCCTTCTCGCCGATTTCATAGGCGTCGACGAACTCGCCGGGGAAACCGGTGTCGCGGATCGGAGTGATCGCGGCCGTCGATCCCGGCGCGCAGCCCGGCGCGCCGATCGTGCATTGGACACGATCGAGGTTGAAGCCGCCAGCCTTGTAGCCTCGCGAGTAGGAAGCGTAGCCGAGGATGTGCGGATTGAGCCGGTAGACGATCTTGGCCGTGCCCGACAGCTCGTTCTCGCTCGCGGACTGATGGTTGGTGAAGTTGTTGTAGCCGGGGCTGAGAAACGGCAGGCACAGGGTATTATCGATCGCCGCCAGTTGCGCCGCCACCGCCGGTGGCAGAAGGGCGAAGGCCGCGTTGCCTGCCGCGCACCCGGCGCCGCCGCCGATATTGGTGCTGGTCTGGTTGAGGGATTTCGAATCGTCGGTGAAACGAAGTCCGCCGGTCACTTCCAGCTTGTCGGTCAGGTGCAGGGTTTCGTTGGTGAACAGGGCGTAGGTATTGTCCGTCTGGCGATACTGATCGATCGAACCATCGCCCGCGTTGTAGTTCACCCCCCCGACATAGGGGAATGTCAGCCCGGTTTTCAGGAAGTTGGGATCGGGCGTTCCCTCGACCAGCGAGGAAAATAACAGGCTCAGATAGGTGTCGAACTGGCTGCCGACACGAATGCTGGTGTTGTTGGCGAGATTTTCGTGGGAGTAAAACCCTCCCACCAGGTAGTCGAGCTTGCCCGTCGTCCCGGCGAACCGCAGCTCCTGGCTGAAGGTGCGGAACTGCGTCGAGTTGCTGTTGTCGTTGGGCAGATAGTCGATGTCGGCGGTCGAGAAGTCGGCGTCGAATCCGCCTTTGGTCTTCCAGTCGCGGAACGCGGTGATCGAGGTGATCGAGGCGTCGAGGCTCGGCAGTTTGTAGTCCACCTGCAGCGAGACGCCGCCATCGGTGACGTCCTGCCCGTCGGGCCGGTTCGAGTAGGCGTTGCGGGCATAGGGATTGGCCGGGTTCCCGTCCGAGCCGCCGAGCGCGCCGATCAGCGCGGTCGAGGGACCGTCGCGGGTAATCACGGCGATGCAGCATTTTTCCGTACGGTGCGAATAGTCGGCGATGAAGCGCGCCTTCACATTGTCATTGGGCTCCCACAGCAGTTGTCCGCGCACCGTATAGTAGTCGCGATTGCTGTCGCGTGTGGCGGTGTTGGGGCCGGCGCCATTATTGACCGTATAGTATCCGTCGCGCTGGCGATCGGCGAAATACAGACTGCCCGCGAGGATGTCGCCGACGAGAGGACCTGTGACCTCGACCGAACCGCCATAGCCGCCGTAGTTGCTGGCCGTGAACTCGGCATTGGCGCCGAATTTGAAGCTTGGCGCCGCCGTCAAGATATTGATGACGCCCGCCGAGGTGGACTTGCCGAAGAGCGTGCTCTGCGGCCCTTTCAGAACCTCGATCTGGCTGACGTCGCCGAGGTCGCCGAATCCCACGCCATTGCGCGAACGATATACCCCGTCGATCACCACGCCGACCGAGGATTCCAAACCGGGATTGTCGCCCACCGTACCGATGCCGCGGATGCGGGCGGTGGTCGAGGATTCGCTGGTTGTCGACGTGACCAACAGGCCCGGCGTCAGCAGGGCGAGATCCTTGATGTCCTTAACGCCGGTATCCTGCAGCAGCCGGTGACCGACGGTGGTGACGACAATCGGCACGTTCTGCAGGCTCTCCGTGCGCTTTTGGGCGGTGACGACGATCTGGTCGACCGTGGTCGGCGCCTGGTCGTTCGGCTGGGCCGCGCTCGAAGCGCCGGCCTGGGCCTGCGCGTGACCAGCGACGGCGGCGGCCATGATGGCAAATGCGGATGCGCCCATACGCATGCGGTGGTTGGCGGACATGAGGGACCTCGTCATCGACTTCGTGTTGATTTCGGCGAGCGCGCGAAACGCAGGATTATTTTCCCCCGGTCAAGCAGGCAGAGCGCGTTTCATGCCTGTAGAGGCCGCTTTGCGGCATTATTGCCACAACCCCTGGCGGACCGGACGCGACATCCGACACATGGCCCGGGGGCAGAATCGCAGACAGGCGCGCGGGAATCGGCGTCTACCGTCGCGCCTGCGCAATCGACGATAGCCAGACGCCGCGCCGCGCGGTTAATGGGCGCGGCGGGCAGTGGAGAGAACGATGAATATCGGTAAACTGGGCGTCTGGATGAGCCAGGAAATGTTGACGGCCGCCGACGCCGCGGCGCAAGCCAGGCGCATCGAGGGCTGGGGCTACGGCGCCCTCTGGCAACCCGAGGCGGTCGGGCGCAACGTGCTCGTTCACGCGGGCCTGTTGCTCGCCGGCACCACCACCCTGGTCGTCGCCACCGGCATCGCCAACATCTATGCGCGCGACGCCATGGCGTGCGCGGCCGCGCAGAAGACCCTGGCCGAGGCGTCGGGCGGGCGGTTTCTCCTGGGACTGGGCGTATCGCATATTCCGCTCGTCGAGGGCGTACGACGCCACGACTACGGCAAGCCGGTCGCGACCATGAGAAGCTACCTCGCCGCCATGGCCGCCTCGATTTACATGGCGCCGCCCCCCGCCGATAAGCCGCCGACGGTGATCGCCGCCCTCGGCCCCAAGATGCTGGCGCTCGCGGCGGAGGCCGCCGACGGCGCCCACCCCTATAATGTCACGCCCGAGCACACCGAGCGCGCCCGCGTCATCCTGGGCCCGGCAAAGCGCCTGTGCGTCGAGCAGATGGTGTTGCTGGAGACCGACCCTGCCAAGGCGCGGGCCGCGGCGCGGCGCACACTGTCCATCTATCTGCCGCTACCCAACTACGCCAACAACTGGTTTACCCTGGGATTCACGCCCGACGACGTCGCGAACGGCGGCTCCGATCGGCTGGTCGACGCCATGGTCGCCTGGGGCGACGAAGCCGCCATTCGCGCCCGCGTCCAGGCGCACTGGGACGCCGGCGCCGATCACGTCTGCATCCAGCCCCTTACCACCGACGAAAATCCGATGGCGCGCCCGGACGAAAAGGTCCTCGAACTGCTTGCCCCGGCGAAACCCTGAGCCACGGCTATCGCGCTTGAAAGCCACACGGCTTCGCGGCGCCCGCGTGAGAAAGCCGATGGCGGCCGTTTGTCCAAAAGTGGAACAAACGTGGCGCAATTTCCTTTTATCCACCATGCAGGCGTTCACGTTTTTCATCGACGACGATCGGTACACGGTCCCGATACGACTGTCGGTGGAGCTACCGGACGGCGTGCCCGTGCGTGGCCACGCGCAGGCTGTCCTCAATGAAACGCGACACTATCGTGGAATAGAGGTCTGCGTAGCAGGCACGCCGCTGTTCAAGATCGATCGACCCCACGAAAAGGGGCCTTCTTACGAGCGGCATTGAACACCGGATTGCCGGCCGTTGGGCGCCGCAGGCTTGTCGAAACGGTGATATGTCAGCCGAAATGTACTAAAGCGGCCTTATAACAGCTCTCGATGAGTTCGACTCTCAGCCTCACCCCACAAAGTAACGTCATGGGCGGGCGTAAGTCCCTGCCATGACGGTAACAAGGAGGGTGAATATTAATAAGGGTTGGTATTATACCGGTCCGCGAAAAGCGACCAGTGTCTACTGAGCCGGGGGGGCGGCTCTCCCCTGGCTATCGTGCCAGCTCAAAAGCATCAATAATTTCAGGGGACACTACGCTTTTCCTTCTCCCCTTGCGGGAGAAGGTGGCTGCGAAGCAGACGGATGAGGGGTCCGCGCCGACGCGATTGTGTGGGAGACCGGGTTCAGTTTAAAACCGGCTAGAGCCCCTCGTCCAGCCACAGTCTCCCGCGAGGGGAGAAGGCATACGCCGGCCTACACATGACGTCTGGCTCGAGCATCGACGCCGAGGGGGGACGTCACCCTTTCGAAGCGCCGGGGTTACACCGAGGTCAGCACCTTTTCCGCCAGTTTGTCGCCGGCGCGCGTGGTGGCCCGCGGCGCCGGCGCGAGATCATCCACCGAAGCGTGATAGGGCTGGGTGCGCGTCAAGCCGCGATAGAGCTGTCCGTCCTTCATCACCGCCGTGATCTTCGAGTGATCCTGCAGGACGCGCACGTCGGCCAGGGGATCGCCGTCGACGATGACGAGGTCGGCGTACTTGCCGTCCTCCAGCGTGCCCAGCATGCCCGAAGGATCGACCGCCGCGCCGCCGTCGCGCGTGGCGCAGAGCAGAGCCTCGGCCGGCGACATGCCGAACAGGTCGACAAAGTATTCGATATCCTTGGCGTTTGTGCCGTGCGGGGTGATGTTGAGGCCATAGTCGCCGCCGATCAGCACGCGAACGCCGGCCGCTTTCAGCCGCTTGACCGCGTCGACGGTGGCCTCCACCTCGCGCTCATAGCCCCGTTCGCGCGCGGCTTGGCGGGTGAAGCCCATGGCCTCGCAGTTGGCGAGGAACTGAATCTCCCAGGCGATCGCCGGACCCACGAACAGCTTGTCGCGGGCGCGGCGCAGCATGTCGACGGCTTCCTCGTCGAGATAGTTGGCGTGGCCGATGAAGTCGGCGCCGAACCTGACCGCCTGCTTGACGGCGGCGGCCGACCGCGAGTGGGTGGCGACGCGCATGTTGCGCGAATGCGCCTCCGAAATCGCCGCCTCGACTTCCTCGTCGGTATAGGTGAGCTCTCCCGGCGGGGCATGGTTGGACAGGCCCTCGCCGTCGAGGAACAACTTGACGACGTTGGCGCCGTTCTTGCGCAGGGTGCGGACCGCTTTGCGCACCGCCCACGGGCCGTCGGCGAGCATGCCCAGCCCCTCCATCTGCGGCTTGGCGTAGTCGGGATGAAGGTCGGCGTTGCTCGCCGTGGCCCCGACATCGCGGCCCGAGGCGCACAGCCGCGGGCCGACAATGTAGCCCTTTTCGATGGCGTCGCGCAGGTAGACGTCGATGCGGTGCACGGAGCCGAAGCTGATCGCCGAGGTGAAGCCAGATCCCAGCACGACCCGCGCATTGTCGATCGACCACACCATCGCCTGCTCGACCGGCGTCTTGTCGAGCTCGCCTGGGCCATTGTTGGTGTAGGAGATGTGGGCGTGCGACTCGGTCATGCCGGGCATCACGAACTGACCGTTGAGATCCACCCGCTTGACGTGATCTGGCACCGGCCCGATGTCGGCCGCGCGTCCCGCCTTGCGGACGTATTGCCCGTCGACCCACACGGCGCCGCCGTCGATCGCTTCGTCGTTAACGCCGGTGAACAGCCGGGCGTTGGTGAACAGGACCGATTCGCTCATCTCTGACCTCCCCGGCGGATTGCGCCGATTGAAAGGGGTTTCAGGCGTGGTCGCCGAAGAACTCCGGATTTGCGCCGCCTTCGGGACCGTAGACCGGCGCATGACGTCCGACTTCATAGACCTGGTTCCAGGTGTCGACGATGCCGACGCCCCTCAGAACCTCGACCATCCTGGCGTAGTAGGGATGCTTGAAGTGGGTGGCGAGCGACGCGGCGTCTTCCCACAGTTCATAGACCTGTATCCGGGTCGGAACGCCGGGATCAGCCGCGAAGCAATAGGCGTGACAACCGGCTTCCTCACTGCGCGTGCCCATCTGCACCGGCGCGGTCAGGCGCACGGCCTCGTCGCGGTCCGCCTGTGTGGCGAAATCCAGTGTCGCGGCGACGACGACCTTCGGCATGCGATCTACTCCCTGACGCCCGGCGCAACCGGCATTTTAAGCATGAGTGCCAAAAATTCACGCCCTCGTCCAGCGGTGATGCGAGGGCCCTTCACGACCCCGCGGGGCGCCGGCGTGTTCGGGGTAGACGGTGGCGGTGTAGAAGTCGTCGTGCTGGTCCTTGGCCATCTGGTGGATGTAGATGGCCAAGCCCTCGTGGCGCTCGAGTTCCTCGAAGGTGTCGGCGTCCAACACCACGAGGTTGCGGTACTCGTCGCTGGCGTAGATCCGGTCGCCGTAGACCGCCAGGCTGAGCGGCGTGATGTGCGTCCACTCGTCGAGGTAGTTTCCGTCCGGATCGAACACCTGGATGCGGCTTTTTCGGCCGGGGGTGGTCGTCTTGCGTTCTTCGGCGATCTGGCCGGGGGTGGTCATGTAGGGGTGAATGGCGCCGCCCATGAAATCGACTACCAAGAGGCGTCCATCGGGCAGCTGGGCGACCGCGTGCGGCGAGTTGAACTGGCCCGGACCATCGCCCCAGCCGCCGATCTCCTTGATGTACTCGCCGTCCGGCGAATACCAGATCATCCGGGCGTTCCAGTAGCCGTCGGTGACGACGATGTTGCCGTTCTCCTGAACGACGACGCCGGTCGGTCCGTTGAACAGATAGGGACTGTCGCCCCACTTTCCGAGCGTGCCCAGGGTCAGCTTCAGCGTGCCGTCCTTGGCGTACTTCTTCACGACATGGCCGTCGCGATCGACCGTCCAGATGTGGCCGTCGATGAAGTAGATTGTGTGGGCGCCGAGCGCGAAGCCCGGCTCGTCCGAGGGCCCCCATTTGCCCAGGAACGTCCCCGAACGGTCGAACATCGAAACGCTGCTCTTGCCCATCTTGCGGCTCATGGCCAGCGGATGGGCGGCCCAGTGCTCGAGGTCGCGGGTGAACAGATAGACGACCCCGTCGTCGTCGACAGTGACCCCGGACCCCATCTCGAAGTCCATGTCCTCAGGGTAGTGCGGCCAGTCCTCGACAAGCCTGTAAGCGCCGTCTTCCATGTCAGATCAGCCTTCCCGGCTGCCGGTCGCTGTAGACGCCGTTTTCGACCAGGGTCTCGCCATTGACGATCACCCGCTCGACCCCTTGCGGGCGGCGGATATAGCGCCCCTGCCCGCCGGGAACGTCGTCGACCCATTGCTCGTCGCCGCGCGCGATCGTCGCCGGATCGAAGATGACGAGGTCGGCGAACTTGCCTTCGGCGAGCACGCCTCGGTCCTTGATGCTCCATTTGGCCGCCAGCTCCGACGTCAGCCGCTCGACCGCGCGCTCCAGGGTCATGTCGCCGCGCTCGCGCACGAACTTCTCGAACAGATAGCTGGTGTCCCCCGCCCCGGCGAACTGGGTGATGTGGGCGCCGGCGTCCCCCGAGCCGATGTGCACGGTCGGGCTCTGCAGCAGTTCGGCGACGGCGTCCTCGTCGCTATGCAGAAAGCCGTCGAGGCCGAACTCGGTATTGAGATCGTCGGCCAGCGCGATGTCGATCATCGCCTCGAAGAAGTCCTTGCCCTCGGCCTGCGCGATGTCGGCCAGGCGCTGGCCCTGATAGCCCGCGTTCGCCGCGCCGTGGGCGCGCTTGACGGTCAACGGCGCGAGGCCGGCCTTGAGACGCTGACCCTCGGCGATCAGCTTGGCCCGCTCGTCCGGGTCGCGGTAGAGCGCAATCCGCTCATCGGGCGTCGCCTCGAACGTGCGCCGCCAGGCCGACGATTTGGAGAGCACGGTCGAGCCGGCGGAAAGCTGGATGGTCATGTCGAGCGGACGGACCTGGGTCTGGGCGTAAAGCGGAGCGCCCTTGTCGCGCCAGTGGTCGAAGCGCGCCAGGATCTCGCGCCACGCGCCGGGCATGGTGGGCAGGGCCAGGATCGGCGACAGCGTGCACATCACGCCGGTCTCCAGGGCCAGCTCACCCCACTCGTCGACGGTCGGCAGGCCCATGTCGCGCTTGAAGAAGTTGGGCGCCACCTCGACGACCCCCCTGCCCGCCTCCGCCAGGACGTTCAGCAGGGCGAGCTTCTCGCGGCGGTCGGCGTAGTGGCTGGGCAGCTGGCCGCCGTGCTCGTCGAAGTGGTTGAAGGTGAACGACAGGCCGAACGCCCCGGCCGCCATCGCCTCGCGCAGCACCGAGCACATGGTCTCGATCTCGGCGTCGGTGGCCGCGCGTTCCTGGCAGGCCGCGCCCATGGCGTAGAGCCGGATGTTGGAGTGGCCGACGATCGAGCCGACGTTGGGACCCAGGCCCGAGCCCAGGTACTTCAGATAGTCGGGCACGCTTTCCCAGGAAAACGGCACCGTGGCTTCCAGCAGCCGTCCCTCCATGTCCTCGACCGAGCCGAACAGATGCATCAGCCGTTGCCGATCGCCCGCGCGCACCGGCGAGAGGCTGATCGAGCAATTTCCCATGACCAGGGAGCTGACCCCATGCTCGGGCGTCGGCGTCGCGTTGCGATCCCAGCAGAGCTGCGGGTCGTAGTGGGTGTGGATGTCGATGAAGCCGGGCGCCAGGGTCTTGCCGGCGGCGTCGATCTCGACATCGCCCCTGCCCTCGAACCTCCCGACCGCCGCGATCCGGTCTGCGGACACGCCGACGTCGCCCTTGAAGGCCGCTTTGCCCGTTCCATTGACGATATTGGCGTTGCGAATGACGAGCGAAAGCATCTGCGTCTCCCTGTGCGGCGTTCTTCAGTCTCTGAAGACAATGCCATGAGGGGGTGGCCAAGAGAAGGCGCGGCGCACCAAAAACGCAACGCGTTCCAGCCCCCCTTCTTCCCTCCCCTTTATGGGGAGGGACAGATCGCGGAGCGACCAGGGTGGGGAAGTATCGATGAAACCCCAATCGGTAGTGGGTCAGCCGCTGTGCAACCCGATACATCCCTGACAGAGAGTCCGGTTACATCCCTGACGATTCTAGACTGTAGGTGGGCATCACACAACAGGGACGGTTCCTCCATCAATCACATATTCGGTTCCCGTGATTGCCGCAGCGCGCGCCGAGACCAGAAACAACACCAAGTCAGCAACCTCGCTCGGCTTTGCAGGACGTCCAAGCGGTATCCCCCCAAGCGAGTCCATGAGATGTTGCTTCGCGGTTGCGTGATCGGCGCCGCTCTGGCTCGCGATCTGGTCGACCAGTCGAACAGCAGCATCGGTTTCGACCCAGCCCGGGGACACGCGGATTACCCGCACGCCGTGCGGCGACACCTCCTTCGACAAGCTCTTGCTGTAGGTGGAGAGGGCTGCTTTGGCCGCCGCGTACGCGGTCGTCGCGTCGGGCAGCGGCAGCTCACGCTGGATCGACGTGATATGGATCACTACGCCGGACCGACGCTCGATCATTGCAGGTAGCAGATCGCGATCGAGCCGGACAGCCGGAAGGAGGTTCTGGCCCAAGGCCTTCTCCCACTCGCCATCGTCGAGCACCGCAAAGCCGCCAGCGGGCGCTGAGGATCCGCCGACGACGTGGACAATGATGTCCGCCGCTCCCCAACGCACCGTGACGGCGCGAGTGACGGCCGCACACCCCTCTGGCGTCGACACGTCGGCGACAACGAAATCCACCCCATCGGGCAGGATGTCGGGTTGATGCCGCGCGGTCGTAAGCACGGCGACTCCAGCGTCACGTAATGCCGTAACGATGGCTTTTCCCATGCCTTGTGTTCCGCCCGTTACAAGCGCGGTTCGACCATCAAGCTGAAGGTCATACGCCATCAACGAATCTCCAGCTCGCTTATGCAAGCGTCCTGAAGGGTGAAGGCGTAAGTCAGAGTGGCTGGGCTTCCTGGAAAACGGCCCGTGACTTCGGCAGACACAATGGTCTGAGTTTCGTTCTGGTGAACGGCTTTGGGCTCGACCATATAGCTGGTCGCAAGTTTACCCGCTTTTTTCCACGCCTTGATGGCCTCAAGACCCCGATGCGTCGCGGATTCGTCGGTAACGAGCGCGTCTTTTGCAAAGATTTCACTTAATATTTCTATGTCATCCGTCTGCTCAGAGGCGAAATACTTATCGACTTGGATTGGCAGATCGAGCTGCATGTTCGCGCCTTTCTGGCGGCCTATCGCATTCGGATCCTAGAGCGATCGGCAAGGAAACATGTTTATGTCGGCTTCTCAGCGACCGAAAACAAGGGAGCATTCGACTTTCGGGTGCTCGGTCGATGGCTCATACTCGGCGATCGGCACCGGGCGCCACGCCGGAACGACGGTGACGCGTACGGCTTAAAGAGTACCCGGACTGGTATCCGACGTCCTCGGCGATGACGACGAGCGATATGTTGGTGGCCATCATCCGATGACGGGCAGGCCCCGGCGCAGTTAGGACAGGTATGGTGCTCCCGTTGTCTAATAGCTCAAAACCCCCGTCCGTTTTCGGGACGGGAGATGGCTTGGCCTACCGGAAGCTCAGTGCTTAGCGGCGATGGAGAGCTCAGGGCTTGGCTGCCGATCGAGGCGCCGTCTACCCCATGAGAGTCCTGCCTGCTGATCGGCGCCTACTGCGCCACGGCCCGCAACCTGTCCTCTAATGAGCGTTTAAGCCGTATGACCAGCCGTGCTCATCTACCCCGCCCCACCCGCTCGGGTACCTCCACCTGCCTTAATGGAGCCAAACGGCTCGAACCCGGTCTGCTGTTGGCGATCATGGGCGTCATGGGAGCGGTGTGGGCGTTCTTGGGCCTCACTGGCGAGGTACGCGAACTAGAGACGACGGCCTTCGATGAAAAGGTCCTGCTAGCCTTCAGGGTCCACAATAATCTGTCTGAACTCGCTGGCCCTCGTTGGCTCCAGGAAGCGGGGCGTGACGTAACCGCCCTCGGCGGCTTCACCGTGCTTTCCGTTCTGACAATCTTGGCGGTTGCCCTCATGCTTATGTTGGGTAGGCGCACGCAAGCGGCCATATTCGCTGCGGCGGTGGTCTTCGCCCAGGTCGCCGCCGAGTTGGTCAAGCACATCGTCAACAGGCCACGACCCGAGTTGGTAGCGCATCACGACCTAGTCTACTCATCAAGTTTCCCGAGCGGCCACTCGGTCATGGCCCCCGTGGTCTACTTAACCCTGGCAGCCATCGTTGCCGCCGGATCGGCTAGACGGTCGATCAAACTGACCCTTGTGATTGGGGCGGCGGTTCTGGTTCTCGCCGTTGGCGTCAGTCGCGTCTATCTCGGTGTCCACTGGCCTACGGATGTCCTCGGGGGGTGGACGATGGGCGCAACCATCGCCTGGGTCGCCGCTATGGCCTTACACATGACGGCCCCGAAAGCGGCTACCGGTAGAGAGGTTCGACCCGACACGGCGGGTGCATAGGCGGCTGCCTTTCCACGCAAAGCAAGGCGCAAATCGATCGCTCGGGACGGCGACGGCAGCCGTGGGCGGGCCGCTCAAAATCGGATACCCTGGGCAAAAGACATACCGGAGGACACCCATGGACACCGTCATCGCCCCCCTCATCCCGGCCGGGGAACTGGCCGCCAGGCGGGCCAATTGCTTTCCCGGTGAAAGCCCGGCCTATGCCGCCGCTCGCCAGGCCCTGCTGGCCGAGGAGATCGAGGTGCGCCGCCATCTCACCCGCGTGGCGGACCAGCGCCGCGCCCTGCCCCACGGGCCGGTGATCGAGAAGGACTACCGCTTCGTCGACGCGGACGGGACTGAACTGCGCCTCATCGACCTGTTCGGCGACCATGACACCCTGGTCACCTACTTTTGGATGTACGGGCCTCAACGCGCGCGGCCGTGTCCGATGTGCACCAATCTGCTCGGTCCGCTGAACGGTAACGCCGCCGACATCAAGCAGCGCGCCGCGTTGAAAATCCTCGGGCGTTCGCCGGTCGAGCGCCAGAGGGCGTTCGCGAAGGAGCGCGGCTGGGCCGATCTCGACTTCGTGCAGACGGTCGGCGACGACTATGCCCGCGACCTCGGCGTGCTGACGCCGGAGGGCGACGAATATCCGGCTCTGGTCGTCTATCGCCGCGAGGGCGCGCGCGTGCGACTGTTCTGGGCGGGCGAAATCAGCGGCGAGATGGCGGACCCCGGCCAGGACCCGCGCGGCGCCGTCGACATCGCGCCGCTCTGGAACATCCTCGACCTCACCCCTGAGGGCCGCGACCCGGACTGGTATCCAAAACTGACCTACTGAGCTTCGGCCGGGCGCCGGCCCGAAATGTTCAACTCGCCAGTGGCGAGGTGACATCGCGGAACGAGACATCGAGCGAGGTGATCACATCGATCACCGTCGGCCGGTCCGCCTTCGCCGCGGCGTCGATCGCGCCCGCGAGATCGGCAGGCTCGGTCACCCGCACGCCGTGGCAGCCCATCGCCCGGGCGATGGCGGCGTGGTCGAAGTCGTTGAACTCGGCGGCGAACGGACCGCCGCCGTGATAGACCCAGCCCAGCGCATGATTGTTGAACACCACCACGATGATAGGGATGTTGTGCTCCAGCGCCGACATCAGGCCGTTCATTGTCATGGCGAAGCCGCCGTCGCCACAGACGGCGGCCACCGTACGGCCCGGATGCACCAGCTTGGCCGCCAGGGCGGCCGGGATGGCGAAGCCCATCGGACCAGCGCCCGCCGCCTGCAGGAAACCGCCGGCGGCGCGGGTCTGGTAGAAGTGGGTCATCAGTATGCGGTTCTCACCCGCGTCGCAGGTGACGATGGCCCCGTCGGGCAGGGCTCGCTGAAGCTCGGCGATCACCCTCTGCGGCAGGATCGGGGTCTGGTCGGAGGCGTAGGCGGGCGTATCGAAATAGCCGTTCGCCTCGCGGGTCGCCGCGACCCTGTCCTTCGCGCCGCCGACATGGGGCGCATCGGCGCCGATCGCCTCTCGCAACTGGTCGAGTGTGGCGCCGGCGTCGCCGATCAGCACGTGCTCGGACGGAAAGGTCCAGGACGCGTTGCGCGGTTCGACGTCGATCTGGATGAAGACCTGGCGGGTGGGATCGAGCAGGGCCGGGTTCTCGCGCGCGGTGTCCGATGCGCCCAGCTTGGAGCCCACCACGATCACCACGTCGGCCTGCGCGACCGCCGCATTGGCCGCCGCTATGCCGAAGGTGCCGAACACGCCCAGCGCCAGGAAATGGGTCTCGGCAAAGGTTCCCTTGCCGGACGCGGTGGTGACCACCGGCACGCCGACACCCTCGGCAAAGCGAACGAGCGCGTCATAGGCGTTGGAGATCCTCACGCCATTGCCGGCGATCACCACCGGCGACTTGGCTTCGGCGATGACCCTGGCGGCCGCGGCCACCCGCGCCGGATCGGCCGGCGGCGGCGGCGTCGGCAGATAGGGGCCGGTGACGTAGAGCCGCGGCCGGCTCTCCGCCTCGACGCGCCCGGACAGTCCCTTCATGCCGTACAGCACCGCGACGGGGCCGGGCTGGCCGCTCATGGCGTGCTTGATCGCCAGTTGGGTCGCCTGCACGGCGGTGATCGGATCGTTGGCCTCGAACACCTGCTTGGTCACCCCGCCGAAGGCCTGACGCGCGTTCCACACGCCATAGTCGCCGGTGCCGGCCTGATACGGTCCATGCAGATCGAAGCCGGGGCTGTCGCTGAAGTCGGTGAGCAGCAGCATCGGCGAGGACGAAAGCAGCGCTTCCAAGGTGCCGATCATGCCGTTTCCCAGCACCCACGGCCCCTGGCCGATGATCACGCCGGGCCTGCGCGTCAGGCGGCCGTAGACCTCGGCCATGACGCCGGCGAGCGACTCCTCGCGTACCGTCAGGGTACGGATCGAATTCTGGTGGCCGGCCAGCGCCATGAACAGGCGGCCGGTGTGGCCGCCGGCCATGCCGAACACCATGTCGATTCCGGCGTCCTCCAGCACGCGCAGCACGGCGTCGCTTGTTTTGGTGGGCTCGGTTATCAGCGGGTGAACGGACATGATGCGTGGTCCCTCAGCCGGCCCGGTTCCAGCCGCCGTCGATCGGGATCAGCGCGCCGGTGACATAGTCGGACAGATCGGTGACCAGGAATTCCACCACCTTGGCGCAGTCCTCCGGCTGGCCATTGCGGCGCAGGGCGATCTCGCGATTGCCTTCGTTGTCGCCGGTGCGGGCGCCGACCAGCTGAACGATGCGCGCGGTCTCGATCACGCCCGGCGCGATGCAGTTGCAGTTGATGTTGAACGGCCCCAGTTCCTGAGCGAGGTAGCGGGTGTAATGGGCGATGGCGGCTTTGTTGGCCCCGTAGTGAGCGTAGCCGCCGCCGATCCCGGCGACGGAGCCGGCATAGGACGCGACGGTGACGATCCTGCCCGACATCTGCGCCTTCATCGCGGGCGCCACGGCGGCGCAGCTATGGACCGTGCCGTAGAAGTTCATGCGCGTGACCAGCTCGAGCAGATCCTGCGGCACCAGCGATGCCGTGGTGTCCCGGGGCCTGCCGCGCCCACCGCCGGCGTTGGCCACCAGTATGTCCACCGTGCCCCAGGCCTGCGTCACCGTCTCGACCATGGCGAACACCGAGTCGCGATCGCCGATGTCGAACTCGAAGCCGAGCGCGTCGCCGCCGCCGGCCTTGATCTCGTCCACGGTGGTCTCGGCCGTCATCGCCGCGGCCTCGCCCTCGAACTCGGCGTAGGATTTCAGGTCGAGATCCGAGATGGCGACCTTGGCGCCCAGGCTCGCCAGCCGGCGCGCATAGGCCCGACCCAGGCCGCGCGCGGCGCCTGTGACGATCGCGACCTTCCCATCGAGCTTGCCCATCGCGCTTCTCTGACTCGTCGTTGCTTCTCGGCGCCCCGAACGCGCGGGTGACGCAGGCGATCGGCCCGTTCATCTAGGCCCCAAATCCCGTGCAGTCACCCCCAGGCCCGGCGGTTCAGGGAGGGTTGTTCTTTTCCAGGAAATCGACCGTCGCCTGCAGCATCTGCAGACGAGTGTCGCCGACCAGTAGGTGATGGTCCTCATGCTTCAGCCGGACCAGTTCGACGGGCTTGCCGGCCCTCTGAAGCGCGTCGAACATGATCTGGCTCTGCTCGAACGGCACGACGGTGTCGTCCGCGCCGTGGATGAGCAGCACTGGAATATGCACATCGGCGACATGGGCGATGGGCGACACCTGCGCCAGCTTCGGATCGCTCAAACTGGCGACGCCCAGATAGCGCAGCCAGTAGCGTCGCGCGGCCGCACCTCCCTCCTCGTTGTCCCAGTTCACGAACCGGCGGAGATCGGAGAGTCCGGCCACGCTGACCGCGCAGCGATAGACGCCGGTGTCGATGCTGGCCCCCGCGAGCGCCGCGTAGCCGCCATAGCTGGCGCCGACGATGCACACCCGTTTGGGATCGATCTTCCCTTGCGCGGCCAGTTAGCGCACGCCGTCGGAAAGGTCGGTCTGCATCTTGCGTCCGAACTGCCCGAAGCCCGCCGCTTTGAAATCCCAGCCAAATCCCCAGGAGCCGCGAAAGTTGACTTGCAGGACCGCATAGCCGTGCGAGGCCATGGCCTGCGCCCACCAGTCGAACCCCTCTTCGTCGCGCGCGGCCGGCCCGCCGTGCGGAAAGACGACGAGCGGCAGGTTTTTCGCCTCCACGCCCTTGGGCGTCGTCAGATAGCCCGTCAGCGCCAGACCGTCGGCGGCCTTGAACGACAAAGGCGTGACCGGAGCGACATCCTTGACGTCATCGTAAGGTCCGCCCAGCCAGTCGCCCGACCCGCGGGCGATATCGACCAAGGCGTAGGCGGGGCCGTCGACGGGTGAGTCGACGTAGAGGAGGAATTTCTTTCGGTCGTCGCTCAAGGACTGCAGTAGAACCCGCGCGTCTGGATAGGCTTTCACCGCCGCATTCCAGTATTTCTGCAGCGTTGCGTCATAGAAAACGTACTGGTCCTGATCACCAGCGAGCGTATGGACGCCGATCAGCACGCCGGTCGACGGATCGAGGATCGGGTCATGGTCCTGGTCGACGGCGAAGGGTTCGCCCCAATCGGCCGCGCCAGGCGCAAATTCGCGCAATACCTGTTTGGTCGAGCCGTCCTTTGCATCGATGCTGTCGGCGAGCAGGACCGAACGGCCGTCGCGCCCGAGGCCGACGATGTCGGGGTGTTCGATGGCATCTTCCGCGGTCTTGGCTTCCTTCCAGCCCCCGCCGTTGGCGATCAGCAAGGACCATTTCCTGGCGTCGGCGTCGAAACGGCTTTCCGCGACAGGTCGACCCGCCGCGTCCACCAGCCAGTCGTCCGTGTATCGGTGTCCCTGCCGCTCGAGCGTCGTCAGTCCGGCGTCGGGGCTGAACTTGAACAGGGTGCTGCGTCCCTGGTTCTGCACGAAACTCACGCCCTCGACGAAGGCGTACGGCTTGCCCCCCACGGTCCTGATCATCGGACGGCCGGAGACCACGTTCATCGTCTCGTCGATACCGCCGATGAGAGGGTGAAACTTGCCCGTGCGGATGTCGAGATCATTGGCGACCCACCATTCTTGCTTCCATCCTTCCAGGCCTTGCACGACGGTCGTCGAGGACGTGGTTATGATCAGATGGTTCGGGCCCGCCCATTGAATGGCGCGCACACGCAGGTTTCCCGCGGCGACCCGGCTGCGGAGCTTCTGATCCTTCGCCGTAAAGATCGTCACGAAGCGCTTTTCGCCATCGGTGACGATGAAGGCCAGGTGCTCTCCGTCCGGCGAAATCTCGCCCTGCTGGATGGCCGGAAGGCGACCGTAAGCTTCCAGCGGCGCGGCCCGCGCAACGCCGGCGAACAGGCTGACCGCGCACATTGCCTCCAGCCAATGATATCGACGCATGCCGCCATTCCCCCGCCCCGGTGGTCGATCGATACCATGGGGTGAGACGAAGTGGATAGACGGCTGTCCGTTGAACCCTTGAGCCTCGCAGGGCGACTAACGCTTGTTCGCGGCAAGGCGCGGGTGAGTACGGCGATAGTGGGGACTTCAGGATGACGCTCATCGACCCAAGGCGCAAACGAGGCGCCGCCTGGCTTGGCCTCGCGGTCGGTGTGGCCGCGGCCGCCATCGCCGGATCGGCGGCTGCGGCGCGGCCGGCCGGTCTCGGCGCGACCCTGACGACCAGCGACGGTGGCCAGATCTTCGGTTTCGACATTGATCGCTCCGGCGCCGATGGCGTGCTGGCCAGCGCCATGACGATCGACGACCAGGGCGACGTCCGGGTCTCGGTGGAGACGTTCGACCAGGACACCGGCGCCATCGTCAAGTCCTTCGCCAAATACGTCGGCCTTCATAATGAGTATAGCCTGGACGGCGTGTTCGCCGGCGACGTCGCCCTGATCACCCATTACGTCACGCCAAAGGGCTCGATCTACGCCAAACGCGTCTACGAGGTCATGAACCCGGTCACCGCCAACGCTTTCACCGGCGCCTGGACATCGCCGGTCAAGGACATCGACGTTCTGCAGGCGGGCGTGAACCAGACGACCTCGACGTCCGTCCTGTTCGCGATCGAGCTGAAGCATGACGACAGGCCCGACCTGATCGTCACCGACATCGCCCGCAACACGGTCAGCAACACCATTCATCTGAACCCCAACCTGTTCGGCGGCGCCAATTCGCCGGTGCTCGGCCAGTTTACGAGCGCCAACGCCGCCGTGATCGCGAGCTCGCCCGACGCCGGCGCGGTCCTTGGCCAGGCGCCGCTGAATGTCCTGGTCGATCTGAAATCCGGCAAGACGACCCAGTTCAGCGGCTACAACAACGGTCCCTACCACGCCGGCTATGTCGCCGGCATGGCGGTCGATCCCAATACCGGGGTCGAGGCGACGGTCACCGAACTGAACGCCCAGGTGGAATTCTACGATCTCGAGAAGAAAAAGGGCATTGTCGCCGAGCAGCTGCCGTGCACGGGCCCGGCCGATCAGCTCAGCAGCGGAGCAGGCATCGCCGTGGACCCGGTGAACAAGCTCTTCCTGGTCACCGAACAGAACTATTGCAACGGGTCGCAGGGCAGCGCCATTCTGGTCTACGACGAAAGCGGAGCGTTGTTGGAGACCATCACCGGCTTCCAGTTCTTCATCGCCGAGCCCGCGCCGGTGCTCAGCCCGTCCAAGCGCATGGGCTGGGCGTTCGGCCCGCGGGTCGATCAGTTGCGGCAGTTCTTTTACTGAGCCGACGGTCGCGCCGCGCCCGCCCTCGCTTAATCGCCCGATCTATGCACTCTCACCAGGATCAAAGGAGATTGCATGCCGGGATTTTCGAGCCTCTTCACGCGCGCGGTCACGCTGATCGGCGCAACGATGGTGACCGTGCGGCGAATGGCGGACGGCGCGCCGACGCCGGCCTGGGGGGCGGCGCCCACGATCCCCGCCGGAAAGCCGCAAGGCGCCCTGCCCACGCTGAAGATGCCGGCGGCCCAGGGGTGGGCCGAGGGACAGACGCCGACGGCCGCGCCCGGGCTGAAGGTCAACGCGTTCGCCAGCGACCTCGCGCATCCTCGCTGGATCTACGTCCTGCCCAACGGCGATGTGCTCGTCGCGGAAGCGACCATGGTTCCCCCGCCGTCGCCGCCGGGGCTGTTCGCTTCCGCGGCGCTCGCCATCATGCAGCGCGCCGGCGCGATGGGTCAGAGCGCCAATCGCATCACGCTGCTGCGCGATGCGGACGGCGACGGCGTGGCCGAGATCCGCGAAGTGTTCCTGGAAGGCCTCAACCAGCCGTTCGGCATGGCCCTCGTCGGCGACCGATTTTACGTCGGCAACACCGACGGCGTCGTCGTCTTTCCCTATGAGACCGGAGCGACCCGCATCACGGCGCCGGGCCGCAAGATCGTCGACTTCCAGCCCGGCGGCCACTGGACGCGCAGCCTGCTGGCCAGCCTGGATGGGCGCAGACTCTACGCCGGCGTCGGCTCGGCCAGCAACATCGGCGAAGCGGGCATGAATGTCGAGGAAGGCCGCGCGGCGATTCATGAGATCGACCTGGAGACCGGCGAGAGCCGCATCTTCGCCGGCGGGCTGCGCAACGCCGTCGGCCTGGCGTGGGAGCCGCGCACCGGCGCCCTTTGGACGGTGGTGAATGAGCGCGACGGCCTGGGCGACGAGACGCCGCCGGACTATCTGACCTCGGTGCGCGACGGCGGCTTCTATGGCTGGCCCTACTGCTACTGGGGCCAGACAGTGGATGATCGGGTGGCGCAGGATCCCGCCGCCGTGGCCACGGCCCTGACGCCGGACTATGCGCTGGGCGGCCACACCGCGTCCCTGGGACTGTGTTGGGCGCCCGCGGGCGTGCTGCCGGGCTTTCCCGACGGCATGGCGATCGGCCAGCACGGTTCCTGGAACCGCAGCACGCTGAGCGGCTACAAGCTGGTGTTCGTTCCATTCGAAAATGGACTTCCGTCGGGCCCCCCGCGCGACATACTGTCAGGCTTCCTCGCGCCTGACGAAAAGGTCTCCTACGGCCGTCCGGTCGGCGTGACCCTCGGCCCCGACGGCTCCCTGCTGATGGCGGACGACGTGGGCGACGTGATCTGGCGCATCACGCCCAAGCTCTAAAGGCGGCCCCGGCCGCACGGTCCGGTCAGCATGGCGTCAGCTTTCGTCGCTAGAGCCATCCTATAAATTTCCGGAGCTTGACCCATGGCGTCCCCAGTTTTCCTCGCGCTCGTTACCTGCCTGACCTTGGCGGCGGCCGCGAACGCCGCGGACGCGCCGGCTTACAGGCTCGCGGCCTCGGCCCCGCTGGGCGCGCCGGACCGCTGGGACTATGTGGTGTTCGACGGCGTCGACGAGCGGGTCTATGTCGCGCACGGCGACAGCGTCGCGGTGGTCGACGCCAGGTCCGGCGCCCTGGTCGGCAAGATCGAAGGCGTCCCCGGTGGAACGCACGGGATCGCCATCTCGCACGCCACGGGCCTGGGCTTCACCGACGACGGCAAGGCCGGCGAGGCGATCGCGTTCGATCTGAAGACGCTGAAGGTTGTCACGCGCATCAAGGCCGACGCCGACGCCGACGCCATCGCGCTGGACACCGCGAGTGGCAATGTGTTCGTGATCGAGGGCGATCCGGCCGCGGTCCAGGTGATCGATCCGGCGACCCGGCGCGTCGTCGCCACCATTGCGGGCGGCGGCAAGCTCGAATACGCCGTCTCCGACGGGCGTGGCCATGTCTACGTCAATGGCGAGGAGAAGGCTGACATCGTCCGGATCGACAGCCGCGCCAATGCGGTGGACGCGCACTGGCCGATGCCGGGCTGCAGGAGCCCGCATGGCCTGGCCATCGACACGGCTGGCCATCGGCTGTTCTCCGGCTGCGCGAACGCGGTCATGATGGTGATGAACACCGACACTGGTGCGGTGATCGCCACCCTGCCCATCGGCAGGGGCAACGACGCCATGGCGTTCGACGCCAACCGCAAGCGGGTGTTCAGCGCCAACGGTGTCGACGGAACCGTCTCGGTCTACCAGCAGTCGACGCCGGACGACTACAAGGCGCTCGCGCCGATCGCGACCGCGGTCAGCGGACGCACCGTCGACGTGGATCCTAAGAGTGGCCGTCTGTTCGTCGCGGCCGCCGACACCGATCCCAACCCCACGCCCGGCGGCCGCGCGCGGCCCCGCCCCGGCACGCTGCGCCTGATGATGCTAGACCCCGTCGAATAGCGCGCGGCGTGCTTGAGCCTGATCGAACGGACGCGGATCGGACCGGGGGCGTCCCACGCGTGAGCGCCAGGCCTGGAAGATTGGCCGAAAGCTTCTCCTCCGGAGCGCCGGCATAAAGCCGGCGAGACGTGGTGATCGAAAAGCCCACGCCCCGCTTATCCGGGAGAGGGATGGGTGAGGGGTCTCTCAGGCACAACCTATTTCCTGAGGCAATTCAGCGGCGGCGCGGCCCCCTCACCCAACCCTCTCCCCCGCCAAGAAGCGGGGTAGAGGGCTATAGGCCGCAATTCCTCGCCTATCCCATCGGCCGTGGGCTGGAAGCCGGCGGTCCGGCGGAGGGCTTGGGCGCGCGCGCGGTCCGATCGCGCCACAGCCTCCCCCTCCTGCTGGCGCTGACCCTGGCGGCCTGCGCCGGCTATCGGCCCGCGCCGCTGCCCGATGCGCCATCCCTCGCCATCGCACCCGCCCCGGCGCTCGCCGGTCGCTGGAGCGCGGCGGACGTGGTGGCCTTGGCCTTGCGCGACGGTCAAGACCTCAAGGCGATCCGCACCCAGCGCCTAGCCGCCGCGGCCGCGCGACGCCAGGCGGGCCTCCTGCCCGATCCGACGATCGGCGGCGCCATCCTGCCGCTCGTGGCCGGCGTGGGCACGACCTTCGCCTGGAACGCCGCGATCGGCGAAGACCTGCGCGGCCTGGTGACGCTCAGCGCCCGGCGCGAGGGCGCGAAGGCCACCGCGCTGCAGGTCGACGCCCAGATCCTCTGGCAGGAATGGCAGACCGCCGCACAGGTGAGGCTGTTGTTCGTGCAGATCGTCGAGGGCGATCGCGCCCTCGCCATTCAGCGCGAGAGTTCGGCCCTGTTCGCGGAGCGCAACGCCCGCCTCCAGGCCGCGCTGGGGCGCGGGGATGCCAGCCTGGCGTCGACGGCGCCCGACCTGACGGCCGTGCAGAGCGCCCGCGCCCTGGTCGGCGCGTCCGAGCGCCAGCAGCTTATCCGGCGCCACCAGCTCAATGCCCTGCTCGGGCGCGAGCCCGACGCGCCCCTGCCCTTGGCGCCGACTGCGGCGGTCGACGAGCCGGACCTGGCGCGGATCGATGCGCGAGCCGCGGAGATCTCGAGGCGCCGCCCCGATCTGATCGCGCTTCGGCTCGGCTACCAGGCCCAGGAGGCCAGGGTGCGCCTGGCCGTGCTCATGCGGTTTCCCGTGTTCAACCTGGGGCTGGCCGGCGGCAGCGACAACAGCAATGTGCGCAACCTCGGTCCGCAGATTTCCACCACCTTACCGATCTTCGACGGCAATCGCGGCGATGTGGCGCTGCAGCGCGCCACTCGCGCCCAGCTGCGCGCCGAATACCAGGCCAGGCTCGACGCCGCCTATGGCCAGTTGCGAGCGGCCGTCGGCGAACTGAAGGCGGGCGAGGCGGCGCTGGCCCTGGCGAGCGCCGACCTGCCGGGCGCCCGGCGCGCCAGGGACCAGGCCCAGCGCGCGCTGGACGCCGGCGCCATCGACGAACTCACCTACGCCGATCTGGCCGGCACCTTCTACGCCAAAGCCCTGGAGGTCACCCAGCTCGAGGAAACCGTCCTAGAGCAGCGCCTGGCGATCGGCGCCGTGGTCGGCGAGGGCCTTCCCGTCGTTCGGGACCTGCCGGACACCGCCTCATGAGACGCGCCTTCCTCTCCATCCTGCTGGCCGTCACCGCGGCGGGCGACGCCCACGCCGGCGGGGTTGCGGCTGTCAAGACGATCATGCCCAGGCGCGGCGGCGCGCCGAGCGTGGTCGTCGCCTATGGCCAGGCGGCGCCCGCCGGGGCGTCGGTGCGTTCCCTGACCCTGGCCCAGCCGGGCCAGGTTGCGGCGGTGCTGGCGACGCCGGGCCAGGCAGTCAGGAAGGGCCAGGTGCTGATCCGGTTCACCACCGCGCCGGCCTCGCTCGCCGCGTATCGCCAGGCGCAGACCGCGCTCACCCTCGCCAGGGCGCAGCAGGCCCGCGCGCGCCTTCTCCTGTCGCAGCAACTGGCGACGCGCGATCAGGTCGGCATTGCCGACAAGGCCCTGGCGGACGCCCAGGCCCAGCTCCAGGCCCTGTCGCAGGACGGCGCGGGCCGCGCGCTCGCGCTCGTCCCCGCGCCGTTCGACGGGATCGTCGTGAGCCTGCCGGTGTCGGCCGGCGACCGGCTCGCCGCCGGCGCGACCCTCGCGAGTGTGGCCCCGGCTGCGGCGCTGCAGGTGGCGGCGGGGATCGAACCGGGCTGGCGCAACCAGGTGCGCGCCGGCCAGGGCGTCCAGCTGGAACCGCTGGGCGGCGGCCCCGCCATCGCCGGCCGCGTCGTTCGCGTGGACGGCGTCCTCAACCCCAAGACGCGGCTGGTGGATGTCGACATCGCCACCATGCCGGGCGAGGCGATCGGCGGCGAGGCCTTTCGCGTGCGGATCGCGGTCGGACAGAAGCGGGGCTGGCTCGTCCCTCACGGCGCCGTGCGCGTGGAGGACGATCAGGCTTTCGTTTTCCAGCTGAACGGCGCGAAGGCGGCGCGGGTGAATGTGCGCGTGCTCCAGGCCGGGCGCGACACCGATGTGGTCGAGGGGCCGCTCGATCCGCGCCGTCCTCTGGTCAGCGTGGGCGCCTATCAGCTGGACGACGGCGCCGCCGTCCGGGCGATGCGGTAACGCGCGGTGCGATTTGCCGATCTTCTGAACGGCCAGGCGCGCGCCCTCGTGGTCGTGGCGCTCGCCCTGGCGGTCGCCGGCGTCGTCGCGTCGTTTTCACTACCCGTGGGGCTGTTTCCGCAGACGTCCTTCCCCCGCGTCGTCATCGACCTCGACGCCGGCGACCGGCCGGCCGATCAGACCGCGCTGAGCGTGACGCGCCCGGTGGAGGAAACGGTGCGGGCCGTTCCGGGCGTGTTGAACGTCCGCTCCGAGACCACGCGCGGCGCCGCGCAGATCTCGGTGGACTTCGGCTGGGGTCGCGACATGACCGCCGCCACCCTGACCGTCGAAGCGGCCATCGCCAGGGCCCTGCCGACCCTGCCGCCCGGCGCGAGCTACGACGTGCGCCGGATGGACCCGACCGTCTATCCGATCGGCGCCTACGCCCTGATGTCGGACCGCCTCGGTCCCGTGGCGCTGCGCGACCTCGCCGACCTCCGGATCAAGCCACTGCTGTCGTCGGTCCCGGGCCTGAGCCGCGTCGGCGTCCAGGGCGGCGGCGTGGCCGAGGTCGAGGTGCTGGCCGACCCCCAGCGTCTGGCGAGCTACGATCTCTCGCTGGCAGATCTGGCCGCGGCGGTGAGCGCCGGCAATGTGCTCAAGGCGGTCGGTCGGGTGCAGGATCGCGACAAGCTGTTCCTGGTGCTGGCCGACCGCACCTTGAGATCCGCGAGCGACGTGGGCGAGGTCGTCGTGCGCTCCGACGCCTCGGGGGTCGTGCGGGTGCGCGATCTGGCCGACGTCGCCGACGGGGTCAGCCCACAATGGATCCACGTCTCCGAGGACGGTCACCCGGCGGTTCTGCTCAATCTCTATGAGCAGCCCAACGGCAATGCGGTCGACATCGCCCGCGAGGTCCGCGCCAGGCTGACAACACTCGATCTCCCGCCGGACGTGCGCCTGGTCAACTGGTACGATCAGAGCCGCCTGGTCTCTCAGTCCGCCGCCAGCGTGCGCGACGCCGTGCTCATCGGCCTGGTGCTCGCGGCCGTCGTGCTGCTGGTCTTTCTGCGCAGCTGGCGGGTCACGCTGATCGCGGTGATCGTCGTGCCCGCGACCCTGGCGGCGACCATACTGGTGCTGAGCCTGCTCGGCATGAGCTTCAACATCATGACCCTGGGCGGCATAGCCGCCGCCGTCGGGCTGCTGATCGACGACGTCATCGTCATGGTCGAGCACATCGCCCGCCGCGCCGGTGCGGAGACGGGCGACGGCGACGAACACGTCGTCGCGGGCAAGCATGCCGTCCTGCCGGCGGCGCGCGAGTTCATGGCCCCCCTGACCGGATCGAGCCTCGCCACCCTGATCGTGTTCGTGCCTCTGAGCTTCCTGTCGGGCGTGACCGGCGCCTTCTCCCAGGCCCTGTCGATCACCATGGGCGCGGCCCTGCTGATCTCCTGGCTGTTCACCGCCGTCTTGGTTCCGATCCTGGCCCGGAGCCTGATCGACTTTGGCGCCTGGCGTGACCCGGGCGCGAGCGCCGACGGCTGGCTCGAGCGCACGCACGGCGGGCTGCAGGCGGGCCTGTTTCGCCGGCCCTGGCTGCTGCTGCTCGGCCTGCTGCCACTGCTAATCCTGGGATTCGTCGCATTCCGCGCGGTGCCGACCGGCTTCATGCCCAAGGTCGACGAAGGCGGCTTCGTGATGGACTACTACACCCGGCCGGGGACCTCCCTGGTGGAGACCGAGCGCGAGGCCGCCCAGATCGACGCGATCCTGCGCGCCACGCCGGAGGTCGAGACCTTCTCCCGACGGCTGGGTACGGGGCTGGGCGGCGACCTCGGCCAGAGCCACCACGGCGACTACTTCGTGCGCCTCAAGGACAGGCGCCATCGCGCCACCGTCGCGGTGATGTCGGCCGTGCGCGAGCACGTCGAGGACAAGGTGCCCGGAGTCGAGGTCGAGCTGGCCGAGCTGATGGAGGACCTGATTGGCGACCTGACCGCCGTGCCCCAGCCCATAGAGATCAAGCTGTTCGCCGCCGACCCCTCGATCCTGGGCGCGCAGGCGGAAAAGGTCGCCGCCGCCATCGGCAAGATCGGCGGCGTGGTGGAGGTCAAGAGCGGCCTGCAGCTGGCCGGCGATGCGCTCGACGTCCGCATCGACCCGATCCGCGCCGGCGTCGAGGGCGCGACGCCCGACGACGTCGCCCAGGCCGTAGACCAGGCGGTCAACGGCGCGGTCGCGACCTTCCTGCCCCAGGCCGCCAAGGCGGTGGCCGTGCGGGTGCGCCTTCCCGACGCGCTGACCCTACACGAGGAAGACCTGGCCGCCCTGCCGATCCGCGCCAAGGACGGCCATCTGTTTCCGCTGAGCCGGGTCGCGGACATAACGGCGGTCTCCGGCCAGCCGCAGATCAGCCGCGAGAACCTGCAGCCGATGGTGGCGGTGACCGGCCGCATAGAGGGTCGCGGCGTCGGCGCGGCGGTGAACGACGTCAAGCGCGTCCTGGCCCAGAACGGACTTCTTCAGCCTGGCGTGCGCTATGAGCTGGGCGGCCTCTATCGCCAGCAGCAGATCGCGTTCGCCGGCCTCACCCAGGTGTTCGCCGCCGCCCTGGCAGCCGAGTTCGTCCTGTTGCTCGTGCTCTATCGCCGCGTCTGGCCGCCCCTGATCATCGTGGGCTGCGCCCTGCTCTCGACCACCGCGGTCTTCACCGGTCTGTGGCTCACCGGTGTGGAGCTGAACATCACCGCCCTGATGGGCATGATCATGGTGATCGGCATCGGCGCCGAGATGGCTATCTTCTACGTCTCGGAGTGGGAGGCGCTGCGGGGCCACATGCCGCCCCTGGAAGCCCTGCGCCTGGCCAGCCGCAACCGCCTGCGCCCCATCACCATGACCACGCTGGCGGCGATCCTCACCCTCCTTCCGCTGGCCCTGGCGCTCGGCGCCGGCTCGGGCATCCAGCAGCCCCTGGCCATCGCCATCATCGCCGGCCTCCTGCTGCAATACCCGCTGGTGTTGCTCGCCATGCCGGTTCTTTTGGGACTGACGGCGCGCGATTGACAGGGGAACGCGCTGCGCGGATCCCGACGTCGGTCGGCCGAGGGCGGCGCCCCTCTTCCGCCATCCCCGCCGACATGAGAGCATGGCATGGGAGTGAGGCCGCAAGAGGAGCGCCCCGACAGGCGGCGTCGACGACGAGCAGTGACCACTCGGGGGATGACGATAGCGGTCGGCTGGCGAGCCTTTGGTCTGGCCCTGGCTGCGTTTGGGCTTGTCGACCTCGCCTGGGGGGACTTCGACCCCAGCCAGCCGGCGCCCATGGACCTTCCCGATCGCGCGGCCCTGGCCTATGTCGCCGCCACCTTCATGCTGATCGCGGGGGCGGCCGTCCAATGGCGCAGGACCGCGGCCCGGGCGGCCGCGGCGATCGCCGCATACTATGGCCTGGTTGTCTTCGCGCTCATGAACGGGCGCGTGGTGCTGGCGCACCCCTATGTGTTCGGAGCCTACAGCGGCGCCGCCGAGGCCCTGGCGATCGCGGCGGGCGCCCTGATCATCTACGCCGCCCATGCCAGGCTCGACGCCGCCTCGTCCGCGCGTCTCATTCGTTCCGGCCGGCTGGCGTTCGGAGCCTGCGCCCTATTGTTCGGCGGCGCGCACTTTTTCTATATGAACCTGACCGCGCCGCTCGTCCCCCGGTGGCTTCCCCCCTCGCAGACATTCTGGGCCTATGCGACGGGCGTGGCCCACATCGCAGGGGGCATGGCGATCCTGACGGGTGTCAAGGCGCGCCTGGCGGCCATTCTTCTGACGTTCATGTATGCGTCCTTCACTCTACTGGTGCACGGGCCGATGTTGCTGGCCGATCCCGCCAACCATTTCATCTGGACCGAGAACGCCGCCAATCTGGTTTTGACCGCGGTGGCCTGGGTCGTGGCGGACTCTCTGGGCGCGCCGGCCAGTTCAAGGAAAGGCTCTCGCTCATGACGTCTCCAGCGGACGATTCCGCTCGCTTTGTCCTGGTCTTCAGTAGGTTCCCCCGGGCGGGCAGGCCTTGGATGGGCCGGAGAACGTGCCGTTCATCGAGAACTTGCCGCCCGCGCCCAGCGATGGTCCCCCGTCGGCATTGTAGAACCAGGAATAGAAGGCCAGCTCCTGCGGCGTGTAGGTCACGCCGTTGGCCATGGCGATCGCCGGAAAGTCTGTTCCGGTCAGAGGATCGCCGACCTCCCAATTGGTCTGGCAGCCGGCGACCTGGCCGATTCCACCCCAGGCCGGGGTCGGGTTGGTCACCAGCGGATCGTCCAGCCATTCACCCAGCTCATGGGCGATGATCGAGATATTCGCGATGCCGGGCGAGTTCCAGAAACCGGCCGTTGTGTCGTACTCGGCCACCGAATAGGTCTGTACTGGGGATCCCTCGGCGCCGTGGTAGCCGATCTCGCATACATTGAGGCAATTCAGGTTCGCGCTGCTTGTGGTGACCACATCCTTGGCGAGGAAGAGGACGAAGTTCGTCGGCCTGATCTGATGGATGGCCGGTATCATGGTCCCGGTGACGTATCGCTGGAACGCCGCGGTATGCAGAACGCCCAGAGGCGCACAGTTGGTGTCGAGGACCGCGCCGCCGCCCAGGCTCTGCACCGTCGCCGCCGAAATCGTCCACGCCCCGAGGGTCGTCACGCGAAAGGTCGTATGATAGGCCGTCCCGTGCAGCTCCTTCCAGAATTCCGCCCGGCGGAAGGCGTCGATATAGGTCGCGCTGCCGCCATTCGTCCCATCGATCAGCGCGGCGTGACCGGCGCCGGAGCCCCCGTCGAACTCAACAGGGGCAATGAGCGGCGAGCCTTGAAAGGCGGCAAGCGGCGTTAGCCCGCCGGAGATGCAGGAATCGGGCTGGGTCGGATCGAAGGTCGTCCCGCCGATCTGTACGATAAGCGGCACGATCAGCACATTTACAGTGGTCGCGGTCTTATTGGACCCGAACGGTCCGCGCCCGACGATCGTGTCGGCGTAGACCCGGCCGTCCTTGGATGCGGCCCGTGTCAAATGCGCCAGCGGTATTGTCGTGCGGGCGCGGGACTGCGAAAGCGCCGCCTCGGGATCGCCTCGAAAGGGTGCTGCGCCATAATAGCTCACGCCGTGGTTCTGCTGGGCGTGGGCCGCTGGCGCGGCGAGCAGACAAAGCGCGGAAAGCAGCGCCGTCTCGAAACAAGCTCTCAAGCTGACAAGCGACATATCCACCTCCCCAGGGGATGACGCGCCTTCCAGCGATAACTTGCCATCTTTTCGCCGGTTGTAAGGAGCCCGGTGAGGCTACGCATCGGCTTCCAGCCGCGCCGTCCGCTTCGAACGCAGCACGACCTCGACCGCGGACGGCGTCACGAAGCGCGCCTCGCCGTCCAGGCTGCGCGCGGTCTGGCGCACGATCGAGAGGCCCAGGCCGGCGCCGGGCGAATTGGCGTCGCGTTTGTTGAAGCGGTCGAACATCCGCGCCTGCAGGGCCGCAGGAACGCCATCGCCCTGGTCCTCGACCACAAGCACGCAACCCTCGCCGACGGCGCCAAGCCGGACGCTCACCTGCCCCGCGCCATGGCGCAGGGCGTTGTCGATCAGGGCTTCGAGCATGTCGCGCACCATGCGGCCGTCGGCTCTGAGCGTCAGTAGGTCGGGCGCCTCGACGACGATCGCGCGGTCGCACGCATCGAACGCGGGTTGAAGCGCTGCGGCGGTCTCGCGCACGAGCCGCGCCAGGTTGATTTCGCCGCGTGGCGGGTCGCTCTGCTCGGCCCGGGCGAGGTTCAGCAGGCCAGATACCAGATGGGCGATCTGGCCGAGATCGGCGCGCAGCGCCCCCTGGTCCAGTCCGCCCGTCGCCGCGGCGCGCTGCAGGCGAAGGTCCATGACCGCGACCGGCGTGCGCAAGGCATGGGCTGCGTCGGCGGTGAAGCGACGCTCGGTGGCATAGGCGCGGGCGACCCGGTCCAGCGCCCCGTTCACCGCCGAGGCCAGCGCCACGATCTCGCTCGGCAGCCCGGACAGGCTGATGCGATCGTGCAATCGCTCGGGCCCGATCAGGGCGGCCTCCCTCGACGCGCGCGCGAGCGGTCGCAGGCTCCAGGCCGCGACGATCCAGGCGGCGGCGACGCAAAGGCCCAATACGCCCAGCAACAGGGCGAGCGGCTGGAAATCGGCCCAGGTGTCGGGGCTCGTCTCGTTGAACACGCCAGGCGCGCTGCGGCCGACGACCACGACATAGCCATGCGGCGCCCGCGCGGTGAGGCTCAGGTCCTGCGTCGCGCCGATCAGGGCCAGCGGCGACTGCGTCTGTCCCTCGGCGAGAGGCTGCCGCGGCAAAGGCGCCGCCAGATTGGCCGATCGCGCGGCCGGCCGGCCCTGGGGGTCGAAGACCGTGAAGAAGCCCGCGCCGCGCAGGGCGTAGGCCGCGCGCCAACGCTCGCGAATCTCGACGGAGACCAGGCGCCCGGCCGCGTCGTAGTTCAGGCCCCGGATCAGGCTGCGGGCCTGGACCGCCAGGGTCGTATCTTCCAGCACGTCGCTGGGACTGCGTCGCTGCAGTTCCGTCAGAGCGCCCATGCCGGCGGCGCCGATCAGGCCGACCGTCAGCAGGCCCGCCACCAGTCGGGCGCGAAGGCTGCCCAAGAGCGACAGGCGCGGCAGGGTCATCGCGAGGTCAATGGTCGCAGGCGGTATCCCACGCCCCTCTGCGCCTCGATCGTCACGTCCGCGCCGGCCTCCGCCAGCGTGCGGCGCAGACGCGACACCGCCGCCTCCAGCGCGTTGGGCGTGACCTGATCGTCGTAGCCGTAGAGGGCCTCCTCCAGGGTGTCGCGGATGACGACGGCGCCTTGCGCCCGCAGCAGGGCCTCCAGCAATAGGGCTTCGCGGCGGCCCAGGCCGAACGGCCGCTCGAGCGCCTGCGCCTCGCGCGTCACGATATCGAACCGCAGATCGCCAAAAGCCAGCACCCGCGAGCGCCGCGACCCTGGTCGACGCAGGATGGCGCGCAGGCGCGCTTCGAGTTCGCCCAGATCGACCGGCTTGACGAGATAGTCGTCGGCCCCGGCGTTCAGCACGCTGATCCGCTCGCCGACCTGATCGCGCGCCGTGAGGATCAGGGCCGGAACGGGCGCGTGGTCCGCGTTCCGCCGCAAGAGCTCGGCGCCGTCGCCGTCGGGAAGGCCCAGATCCAGCACGAGGGCGTCATAGGCGACCTCGGCCAGCGCCGCGCGCCCGTCCTCCAGCGTCGAGAACGCGTCCACGACGAAACCGCGGTCGGCCAGATGAGCCCTGGTCATCTCGCGAAGCCGCGGGTGATCTTCAATCAGCAATATGCGCATGGGCCTCCCTGGGCGCCCGTCATTGTTCCTATTCCGCGCTCAGAACTGGATCACCATGTCGCTGTAGGCCGCCAAGGTCTTGTCATGGGTGAGAAGCCTCAGCGGTTCGCTCAACGCCTGCGCCACCAGCAGGCGATCGAAAGGGTCGGCATGCAGCCGCGGCAATCGCTCGACCGCCGCGGCGTGACCGGCGGATACGCTCAGAAGCTCATAGCCGGCCTCGCCGAAAAATGTCAGGGCCCGGGCGCCAGAGAGCGTGATGTCATCGGCTCTCCCGCGTGAAAGGCCGTGCTTGATGGCGATTTCCCAGACGCTGACAGAACTGACAATGATTGCGTTCGCCGGATCGGCAATGAGGGCCGCGATATCCGGCGGCAGGCGCGACGCCTTCGCGATAGCCCAGAGCGCGACGTGGGTGTCGAGTAGGATCCTCAATCGAACTCGCCGGTGAACAGTTTTTCGATGATCGCGTTGTCATGATCTATGTCTTCGGGAACATCGAACTGTCCCTCTGCGACCCCTAACCGCTTGCCGGCCAGCTTTGCGCCCATCGGCACGAGCCTTGCCGCCGGTTTGCCGTTACGGGCGATCACAATTTCCCGCTCGCGGCCGCTTTCGACCGCGTCGATCAGGCGGGAGAGGTTGGTTTTTGCTTCGAGAACATTGTACGTCGTCATGGCTTTCCTTCCTTGGCCAGGGCTGACCAACCTAAGCTTCGCCCGGAAGTCGCACAAGGCCCGTCCACGACCGTAGGCCGCACCCCGCTACCGCTACGGCCGGACGGCGAACAGCTTGACCATCGGTGCGACGCCCTTGTCGGTGTCGGCCGCGTGGCCGAGATAGGGCCGCACGCCGAAGGCGTCCTGCATGGTGCGCAGCAGCGAGTAGTGGTTGTAAGGCGTGTCGTCCGTGACCCCGCGCGGTCCATGGTTGGTGATCACGATCGTAGGAATATGGCCGCCGCCGAAGTTGGAGGGCGCGTCGGGGGTGACGGCGCAACAGCCCTCGCGGGTCTTGCCCGAACCTTCGTCGAAGGTGATGACGATGGCGACGTTCTTGGGCGATTTCCACGCCGCCGTTGCCTGGAGCTTCCCGACCAGTTCGCCGACCACCTTGTCGCCGCGCGCGATCAGCGGGCCGACGTTGGTTCCATCGCAGTCGGCGGGAATATTGGCGCCCTTGAGCCCGTGCATCTCGTTGCACTGGTTGGGCACGATCAGGGCGAACGTCGGCAGATCGTCGGCGGCGAGGTCGGTCTCGAACTGGTCGAAGCCGACGATGCGCGCGGCGCGCTGCGGATCGTCCTGCACCGAGGCGAAGTTGAGAAACCCCGAATGCTTGGAGGCATAGAGCGCCGTCTTTTTCGTGCCGTTGTCGAATTTGGGATCGGACGCGGTGAATGCGAGCGACCCCGGCGCCGGCAGGCTCTCGTAATAGCCCTTCCACGTCAGGCCGGCGGCGGCCAGTTGGTCGCCCAGGTGCGGGGCTTTGACGGTATGGTCCGCATAGTCGGGCGCGCTCGCGCCACCGCAGAAGTCGCCGACCGAGCCCGGATGGCATGAAAAGCCGTCGTCGTCGTGAATGCCGAAGGTGTCGCCACCGATGAGAGCGACATAGTTGGCTTCGCTGGGGTGCACTTCGCCGAAGAACTGGGTGGCGTTGCCATAGGCGGCGGCCAGGGCGCTGATGTTGGGGGCCATCGCCGGATCGAGGATCTGCTCGTAATTCTTGTTCTCCTCGACGATCACGAAGATGTGGCTGTAGCGCGGGACGGCCGTGTCGGCGTTTCGGGAGCCGGCCCAGACAGGCATGGCAGCCGCCAGTACGGTGAATGCGAGGGCCGCTCGTCCTTTCGTCAAGAAGCGCACTTTTTCCTCCACACAGCGTCAAAAGCTCGCCCGTACGCCGCCTTCCACCGTTATGTCATAGAATTCGCGTTGGACGGGCCGGTCGGCGCTCCCCTCGTAATAGCGCAGCGGTGCATTGGTAAGGTTCTTCGCGTTGAAAAACACCGTCCAGGTCTTGTTGACCGCATAGCTGGATGTCAGGTCGACCGTCAGGCGGCCGTCCTGAATGGTGTCGAGCGTTTTGTCACCGCCCAGGCCGAACAGGCTATGGCCTACATATTCGGCTGCGATCCTCGTCTGGACGCCATGGGCTTCGTAGAAGCCCGCCAGATTCCAGGTAACCTGAGAGGTCCCCGGGAGAAGGCCGTATTCCGCCAGGCCCGTCGCCGACGTCGCGGCGTCATATTCCAGGATGTGTGAGTCGACCAGGGTGAGGTTTGCGTCGATGCCGAAGCCGTCCAACGGCCTCGGCAGGAAGCTGAACTTCTGATGGTAGTCGAACTGCAGGCCCCGTGCGTAGGCGTCGTTGACGTTGAGGTAACTCGTGACATCGGCCAACTGACCAGGGGCGAGCGGATCAGTTGTGATTCCACGCTGGACGCGCGGGACTATATAGTTCGAGAATTGCTTATCGAATCCCGCGATGGAGACGATCCCGCCACTTGGGAGGTAATATTCGAGCGAAAGGTCGAAGTTGTCGCCATAGGTCGGCTTCAGGTTAGGATTTCCCCGGCTGATCTGGATCGGGTCCGCCGTCTTGTCGACCGACGCGGCTGTCGTGTTCTGCAGGAAGCCTGGCCGGGCAATGCCGCTCGAATAGGTCGCCCTGGCGATCAGCTTCGGTGTGAATTCGTATCGCAGCTGCACCGTCGGGAACACATCGATGTAGTCGGTTGGACGCGCGAGGAAACTGTTCGCCAGGTTTCCCTGGGAATCTGTCGTCTGAACATAGCCGCCGTAATTGGCGTCGGTGGCTTCGACACGGGCGCCGGCGAGCAGGCCGAACTTCCCTAAGGTGGTCGTGAACTGGCCGTAACCGGCATAGATGTCCTCGCGCGCCAAGATATAGCTTCCCGGATTGAAGCCGGAGTCAGGGGGCGGCGCCAGGGTCGTGACTCCCGCGTTGATCAGATTGCGGATTGCATACCGGTCCACTTGGGGGCCATTGGTGTAGTGATTGTCATAGTAGTTGAGCGCGGGTCCAGAGAGGCCCGCTAGCGACAGCGCCGGAACGTCATAGGATTGATCGATTTCGATGGCGGACTTGTTGCGCAACCTCACCTCAGCGCCGATTTTGATCCGGCTTTCGTCGCTGATGACGTGGACCGGAAAGGACAGATTGGCCGCTCCCGACCATTCTTCGTCGACGTCGTAGTCCTCTTCGTTCGACAGACTGCTGAGAACGTATTGCGATGCGTCGTTCGGGTTGAAGCCGCCCGGAAATCCCTCGACCGCCGGGAAAGTGAAGATCGGATAATTCGGCGTCGTCACATTGTCGTAGGTGATCGGAACATTGTCGGGACCGCTGAACTTGGCGCCGATATTTCGCCGCACATGGAACGTGGCCCGGCTATAGGCGCCACGATAGTCCAGCTGCACGCCGTCAAAACGGTCCGATCCGCCGACGGCGAAGATTTGATTTCGGTGGACCTCCTCCTCGTCGGTCAGCGAAATGGTCGGCGTCGTCGTCACCAGGTAGCCGTTGGCGTTGTTCGGATCGATGGGGATGACAGGGGACGTATCAGGGTTCTCCACGCCGTCGAGGTTCTTGAAGAGCAGGAAGTTCTTGTGCACCGCCTCGGTATAGCCAGCGACCTCGCCGCGGAGATAAAAGCTGTGATCGTCGTTGGGGTTGAAATCGAATTCGCCGCCATAGCTGAACCGTCGCCGGTGGTAGTCGTATCGCCGCAGATCGTACTGCGAAATGGCGTTGCGGGGCGCGCCGCCGTCATCGATGTAGCTCTCCTCCAGATCGTCGATCGCCCGGCGGTCGTCCTGGCGCGAGCCGGTGATCACGAACGAGAACGGCATGGGATTGGAAATCCAGCCCGCGCGCGGCGCGGGTTCGCCATCGCCATTGGCAAAAATCAGGCCGTGATCGCCAAGCCCGAACCGAGCGCCGAGCGCCACATCAACCTCGAAAGGACCGGTGTGGTCGTGCAGTGGCTCGTCGCCCCAGGCGAGGGCGCCCTCGAAAAATGGTTTGGTAACGTTCGCCGCTGAGCGCGGTGTCAGCTCTATTGAGCCGCCCAGGCCCTCGGCCTCATGGTCCGGAAGGAGGGTATAGGTGACGATGATTCCATCGATGGCGCCGGTCGGGACTGTGTCGAACTCCACGGCCCGGCCGGCTCCGCTTGCATAGGTGCCGCCCGGGTTGGTGTTGAGCAGGGGCACGCCACCGTAGGTCGCCCCGTCCAGATTGGCGTCGATGCCGCGGATCTGCACGAATCGACCCTCGCCGGTGTCGCTGGACAGCGAAACGCCCGGCATTCGCCCCAGCGCCTCGGCGGCGTTGAAGTCGGGGTACTTCAGGATCGTCTCCGCCGCCTGCACATTGATCAGATTGGGCGCCACGAGCTGCACCTCGCGCGCTTTTACCTCCTGCCGTGGCGCGGTCACCACGACCTCGCCCACGGTCGCTCCGGCGGGCCTGGTCTCGGCGGCCCAGACCGGTTCGGCCAGGGGGGCGCCGGCCACGCCGCAGAATAACGCGAAGGCAAGCGGCCTAGTCACCATCTCACGCACCCACGGGCTTGGACACGCGCGTCAGGACAGCCGGACGGGGCGTGATTGGAGGATATCGACGGCGGTATAGGGGCAGTCCACGACGCTTAGGTGACAGCAACGTTCGACGAGACAGTTTCTCTATACATATTGTCTATACATAGAAACGAGAATGTTTCTCAGTCGCACTAACCAGCGGCGCCTCGGGCCTTCACAAAACCGACACGCCTCATCTCTATAAGCCCGTCAACTGCATTTGCTGGCCAATATGTTCAGGGGACGGATGATGAAAGCCTATTTGTCGAAGCTGATGTGCGGGGCGAGCCTCGCGCTCGCCGCCGCGGGGGCCGCCGCGGCCGCTCCGGTGGGGACATATCAGCACGTCCTGCTGATCAGCATCGACGGCATGCACGCCGTCGACCTGCAGAACTTCATCGCCCGTCACCCCAACAGCGCCCTGGCCAATCTTTCGGCTCATGGGGTCCGCTATCCCAACGCCCTGACCACCGCGCCGTCGGATTCGTTTCCCGGCCTGATCTCCATGGTGACCGGCGGCACGCCGTTGTCGGGTCGCGTATTCTACGACGTGTCTTATGACAGGAGCATGTTCGCTCCGGGTTCCAACTGCACCGGCAAGCCGGGCGCGCAGACCATCTTCGACGAAAGCCTCGACTACGATCTGACCAAATACACCGCCGGCGGCACGCCCGGCAAAGTGCTGTCGCAGATCAATCCGGCCAATTTGCCGATGGCGATGATCAAGGGCGTCTGCAAGCCGGTCTATCCCCACGACTTCATGAAGGTGAACACCGTCTTCGAAGTGATCAAGGCGGCCGGCATGCGCACCGCCTGGTCGGACAAGCACCCGGCGTACGACATCGTCAACGGACCCTCGGGCGTCGGCGTCGACGATCTCTACGCCATCGAAGTCAATTCCAACGACGAAGTGACCGGTCAGGACACCACCACGGGTTTCCACAGCATAGAGCGCAACGACCATCGCAAGGTTCGCGCGATCATGAACGAGATCAATGGCCTGGGCAGCACGGGGGCGCAGGCGGTCGGCGTTCCGGCGGTGTTCGGCATGAACTTCCAGTCGGTCAGCGTCGGGCAGAAGCTGTCGGTAGGCAACCCGAACGATCCGGCGGACGCGGGCCTGGTCGGCGGCTACGCCGACGCGCTCGGCGCCAAGCCCAACAACGGGCTGGCGCTTGGGATGGAGTATGTCGACAAGGAGATCGGCGCCATGGTCAAGGCCATCGACGCCCAGGGTCTGGCCGACAGCACGCTGATCATCGTGTCGGCCAAACACGGCCAGTCACCGATCGACATCACCAAGCGCGTCGCCGTCGACGACAGCCCCTATGGCGCCACGCCGGGGATCGCCGCCCTCAGCGATGATGACGTAGGCCTCGTCTGGCTCACGCCACAGGGACAGAAGGCCAATTATGACGCCGCCCGCGCCTATCTGCTGAGTCAGGCGGGACCGCTGCATATCCAGCGTTTGATCGACCGCGAGCACATGGAAGGCTTGTTCAAGGACCCCTTCAAGAGCCCGCGCACGCCCGACTTCGTCGCCATCACCACGCCAGGCGTGATCTACACCGGCGGAACCAAGCTCGCCGAGCACGGCGGCTTCGCCGAAAACGACCGCAATGTCGCCATGCTGGTCTCCAGCCCCAGCATCGCCCCGGCGATCCGCGCCGACGCCGTCGAGACGCGTCAGATCGCCCCGACCATCCTCAAGGCGCTCGGCTTGAAGCCCAATGCGCTGATGGCCGTGCAGCAGGAGAACACCCGGACTTTGCCGGGACTTTAAGGCTTCGTCGAGGACTCCGCGCCGGTTGAACCGCGCGGGGTCCCAAATCCTGCCGCGTGAGGTTTGGGCGTCGGAGGCCATCGCGCCCATGGCAGCGTCGCTGTGCGATTGCGAATCGCAGCTACGAATGCTTCTCATTTGAAATCTTGCATGCTAGCCAGCCGCCCCGTACCCCGAGGCCCCGTACCTGCATGCGTAAGCTATCTGATCCAGCCCCTGTCCTCGCGTCCCGCGCCTTGGAGAGCCTTGGCCTTGGCGTGGCGATCGCGGCGGCCGGCCCGGCGGCAATGGCGCAGAACGCCCCCGCCGACCCGGACAAACCCGACGAATCGGCCAAGGTCGGCGAGGTCGTCGTCACCGGCCTTCGTCCCCTGCTGGGCGACAAGCTGCCCCTGACGCTGCAGAACGCCCCGCAATCGATCAATGTCGTGACCACCAGGCTGATGCAGGCGCAGGGCGCGACCCGGCTGGAGGACGCGCTGAAGAACGTTCCGGGCATCACCCTCAACGCCGGCGAGGGCGCGGCGCGCGGCGACACCGTCAATATCCGCGGCTTTTCGGCCTTCAACGATTTCTTCCTCGACGGCATCCGCGACGCGGCCGTCTATAACCGCGACAACTTCGACACCCAGACCGTCGAGGTTATCAAGGGCCCCTCGGCGGTGCTGTTCGGTCGCGGCTCGACCGGCGGCGCGATCAACCAGGTGTCCAAGGCGCCCAAGCTGGGATCGTTCGCGTCGGCGACCCTGGAAGTGGCAACCAACCAGGCCTACCGCGCGACCGCCGACATCGACGAGGCCATCAACGGCGCCACCGCCTTTCGCCTGAACGCCATGGGCGAAACCTCGCACGTCGCCGATCGCGACTATGTGAAGAACCGCCGGTGGGGGATCGCGCCTTCCCTGTCGCTGGGGATCGGCCGGCCAACGACGCTGACCCTGTCCTTTCTGCATCAGCAGGAGAACGATGTTCCCGATGTGGGCATCCCGTTCCTGTTCGGCGCGCCCGCCGCGGTCCCGCCCAAGCTCTACTATGGCCTGGCCGGCAACCGCACCACGAGCCGCGCCGACATCTTCACCGCGCGACTGCGCCATGAATTCAGCGCCGGCGTCATCCTCTCGGACACCCTTCGGTACGGCAATTATGGTTTCGACTACCAGTTCGTCTCACCCACTTTCGGCGACGATGCGCCGGCGCCGGGGACGCCGCTGTCGCGGATCCTCGTGGGGCGCGATTCGCCCAGCAGTTTCGGCGTCCAGACCAACCTCGCCGACCAGCTCGACGTGACGCTGCGTTTCGCTACCGGCCCGCTCCTGCACACCCTCGTCGTGGGCGCGGAGCTGTCGCGCGAGACCACCGACATTTCCCGGTACGTCAATCCGTCCGACGACGACCCCGACTGGATCGCGCCGACGCCGCTGCTCGATCCCGACCCGCACGAGGCCCGCCCGCCCCAGCCGGTCGAGACGCGCGAGAACACCGTCGCCTATTCGCAGGCGGCCTATGTCACCGACACCATCGCCATCGGGCCCCATGTCGATGTCGTCGCCGCAGCGCGCTACGATCGTTTCGACGCCCGCTATGACGAACGCGACGAACTGACCGCAATGCGCCTGGCGCTGAGCCACGTGGACAATCTGTTCAGTCCGCGCCTGGCCGTCGTCTACAAGCCGACCCCGGCCCAGAGCCTCTATGTCTCCTATGGCACGTCGTTCGAGCCGTCGGCCGAAGCCCTGACCCTGACCGCCGACACGGCCAACCTCGGGCCCGTGAAGGCCAGGACCTACGAAGCCGGGGCCAAAACCAGCTGGCTGGACGGCGCGCTGCTGGTGACCGGCGCGGTCTTCCGCACCGAGGAGGACAACGCCCAGACCAATGATCCCGACAATCCGACGATCACCGTCCTCAACGGCGACGAGCGCGTCGACGGTTTCGAGATCGGCGCTACCGGCCATGTCGGCCGCCTGGAGTTCACCGCCGGCTACACCCGGCTAGACGCCAAGACAATCCGCTCGGGCGATGAGCTCGCTGTCGGGAAGGTCATTCCCAACGCGGCGCGGGACGCGGTCAACGTCTGGGCGGAGTATGAGTTTACCGAGGCATGGGAGGTCGGCTTCGGCGGCAACTATCTGGGCGCGCGCTTCGCCGACCTCGACAATACCGCGTCGGTCCCCAGCTTCGTCGTCCTCAACGCCATGACGGCCTACCGCGTGACCCCGCGCGTGACCTTGCAGATCAATGGTCTCAACCTGACCAACGCGCGCTACTATAGCGGTCTCTACTACACCAACGCCGCCGAGAATCACGCCCTCCCCGGCCCCGGCCGCTCGGTCAAACTGACCGCCCGCGTGAGCTTCTGAGCGGCGGCGCCGGGTTCGGAGGATTGGCGGAAAGCTCATCGCCGGCGTGCCGGCAAATCGCTGCGCCATGAGCCGCCGCAACGATCGGAGGGCCGGAGGATTTAGGCATCGATGTTAGTCCTGCTCATGGCCCTGGCGACGGCGAGCGCGGCCGTGGAATCCGACCCTTACGCCGCGCCCGCGCAGAGTGAGGTCGCGACGGTCATCCGTTCTGCGCAATTTGGCGAACCTGGCGCCGACTCGGCGATCATGGCCTGGCTCAAGGCCCACCCGTCGGCGCCCCGGTCGGACAAGATGCGGCTCGCGCACCGGCTTTGCCACGATCTGCTGTTTCATAACGCGGACGCTCTGGCCGCCGATGCGTGCGCCGCCGCCGTCGACCTCGGCGCCGACGATGCGCGCGCGGCGGCCGCCAGCGCGGCCTTGCGTGAGGATCCACGCATCCATGCCAGCGGCGCGGCGCGTATCGCGCTGACGCCCAACGGCGTCGGCAGTCGCGACGCGAGGGTGACGGTCAACGGAATCGGCGCCCCATGGGTGGTCGATACGGGCGCGGAGATCAGCGTCGTGTCGAGCTCGCTGGCCAAGCGCATCGGGCTGCGGCCTCGCCAGGGCTCGGTCACTGTTCACAGCACCACGGGCGTCGCGACAGGCAATCTGGCCGTCATCGATCGTCTGCTCGTCGGCGAGGCCGCGGTCGAAAACGTTCCCGTCCTGGTCCTGCCGGATTCGCAGCTCGAGATCGGCGATCGCCCCCGGATCGAAGCCATTCTCGGCCTGCCCGTGCTGGTCGCCTTCGGGCGCGCGGCCTGGCTCGACGGCGGCGCCATCCTGGCGCTCGGCGAAGCGGCCCCCGCGCCGCCGTCGGGCGGCCCTCGGCTGTACTGGCATGAGGAGGGGATCGGCCTTCCCGTATCCACCAAGCGGGGCGTCCGCGGCGCCCATCTCGACACCGGCGCCAACGAGACTACTCTGCGCGCGCCAGCCCACGCCCTGTTGACCCCCGCGATCGAAGCGAGCGCTACTTTCCGCACCGGCAAGGTCGGCGGCGCGGGCGGCGTCGTCGACACCCACGACAAGGTCTACCCGTCGATCTCCCTCACCGTCGCGGGCGTGCCGATGACGCTGAACAACGTGTCCCTGAACGAGGCGGAAAACGCGGGCGTCGCGCGCCTGGGCCAGGACGTGGTTGCGAGCCTGTCGCTGCTGGCCCTGGACTTCGAGACCATGCGGGTCGCGGTGCGACCGCTTCAGAGCCCAACGCCGCCAGAGCGTTGACATGTGTGCCACATGTAATCATCACTGGCGCATTAGCGTCATGATCCAGATTCGTAATGTACCGGAGACGCTGCATCGGCGGCTGAAGTCGCGGGCGGCGCTGGCCGGCCAATCCCTGTCCGACTATCTGCTCGCCGAGATCGGACGGGCCGCCGCGCGACCGACCCTCGAAGAACTGCGCGCGCGCCTGGAGACACGCGAGGCCGCAACCCTGGCGGAGTCGCCTGCGGACGCGGTGCGGGCCGAACGCGACGCCCGTTGATCGTCGTCGACGCCTAGGCTGTCCTCGAGGTCCTGCTGCGGACGCCGTCCGCCACGTCGATGCAGGGCCTGATGTTCGCGCCGGGTCAGAGCCTGCATGCGCCGCACCTGCTGGATGTCGAGGTCGCACAGGTCATCCGCCGGTATGAGGCGAGGGGCGAGATCGATGACGCGCGCGGACGCCAGGCGCAGTCGGATCTTGGCGACCTGCCGATCCACCGTTATCCCCACGACCTGTTCCTGCCCGCTTCTGGGAATTGCGGCGAAATCTGACCGCCTATGATGCGGTCTACGTCGCCCTGGCCGAAGGGCTCGACGCGCCGCTGCTGACCAGCGACCAAAACTCGCCGATGCGGTCCGCCATATCCCGGGCGAAGTTGGCGCCCTGAGCTCGCCTGAAACTCCGACGGCCAGCAACTCCCCCACCGCCCTGTGCGCCTGGTCGATGGCGCGGTCCGTGTAGGCGGCGGCGCCGGTGTTTGCGATGGCGCCGAAGCGGGCGCGGCCGAGCGCCCGGCAAGGTCATATTCGCCAGGATGGCTTGTCGGGCTGGCGCTCGGCGCGGGCTTGGGCGGCTTCACTCGCCATTCAGCAACGCATTGAGGCGATAGGCGTCGACGACCGCCTGACCGCGGGCGATCACCAGGGCGTCTTGCGCGGCCAGGGCGTCGCGCTCCGCGTCGAGCAGATCCAGGGTCGGCTTCTCGCCGACCCGCACCTCGTTGCGCACGCTGTCGAGCGCGCTCGATGAAGCCGTCACCTGATCGGCCGCGGCATGGACGACGGCGCCGGCGGTCTGAACATCCTGCCAGGCGCCGACGACCGCCTCGTGGACGCGCGCCCGCGCCGCGTCGACACCGGCCTCGGCCGCTCGCACGCCGGCGCGCGCCTCGCTGATGCGCCCGCTGACCAGCCCGCCCGAGAACAGCGTCCAGTGGCCCTGGACGCCGACCGTCACGCCGTCGTCCCGGTAGCCTGGGAAGAACTGGTCGCGCGTGGTGCTGGCGGTCGCGGCCAGCGCCAGCGTCGGAAGGCGATCGGCCTGCGCGTAGCGAACGCCGGCGTCGGCGGCGCGCGCCGTCGCCCGCGCCGCCAGCAGGTCCGGGCTCGACGCGGTCGCGCTCGCCATGGCGTCATCGAGGCTGGCGGGAATCGGCGGCGGCGCGGAAAGCGGCTCCAGCACTTCGGGTTCGGCGCCGACGACACCTATGAAACGCGCCCGCGACCGGGCGACGTCCCCGCTCGCGCGGGCGAGATCCGCCTGGGCGCCGGCCAGTCTGGCCCGGGCCTGGTCGAGATCGGTCCTGGGGGTCTCGCCATCCTTGAACTTCAGCGCCGCCTGCCGAACGATCTCGGTCAGCTGCCGCGCCAGAGCTTGCTGGAGTGACAGAAGCTGGCCGGCGCTGAGCACGGTGACGTAGGCCTCGGCGACCTGGACCGACAACAAGGCTTTCGCTCCTGCGGCCTGGGCGAGAGCCGCGTCGCGGCCTTCGCGAGCGCGATCGATCGCCGCGGTCGTCGCGCCGCCCGCGAACAGTGGCTGGCGCACCTCGAGCGCCGCTCCGCGCGGGAAGACATCGGCGCGGCCAAATCCGAAGAAACCGCCCAGATCCATGGTCCCCCAGCCGCTCTCTCCGGAGAGGACGAGGGTCGGCATTCGCCCCGCGCGGGCCTCCGCCAGTCGCGCGTCAGCCGCGTCCGCCTGCGCTCTCGACTGCGCCAGGATCGGGTTCGACTTGCGCGCCAGCGCGATCGCCTCGTCGATCGACATCGCGCTCGCCGTCGCGGCGAGGCCGCACGTCGCCAGGAAGGCCAGTCCAGTGAGGGCATGCGGCGGTCTCACCGGAAGGCCGCGCCGGGCTTCGCGCCCAACCTCTTGAACACCATCGCCGCGGGACAGAAACCGGAGAAGGCCGCCTGGATCATGTTCAGGCCCGCGAAGACCGGCAGACAGATCCACCAGCGGTTCACGAAATGGGCGAGGGCGATGCCGGCGAGCACGACGCATCCGGCGAAGACGAACACCAGGCGGTCCACCGTCATGTTACAGATCCTGGATGGACCGGGCGAGGGCCCGGCCCCGAGCTTGGCGCGCCCAGGCGACGATCTTGCCGGCGCTCGCGGGCCCGCTTTGGCGCGTCGGGCCACCTTCACGCCTTGAGCTTCCTGATGCCCATCACGTCTAGCGCCAGCTTTTCGTAGAAGGGTTCGCTCTCTCCGCGTCTGATCTTGGCGAGGAAGTATTTTTCAAATCCGACCTTGGCCAGATGGACCCAGCCGCCGCTCGCCGACCAGTTGACGTTGCGCGGCGGGATTTGCGGCTGGGCGACGAACGCCACCCCTCCATCGCCGAAGTCCGCCAGGCAGATGGCGTTCCAGGTCGCCTCATGGCGCGCCGGGCGCCCATCGACGAGTTCCCCGAGGTTCCTGGCGATCGCGGTCACCATGCTCTCGATCATGAAACCGGTCTTGGGCACTCCGACCGCGAGCGGGGTCTTGCCCGTCGGTGCGATGGCCACGCAGACACCCAGCGCGAAAACGTTGGGGAAGGCGGGATTGCGCTGGTGCTTGTCGACGACGATGAAACCGCGGGGATTGGTCAGGCGTTCGACGCCACGCACGGCGTCGACCCCGCGAAACGCGGGCAGGATCATCGAGAATGCGAACGGAAGGTCGTGAGCGGCCTTGGTCGCCCCATCGTCCGCGACCTCTTCGACATGCATGACACCATCCTCGACCGAGGCGATCCGGGCGTTCGTGATCCATTTGATATGCCGCTCGCGCATCTCGCTCTCGAGCAGGCCTTTGGTGTCGCCGACCCCGTCCAGGCCGAGGTGGCCGATGTAAGGTTCCGACGTGACGAAGGTCATCGGCACGCGATCGCGGATCTTCCTGCGCTTCAGTTCCGTGTCCAGGATCATGGCGAACTCGTAGGCCGGGCCGAAGCAGGAGGCTCCCTGCGCGGCGCCCACGACGATGGGACCGGGGTTCTTGACGAAGCGGTCGAAGGCCGCGGCCGTCATCTCGGCATGATCGACATGACAGATCGACTGAGTGAAGCCGCCGTGCGGGCCCAATCCCGCAATCTCGTCGAAGGCCAGATCAGGGCCTGTCGCGATGACCAGATAGTCGTAGTCGACCATGGCGCCATTGTTCAATTCCAGGCGGTTCTCCGCGGGTAAGACCTTTCTGGCCCCCAGACCGCTGAAGGCGATGCCACGCTTCCTAAACACCGGCGCCAGGTCGACCTCGATCGCCTCGCGCGTGCGCCAATGAACCGCGACCCAGGGGTTCGAGGGCACAAAATGGAAGGTGTCGCCCTGCGACACGACGCTGACGTCCGCCTTGTCGCGGACGGCGTCCTTGATCTCGAACGCGGCGATCGCCCCGCCCAGTCCGGCGCCCAGAATCGATATTCGCGACTTGGACATCGTCAATTCCCTCAGGGTCACGGCTGTCTTCGGCAGGGTCCGTCAATTCCGGTCGCCTGGCCTTGATCTGCATCAAGGCCAGGCTCGTCCACCGGCCATAACGTAATACCGTTGACGGCTTGACTTAATATTAAGATATCTACATATACGCAACTACTAAATTAAAGCCGTCCATCTCATCAGCCACGCCACGGGAAGCACGCCATGCTCGCCGCCACCAGGACCAGTAATCTCACCGCTTCCCAGGTGAAATCCGCGCTCGACGCCCGCGAAATCCTGCTGATCGACGTGCGCGAGCCAGCCGAATTCGCCGCGGAGAGGATTGCCGGCGCGGTCAACGTCCCGCTCTCGACCTTCGATCCCGCCACCCTGCCGACAGCTGGCGACAAGACCATCGTGTTCCAGTGCGGCTCGGGAAAACGCTCTGCCACGGCGGTCGAGAGATGCCGTGGGGCCCGCCACGAGGGCGACGCCCACCTGGCCGGCGGTATGGTGGCCTGGAAGGCCGACGGCCTGCCCACCCTGGTGAGCGAGCGGGGCGCCGGCGCTGCCGGCGGCAGGTCGTAACACCCGGGAAAGCGCAACCAGAATGGCGGTAGAGCGGTCCATGGCAAGGATGCCGATGGTCGTCGGCGCGCTGAGTGCGCTCGTGTTTCTCGGTTCGTGTGGGCCGCAAAGGCCCGCGACACCTGCCGCTCAGGCGGCGCCGCCGGCCGGCCGGCTGCGTGTCGAGCTCACGAGCGTAGCCGATCTTCGAACCGTCCCGGCGACTCTCACGACGCGTGACATGGCCGACGCCCGCGCCCGCATCTCCGGGGTCCTTTCGCGCCTACTGGTCAAGGCCGGCGACGTGGTGCGCCAGGGGCAGCTGATCGCGACCGTCAAGGACGACCGCATCGCGCTGCAGACCGGCGCCTATGACGCCCAGGTGTCGGCCGCGGCGGCCCAGGCGGCGGCGGCCCAGGCCGAATTGTTCCGAACGCGCGACCTCTTCTCTCACGGGGTCTACGCCCAGGCCCGCCTCGATCAGGTCGAGGCTCAGGCCAAGTCGGCGAACGGCGCCCTGGCAGCGGCGCGCGCCGAGAGGTCCGCCAGCGCCGAACAGGGCGCTCAAGGCGCCGTGTTCGCGCCGGCGTCGGGCCGCGTGCTGGTCGCCGACGTGCCGGCCGGTTCGGTCGTCATGCCCGGCCAGTCGATCGCCAGGATCACCGCGGGGCCGATCGTTGTGCGGATCGAGCTACCAGAGGGCGAGGCGAGCGCACTCAAGGTCGGCGACACCGTGCGGCTTGCCGCCGAGGATCTGGGCAACGCCGCCTCGCAGGGCACGATCGTGCAGGTCTACCCCTCCGTCACCGGCGGTCAGGTGATCGCCGACGTGTCGGCGCCCGGCCTTCCCAAGGACCTGATCGGCCAGAGCGTCCGGGCCAGCATCGCGCTGGGCGAACGCCGGGCCCTTGTGGCGCCATCGAGCTATGTCGCCACCCGCTTCGGCGTTGACTACGTGCGCCTTGTGCGGCCGGACGGGACGACGTCCGAAACCCCGGTCCAGACGACCCGAGGTCCGACCGTCGACCAGGTCGAAATCCTCTCGGGCATTCGGGCGGGAGACGTGCTGACGCCGCCGGTGGCGCCGTGAACCTCGGCCTTTCGGGACGGCTGACCAAGGCCACGATCAGGTCGCCGCTGACGCCCCTGTTCCTTCTGGCCGCCATCGCCGTCGGTCTGCTTGCCCTGGCGACCATTCCGCGCGAGGAGGAGCCGCAGATCAGCGTACCGATGGTCGATATCATGGTCTCGGCGCCCGGCCTGCGCGCGCCGGATGCCGTCGAGCTGGTCGGCAAGCCGCTGGAGACCATCGTCAAGAGCGTGGCGGGCGTCGAGCACGTCTATACCTTCGCCGACGACGATCAGGTCATGGTCACCGCCCGCTTCAAGGTCGGTACTGATCCCGACTCAGCGGCCATTCGTATCCACGAAAAGATCAGTGCCAACCTGGACCGCATTCCGGCCGGCATCCCTGAGCCTCTCGTTCAGACTCGGGGTATCAATGATGTCCCAAGCTTGGTGCTGACTCTGTCGCCAAAGCCTGGCGCGGCGGGCCAATGGACCGACCAGGCCCTTTATGAGATCGCCGGCAAGCTGCGCACCGAGGTCGCCAAGGTCGACGATGTCGGCCTGACCTTCATCGTCGGCGGTCGGCCCGATGAGATCCGCGTCGAACCCGACCCCGCCAGGCTCGCATTGCACGGCGTCTCGCTGGGCGCGCTTATGGATGCGGTCCGCCAGGCCGACCGCGCCTTTCCGGTGGGTCAGGTTCGAGATGGCGGCCAGGCCGTGCGAGTGACAGCCGGCCGTACCCTGACCAACCCGGCCGACATCGGCATGATCGCCGTGACCTCCGCCAAGGGGGAACAGGTCTATGTGCGCGACGTCGCCACCGTCGTCGAGGGTCCGCGCGAGGATCAGGCGCGCGCCTGGCGCTACGCCCGGGCGGGGCAAGGCTGGGCCGAGGCCCCGGCGGTGAGCCTGGCGATCGCCAAGCGCAAGGGCGCGAACGCGGTCGTCGTCTCCCAGGCCGTGCTGGCGCGGGTCGATGCGCTGAAGGGCTCGCTCCTGCCTGACAGCCTGGATGTGGCGGTCACCCGTGACTATGGGGCAAGCGCCAACGACAAGGCCAACGAATTGTTGCAACACCTGGCCTTGGCGACGATCTCGATCGTGGTGCTGATCGGCTTCGCCATCGGCTGGCGCGAGGCCGGCGTCACCGCCGTGGTGATCCCCACCACCATCCTCCTGACTCTCTTCGCCTCCAGACTTCTGGGCTACACCATCAACCGGGTCAGCCTGTTCGCCCTGATCTTTTCCATCGGCATCCTGGTCGACGACGCCATCGTCGTGATCGAAAACATCGCGCGGCATTGGGCGATGAACGATGGCCGAAGCCGGGTCGACGCCGCCATCGAGGCCGTCGCCGAGGTCGGCAATCCAACCGTCGTCGCCACCCTGACCGTGGTCACCGCCTTGCTGCCGATGCTGTTCGTGTCCGGGCTGATGGGCCCCTATATGGCGCCGATCCCGGTCAACGCCTCGGCGGCTATGGTCTTCTCCTTCTTCGTCGCCGTCGTCATCGCGCCCTGGCTGATGGTGCGGTTCGCGCGCGTGGCGCTCTCGAACGAACACGACAGGCTCGAACACGATGAAGGCCCGCTCGCTCGCCTGTATCGCCGGGTCGCCGCCCGCGTCATTGCCACGCGCAAGAGATCCTGGATCTTCCTGATCGCGGTGGGAGTCGCGACGCTGCTCGCCTGCGCGATGTTCGCCACCAAGACCGTGACCGTCAAGCTCCTGCCTTTCGACAACAAATCGGAGCTGCAGGTGGTGCTGAACATGCCCGAGGGGACCTCGCTGGAGGACACCCAGCGCGCCCTGGGCGATGCGGCGTTGGTCACCCGGGCCCTGCCCGAAGTCACCGCCGTCGACGCCTTTGCCGGAACCGCCTCGCCTTTCAATTTCAACGGTCTGGTGCGACACTACTACCTGCGCGACAAGCCTGAAATGGGCGACCTGTCGGTGGCGCTGGCGCCCAAGGACAAGCGTCATCGCAACAGCCACGCGATCGCGCTGGATCTTCGCCGGCGCCTTGCCAGGCTCTCCCTGCCCGCCGGCGCGGTGATCAAGGTGGTCGAAGCCCCTCCGGGACCGCCGGTAATGGCGACGCTATTGGCCGAGGTCTATGGGCCGGACGCCCAGACGCGCCGCGCCGTGGCTGAGCGGGTGAAGGCCATCTTCCACTCCATCCCGTTCATCGTAGATATCGACGACAGCTACGGTCGCCCCCGCCCAGGCCTGCGCCTCGTCCCTGATCGCGACCGCCTCGAGGCGCTCGAGGTCAGCGACCATGACGTCTATGATTCCATGGCCGCGGCGCTCGGCGGAAAGGTCGTGGGTTACGCCCACCGCGGCGCGGGCCGCGACCCCCTCGAGATCTCGGTGCGCCTGCCGCAGTCGGCGCGCACCTGGGGCGAGGGCCTGGCCGCCATGCCGGTCGCTCGCTCGCCCGGTCCCGACGGGCGGCTTGTGTCCCTGGGCGAGGTCGTCACGGCGACCCGCGAGACTGGATCCACCCACATCTATCGCCGCGACGGTCGCGACGTCGACATGGTGCTTGGCGAGCTGGCCGGCGCCTTCGAAGCGCCGATCTACGGCATGCTGGCTGTGGACAAGGCGATTCGGCAAGCCGACTGGGTCCAGCTCGGACGCCCCGAGGTCCGCATGAACGGCCAGCCTGCAAACGAGGCCCATCCGACGGTGCTGTGGGACGGCGAGTGGGAGATCACCTGGGTGACCTTCCGCGACATGGGCGCGGCTTTCGGCGTGGCGATCCTGGGCATCTACGTATTGGTAGTCGCCCAGTTCAGAAGTTTCCGGCTGCCGCTGGTCATCCTCACCCCTATCCCCCTGACCCTGGTGGGCATCGTGATCGGCCACATCCTGTTCCGCGCCCCGTTCACCGCCACCTCGATGATCGGTTTCATCGCGCTCGCGGGCATCATCGTGCGAAACTCGATCCTGCTGGTGGACTTCATTCGCCACAAGCAGGGCGGGGACCGATCGCTGCGCGAAGTCCTGCTCGAGGCCGGGGCGACCCGCTTCAAGCCGATCGTGTTGACTGCGGCAGCCGCGATGATCGGCGCGAGCGTCATCTTGTTCGACCCGATCTTCCAGGGCCTGGCGATCTCGCTGCTGTTCGGCCTGGCGTCCTCGACCCTGCTCACCGTCCTGGTGATCCCGGCGATCTACATCGTGTTGCGCGACGACGGCCGGACGGCGCCGCCCACTTCCGCTCCAAAGCACAGGATCTCGACATGACGGCGACCCACGACTGGCCTGACATCGCCAGCGGCCTTTCCCAGGCAATGAAGCCTCTTCGCGCCGGCGCGCCGCAGGCCATGACGGCGTTCAGCGGGCTGGCGCGCGCCGCGCTCGAGCCGCATGCCCTTCCGACCAAGACCAAGGAGCTGATCGCCCTCGGAATCTCCGTGGCGACACGCTGCGACGGATGCATCGCCTTCCACGCCGAGGCGGCGGTGAAGCAGGGCGCCAGTCGCGATGAGGTCATGGAAACCATGGGCATGGCCATCTACATGGGCGCCGGTCCCAGCGTCATGTACGCGGCCCAGGCGCTCGAGGCCTTCGACCAGTTCGCGGCCAAGACCGTGCCCAAGGGAGACTAGCGGTCATGGCAAGCCAAGGCGTGGAAATCCCCTGCGCACGGACTATCTTACGCGAATGACCGCCGCCCACTTCGCTCGCCCCGACGTCAACGACGTCTCCGAGCTCGCCGCCAGCGCGCAGGCGGCGGCGCGGCTCCTGAAGCTTCTGGCGAGTGAACAGCGCCTGCTGTTGCTGTGCCGGCTGATCGAGGGTGAAGCGTCGGTCGGCGACCTGGCCGACCATGCCGGGCTCGCGCCGTCGGCCACGTCACAGCACCTGGGCAAGATGCGCGCCGAAGGCCTGGTGGCGACCCGGCGCGAGGCCCAGACCATCTACTACCGACTGGCCGATCCGGCGGCGATGCGCGTGCTGGACACGCTCTGCGACATCTATGGCGGCGGGTAGACGACCCAGGGCGGGTCCTGTGAGGCCGTCCTAGACCCCCAGCGCCAACAGCTCCCCCACCGCCCGGTGCGCCTGGTCGATGGCGCAGTCGGTGTAGGCGGCGGCGCCGGCGTCGGAGTTGGCGATGGTGATGCGACCGAAGCGGGCGCGGCCGATGACGTTGGGCAGCTGGTCATCGGGGAGCACCGGGTCCCACAGCGCGTTCCACTCCGGCGCATAGCCGTGCGGCCAGCGGTTGACGGTGATGCCGGTGATGTCGCGCGCCGGATCGAAGCCGCCGGCCGCCAGGGTGCGGCCGAGCTGGTCGCGGATCTCGCGCTCGAAGGTCTCGAAGGGTGTCGACAGCAGCTCGGCGCGGCCGGCGCGGTTCTGGTCGAACTCCGACAGCCCCGGCTTGCACGGCGTGCGCGTCATGTGCGCCAGGATCGGCCTGTCGGGCGAGCGCTCGGTCTTGTATTCGCCGATGTCGACCGGCCAGTTGAGGCGCAAGGAGGTGTGGTAGCTTCCGGGCGCGGTGACCTGAGACACGCCCAGCTTATGGAAGGCCGTCCAATTCCTCAGGGCGACGCTGGTGTAGACAAGCGGCGTCTTGACGACCTTGTGCAGCGCTGCCTTCTGAGCCGCCGGCATCTCCGGGCACAGGTAGGGGATCATCATGTTGTAGGAGGCCAGCACGCAGGCCCTGGCCTTGACGGCGAACACCTCGTCGCCGCGCACATAGGCGATCTCCACGCCGCGCGCGGCGGCCGGATCGCCGATGTTGCGCGCGCGCACGCAGGTGCTCGAAAGGCGGATGCGCACGGCGTTCGTGGGGCTGTCGAGGCGGGCGTAGTCGACCCTGGCCGTGACCACGTCGGCGCAGCTGTTTCCCGGCACGGCGCCGGGGATCAGGTCGCGCACCAGCAGGCGGGCGATGGAGGCGTTGCCGTCAGGGAAATGGAAGGTGTAGGAGCCGCCCTCGACATAGCCCGACGGGGTGTAGCTCATGCGCGGCGCCGCCCCCGGTTTCAGTTTCAACCCCTTGAAGCCGGGCATGCCGAACGCCCAGCAGTCGAGCGCCGAGACGGCGTCTATGCCCACGCCCCACTCGCCCTGGGTGTGGCTCTGATAGAACGGAACGACACCCGGGTCGGCCTTGGCCACCTTCGCCAGATAGTCGCTATAGCTGATGCGCGAGAGCCGGTCCTTCTTCTCGGCGTCCGACAGGCCGGGCATGTAGTCGATCTCGCCGGTCTCGATGCGCAGGATGTCGGCGCGGACCGCCTCGGAGAGCGGCGCGCTTTTGAGGAAGTCGGGCCAGGACCCGCCCTGGCCGTACCAGAGCGCCGGCGCGCCGGCGACCAGGCGGTCGGCGCCGAAGGTTTCCTTGTCGAAGAACACCCCGTGGCGCAGGCCCAGCGACGTGTAGACCTGGTCACGGTCGCAGTCCCGGCTCAAGGCCACCGGGTCGACGCCCAGCGTGGTCAGCAGGCCGCCGGCGACCGGGCTGTATGGAAACGGGCTGTCTATCATCAGCGTGCCGCCGTTGAGCAGGTGCAGCTTGCCGTCGAGGTCGTACTCGTTGCGCTTGGCGTGGCCGCCGAAGTCGTCGTGGTTGTCGATGACCAGGATGCGTGCGCCGGGCCGTGCGTCGCGGTAGAAGTGCGCCGCCGACAGGCCGCTGATACCGCCGCCGACCACCACCAGGTCGTAAGTCTCACCCGTGTCTTTCGGCGCGCCGTGACCGCTCCAGAAATCGCCGTCGCGCAAACGGTGGGCGTCCTCGAACGAGCCAGGATGGCTGCCCCGCATGCCGCTCAGCGCCGGCGGATAATAGCCGGGCGCATCCTGCGGCCACGCCGGCGCCGCGAACGCCGCTGATCCGCCCAGCAGGCCGCCGCCCAGCGCGCCGGCCGTGACCGCGACGCCGTTGAGGAAGTCGCGCCGATCGATCGCCCGCCCCATGCCCAGGGCCCTGTCCTTGCGCGTCATTTCGACCTCCATCTGCGATCTCAGATCGCCACAGCATCACTTGACCACGCGAGGGTCAAGCGCCGCCTCCCGCCCCACCGGCGCAAGCCCCGCGCCCCTCTCCCCCAGTCCCCCGTCCCCACGGCGCCCTCATCCGAGACCCAAAAGGTCACCAAATCAGATCGCGGCCTTCCCTGTAGGGCAAGCCGCGCCAAGCGGTCAGATGCGATCCCTGAACGCGAACCACAGCATGCCCAGAACGTGCAGCGGGGTCCTCAACGCCACGCCGCCGGGGAACGCGGGCGGGGCGACACCGGCGAAGAGATCGAAGCGTGTCGCGTCGCCCAGCATGGCCTCGACCGCCAGCTTGCCGCCCAGCGTGGAGAGCACCACGCCCATGCCCGAATAGCCGTGGGCGAAATACACCTCGCCGCGCCGACCCAGGTGTGGCAGGCGGGTGCGGGTGATCGACACTAGGCCGCCCCAGGCGTGGTCGATGGCGACGCCCTCGAGCTGGGGAAACACCCCCTCGAGATGGGGCCGCACGAAGGCGGCGATGTCGCGCGGCGGCCTGGGCGTATAGCGCTCTCCGCCGCCGAACAGCACGCGGCCGTCGCGCGTCAGGCGATAGTAGTTGACCACGAACCGGCTGTCGGAAATCGCGGCGTCATGCGGGATCAGCTCGGCGGCGTTCGACAGCGGCGCGGTGGCGACGACATAGTTGGCGACCGGCATGATGCGATTGTCGGCCTCCGCCTCGAGGCCTCGCAGCAGCGCGTCGCCGGCGAGCAGGACCCTGCGCGCGCGCACGACCCCGTGCGGGGTCGTCAGGCGGTTGATCGCGCCCTTTGACAGACCGACCGCGGGGGACCCTTCGTAAATCGCCGCGCCCGCCGCTTGCGCGGCCCTGCCCAGCCCCAGGGCGTAGTTCAGCGAATGCATATGGCCGCCGGAACTGTCGAGCAGACCGCCCCGGTAGTCGGAAGCCACCTGATCGCGCATGTCGGCGGCGGACAGCTGGTAGACCTCATTGTAATCCATCACCCGGCTCAGACAGTCGATCTCCAATTCCATGTGGCGCAGGTCGCTGTCCTTCACGGCCGCGAGGAGATGGCCGTTGAGGCTCAGGTCACAATCGATGGCGTGGCGGTGGATCAGCTCGCAGACCAGCGTCCTCGCCTCCAGCGCCAGGTCGAAAAGCGCCCGGGCGCGCTCGGCGCCATAGGCCCGGGTCAGCTCGAGCGCGCCCTTGCGCAGACCAGGGATCACCTGCCCGCCATTGCGCCCGGACGCGCCCCAGCCGAGCCTTCCGCCCTCCAGCACCGCGACGCTCAGGCCCCGCTCGGCCGCGTGCAGCGCCGCCGACAGGCCGGTGCAGCCACCGCCCACCACCGCCAGGTCGACGTCGATCTCCTCGGTGAGGCGCGGATATTCGGGCGACCGATTGGCGGTGGCCGCATAGTAGGACCCGCCCATGTTCAGGGAGTCGTTGAACCGCGCCCTCATACCTTCAGCAGCAGATGGTCGCGCTCCCAGGAGCTGATGACGCCCTGAAACGCCTCGAGTTCGGCCTCCTTGATCTCGATGAAGGCGCGAAAGAACGGCTCGCCGAGCAAGATCCGCACGGGCTCGCACACGGCGAAGCGCTCCAGGGCTTCTTCCAGCGTCTTGGGCAGGGTGCGCGGATGATGATAGGCGTTGCCCGCGACCAGCGGCGTCGGCTCGATCCCCTCCTCGATACCCAGGTAGCCGCACACCAGCGTGGCGGCGATGGCGAGGTAGGGGTTGGCGTCGGCGCCGGGCAGGCGATTTTCGATGCGACGATTATGCGTGTCCGAGAGCGGCGAGCGCAGGCCGCAGGAGCGATTGTCCCGCCCCCACTGGACGTTGATCGGCGCGCTGTGGCTTGGGCGCATGCGTCTGAAGGAATTGACGTTGGGCGCGAACATGGGCGCCACCCTGGGCAGGTAGCGCTGCAGGCCACCGACGAAGTGGCGGAACATGGCGTTGTCCGCTCCGTCCTCGTCCGCGAACAGATTACCCCCGTCGCTCTCGCTCACCACCGAGACGTGCAGGTGCATGGCGCTGCCCGGCTGATGCTCCATCGGCTTGGCCATGAAGGTGGCGTAGACCCCATGACGTAGCGCGACCTGGCGCACGATGCGCTTGAAGATCACCACCTGATCGGACAGGGCGACCGCGTCGCCGTGGATGAAATTGATCTCCAGCTGCGCCGCGCCCGATTCGTGGATCATGGTGTCGACGTTGAGGCCGGCGATCTCGGAATACTCGTAGATGTCGTCGATGACGTCCTCGAACTCGTTGATGGCCTCCAGACCATAGGGCTGGGGGGAGGTCTCCGGACGCCCCGAACGCCCGGCCGGCGGCGACAGTGGCAGGTCGGGGTCGGGGTTCACCGCCGTCAGGTAGAACTCGATCTCCGGCGCCACCACCGGCCGCCAGCCCCTGGCGCGGTAGAGGTCCAGCACCGCGCGCAGCACCTGCCGCGGCGACGACGCCCACGGCGTCCCGTCGGGGTGGTGGCCGTCGGCGAACACGAACGCGGTCGGCGTCTTCAGGCCCGGCGCCACGCACAGGGTCGAGGCGTCGAGGCGCAGCACCATATCCGGATCCTGGTAGGCGTCCTCGTCGTCCCCTCCCCCGCCGCCGGCGTATTCGCCGGTGACGGTCACCGCGAACACGCTGCTGGGCAGCCGCAAGGACCCATCGCGCACCCCCTGCAGCAGCTTCGCCGCCGGCAACACCTTTCCCCGCGCCACCCCGTTCATGTCCGGGATCAGAAACTCGACCTCCGTGATCCCCCGATCCTCTAGCCAGGTTTTCAAATCGGTCATCGCGCCTCGCGCCGTGCAAAATGTGCAAACGTGCATAATATCGATGTGTGATAGCAGAAAGGGTGCATGGCGCGCCATCCCGCGTCCCAGCACGCCAGGGAGACCCATTCAGATGCCGGATGCGCTGTCGCTGGTGGAAACGGCCGATGCCGATGAACCGCTGCTCCACGCTCACGTCTACGAGGAGCTGCGCCGCCGGCTGATCACCGGCAAGGTGATGCCGGGTATCGGTCTATCGACGCGCGGTCTGGCGACCGAGCTCGGCGTCAGCCAGATGCCGGTGCGGGACGCTTTGAGCCGCCTCGCGGCGGAAGGCGCGGTGCAGATCCGCTCCAAGCGCAAGATCGAAGTGCCGCCGATGACGGAGGCGCGATTCGCCGATCTCCTGGAATGTCGCCTGCTGCTCGAGCCTCGCGCCGCGATGCTCGCCTTGCCTCACATCGACGGTGCGCGCCTCAAACAGCTGCGCGACATCGACGGCGCGGTCGACCAGGCGATGGAGAGCGGCGATGTGATTGCCTACATGGAGGGCAACTTCGCCTTCCACTCGACGCTCTACCGCGCCAGCGAGCGGGCCACGCTCAACGCGCTGATCGAAACCTTATGGCTGCAGTTTGGCCCGTTCATGCGCGTCGTCTATGGCCGTTACGGCACCGCCAACCTCGTCGACCAACACCGCCGGGCGCTCGACGCGATCGCGGCGCGGGACGCCGACGCGCTGCGGGATGCGATCGCCTCGGACATCGCCGACGGGATGGGGCTTATCGGCATGCGCCGGTGGGCCGGCGACTAGAAGAAAAAGTTCACCACAAAAGTACGAAGGACACAAAGAAAAACAACAAAGTGTGTAGAATCCGCCAAAGGTGCGTCTCAACGGACGAGGCGATCTACGGCGTCGCCGATCTCCACTTCGCGTTCCTTCGTGTGCTTTTTGCCGTTGTGGTTGATTTTTACTATTTACACCCGCTCGATGATGATCGCCGGAGCCATGCCGCCGGCCGCGCACATGGTCACCAGCCCACGCTTGAGGTCGCGGCGCTCCAATTCGTCGAGGATGGTGCCAATGAGGATGGAACCGGTGGCCCCGATGGGGTGGCCGAGCGCCATGGCGCCGCCGTTCACGTTGACCTTGTCGCGGTCGAGCTTGAGGTCGCGGATGAACTTCTCGGCGACGACCGAAAAAGCCTCGTTGATTTCCCACAGGTCTATGTAGTCGATCGTCAGGCCGGCCTTTTCCAGGGCTTTGCGCGCCGCCGGGACCGGGGCGTTGAGCATCAGGGTCGGGGAGTCGCCCATGTTGGCCATCGCGAGGACGCGGGCGCGCGGCTTGAGGCCGTGCTTTTCGGCGTAGGCGGGCGAGGCCAGCAGAATCGCGGCGGCGCCATCGACCACGCCCGAGGAATTGCCGGCGTGGTGCACGTGCTCGATCTTCAAGTCCGGATAGACTTGCCGGATCAGGCCGCCGAAGGTGGTTCCGGCCTCGTCCAGGGGAACCTCCGCCATGGCGGCGAACGACGCCTTGAGCGCGGCCAGGCCTTCCCGCGTGGTCTGCGGACGGGGAAACTCCTCACGGTCGAGCGCAAGGGAGCCATCCTCTCGGTACACGGGCACGAGCGACTTGTTGAAATGGCCGCCCTTGATAGCGGCCTCCGCGCGTTGCTGGCTTACATACGCCAATTCGTCGACGGCCTGGCGCGATATGCCTTCGAGCGTGGCGATGGCGTCGGCGCACACGCCCTGGTGCGACTGGGGATGGCGCGCGCGCAGCCGCAAATTCCCGTTGTCCATCATCGGCGGCGCCTTGGGGTCGGCGGTGGACGACGTATAGGACATCATTTCCGTCCCGCCGGCGATGACCAGGTCTTCCATTCCCGACATGATCTGGGCTGCGGCGAGGTTCACCGTGGTGATGCCCGAGCCGCAGAAGCGGTCGAGGGTCATGCCGCTGGCCTTGGTGGAATAACCGGCGTCTAGGGCGGCCATGCGACCCATGTCGCCGCCCTGCTTTCCGCGCTGGGAAGACGTGCCCCAAATAATGTCGTCGACTTCGGCGGTGTTGAGATCGTTTCGCTGGGCCAGCGCCTTGAGGACAGTCGCGGCCAGCTGCTGCGGATGAATGTCGGCCAGAGCCCCTTTGCCGACCTTGCCGATGCCGCGCGGCGTACGGCAGGCGTCGATGATCCAGGCTTCAGACATTGCGATCCTCCAGATGTATATCCGCCGCGTCATGGGCTTCGCGAGCGGCCGATAAAGTCTTAAACAAACGTTTCAACAAAGCAAAGGCCCGCGCCATGACCCTCGACCCCCGCACCCCCATCCTCGTCGGCGTGGGCCAGACGGTGAGCCATTGGGACGGAGCGGCCATCCAATCCGCCCCCAGCCCGGTGTCGCTGGCAGCGCACGCCTCGCTGAACGCGATCGCCGACGCCGGTGCGGCCGAGATATCCGGAGCGATCGATACGGTAGTGGTGGTGCGAACCGTGGCCGACTCGGGAGGCCGGGTAATCGGCAAGAGCCGATGCGCCAATCCGCCCGCGACGCTCTCGGCGCGCCTTGGACTTACGCCGCGGCGCCTCATCTATTCGTCCGTTGGCGGCAACCAGCCGCAGGGCCTGGTCAACGAGTTCGCCAAGTCGGTTTTCGAGGGCGACGCCCACGTGGTGCTGCTGGCCGGCGCCGAGGCCATTGCGGCGCAGAAGCTGGCGGCAAAGCGAGGCCTTGAACTCGACTGGTCCGAGAGCGTCGACGGCGAGATGGAAGACCGTGGCTTCGGCCCCGCCCTGCTCAACGCCTACGAAATGACGAATGGCCTTGGCGCACCGACCCAGACCTATCCGGCCTTCGAAAACGCCCTGCGCACACGCCTTGGCCTCGATATGACGGCGCACCGCCATATGATGTCGGAGATCTGGGCCCCTTTCTCGGCGGTGGCCGCCGCCAATCCCTATTCCCAGTTCCCGATCGCTCGCGACGTCCACTTCCTCGAAACCGTGTCACCGGAGAATTACCAGATCGCCGACCCTTACCTGAAGTGGCACGTCGCCCAGGATGCGGTGAATCTCGGCGCGGCGGTGATCGTCACCACGGTCGGCAAGGCCCGTGACCTGGGGATCCCCGAAGCGAAGTGGGTCTACCTGCATGGGCACGCTCAGGTCGCCGACGTGCTGACCATCGAGCGGCCGGATCTCTCGCGCTCCCGGGCGATGGATTGGGTGCTGCAGCGCACGCTGGCCTCCTCGGAGCTGACGATCCGCGACATGAGCCATGTCGACCTTTACAGCTGCTTTCCCTGCGCCGTCCTGATCGCGTCGGAAGCCATGGGCCTCGACTGGCGCAAGACGACGCCGACGGTCACCGGCGGCCTGCCGTTCTTCGGCGGCCCGGGCAACAGCTATTCGATGCACGCGATCGCCACCATGGTCGAGCGCCTGCGCGCCGATCCGGGCAAGTTCGGCCTCGTTCTCGCCAACGGCGGTTTCCTGTCGAAGGAGGCCGGCGGCGTCTATTCGACCGTCTCGCCAAAGGCCTGGGCGCCGGTCTCCAGCGCAGACCTACAGTCCGCCATCGACACCGCGCCCAAGCCGACCCTGCTTGCAGAGACAACGCGCGGGACCGTCCTATCCTACACCATCACCTATGCGAAAGGCGCGCCGCAGAGGGCGTTCATCATTGTCGAAAACGACGGTGGGCGCGCACTGGCGCGGCTCCGCAGCGGCGACACGGCCACGCTGGCTGCTCTGATGAACGACGATCCGATCGGCAGGAGCTGGGACGTGACGCATGCCGACGGCGTGAACTACATAGGCGCGGCGTGACAGTCGTGGCGCAGGGGCGTTCATGATGCGGTTTATACAGGTCGATTCGAGCGATCACGTCACCACCATCACCCTCGACCGCCCCGAGGTGATGAATGCGATCAACGCCGCCATGCATCAGGAACTGCAGGACGCGTTCGACACCTATGCCGCCGATCCCGACCAGCATGTGTGCGTCGTCACTGGCGCGGGCCCGCGGGCGTTCTGCGCCGGAAGCGATCTGAAGGAGCACGCCGCCTCGGGGAACAAGCGCGCTTATCCCAGAAGCGGCTACGCGGGACTGATAGAGCGTTGGGACCTCTACAAGCCGGTGATCGCGGCGGTGAACGGCCTGGCGCTGGGCGGCGGGTTCGAGGTCGCCCTGGCCTGCGACCTGATCATCGCGTCCGAGACGGCGAGTTTCGGATTGCCCGAACCTCTGGTCGGCGCGGTCGCGCTGGGCGGCGGGCTGCATCGACTGGTGCGGCAGATCGGGATGAAACCGGCCATGGGCCTGATCCTCAGTTCGCGAAGAGTTAGCGCCGACGAGGGCCTTCGGTTCGGCTTCGTGAACGAGGTCGCGCCGGCGGACCAGTTGGCCGACGCGGTCGGTCGCTGGTGTCGTGACATCCTGCGCGCGTCGCCGATGTCGATCCGCGCGTCAAAACAGGCAGCCATGCGCGGGCAGGACGAAGCGAGCCTGGCGGATGCCATGCGCCACCAGAATGACTATCCGGCGTGGCGCCAATGGCAGGCAAGCCACGACGCCCAGGAGGGTCCGCGCGCCTTCGCCGAAAAGCGGCCGCCGGTTTGGAAGAGCGAATGACGGCAGGTTGACTCAATAAAGGCGCGTAGTGTCGCCGCCGTCCAAGGTGAGGGTCGCGCCATTGACGAAACTGGCGGCGTCGGACAGCAGGAAGGCGATGGCCTCGGCGATCTCTTCGGCCTCGCCAAGGCGGTTCATCGTCGAGTGGCGCAAGGTCAGGCCGCTGATGAAGTCCGCCGCCACCTCCAGATAAGGCTCGACCATCTCGGATCGAAACAGGCCAGGACAGACGACGTTCACCCGGATCCCTTGTTGAGCATAGTCTACCGCCGCGCTTTTCGTCAGTCCGATGACGCCATGCTTGGCGACGCAGTAGGGAGTGTGGCCGACATCGCTCGGCTTGTAGCCATAGATCGACGAGACATTGACGATCGAGCCGCCGCTGCCGGCGAGCATGGCGCGGATCTCGAACTTCATGCAGCGCCAGACGGACTTGAGATTGGTCTCCAGCACCGCGTCCCAGTCCGCTTCCTCGATCTCGGCGATCGGGGCCTGAGCAGGCCCGCCGATCCCGGCGGAATTTACCGCGAGGTGTAGGCCGCCGTAGCGTTCGACAGTCTTGGCGATCAGAGCCTCGACCTCCGCCGGACTGTCGACATTAGCGCGCACGAACATCGCTATGCCGCCGTCGGCCTCGATTTGCCGGACCACAGCCTCTCCGGCCTCGGGACGACGCCCCGCGACCACCACCTTCCCGCCGCCTGCGGCAACGAGACGCGCTGTGGCCTTGCCCAGACCGGAGCCTCCGCCGGTTACCACGGCGACCTTGTCTTTAAATCTGCTCACACGATTGCTCCTGTCCGATGCCCATCCATGCCGGCGGCTACTCGAGCATCGGCGTCATGCCGGGGTCGCCCTTGGCCATGGCGCGCTGGTAGGCCGGGCGTGCGCCCACGCGCTGCAGGTAGGCGCGGATGTTGGGATAGGGCGCCAGGTCCATCGGGACGAAAGCCCGCATCGTGCTCAGGGGAAAGACCATGATGATGTCGGCGGCGGTGAAGTTGGGGCCGGCGAACCATGGCGCCTCGCCCAGACGCCCTTCGATCATCGCGAAGGCGTTGACACCGCGCGCGCCCAGCGCGGCGCGCAAAGGATGATCGTCCGCGAGGCCAAGCATGCCCATGATCAGCGCGATCATCCCGGCCGGCATTACCGAGCCGTTGGCGAAATGCATCCAGAACAGATAGTCGGCAAAGTCAGGGTCTTCCGGTCGAAGGCTGAGCCGGCCGCCGCCGTGCCTGGCCATGATGTATTCCATGATCGCACCGGACTCCGACAAGACCAGGTCGCCGTCCGTGATGACCGGCGCGGTTCCCATGGCATGCAGCGCCTTGTACTCCGGCGGCGCCAGGCTCGTCACGGGGTCGCGATCATAGACGATCAACTCATAGGGAATTTCGAGCTCCTCGCACAGCCAGACGATACGCTCGGATTGCGATACGCCAAGATGGTGAACGGTCAGCATTTGGTTCGCTCCCTGATGGGCTCTTCGGTATAGAGGAGAAGGCTGCGGCTCAAGAAGGAACTCGATGCGCATTCTCGCCCTGGCATTGGCGCTCGGCGCGCCGGTGACGGCCATGGCCGCCCCGGCCGATCTTGTGCTGACCGGCGCCCGTATCTTCACCGAGGACGCAGGCCGGCGCACGGTCGAGGCCCTGGCCGTCGCCGACGGCAAGATCGTCTATGTGGGCGATGGCGCGGGGGCCGCAAAGCTGATCGGACCCGGCACGAAGGTCGAACAGGGCGATGGGCGGCTGGTGCTGCCCGGATTGGTCGACGCCCACATTCATCCGATGGGCATCGCCGACCTTCCCGGCTGCAGCCTGGACAGCGCGCCGCTGCCGCTCGACGACTTCCCGGCCTTCGTGAAGCGCTGTGTCGAAAAATTCCACATTCCCGCCGGTGAGTGGGTGGCCGTCCAGCAATGGAATTTCAGTGACGGCAATCAGCCCAGCGCATCCAATCCAACCTTCCGGGCCGCCCTGGATCATGGATCATTCGACCATCCGGTCGTCCTGCTGGGCAACGATGGCCATCACAACGCCTACAACAGCCTTGGCCTTGCCCGGGCCCGCGACGATGCCGGCCATTTGGTCGGTTATTCCGCCGCCAGCCTGACGACCACCTTCAAAGCGTTTCAGAAGGTGATCGGCGTGGATGCCGCCGGCGAGCCCAACGGGACGGTCAACGAAGAGGCGCGCGATCGCATCGGCGCCCCGGACATGCTGACGGCGAACCTGCCGTCGCTGATGAAAACGCCGGAAATGGTGACCGAGCGGCTTAACAGCGTCGGCATAACCGCCATCCAGGACGCCTGGGTCGCGCCGGACATGCTGGCGTTCTACGACGCGCTGATTGCGCGCGGTAAACTGACCGTGCGGGTAAACCTGATGCAGCTCTACGAGCCTGAGGATTTTCGCAATCGCGACGGACACATCGACTATGACCGGCTGCTGACCGGGGCGAAGCGGATCCGGGCCAAATACGCTGGTTCAGACCTGATCCGGGCGCCGGGCGTGAAGATTTTCGCGGACGGGGTGCTGGAAGGCAATCCCTATGCGACGCCGCCGACCTTGCCCGACTCGCCCTCCCTCAAGCCCTATCTGCAACCCATCTTCGGACCGGACGGCCACGGCAAACTGCGGGTGAAAGGTTATGTAGACCTGCAATCACCCGTTTGTCGGACCGAGCGCGCCGACCCCGACCACTACGCCGGCCTGAGCGCAGCCACGGCGTTCATGAAGGCCAATGGATTCCATCCCGCCCAATGCGCCGTCTCATCGGGCAAGCTGCAGCACGAGCGGTCGGTGATCATTGACTATGCGCGGGCCGCGCATCTGGCCGGATTCACTCTGCACATCCATGCCATCAGCGACGCCGCCGTCGAGACCGCGGTCGACGCCATCGAGTCGGCCCGCGCCGCCGACGGCAACGACAAGACGCCCGATACGATCGCCCATCTCCAGCTGGTCTCGCCACGGGATGTGGCCAGGATCGGCCAGGATCATCTGTTTACGGTCTATACCTACAGCTGGGCGACCGCGGTGCCGGAATACGACATGTCCGTCGTTCCCTTCTTCGAGCATGTCTCAGGTAACAGCTTCGCGGCGCTGCATAGTCCGGACAGCTACTACGAACGCCAGTTCTATCCGGCGAGATCGACCCGCGACGCCGGCGCGATCCTGGCCGCCGGCTCGGACGCGCCGGTGGGAACCCGGGACCCGCAACCGTTCGTCAACATGCAGGTCGGCGTCACGCGCGCCCAGGCTCCGCTCCCGCCGGCCAATCCGCAGGAGCGGCTGAACATCCGCGATCTGATCGACGCCTATACGATCAACGGCGCCCGGGCGATGGGTCGCGACAGCGAGTTCGGCTCATTGGAGGTCGGCAAGTCGGCCGATTTCATCGTGCTCGACCAGGACATCGTCAAGGTCGCCGACGGTGGCCAAGCTGAGAAGATCGGCGCGACCAAGGTGTTGGAAACCTGGTTTCAGGGTCGCCAAGTCTATCAGGCGCCCTCCGCGCACTAACTCCCAAAAAGGCCGGCCGCCCTATCCGAACGTCGACCGCAGCACGCCCTCGGCCTCGTCCAGCGATTTGCGCACTATGCCGACGAGGTCGTCGATCTGCGCGTGGCTGATGATCAGTGGCGGGCAGGTCACCACGGTGTCGCGGATAGCGCGGGCCATCAGGCCGTTCTTGATGCAGAGATCGCGCACGACCGGGCCGGCCTTGCCTTCGGCGCCGCCGAACCGTTCGCGCGAACCTTTCCTGGCAACGATTTCAACGCCGCCGATCAATCCAAGGGATCGCGCCTCGCCGACGATGGGATGGCAGCGCAACGTGGCGAGGGCCTCGGCAAGATAGGGGCCGGTATCGTCGCGCGTGCGCGCGGGCAAATTCTCCCGCTCCATGATCTCTATGTTCTTCAGCGCGACGGCCGCGCAGGTCGGATGGCCGGAATAGGTATAGCCGTGGAGGAAATCGCCGCCCTTCTCCCGCAGCGCCTCGACGATGTGATCGGCGACGCCCACGGCGGAGATCGGCAGATAGCCGGATGAAAGCCCCTTGGCCATCGACACCAGATCCGGCTTGACGCCGAAATGCTGAAATCCGAACCATGAGCCCAGCCGACCGAAGCCGCAGATCACCTCGTCGCAGATGAGCAGAATGCCGTATTTGCGGCAGATCGCTTCGACACGCGGCCAATAGCCTTCCGGCGGGATGATCACGCCGCCGGCGCCCTGCACCGGTTCGCCGATGAAGGCCGCGACATTCTCTGCTCCCACCTCGAGGATTCGCTGCTCGACCGCATCGGCCGCGCGGGCCCCGAACGCCTCGGGCGTTTCACCCGGCAGGATGTCGCCGAAGACGTAGGGCTGCATGACATGCTCGATCCCCGGAACCCATGGGCCGCCCTGCGCCTGCATGGGTTTCATGCCGCCCAGGCTGACACCGCCGATGGTCGAGCCGTGATAGCCGTTGACCCGAGCGATGATGATCTGGCGGTTCGGCTCGCCCTTCACCTGCCAGTAGCGCCGGATCAGGCGGATCACCGTGTCGATCGCCTCCGAGCCGGAGCAGTTGAAGAACACATGCTGCAGATCGCCGCCCAGCAGTTCGGCGATCTTGGTGGCGAGCAGTATCGCCGGCGGCGTCGCCGTCTTGAAGAAGGTATTGTAGTAGGGAAGCTCCAGCATCTGCTCACGCGCGGCCTCCGCCAGCTCCGTCCTGCCATAACCGACGTTGACGCACCACAATCCGGCCATCCCATCGAGAATGCGATTACCGTCTCCATCGAACAGATAGCAGCCGTCGGCGCGGCTGATGATTCGGCTCCCGCCTGACTCCTGTTGCAGGCGATAGTCGGTCTGGGCTGGCAGGTGATGAGCGACATCGAGCCTGCGAAGCTCGGCGATGTCATAGTTGCGCGGGGTCATGAGACGTATCCTTCAATATTGAGCTTGCTTCGCGCGGAAGAAAAGCGGCGTTTCGGAGCGTCTCACGAGAGCAACACGGCCGGTGAGCACGCATGCCAGGACAGCCAAACCGGCTCGTCCCAGGTGAAATCTTCTTGGTCCCAGCGCGTGAGATTCGAACGCAGGGTGCGCACCATGCGGCCGCCGGGCAACTCGACATCGTAAACCGACTCGCTGCCGAGGTAGGTGAAATGGCGAATGATCCCGGGCGTCACATTGTGATGCTCCGGCGCGTCATCCATGGTCGGCGGAGCGCTTGCCTCGCCGCGCTTATGCAACTCGATCTTTTCCGGCCGCAACGCCACCCACACCGTCGCCCCCTTGGCGCCGCTGACTCCGTGGTCGAGAAACACCGGCGTCGGCAGCTCGGAACTGTGGACAACCGCCTTGTGGGGTTCGTCGATGGTGAGCCGACCTTCGAACATGTTCACCTGACCGATGAAGTCGGCGACGAAGCGCGAATTGGGAAATTCGTAGAGATCGCTCGGTGTCGCCACCTGCTGCAGCAGCCCGCGGTTCATCACCGCGCAACGGCTTGCCATCGCCAGAGCCTCGTCCTGGTCATGGGTGACGATCAGGAAGGTGATCCCGACCTTTTCCTGCAATTGCGTCAGTTCCGAACGCATCGCTTCGCGTAACTTGGCGTCCAGCGCCGACAAGGGCTCGTCCAGCAGGAGCACGCGGGGTCGCTTGACCAGCGCCCTTGCCAAGGCCACCCGTTGCCGCTGGCCGCCCGACATCTGGTCGGGCTTGCGCGCGCCATACCCCTCGAGCTTGACTAGCGCCAAAGCTTCCTCGACGCGACGGTCGCGCTCGGGCTTGGCCACGCCGTCGACCACGAGACCATAGGCCACATTGTCCGCCACGCTCATGTGGGGGAACACCGCGTAGGACTGGAACACCATGTTCACCGGCCGCTTATTGGGCGGAGTGCGGCTGATGTCCTCGCCGTCGATCAGGATGCGTCCCTCGCTTGGCGTTTCGAATCCGGCAAGCATGCGCAGCAGGGTGGTCTTGCCGCAGCCTGACGGACCCAGGAGCGCAAAGAACTCGCCCTCTTCGATCGCCAGGGTGACGTTGTCGACGGCGATCATCGCGCCAAAGCGTTTGGTGACGTTCTCGAAACGGATGATGGTCTTGGCGGGCGTGGCCACCGGTTTCTATACCCCTCCTGTTTCGACTTTGGCGATGTCGGTTCCCTGCAGACGCAGAGCGATCGCGGTCAGCGCGACCGTGAGCACGATGAGGATCGTCGATGCCGCGTTGACCTCCGGCGTGACCGAAAATCGAACCATGGAATAGACTTTCACCGGAAAGGTCGTCGTGTCCGGCCCCGACGTGAAAAAGGTGATCACGAAGTCGTCCAGGCTAAGCGTGAACGCCAGCAGAGCCCCCGCGAACAGACCTGGGCGCATGTGCGGAACGAGTATGTCGGTTAAAATGCGCCACTCCCCCGCCCCCAGATCGCGCGCGGCTTCCTCCATCTCGCGGTTGAACGAGGCCAACCGCCCGCGGATGACGATGGCGACGAAGCTGAATGAGAAAGAGATGTGCGAGATGATGATGGCGCCAAGACTGAAGGGCCAGATCATATCGGTCGGCCAGGGCATGACCTGAGTGAAGAACACCAGCATGGCCACGCCCATGCAGATTTCCGGCACCACGATGGGAAGCGCCAGCGCACCCTCCAGCGGCGCCTTGAACGGAAACCGGAACCGCCAGAGCAGCAGGGCCGTCAAGGCGCCCAGCAATACGCTCACCGCGGTCGAAACCGCGGCAATGGTCAGCGAGTTGCCAAACGCGGTAATCAAATCGGTGTCGGCGAAGGTCGCCGCGTAGTACTTCAGAGTGAAGCCGCGCCAGACGATATTGCGCTTGCTGTCGTTGAAGCTGAACACGATCAAGGTGATCAAGGGGGCATAGAGGAAGACGACGACCGCCAGCAGCCACGCCCTCAAGGGCCAGCGGCGCAGATACTCCAATGGCCCAGGCGCAGACCTGATCGGGCCCCCGCTCATGCCCGATCACGCCCGCCGCGACGCGAAACCACCGCCTGCAGGGCGATTGCGGCGAAGGTCATGTACATCAAAAGAAACGACAACGCCGCTCCGAATGGCCAGTCGTCCGCACTGCGGAACTGCCTCTCGATGACGTTGGCGATCATCTGGCTGTCGGGTCCCCCCAGCAGATCCGGTGTCAGATAAGCCCCGATCGAGGGGATCAACGTCACCAGAACGCCGGAGATGATGCCGGGGACGGCCAGCGGCGCGACGATCCGCGCGAAGGTCGTGAAATGCCCGGCGCCAAGGTCCAGGCTCGCCTCCAGCAAGGATCGGTCGAGGCGATCGAGCGCCGCGTAGAGCGGCAGAACCATGAACGGGAGCTGCACGTAGACGAGGCCGAACACCACGGCGAAGTTGTTATGCAGCAGGGGCAGGGGCTGGAACGCGCCCAGCGGATGACCGAAGAGCGCCGTGACATGCGAGAGCGCCGACCAAAGTAACCCAAGCGCGAAGTTGACATATCCCTCGGTCCGTAACACCGCCATCAGCGCGTAGGTGCGGATCAACAGATTGGTCCAGAACGGCAGCATGATCAGCAGCAACAGCCAGGCCTTGCTCTTTGCGGACGCGAAGGTGATGGCTACGGCGACCGGAAAGCCGACCACGAGACAGAGGGCCGTGGTCAGGGCCGCAAACCCCACCGACTTGAAGATGATGCCCAGGTACAGCGGCCGGATCGCATGCGCATAGTTGGCGAAGGTGCCGTTTATGGCGATCTCGGTAAGGCTCTTGTTGATGCCGAAGCTGTAGGCCCAGATGATCGCCAGAGGTATCAGGAAGAAGGCGAACAGCCAGACGACCGGCGGAACGGAGAGCGCTGCGAAGACCGCCCTCGCCTTCGTCCAGCTCTCATCCATGGCGCGACCTCGTCATCCCCGGCACTCAGGTGGCGAAGATACGGGTAACGGTTTCGTCGTAAAGATGCGCGCGTTCCATGCCCTCGAACTCGGCGTACTCACACTTGGCCATGACGTCGGCCGGCGGGAAGATCGCCTTGTTGTCGCGATAGTCGGACGGCATCAGGGCCAGGGCGGCGGCGTTGGGCGTCGGATAGCGGATGGTCTGGTAGATTTCCGCCCCGTTCCGGGCGTCGAGGACAAAATTGATGAATTTGTGTGCGTTGTCTGGCCTGGGCGCGCCGCGCGGGACGCATAGACAATCCGAATTGAGGATGCTGCCCTCGCGCGGGACGACAAAATCGAGGTCGGGATCCTCGGTCATGACCTGGGCGATATCGCCATTGTATTCCATGACGATGTCGATGTCTCCGGACAGCAGCAGGTCCTGACCTTCGTCATGGTGGAAGATTTTAACCCGCGGTTTCTGCCGGATGTACATCTTCGCGACCTGGTCGATCACCGGGGCCGGTATGTTGCGGACCGAGTGACCAAGGTACTTGGCCCCCAACTCGATCAGATCGTCGGCTTCGGAAAACAGACCGATACGGCCAGCGTAACGGTCGGAGTCCATCAACCATTTCCAGCTGTCGGGAACGCCATCGATCTTTGACTTGCGATAGCCGATACCGAGCACCAGCCACGTATAGGGCATCGAATAGCGACGACCAGGGTCGAACGGAGGGTTCTGGAATGCGGGCAAGAGATTCACGCGGTTGGGGATCTTGGCCAGATCCAGCGGCGTCAACAGATTGGCGAGCCGGAATCGGGTGACGAATTCGTTCGACGGCACAATGACGTCGAAACCGGGATTTCCGGCGCGCAGCTTGGCGAACAACTCGTCGTTGGTCGCGAACAGGCTCATCTTCACGGCAATGCCCGTCGCCGCCGTGAAGTCCGCGAGCGTCGTCTTACCGGTGTAAGTGTCCCAGTTATAGAGGTTGAGCTTGAGTTCCTCGCCGTTCGGACCGGTCTTGCCCTCCGGCGCGCAACCCTCCAGCGACAGGCCGGCCGCCACGGCGCCAAGGCCGGCGAGGAGCGAACGTCGCGACCCTTTGGGCGGCCCCCTCATCAGGCGTTCTTCAAATACCAGTCATAGTCGAGGGGCGAGACGACCTCGAAAAACCGGTCCTGCTCGGTCTGTTTGACCTTGCTGAACATCTTCACGAACCGCTCCCCCAGGTAATCGCGCATGACCGCCGAGCTTTGGAACTGCTCGATGGCGAAAAACCAGTTCGCCGGCAGACGTTCCCGGCTTTGAGCGGCCGCGGCGTATCCGTCGCCCTGCACGGGCGGACCCGGATCGATCGCGTTCGTCAGGCCATGATGGACCCCCGCAAGCAGAGCCGCCATCGCAAGGTAGGGATTGGCGTCGGCGCCGGCGACGCGGTGCTCGACGTGCCGCCCCCCGGGCGGGCCCGCCGGCACGCGTAGCGACACGGTCCGGTTGTTGACGCCCCAGGTCGGCGCGACCGGCGCGTAGGAGTTCGCCCGAAACCGGCGGTAGGAATTTGCATTGGGCGCGAAGATCGCCATGCCGTCGGCCAGCGTCGCCTTTAGGCCGCCAATGGCGTGGCGAAGCGCCGAGGTACCGGCCGGATCGTCGGAAGCAAATATATTGCTTCCATCCTGATCGTTGACGCTGACGTGCAGATGCAGGCCGCTGCCCGCCCGGCTGGCGAACGGCTTGGCCATGAAGGTAGCCTCGCAGCCATGATTGACCGCCACGCCCTTGGCTATGCGCTTGTACATCACCGCCTCGTCCGCGGCCCGCAACGCGTCCGGCCCGTGCCTCAAGGTAAGTTCGAGCTGGCCTGGCGCATATTCGGCGATCGCGCCTTCCAGGGGCACGCCCTGCGCATCGGCGCAGGCCCAGAGATCGCGCAGGAATCCGGAAAAATCCTCCAGTTCGCGCAAGCCGTACACGCCGTGAAGCGTGGGCCGCTCCCCCGTGGCGAACGACGCGGCCAGTTCGACTCCGCCGGCGGCGGTTCGCTCGGAGTCGACCAGGTAGTATTCCAGCTCGCACGCCACGACCGGCGTGAGCCCATCGGCGGCGAAGCGGTCCAGAACACGCCGCAGAACATGGCGCGGATCGATATCGTTGGGCGTCCCGTCCAATTCGTAAAGCGAAGTCAGGAGCTGGGCCACGTCGGCGCCGAGCCAGGGAGCCGGCGCCAGCGTCCCCGGCGCGGGTTTCGCAAGCCGATCGGCGTCGCCGTCCTCCCAGACCAGGCCGGTGTCCTCGCAGTCCTGGCCGGTGATGTCACAGACGAGAATCGAGCCGGGGAGGAAGCGGCCGTACTCATAGACCGCCATCAGCTCATGCCGACGCAGCCGCTTGCCGCGCGGCACACCCGACATGGCCGTAAAGATCACCTCAAAGAATTCGATCTCTGGATGGTCCGTCAGGAAATCGCGCGCCTCCTGGGGATCGGCGATGAGGGCTGACGTGGACAATCCGATGACCCTGGACGACGCTTGAAGCTGTGATCACACGTTTAGGGTCGGCGTGATCGGAGTCAAGCGCACCTTGACCTGTCACGCGCTATCCCGAATGGCTCGCTTTTCGGCCCAGAAAGACAAGAGATGACTGATCAGCATGAGGAGCCGTATATCCGGCCGGACATCAGCTACGGAGAGTATCTCGACCTGGACAGGATTCTGGCCGCTCAGCACCCCCGATCGGACCAGCACGACGAACTATTATTCATCATCATCCACCAGGCCTCTGAGTTGTGGATGAAGCTCTCCGTGCACGAATTGGACGCTGCGCGCTCCTACATCCTAGCCGGTGACCTGGGCCCCGCACTGAAAATGATATCGCGGGTGAGTCGGATCCAGGCGCAGATGATCCAGTCGTGGGACGTCCTCGCGACCCTCACACCCAGCGAATACAACAGGATACGACCGTCTTTGGGGCAGAGTTCAGGCTTCCAGTCCTATCAGTACCGGATGCTGGATTTCATTCTGGGCCTGAAAAACGTCGACCATCTGCGCGTGCACGAAACCCAACCGGCGGTCTACGCCGAATTGAAACGGCTGCTCGAAAGTCCCAGTCTCTATGATGAGACGCTTCGGCTGCTTGCCCGGCGCGGCTTCGCCATCCCGACGACCCACGTTCAACGGGACTGGACAGCGCCCTATCGGGCAGACGATCGTGTGGAGGCAGCCTGGCTGACTATCTACCGGGACCCGGAAGGTTACTGGGATCTCTATGAACTGGCGGAGAAACTGGTCGACCTCGAATACCGATTTCAGCAATGGAGATTCGCGCACATGAAGACCGTCGAGCGAATCATCGGCTTCCGCCGGGGCACCGGCGGAAGTGAAGGCGTAGCCTATCTTCACCGGGCCCTCGAAACGTCCTTTTTCCCTGAATTGTTCAAGATGCGGACGAACCTATGAGGTGACACGCCGCTTGGGGTCGGCCCCCTCGCCCACTGCGGAGCGAGGGGGCGATTCGGGTTCGCTATTTGAGGTGATTCGCCAGATGTTTGTTCATCTCGAACATGTCGACCCGTTCCTTGCCTCCGAAGACAGGCTTTAACTTGGCATCCGCTACGATCTCACGTTTATTCGTAGGATTCTGCAAATTGTTGGCTTTTATATAGGCCCACATTTTTGAGACGACATCGCCCCGAGACAGCTTTTCAGAGCCGATTACGGCCGAAAGTTCAGGGGAGGGCTGCATGATCTTCTGCAGACCATTTGGTTTTTTCGGAGCGCTCTCCGCCATGGTTATCTCCTAGTTTTCTGTTACGGCCATCACCATCAAGGCGCCTGAAGGCCCCTGGCCGACAATGGCGCTTTCTCGACGGATGCCAAGCCCCTTTCTTAGCGCCAGATCGCCGAGCGCCCGATAAACGCTTGACCACGTTGACACTGACTCCGAGCGCGCCTCAACACCGCCTGACCCGATTTCCACACGCAATAACGCACGATCTGACCGCCAGGTTGCGGGCCCCTTCGATGCCACGTTTTTGTCGTGTCGCGCCGTTTGGCTGCTGGCACGAGAGGGCCGCGCGCCCGCCCCGGCTAGGCTCGCCGACTCACTGCGAAGTCAGCGAGCGATTCCAGACCTCGACGCCACTCCCCGTCCGGAAACACCGCCAGCGCCGTCTTAGCGGCTTCGGAGTAGTCAGAAGCCAGGTCCAGCGTCGCCTCAAGCGCCCCGGCGCCCACGATGAGTTCACGTGCTCGCCGGAAATCATCCTGGGTCTGCTCCTTGCGACCGATCGCCCGTTCCCAGAAATCGACTTCCCGTGGGCCCGACCGCGAAATCGCCAGCAACAGCGGCAAAGTCGCTTTGCCCTCCCGGAAATCGTCTCCCGCGTTTTTGCCAAGCGTCTCGGTGGCGCCCCCATAGTCGAGCGCGTCATCCGCCAACTGGAAAGCCAGCCCCAGATTGCAGCCATAGCGGCGCAGAGCGGCCGCCTGCGTCGGTGCGGCGCCGGCGGCGACCGCCCCAGCTTCGGCGGCGGCGGCGAACAGCTCGGCGGTCTTGGCCGTGATGATCTCCAGATAGGTCGTTTGGGAAAGATTGAGATCGTGAGCTCGGGTCAGTTGCAGCACTTCGCCTTCCGCGATGACTCGAGACGCTCGTGCGAGAATTTCCAGCGCACTGAGCACGCCGGTCTCCACCATCAGTTCGAAAGCCCGCGCGAACAGGAAGTCCCCGACGAGGACGCTGGACGGCGCACCCCAGATCAAATGCGCCGCGACCTTGCCGCGTCGCAAATGCGATCCGTCGACGACGTCATCGTGCAGCAATGTAGCGGTATGAATGAACTCTACGGCAGCAGCCAGCTTGAGACTGGCCTCGCCGCCTTCCCCAACCAGGCGCGCCGCGGCGACCGTGAGTAGCGGCCTGAGCCGCTTGCCGCCCGCCTCGATCAAGTGCTGGGCCAGCGCCGGAATGACGCTGACCTGGCTCTGCATGCGCGCGACGATCAGGCTGTCGACACCCCGCATGTCCGACGCGGCGAGCGCGATCAGGCGCTCGACCGATCCCGCCGGACGGGTGGTGAAGGCTTTGGCTGCGTCCAAGTGCTGGCGCTCCTGCGTGTCCGCGCGCGACCGGTCAAAGTCGTTGCGGGCGACAATGGTGGCGGCATAGGTCAGGGTCAAGGCAATCACAAGGCGCGATGCATCCTCGAATGGACGTGACCACGGACGGCATGCTTGGCGGGCGACTTCAAGTCGCACAACCGCGGCTCGGTTACAGGGCGGGCTTGGACGCCGCCTTGCTGGCGGCCGCATGCGCCGCTGCGCCGGGCTCGCGATTGATCGAAGCGGGTTGTGGGGTGGGAGCCGCTCTGCTGGCGGCCGCGGCTCGACAACCAGAATCGAGCTTCGTTGGCGTCGAGATCGATCCTTTCGCGGTCGAGCTTGGAAGGATCAATATCGCCTCCAACGGCATGGTGGACCGCGTGCGCATACTGCAAGGCGACATAGCCGCGCCATTTTCCGAGCTGAATCAGCCGGCATTTGACTGCGCGCTGGCGAACCCGCCTTTCTTCGACGATCCGGCCGCGCTACGGGGCCCATCACCCGCCAAGACCCGGGCGTGGATTTCGCGCGAAGGCCTGGCGGCATGGATCACCTTCCTGACCCGCGCCGTGCGCGATGGCGGCGAGATCACTCTTATTCATAGGGCCGATCGGCTGGGAGACATTTTCGGCCAGCTGAGCGGCAAGTTTGGCTCGATCCAGGTTCGTCCGATCCAGCCGTTTGCCGACAGACCGGCCAAGCGCGTGCTGGTGCGTGCGGTAAAGACCGGAAAGGGTCCCCTGCAATTGCTGGCGCCCCTGGTGCTGCACGACCGGGCGGGCTCGAAGCATACCCAACAAACCGAGCGTCTACTGCGCGGCGAGCTGGCTCTGGAGTGGATGTCGCAAGCCCACCGTTCGCGCTAAGGAATGATGATGTCATCCTCGTCGTCGGGGTCGGCCTGCGACTTCAGTTTCACCTCGCCGGACTTGGTGTTGACCAGATCGTGGGAATGCTTCTGCACCGCCTCACTGAACGCCGCCGCCATGATACCCGTGGGCATCGCGACCAACCCAATGCCGCCCAGAGCGACCGCGGCGCCGAAAATCCGGCCCCAGACCGTCACGGGATAGACGTCGCCATAGCCGATGGTCGTCAGGGCCGCGGTGGCCCACCAAAGGGCTCTGGGGATGCTGCCGAACTTATCAGGCTGGGCGGGCCCCTCGACAAGGTACAACAGCGACGCGGAAAAGACCATGAAGGTCAGGCTTGCGAACAGGCTGAAAAGCAATTCATATCGGCGGGCGGCCATGGCGTCGATCAGATAGCCCATGGCGTTCGACATCCTCCCAAGCTTTGCGAGGCGTAGAATGCGCGCCAGGCGGAACGCCCGAAGCAGATACGGCTGAAGGTGGCCTGGCGTGACAAAGCTTGTCACGATGGAAATGAAATCGATGATCGCAATGGGCGTGCGCATATAGCGCCACAACCCGCGCCATCCTGGACCGAAGCGGGGGTTTTCGGCAGCCGTCCATGCCCGGGCCAGATATTCGACGGTGAAGAACGCGCCAATGATCCATTCCACCAGATCAAAAAGGCCCTGGCGGCCGTCGGCGACGGTCGGCTCTGTTTCTACGATAGCGATGATCGAGGTCACGATGATGGCGCTGAACACCGTCATGTTCAAGGGCGACAGGCCGCGCCACGGCCACGCCGCGGGCTCCATTTGGATGTACAGCCAGCGCCGAAGTTTCCTCGACCACCCAGGAGGCAGCACCGGCTGAGGTTGCTCGATTTCGGGAAAGGGCTGTTTCACACTCAGCCTTCGAACCGCCAAAACACCATTGCCAGATCGCCCTTAGCCCCCGCTGCCGCCAGCCGTCCAAAGTCAATAAGGTGTATTAATTCAGACAGGGTAAAGAAACGATGCCCTTTCGTTCATTCATGCACACCAGGCGGCGTTGCCGCCTTGGATTGTCGCCGCCGCACATGAGGTGGTCACCGCGCGCGCCGTGCGCCGCTTGCCACTCAAGGCTCGGTGAGCTATCCGACGGCTCAGGCGGTGGCGCCTCGAACATGAGCGCGATGGAATAATTGCGAAAAAGGCGTCATAAGGCTGCGCAGCTTGCAACGGACCAGACCTAGTCGATGAGTTCCGAATCCTCCTTCCCAGAGGCGCCGGGGGGCACGAACCTTCTGGCGCCGACGTTCGAGAACAATTTCGACGTCATGGGGCGCGTGGTGTTCGGCCTCATGCTGCGCGAGTCGCGGACGCGGTACGGCACCTCGGATCTCGGCTACCTCTGGGCCATCATCGATCCGGCCATACAGATGGCGGTGCTATGGCTGGTTTTTACCATGTTAGGCCGTGTCGTTCCGGTGCCGACGTCAATGCCCGTGTTCCTTGTCACGGGAATCCTGCCGTATTTGTTCTGGCGAAACTGCACGACTCGCGGGGCTTCGGCTGCGCCGGCCAATTTGCCCCTGCTGACATACCCACAGGTCAAGGTCTTCGACGTGGTGATCGCCCGCGTCATTTTGGACGCCGCGACTATCGTGGTTGTAACGTTGCTATTTGTCTTCGTTCTGCGATTCGCGATCGGCCAGCAGTTCTCGTCCTGGGTGCGAGATCCAATCATCTTGGCTCAGGCGGTGTTCTCATTGTTCTTTTTCTCGTTTTGCACCGCGATTCTGAGCTCTAACCTCGCTCGCATGTGGCGCGCCTGGCCCCAGGTATTCGGTTACCTTTCCCGCCCTCTGTATTTCACGTCTGGTATTTTCTTTACATTTGAGAGTCTTCCGTCGGGTATTAAGGGTCTGGCGCAGACGAATCCGGTGGCGCATTTGCTCGAATGGATACGCACGGGGGCAATCCCCGGTTTCATTAGTCATTCATATAGTCCGCTGTACGTGTACAGCTGGGCTATCATGATGTTGTTCATTGGTTTGGTTATCGATTGGGTGCTGCGGCTGATCGGCCACTCGGAAGAGTCGCATTAGCCATGATCGAATTGATCGACATTGAAAAGACTTTCAAAGGAAAGCAGGGTCGTATCCACGTCATTCGAGGCGTGACCACTACCTTTCCTCGCGGCCAGAGCATCGGAATTCTGGGTCAGAACGGGGCGGGTAAATCTACATTGCTGCGAATCATGTGCGGAACCGAGCGTCCGAGTTTCGGAAGGGTGCGTCGGCATGTCACTTGCTCATGGCCCCTGGGCTTTTCGGGGTCGTTCTCCGGCAGCCTGACCGGCGCGGAAAACCTGCGCTTCGTGTGCCGCATCTATGGCGCGGACATCGAGGAAGTCACGGATTTCGTGACTGAGTTCTCCGAGCTCGGATCCTCCATGCATGAGCCGGTGAAGACCTATTCGACCGGCATGAGGTCGCGCCTGGCGTTTTCCCTCAGCATGGCGGTGCGTTTTCAAGTCTATGTGATCGACGAGGCGCTCGCCGCGGGCGACGTCGCCTTTCAGAGAAAATGCAAAAAGATTTTTGAAGAGAGGCGCTCTGGATCCGATGTGGTGATGGTCTCTCACTCCATTGACATGATTAAAGAATATTGTACGCGGGCAGGCGTGCTTCACGGAGGGAAGCTTACGATGTACGACACTATCGATGAGGCGAACGAAGTCTATAATCGGGTAGTTTCGTGAATACGACTCCTCAAAGTAGTCAACCGACTCCTCGAGAGCTGGTTCGCCGAGAGCAGCGCCGGCGTACACTCCGGTTAGTGGCGACGTGGGTCATGGGGCCAGTGGTCTTGGCCACCATCTACTACGCGATCATCACGCCCCCGCAGTATACCACGAGTTTCTCGTTCACCATTCGCGGCCAGTCGAGTGCGGCCGCCGGCGGCATATTGACCGGTCTTGTGGGCGCAACGGCGCCTGGAACAAACGACCCTCAACTCGTCACGGACTATCTGATGTCCGATGCGCCGCTCCCTCGACTGAGGGCCGCCTATGGACTTGCGCAGGCCTACGACCGGTTCACGCTGGATCCCTTCGCCTATCTGTCTCCCAATGCGACCAAGGAGTGGACGCAGTGGTTCTGGAATACAAAGATGAAGGTGGCCTTCGATGTCACCGCGGGTGATGTGAATGTCCTGGTAAACGCCTATACCCCGCAGGAGTCGTACCGGCTCGCTTTGGGTGTCCTCGACGCCGCCCGACGGGCGGAAGATTCGCTGAACGCGCTGGTGGCGCAAGGTTCGCTCAACCTGGCCAATGAACAGGTCGCCTACACGAAACGCGACTACGACGCCGCCACCAAGAAGCTCACCGAGCTTCAGGGCAATACCAACACGGTCAATATCACCACGCAGGCGGCCGCCGCTGTGTCGTTAGTCGGCCAGATCGATTCCCAGATCGCGAGCCTGAAGGTCAGTCAGGCCGCTGTCCAGGCCGCTTTCAAGCCGGACGCACCGCAGGCTCTGGCCCTGAGAGAGCAGATCGCCAACCTGGAAGCTCAGAGGGCGAAGGCGCAGGCCCAAGCCTTAGCGTCGCCCGGCGCTTCCCAGGCGGAGCACGATGTTCAGGTCCAGGCGGCATTGCTGAACTATCAGTTCGCTCAGAAGAACTATTTCGCTGCCGAGGGCGCCCTGGTCGCGGCGCAGCCGGAGAATCAGACGCAGAGCTTCGTTGTCGCTTTCATCCCGCCTGAACTGCCTGAAACGTCCGATTATTGGATACGCTTCCTAAACGTCGTGGCGGTAGGGTTCGCCTCGGCGCTTCTGCTCGGCGCCGGCTCGCTCACCTATTCCGTCGTCAAGGATCACCTGCAATGATGCCTAGTTCGCCGACATTCGCCGTCCCGGAACGGTGGCTCCGTCGCGGGGCCGTCGCTGGGATGGTTTTTCTGGTGGCGACGACCAACGTGGGCGCCCAGACAGCGCCGCCCGCGGCCGTCACGCCGGCGCCGTCAACGTCGTCACCCTTTGGCGCCTCGGCCCCCCCGGCCGCCGCCACGACGATGCCGACCCCGCAATCGGCGCCGACCCTGAGCGTGCCCTCGAGCTCGAGTTCGTCCTCGTCGTCGTTTCCGTCGATCAGCACAAGCGCCCAGGCGCCTTGCGTGCCCACGGTGACCTCCGCGACAACGGCATCTCTGGCCAGTTCGACCCTACCCACTACGACGACGAGCGGCCCGTCATCGGTGTCGGGCGCCGTGAATTCCTACGCCGCGCCACTCGTCAACGGCAACTCCGCGGGAGGGGCGTCCACCTCGCTACAGCAATATCAAAACGCGGGCGTTCGTCCCGCGCCATTCGGGTCCGAACTCTTCTGCGGCGGCAATGTCAGCGCGTCCACCGTCGGCGTCGTCGACCCCGGTTACATAATCAAGACGGGCGATTCCATCTCGGTTTATCTGTGGGGTAGCGTTCCGGACGCTTCGCTGACAGCCGTGGTCGATACCAATGGCAACATTACGGTCCCAGGTCTGGGTCCCGTGCGCGTCGCCGGCCTGCCCGCCGGGTCGGTGAACAAGACCGTCAATTCTGCCGCGGCTTCGGTATACCGCAATGCCGTGCACATCTACGCTGCTCCAGTGACCACGGTGCCGATCACCGTGTTCATCACCGGTCCGGTGACCGCGCCAGGCCCTTACGCCGGGCTAAGTTCGGATTCGATCATCGCCTACCTGCAGCGCGCCGGCGGCATCGACCCCAACGCCGGCAGCTATCGCAACATAACGGTGCGACGCGCGGGCAAGGTCATTGCCCGCATCGACCTTTATCCTTTCCTGCGCACCGGAGAAATGACCCCGGTCTCCCTGCAGAACGGCGATACGATCGTGGTCGGGCAGCAGGGGCCGGCGGTGGCGGTGACCGGAGCGGCGCGCATTCCTTTCACCTTCGAATTGGGCGGCGCGACAGGTACGGGCCAGGAGATCCTCTATTATGCGCGGCCCCGCCCCGAGGTGAACTATGTGGCCGTCCTGGGCTATCGCGACGCGCAGCCGGTCAGCACCTATGAAACCCTCTCCAATTTCGCGCACCAGGCCTTGATGGATGGAGATCGCGTGGGCTTCTCCGCCGACGCCCTCAACGACAGTCAGGTGGTCCAGGTAGCGGGCGCTTTCCACGGCCCGGGCGGCTTTGTCGTTACCAGTGGAACCTCGCTTGGCGCGGTTCTCTCGAAAATCACCCTCGACAAGATGGCCGATCGCCGGTGGATCCACATTGAACGCGCCAGCGTCGCAGCCTCCCAGAAGCAGCTTCTTACGGAGTCGCTGGCGTTGCTGCAGCGAGCGATCTACACGAACCCGGCGCCGACGGCGGCCCTGCAATCGGCGAATGCGGCGCAGGCTGCGACGATACAGACCTACATCAGCTTTGCCAGCCAGGTGCAACCGGTAGGCGATGTCGCGTTCCCGCCTGGCTACAACCTCGATGATGTCCTGCTCGAGCCTAACGATGTGATCGTCATCCCCTTCAAATCGCAGATCGTCACGGTCGGCGGCGACGTGAAGATTCCTCAGGCTGTGATCTACCAGCCGGGTTTGACCTACCGCGACTACATCAAGAAAGCGGGCGGATTCGATTCTCTGGGCGATCGCGGCAAGGTGATGGTCATACATCCGGATGGATCGCTTGAAATCAATGGCCAGGTGCAGCCGGGCGATCGGGTGCTGGTCAGCGTGGCGCTACCTGGACATTGGATCGATCTGGCGGCGGCGCTCACGGCGATCATCTATCAGGCGGCGATCGGAGCGAAGGCTGCAGGATTGTAGAACACGAATTGGCAAGCGAGGCGCCCAGGAGGTCTTGCTTACCCGTCACGTGATGGCTGGCCGTCGATTAGAGGGTCACGACATAGCCTTGGCCGTCGCGAACCGACGAGCGCTTGCTAGTCACTTATGAGCTCGAGACAAACAGGGTCGTTGACCAATTCGGCCGCGCGCGAACGGACGCTGGGCGATATAATCAAGCTGCGCGGCATCCGCCGTGTCGCCTATTTTCACTGCGATCACTTCGAGCCATGGCGCTGGCCGATGAGCGGGAAAGTGGAGGATACTGCCGAGGATATCCTCCGCTTTGCGGAAGCATCGGCCGCCAACGAGTTTTCGCGACGACTGACACTGTTCTACAAGGCCCATATCGGGTTTGCGAAAACAGGTCGCTCGCGCGGCGTCCAGGCCACGCCGGGCGACCCGTTCATGTTCCTGCCGCGGCCCCCGCGCGTCGAGGAGACCTGCCGGCGCGCGATGACCGGCCTGCTGGGGTGCGTGGCGCACGAAATCCAGGTGCACGTCCACCATGAAAACTATACCTACAATACGACCCACACAGATCCGGCCATTTTGGAAGCATTCAACCGGCCGGACGGGCGCAAACGCGACTCGGCCCGCTTTGAGTTCGCCCTGCGGCTTGGGCTCCAGGCTACGAGGTATGAAACCGGCCTGCCGCTCGACAGGTGGTTCTTCGTGCACGGACAGTGGGGCCTGAACGCGTCGGACCCCGGCGTCTGCCACATCACCGACGAGATCGCGATCCTGATGCGCAACGGCGCGCTGGGAGATTTCACCTTTCCCGCTGGACGCCCAAACGTCGATCCGCCGCTGGAGCAGCCTTACCTCGCCCGCCCCGTGGATGCGCCGCGAGGCTACATGCTGCCCGCGGCGGAGCCGGAATCGGCTTTTGGCAACGCCGAAGCCGCCCGGAGCAAGTTCTTCATATGGGCCTCGCCAATCCGGCACCGCGGGACGTCGTTCGATTACTACTCCGACCATGTCTTGCAGGATCTGGCCGACCCCGAGGAATTCGCCCGGCGGATCCTCGAGCGCTCGGTCGTCGCCGACGGCACGCTGTATTTCAAGACGCACGCCCACTCGATGCACCCCAACTACATGCGATCGAGCGGGGCGGTCGTGTTCCCGCACCAGCACCCCCATGTCCGCCGCGTGATGGGCGTCTTGTTCGATACCGCCAGCCGGGAAGGGGCGAGTGTCGACTTCGTCACGGCGAGCGAAGTCTACGACGAGTTCACGGCGCCACGCCCCACGCCGCCCTGCGGGTTCTCTCTTTCCCTGCCCGTCGGCCTGGCGGCGTACTCGACCACTCCGAAGCTCCTGATCGACGAAGGTGCGCCCTTGGAGCTTGTTGGCGAGGTGAATTCGACCGCGGCCAGTCTGGTCCTCGCGTCCCTCTCGAATGAGCGCGCCGCCATCGGGTATTATGAGGCTCGCGCGCGCCAGAAGGAAATTCTCGCGCCTTACGAGGCGCGCATTGCGCGCGCGCTTCTCGAGCAACCCCACTTCGACGCGATCATCGAGGTCGGCGCGGGCATCGCGGCTTTGACGATCTGCCTTGCGCTCAACGGCGTCCGAGCCATCGGCGTCGAGAAGGACGCGGGGCGCGCCCGAATCGCACAGACGCTGCTTGACCGCCTGATGGTCTCGCACCCGCAGCTTCCCACTTGCTGCGAGATCAGGCACGCCGCGGCGCCCGCGGGCTTGCGGAGCATCGACGGCCACAACAGCGCACTGGTCTTCACCAATATCGCCGGCTCGATCGCCCCGCGCGACCTCGACGAATTGATCGCCTTGGCGGCAGGCTTTCGCGCGATCGTTGTGGATCTCGCGCGATTCTTCGAACCGCGGGACGGGCCGGCGCAAGCCGATCTTCTCGACCGCTTCGTTCTTGCGGGGTGGGGACAGCCCGCGCCGATATCGTCGGCCAGCGAGACCTACTGGATGTTTCGCAAGCCCGCGGCGCTCGACCCCGACGACGACTAGGATGATCGGTATCGCTGTGAGCGGAGCCGTCCGACGATCGACCATGACCGACGTCTGCGCGGCGGCGCGGTCGGGCTTTTGACCAATCCGCCGCGGCGCCATACTCTTTCGCCGGCCGGCAAAGGACATTGAATGGTCGTTTTTGAACTGCCCGCCACCCGCCACGGCGGCGCGCTGCGCGTTGTGGCCCTGGGAAGTTGCCGCGTGAAAAATCCGATGTTCGTGCTGCGCGATCAAGGCGATCTGCGTGTCGTCGCCGAAGCGCCGACGCCGACTCATACCGCCGACGAGGCGGCCCAAAGCCTGGCGTTCTTCACGGGCGAGCGTAGGATCCCCGAAGAGCTGAACCAGTTCATTTTCGAATATGACCATCGGCCCGCGCAGGCGCGCCTCACGCGGGCGCTGAGCCAGCGCGCCGATGTCTATGTCCTCGAGATTTCCGACGACAAGCAGTTCTCCTATGAAGGCGTGTGCCTCAACCAGAACTTCGTCTCGCGACACTTCGTCCAGCCCCACCGTGGGGCCCTCCTGGATTGGTATCGAGAGATAGCCCGTAACAAACAGGCGGAAGAAAGCAGCGTGCAGGCAGCGCTCGGCAAGCTGCGGGACGGCGGATTTCGCCACGACGAGGCCATGGCCAACCTTCTGCGGGGCATCCGCCTGGACCGCCGCGACGGCGAACAGGTCCGCGCGACCGTCGAGACCCTGAGGAGCAAGTTTAGCGGCGAGTGGATGATCGTCGGTCCGTTCACGATACCGGGCGATACGGGCGCGGTGATGACGCGCCGGCGCGAGTTCAACAAGGGACTGAGAGAAATCGCAACCCTGTGCGACGTGAGGTTCTTCAATCCGACCAGACTGATCAGGGAACATGGCAAGGACGGCGTCCTCGACGGCGGCGTGTCGATCTACGAGTATGAGGAGTCGTTTTATCCGACGCTCGGCAAGGTCCTGGTCAGGCAGATTCGCGCGGTCGCCACCACATCGAACGCGGCGGAGCACGCCTCGGTCTCGGGCGCATCTCTCCCGCCCCTTGGATTGCCCGATATTGCCCGCTCGGCGTTCGCCATGAAGGTGGAAGCCAAAACGGCCGGCCTCGCGAGGCAAGCGCGACGCTGGCTTCGGAAAATCGGCCGGGGCCTGGGCAAGCTCGCGCCTCACCGCCGGACCGCGCCTTGATCGCGCCTGGCTCAAGCGCCCTGGGACAGGCCCGCTTCAACGCCACGCTCGTACCAGCCAGCGGCGTCGGCGCGATCCCGCATCTCGAAGCCTTCCTGCCAGAGTGCGCCCGCCTGGTGCGACGCTCCAGAGCGGACAAGACGATCGACAGCGTCGCTGGGTGGGGCTTCAAGCCGACGGCGCGCTTCGCGCGCGCATTGGCGGCGCGCAACGCCTGGCCCTATCTGGCTTTGGAGGATGGTTTTCTGCGCTCGGTGGGCCTGGGCGAAGCGGGCGCGCCGCCGCTCAGCCTGATCGTCGACGACTTGGGGGTGTACTACGACGCGCGTGGTCCCTCGCGTCTGGAGACCATCCTGGAAACCGGGGGATGGGAAACCGAGGCGCTGCTGGCGCGGGCGCGAGGGGCGATGTCACGCCTCGTGGACACGGGCCTTTCGAAGACGAACTCCGCCCCGCCCCTGGCCGCCGAAGCCCTCCCGTCCGCAACCCGCCGACGCGTCCTCGTCATCGACCAGACATCGGGCGACGCCTCGATCGCCGGCGGCCTGGCCGACGCTTCCACTTTCGCGCGGATGCTGGAAGCTGCGCGGGCCGAAGAGGGTGACGCGGAGATTATCGTACGCAGGCATCCGGCGGTCGCCAGTGGTCTGAAGCAGGGGTGCCTCACAGCCGAGGCCCTGGCGGGTGTCCGTGTGCTGGATCAGCCCTGCCGCGTTGCCGACATCCTTGCGCGCGTCGACGCGGTTTACACGGTGAGCAGCCTGACAGGCTTCGAGGCGCTGATCCGCGGCCTGCCGGTCCGCTGTTTTGGCATGCCGTTCTACGCCGGCTGGGGCGTCACGCGAGATGAACTGACAATCGAGCGGCGCACTCGCCGCCGCTCGGTCGACGCGTTGTTCGCGGCGGCCTACATCCTGTGCAGCCGCTACGTCGATCCCCTGCGCGGCGAGCCCACCTCGCTGGAAGAAACCATCGAGCGGCTTGTCTTGTTTCGCGACCGCGCCGATCGCCACGCCGGCTACACGGCATGTCTTGGCTACGCGCCATGGAAGCACGGTTCGGCTCGCACGTTGCTGTATTCGCCGCGCGGCGAGACAGGCTTTCACTCGCGCGCGCCGGCGGCGATAAGCGCCGCCAAGGCGCGAGACGGGCGGGTGGTGTTCTGGGCCGCGCGGGAGACCCCTGCCCTGGCCGATGAACTGACAGCCGCCGCCGTGCCGATATTGCGCATGGAAGACGGCTTCGTGCGTTCCCGCGGCCTGGGGTCGGATTTCCACCGCGCCGCTTCGGTCGTGCTCGATGACCTCGGCGTCTACTACGATGCCACCAGGCCCTCGCGCCTGGAAACCATACTGGAGACCACAGCGTTCGATGAGGTCACTCTGGCCCGCGCCGCCGACCTGCGGCGCCGCCTGGTCGCCGCCGGCCTCTCGAAATATAACCTTTGGACCCCCGGCCGAGCCGCCCCCGCCTGGCCCACGGAACGGACCAAGCTGCTGGTCGTGGGTCAGGTCGAGAACGACAAGTCGATCCTCAAGGGGTGCGAGTGCGTTCGCACCAACCTCGGCCTGCTTCAGGCGGTCCGCGCCGACCATCCCGACGCCTTCCTCATCTTCAAGCCCCATCCCGACGTGGAAGCCGGCAATCGCCCGGGCGCGGTGGATTCAGGCGCATTGGCCGATCTCGCCGACGCCGTCGTCCGGGACATCGATATCGATTCCTGCATCGCCGGCGCCGACGGTCTGGCGACAATGACGTCCCTGGCTGGCTTCGAGACATTGCTGCGCGGCAAGCCGGTGTGGACCTACGGGCGCCCGTTTTTCGCCGGTTGGGGCCTGACCCGCGACGCCCTCGATTTCCCCCGTCGCACCCGCCGCCTCACCTTGGAAATGCTGATCGCCGGCGCGCTGATCGCCTATCCGATCTACATCCATCCCCCAACGGGCCTGCCCTGCACGCCCGAAGAATTGGTGGGGTACCTCGAAGAGGATCGAGAGGCTGCCCCGGTTAGCGGGCCCAAGCGCCTGCGCTACTGGCGCGCCGTGTTCGAAAGCCTTCGTCGTCGACCGCGCGCGCGGTTCTGACAGGACCTCACGCGCCCGATACGCCCATGGCCTTGGCGGCCTCCAGAAGTTTGCTCCGGCTCTGCGCGGAATCATCAAACGCCGCCAGGCCGGCGCGCAGCGCCTCCGACGCCGCCGTCGGCTCACCCAGCACCATTCGCGAGCGCATCAGTCTGATCCAACCATCGGCGTCGCGAGGCTGAGCCTTCAGGCGCGCGGCCAGTTGATCGACCATGCCGCGGATCATCGCCGCCTGTGCGGCGGGCGGCGCCTGCCGGCCGATCTCGGCGGTCAGATCGATGCCGCGCTCAGCGGCGACCCTTCCCACGAACTCACGCATGTCGGCAAGCCACGGCGCGTCCGGCGGCGCGCTCTTGATCAGGGCGACCCAGTCGGCCATGGCGCCGGCGTGATCGCCATCCTCGTCCTTGGCCATGGCCAGGAAATAGCGGGCGCGCGCGTCGGAGGGATCCATCGCCAGGACCTTGGCGAATAGGCCGCGGGCGCCGGGCGTAACCACGCCGTTGGCCGCCTGGACCAAGGCTTCGCCCTGAGACGACAGATCGGCCGGCTCTCGTGGCGACAGTTCGGTGGCGCGGCCATACGCGTCCGCGGCGGCGCCGAACCGCCCGAGCCGCGAATAGGCCATGCCGAGCAGGCGCCAGCCCCTGGGATCGTCGGGGGTGAGGCGCATGCGCGCTTCCAACAGGGGAACGTCCTTGACGAGTTCCGGGTCGGGCCGTTCGCCGGGCGCCGCCGGCGGCGGCGGCGGCCGAAAGGCCGCCAGATCCGGGCGCCCGAGCAGGGGATAGAGGCCCGCGAGTGCGGCCGCGAACACCAGCGCGACCAACGCGCCCAGCGCCGGCCGCCGCGGCGCCTGGCGCAACAGCGGAAGGCACACCCCCGCCGCCGCGATGGCGGCCATCACGGCCAGGACGATCCAAATCATCATTCCGCGTCGCCCTGTCCCACGCGCTCGAGCGCCGCGCGCTCGGCGAGGGTGAGCGGCGGCAGAGAGGCGGTGCGGCCGCGCCAGTAGACGGTGACGGCGGCGCCGCCCGCCGCGAGCAGCAGGACAGGGCCCAGCCACAGCAGCCAGGTCTCGGAATTGAGCGGCGGCTTCATCAGCACAAATGCCCCGTAGCGCTGGACGATGAAGTCGATCGCCTGCTTGTCGCTGTCGCCGGCGAGGAGACGCTGGCGCAGCAGGATCCGCAGGTCGCGCGCCAGATCCGCGTCGGAATCGTCGATGGTCTGGTTCTGGCAGACGACGCAGCGCAGTTGCGAGCCGATCGCCCGGGCTCGCGCCTCCAGCCGCGGGTCCTTCAGTTGCTCGTCGGGCATCACCGCGCCGGCATGGCCCGCGGCTATCGCGAAGGCGCCGATCAGGGCGGCGAGGCGCTTCATGCCCCGGCCCTCAGCCGTTCCATCAGGGGCGCGATGGTGCGCGTCCAGTCCTCGGGCGAGATCGGGCCGATCTGTTTGTAGCGCACGCGGCCGCGCGCATCGACAATGAAGGTCTCCGGCACGCCGGCGACGCCGAGGTCGATGCCCGCCCGGCCCGGCTGGTCATTTCCGACCCTGGCGTAGGGATCGCCGTTGTCGGCGAGGTATCTGGCCCCCGCGACGGCCTGGTCCTTCCAATCCAGCCCGTCAATGGGTACGCCCCGCGCCTTGAGCGCCAGCAGCACGGGGTGTTCTACCCGGCAAGAAACGCACCACGACGCGAACACATTAAGCAGTCGCGGCTGGCCTTTGATATCACTTGATTTAAGTCCCGCATCGCCCGGTCTCACAGCCGGCAGGTCGAATGGCGGCAACGGCTTGTCGATCAGGGTCGACGGCAGTTTCGAAGGATCGTGGCCAAGCCCGATGGCGAACGCGGCGATCATCCCCGCGAACAGAAGCATTGGAAGCAGATAGATCAGTGATCTCATGCGGTTGTCGGAGCCGTCCGCACCGGCGCCTGCCGAGTCCGCCTGACCACGACACGGCGCAGGCCGCGGTCGGCCAGGGACAGGGCGCCGCCGAGGGCCATGATCAGTCCTCCCGCCCAGATCCAGCCGACCAGCGGGTGATCCCACAAGCGCACGACCAGGCCGCCGCCCGGCTCGGCGTCGCCGACGGAGATGTAGACGTCGCCGAGGGGGCCAAAGCCGATGCCCGCAACCGTCGTGTGGGTCTGGCTCACCGGATAGAAACGCCGTTCGGAGATCAGGGTGCGCGCGCCGCCCAGGCCGCCGGCCACCGTGAAGCGCGCCTGATTCGCCTCGTAGTTGGGCCCGCGCACGATCCGCACCTGATCGAGTGTCACCGTCTTGCCGCCCAGCGCCACCTGCTGGCCCACCGTCATGCTGAGGACCTTGTTGGTCTGCCAGGCCGTCACGCCCGAAATGCCGAGCGTGGTCACCCCAAGACCGGCGTGCGCCAGGACCACCGCCCAGGTCGCCAGCGGCGTGGCGCGCGCCAGCCGCAGGCTCTGGCCGAGGCCCGCCTGGCCCAGCCGCCAGCGCCGAAGCAGGATCAGCATCGCCGACGCGATCAGCCAGACGCCGAGACCCAATCCCAGCACATTGAGGATTTTGCCGGCGCCCAGAAACACGGCCGCGGCGATCAGCGAGAGCAGTCCGATAATGGCCGGCCATTTCACCCGCCGGGCGAGCGCGCCCAGGGCGTCGCGACGCCAGCTCATCAGCGGGCCCAGTCCGGCCAACAGAAGCAGCGGCAGGACGATCGGGATGAAGGTGAGCTTGTAATACGGGGGGCCGACCGTGATCGCGTCGGAACTGAACACCTGGACGAATACCGGATAGAAGGTGCCGAGGAACACGGTGGCCGTGGCGCACAGCAGGAAGAGGTTGTTGAGGGTGATCCCGCCCTCGACCGAAAGCGGCGCGAACAGGGCGCCGGTCCGCATGGCGGGCGCGCGCCAGGCGAAGAGCGCCAGCGCCGAGCCGGTGAAGACGCCGATGATCGCCAGGATATAGACGCCGCGCCGCGCATCGACGGCGAAGGCGTGTACGCTGGTCAGGACGCCCGACCGCACCAGGAAGGTGCCGACCAGGCTCAAGGAAAACGTCAGGATCGCCAAGAGGATCGTCCAGCTGATCAGGGCGCCGCGCCGCTCCAGCACCAGCGCCGAGTGCAGCAGCGCCGTCCCGAGCAGCCAGGGCATGAAGGACGCGTTTTCCACCGGGTCCCAGAACCACCAGCCGCCCCAGCCGAGGGAGTAGTAGGCCCACAGGCTGCCGGCGGAAACGCCGATGGTCAGGCACAGCCAGGAGGCCAGCACCCAGGGTCTCACCCACCGCGCCCACGCTTCGTCGACGGTCCCCTCGATCAACGCCGCGACGGCGAACGAGAAGGCGATCGAGAAGCCTACGTATCCGAGGTAAAGGATCGGCGGGTGGAAGACGAGGCCCGGATCCTGCAGGATCGGGTTGAGTTCGCCCCCGTCGAGCGGGACCGGGACAAGCCGCGAGAACGGGTTTGACGTGAAGATCAGGAAGCCGATGAAGGCGGCGCCGAGCAGTCCCTGTACGCCCAGCACCCGGGCGCGCATCGTCTCGCGAAGGCTCCCGCCGAACAGCGCGACAGCGGCGCCATAGACGGCGAGGATCAGCACCCAGAGCAGCATAGAGCCTTCGTGGCTGCCCCATGTCGCGCCGAGCCGATAGATCAGCGGCTGGGCGCTGTTGCTGTGGGCCGTCACCAGCGCCACGGAGAAGTCGTTGGCGGCGTAGGCCCAAGCCAGGCAACCGAAGGCCAGGGCGACGAACAACGCCTGCAGCACAGTGGCGTTGAGCCCGACCGCCATGAGGGCGCCATCACCGCGTGAAGCGCCCCAAAGCTGCGTCGCCGCTTGTACGCTGGCGAGTACGAGCGCGAGGATCAGCGCGAACTGTCCGATTTCCGGCGTCATGCGCCCAGGTGCGCCACCACACGCCTCCCGGTCAATATCATATCCCGCGACCGCGTCCGTTCGGGCGACGCCCTCGCGCCAGCCAGCGCCTCGCAAGCTGCGCCACGCCCAGCCACAGCATGACGGCGCCGGCCAAGGCCGCCAAGGCCACGCCGCCGGAGCCGCTGAGGGCGCCGATCGCCGCGCGCCCGGCGAAGGCGGTCAAGGCGATCTTCGGCACGATGCCGAGCCCCGTGCCGCCGACGAAATCGACCCAGGATATCGCGGCCACGCCAGCGGCCATGTTGACGACCACAAAGGGCGCGAACGGCGCCAGGCGGATCACGAGGCTGGCCAGGAAGCCGTTGCGCGCCAGCAGTGCGGTGAAGCGCTCGATGCTCTCGCTTTTCAGGTCCCGCAACAGGCGGGCGCCGAATGTGCGGCCCATCCAGAAGCCGATGAGCGCGGAGACCAGGGTTCCGACCCAGCTGTAGAGCGCGCCCCACCAGGGACCAAACACCACGACGGCGGCGGCGATCAGCACGAACTGCGGGATGCCGAGGAAGGCCAGCGCCGCGAAGGCGCATATCGCCGCCGGCAGCGCCCACGGGCCGTGGGCCATGGCGAGCCATTGCCGAGCCGCGCCCGCGCCGCTGACGCCCAGCAGTTTCGCGCCGAACAGAAACACCAGACCTACGCCGCCGAACAGGGCGAACGATACGGCGAGACTGCGCCAGGCCCGCGCGTCCATTCGGGCCAGGAAATTCGTCAGGCGGCGAATCAAGTCTGGCGCGCGCGCCCGTATTCCGGCCGCCGTTTCTCCAGGAAGGCGGCGACGCCTTCCCGGAAGTCCTCGCCCTGGGCGCACAGGATCTGGTTGCGGTCCTCCATCGCCACCGCCGCTTCCAGTCCGCCGGCGTCGATCGAATGGTTGAGGCACTCCTTGGTCAGCCGCAGGCCCAGCGGCGTGGCGCCCAGCATATCCGAGACCATCAGCTCGCCCTCGGCTTCGAGCGCGTCGGGCTCGACGACGGAGCTGAGCAGCCCCAGGCCCAGCGCCCGCTCGGCGCGGATGAAGCGGCCGGTGAGCATCAGTTCGGCGGCGACCGAGGAGCCGACCATGCGCGGCAGGAAGTAGCTCACGCCGATGTCGCAGGCCGACAGGCCGATGCGGATGAAGGCGGCGTTCATCTTCAGCGTCGGCGTCGCGATCCGCACGTCGGACGCCAGCGCCAGGGCGAAGCCGCCGCCCGCCGCCGCGCCATCGATAAGGGCCACGATCGGCTGCGGGCAACGCCGCATGGCCATGACGATCTCGCTGATGCTCCTCTGGCTGACCAGTCCCGCCGACGGACCGGTGGGCCCGCCGTTGCCCCGTTCCTTCAGATCGAGACCGGCGCAGAAGTTGGCGCCGGCGCCGCGCAGCACCACCACCCGCACCTCGTGCCGCCAGTAGAGGTCGACGAACAGTTCACGCAGTTCCCTGACCAGGCCAGGATTGAGCGCGTTGAGGCGCTCGGGCCGGTTCATGGTCACCCAAAGCGCGTCGCCGCGCGGCTCGACGATCAGATGCTGCTGGCTCATCCGTCTTCTCCTTACGCCCGGCCGCTGGTCGGAATCTGGTTGAAAGGCACGTCCTTGTCGACGCGGATGTCGGCGGGCAGGCCCAGGACCCGTTCTGCGATGATGTTGCGCAGGATCTCGTCGGTGCCGCCTTCGACGCGCGTGGCCGGCGAGCGCATCAGCATGGCCTGAAAGCGCCCATTGGCCGCGGCGATGTCGGGATCGCTGATCACGCCGGCCTGAGCCTGCAAATCCTCGGCGAACATGGCGATCTCCTGCATGGTCGGGCCGGCGACGAGTTTGCCGATCGAGTTTTCCGGTCCGGGGATCTCGCCGCGCGACAGGGCCGAGAGGGCGCGGAAGCCGGTGTACTTGAGCCCCGTGGTCCGCACGGCCCAGGTCGCCAGCTTGGAGCGGACGGCCGGATCGTCGACCGCCAGGCCGTTCTGCGTCTCGATGCGCATGCACAGGTCGAAGAGCTCGGGGAAGCCGGTCGACATGCCCGAGCCGATCGACAGGCGTTCGTTCATCAGCGTGGTCAGCGACACCTTCCACCCGTCGCCGACCGCGCCCAGGCGCTGGGCGTCGGGAATGCGCACGTCGGTGAAATAGACCTCGTTGAAGCCCGACTGGCCGTTGGCCTGCTTGATCGGCCGGATCTCGATCCCCGGAGAATGCATGTCGAGGAAGAACATGGTCATCCCCTTGTGCTTGGGCACGGTCGGATCGGTGCGGGTGATGAGGATGCCATAGTCGGAATAGTGGGCGCCGCTGGTCCAGATCTTCTGGCCATTGATGATCCAGTCGCCGGACCCATCGGCGGCGGGCTCGGCGCGCGTGCGCAGGCCCGCCAGGTCCGAGCCGCCGGCCGGCTCGCTGAACAGCTGGCACCAGATCTCCTCGCCCGCCGCCAGCGGCGGCAGATAGCGGCGCTTCTGCTCTTCGGAGGCATAGGCCATCATCGTGGGCCCGCACATGCCGTGGCCGATGATGAAGACGCCGCCAAGCGCGCCGTAGGGGCCCTCCTCCTGACCCCAGATCACCCGCTCGATCGGCGTGGCGCCGCGGCCGCCGTAGTCCTTGGGCCAATGCAGGCAGGCCCAGCCGGCGGCGGCCTTCTTCTTCTGCCAGTCCTTGGACAGCGTAATCGGGTCGACGTCGCCCAGGTTCAGCCCGCCGAACCCGGAGGTGCGAAGGGCGTCCAGCAGATGCGTCGGGGCGTTGGCGTCGATCCATCCGCGCACCTCGGCGCGAAAGGCGGCTTCCTGGGGGGTATCGTCAAAGTTCATAATCCTGCTCCGGTAGAAAGAAAGCGCACCACAAAGGCACGAAGGACACGAAGAAGAGAGTTAAAGTGCGATGCGTTTGAGACCTTGTTTGAACAAGGCGACGTTGAAATTCATAAGAATTCCCAACTGCAATTGAGAAAGTTTCAGGTATGTCAGGAGCTGCGCGTGGTGCAGGGGTAGCAGGGTATCGACCGCTTTTATCTCAATGATCAGAACTTGATCCACGACGAGATCAAGCCGATAGCTCGCGTCCAATTTCAACCGGCCATAAAAGACCGGCAGACAAACCTGTCGTTCGACCTTTACGCCGCGCTCCGCCAATTCATACGCGAGGCAGTGCTCATAGACTGACTCGAGCAAGCCAGGACCAAGCGTGCGATGGACCTTGAGCCCCGAGTCGACGGCGGCTTGCGCCGCGTTTTCCGTACGCTCATCTGCCACTTCGAGTCCTTCGTGCCTTCGTGGTGCGCTTTACTTACGCCGCCGCGTTGCGGGCGCGGAGGCGGGCGATGAGGGTGTCTTCCCATTGGGAGAGGCTGCCGAGGTTGAGGGCCAGGAGGTTGGAGCGGCGGTAGAAGAGGTGGCAGTCGAAGGCCCAGGTGAAGCCCATGCCGCCGTGCACCTGGATGTTGTTCTTGGCGCAGTGCTGGAACGCCTGGGTGGCGCTGACCCGGGCGGTCGCGGCGGCTTCGGGCAGCTCGGCGGCGCCGGTCGAGAGCGCCCAGGCGCCATAGTAGCCGTTGGAACGCGCCAGGGTGGCCGAGACGTACATGTCCGCGAGCATGTGCTTGATCGCCTGGAACGAGCCGATCGGGCGGCCGAACGCCATGCGCTCGAGCGCATAGTCGCGCGCCATCTCCAGCGCCCGGTCGGCGCCGCCGATCTGCTCGAAGGCGGTCAGGATGGCGGCGCGGTCGAACACCTGGGTGAGGATCCGCCAGCCGTCTTCGGGCCCGCCGAGCGGTTGCGCCTCCACATCGGCGAAGTCGATGCGAGCGTGGCCGCGAGAGGGGTCGATGGTGTCGAGCGGCGTGCGCGTGACGCCGGGCGCCGTCAGGTCGACGAGGTGCAGCGACACCTGGGTTCCCGTGCGCGCCGCGACGATGGCGAAGTCGGCGATCTGACCATCCGGCACGGCGGTCTTTGATCCGGTCAGGCGGCCGTTGGCGGCGGCCAGCTGGATGGTCCTGGGCGTGACCGCGCCGGCCTTTTCGGCGAAGGCGAAGGTTCCGATCGCCTCGCCCGACGCGAGCCTGGGCAGCCAGCGGGCCTTCTGATCGTCGCTGCCGGCCGCGAGGAGGAATTCGGTCGCCAGCATCACCGAGGAGGAGAACGGCACGGGCGCCAGCGCGCGGCCCATCTCCTCGGCGATCACGCACAGTTCAAGGTAGCCGAGACCGAGGCCGCCGTACTGTTCGGGGATGACGATTCCCAGAAAACCCATATCGGCAAGGCCCTTCCACAGGGCTTTGTCATAGGGCTCGGGGCCTTCGAGGACGGCGCGGACCGCGGTCGTCGGACACTTGGCGGCCAGGAACCGTCGCGCCTCGGCCGCCATCTGCTTCTGTTCGTCGGAGAATTCGAAGTTCATCGGAGCACCTCCCGGGTTTGCGCCCCAATCGGCGCCCCCGACGCGGGGTCAGTCAAGCCCGCGACGCCGGCGCGGGCGGTTGGAAAGGAAGAAAGATGAACCACGAAGGACACGAAGGACACGAAGTTTGTTCCTGCGGGTACGCTGGCGCTCGGCCCTGGCCGCTTTCCGCGCCGAAGGCGCAATCGACCGCGCTGGCGGATCCGAGTGACGGCTTCGCCGTCGATCAGACTTCGTGTTCTTTGTGTCCTTCGTGGTTAAACGTCTTTCTTACTTACTGATCATCGGCGGAGACCTTGATCACCACCGGGGAGCGGTGTTCGACGTCGAGGTCGGTGAGGTAGGTGCGGCGGAAGCGCCAGCCGTCATCGAGGTAGAACGGGCCGCCGACAATGGCGATGGCGCCGGCGAAGAAGCCGATGGCGAGAACGAAGCTCACGGCGGCGACGAGCAAGAGCGTTCGGATCACGCGACGATCTCCTTCGGCTGGGTGTTCGAGGGTTCGAGGGCGGGTCTGAGCAGGGTGATGTGCAGGCGGCCGTACCAGACCAGGACATTGACGAAGCCGATGGAAGCCGCGCCCGACAGGCAGCCGAGGCATGTCCCAGCGGAGATCAGCCCCAGGCCGGTCAGGACGATAGCCGCCACCGGCGCGCCGATGACGAAGAACGGGCCGGCCGCGAACATCAGGGCGCCGACGCCCAACAGCGCGAAGGCGGCCACGATCAGGCCCAGTAGCGCGCCGGCGATCGGCAGGACGATCGGCAGCAGCACCAGTATGTCGATGGCCCCCAGGCCCAGCACCGCCAGGACGGCGTTGGCGGCGGCGGAGGGATTTCGCTCCTCCTCCCACCGCTTGAGCCCCGCCTCGGCCCGCAGCTCACGAATGACGCGATCGGGGTCGCCGAGGGCGGCGGCGATCTCAGCCTCGCTGCGTCCGGCCGCCACGCCCTCGGAAAAGTGGGCGTCATAATCGGCGATGATGTCGACGATGGCCGGCGTCGGCAGTCCGCGCAGACCCGCGCGCAGCCGATCGAGGAATTGTTGGCGTGTCATTGTGCGCCTCCCAGGATGTCGTCGACCGCGCTGGAGAAGGCGGCCCATTCGGATTGCTGGGCGGCGAAGCTGTCGCGACCCCTGTTGGTGAGTTTGTAGTATTTGCGCGGCGGCCCCGACGGGCTTTCCACCAGGTAGGTGTCGACCAGGCCGTCGGCCTGCATGCGGCGCATGAGCGGGTAGATGGTCCCCTCCCCCATGCCGATGCCCTTGGCCAGGCGGCTGGCGATGTCATAGCCGTAGGCGTCGCCGCGGGAGATCAACGCGAGCACGCAGAGCTCGAGGACGCCCTTTTTCAGCTGAACCTGGACCGCTTCGACCACGACGCCTCGCTCCTTTTCGACAGACGATCATTTATCGCAAGGTACTGTGTTATACAAGGTACCAATTCATGAAAGATAGTTCATGGGGGCGATGTCATCTCCTCTCTCCCCTTCACGGGGAGAGACAGGATGCGAAGCATCCAGAGTGGGGCCTACCGCGGCATGGAAAGCGTGGGGTTTGCCTGCCGCGCCCCACTCTGATCGCTTCGCGATCTGTCCCTCCCCGTGGAGGGGAGGGATGGAGGGCGAGGCGGGCTTCTTCGCGCCGGCTCTCGAAGGCGGTGGGGCAGCGGCGGACCCACCAGGTCTGGCCGCGCTCGACGCAGCTGTCGGGGGCCAGGCCCAGGGCCTCGCAGAGCTTGGCGACGGTCTCGCCGACCGGGCGGGTGCGCCAGTCGCCGTATGCCTCGACGTCTTCGAGCATTTCGCGGCGCTCGACCTTGCGCGGCGGGAACGCCTCGGCTTTGCTCGCGGGATCGCAGTCGAGCGGCATCAGGTCGGCGTGGTGGGCCCCGCTCATCGCCGTCTCGAACGCTTCCATGACGGCCTCGGCGTGGTCCTCGGCCCGCTTTGCGCGGCGCGCTCGCCCACGAGGGCCGAGCGGCGCGTCTCTATCTCTTCGCCCAGCTGTTTCTTCAGGGCCACGGTGCGGCGGATGGTCTGGGCGATCTTGCCGATTTATTGCATTTCAGGGGTCGATGGACGGCCCCGACGGCGCTTTCGACTCCCCGCATGAACCCACCCAGGCCTCCGCGAGCGGGCTATGCACGCCGACGGGATCGGGCCTATGTTGTGTCGTCGGCGCCATGAAACCCAGGAAGATTGCGACGCTATGGACGGAGCCGACGCTCCAGCCGCCGGTCCCTGCGCCGGCGGCGCCAAACGGGGGGACCCTCTTTGCACCGACCAGGGCTCACCATCGCCGTCTTGGCCTCCGCGGCGGCTGGACTGACCGCCTGCGCCGAAACGGGCGAGCGCTACTACCGGCCCATCGACGCCTACCCGCAAGCCGACCCCGCCCTGGGCGAGACGCTCGCGCCCGGCGAGACGGACACCGCGGCGCGGATCGCCGCGATCATCGAGGCGCACCTGCGCCACATGTACGCAACCGGCACGATCTACCGCGACGCCCATCCCAAGGCGGACGGGTGCGTGCGCGCGACCTTCACCGTCGAAGCCGGCCTGCCCGCGAAGTTCGCCCAGGGCCTGTTCAGCGCCGCCAGATCCTATGACGCGGTGATCCGCTTCTCGAACGCCAATGAGGATCGCAAGCGTCCGGACACGGAGGGCGACGGCCGCGGGATGGCGATCAAGGTGCTGGGCGCGCCGGAGGCGCCTCTGACCCCGGATCCGGCGGGCGCGACCCAGGACTTCATCATGATCAACCACCCGACGTTCCTGGTGGCCGATCCGACGAGCTACCGGACGCTCATCGGCTATGTCGACTCTTCCGACAGGCTGACGAACGCCTTCACCCCGGTGCTGTCGTTTCTCTCGCTCGGCATGACCGGCACGAAAACGGCCCTCGCGACCACCGCCAGCCACATCGATAGCCCGCTCAACACCCGCTACTGGTCCATGACGCCCTACCAGCTCGGCCCCACGGGCGCGGCGATGGCGGTCAAGTATTCGGCCGCGCCGTGCCGGCCGCGCGCGGTCGTCGTCCCGACCACGACCGACCCGGATTACCTGCGCCATGCGATGGCGGCCGCGCTGGCGCCGGGGACATCCGGCGCGTGCATGACGCTGCTGGTGCAGCCGCGCGCCTCGCCCGCCATGAGCGTCGAGGATTCCCGCATCGAGTGGCCCGAGGCCGCGGCCCCCTTCTACAAGGTGGCGACGATCACCATCCCGCCGCAGATCTTCGACACGCCGGCGCAGAATATCGCCTGCGAGCAGCTCTCCTATTCGCCCTGGCACGCCCTGCCGGAGCACAAGCCGCTCGGCGCGGTCAACCGGATGCGCAAGGCGATCTACGAACGCATCAGCGCGGTCCGCCGCGGTTCACCGCAACCTCCGCCGGCGGCCTGAGCGCAATCTGACGGCGTGGAGGCCTCGCCGTCGCGCGCCATTGCTACATCCGCGGCGAAAAGCTTCTAATGGCGCCTCCACAGGCGCGGATTTGACGGGGGCAAGCGTCGCTGCCTTGGTCAATTAAGTACTGCGTCCCAGCAACTCCCTTGACACCTTGGCGATGAGGCAGGCGCCACGGGGCGCCGGCGCCCATGGCCGAACAGCCGGCGCCGACGTCGGCGTCAGCCGCGCTCAGGTCGCGGGCCTGGGCGAAAGCCTCCCAGGCCGGGTTCTTCAATTCCGGCATGTCGCTCAAACCGCGAGGCAAGAGATTGCATTATGCAATGACAGAAGGCGAATGTCAAGCGGGGGTCCTGTCCAGCAAGCCGATGCTGATCGTCGCGGCGCGGCTTGTGGCCGGCTCCTCGCCATCGTATAAATCGCCGACCAGCTCAGTCGGAGTTATCTTTGGCTCACATCAGCGCAGGCGTGGAGTATGGGCTGCACAGCCTGCTCCATCTCGTACCCTCGACGGACGGCGCCGTTCCCACCGCCAGCGCGCGCGATCTGGCGCAACTGCAGGGGCTGCCCGTCGAGTTCATGGCGAAGCTTCTGACCCGACTGGAAAAGGCCGGCCTGATGATGGCGACCGAAGGCCCGAGGGGCGGGTTCCGGCTGGCGCGCGGCGCCGACGCGATCAGCGTCCTTGACGTCGTGAGCGCCATCGACGGGGTGAAGCCGCTGTTCGATTGTCGTGAGATCCGCGGTCGCTGCGCCCTGTTCGACGGCGCGCCGCCTCCATGGGCGCGTCAGGGGGTCTGTTCGATCCACGCCGTAATGCTGGAGGCCGAACAGCGTATGCGCGAGGTGTTGCGCGAGCGGACCTTGAGCGCGATCGCCGCGCGCGTCTCCGCCAAGGCGCCCCCCGAGTACGGAGCGTCGATCAGCGCCTGGCTGCGGGACCGCGTTACCGCCCGGCGCAAGACACGAAAAAATCCCGCGGGAGACGCACGATGAAGCTGATGCATGTGGACGCGAGCCCCAAGCGCGCGCGATCCAATTCCCGAACCCTGGCGCAATTCTTCCTGCGCGAACTCCGCGAGCAGGGTCTCACACTCGATGTCGATTATCTCGACCTTGCGCTCGAAACGCCGCCGCACACCACCGAAGCCTTCGCCATCGCGACCTATACGCCCGAGGCGGAGCGATCCGCCGAGATGAGAGCGACCCTGGCGGACTCCGACAGCCTCTGCCGGCGCCTGCTCGAGGCCGACGCGCTTTTGTTCGCCATGCCGATGTACAATTTCTCCATCCCATCCGCCTTCAAGGCCTTCATCGACGCCATCGTGCGCACCGAGGTGACCTACAAGGTCACGCCGCAGGGCGGCTATGAGGGCCAGCTGTCGCGCCAGAAGGTGCTGTTCATCACCAGCCGCGGCGCCGACCTGCGGCCAGGCGGCCCGTTCGCGGCCTATGACGCCCTCACGCCGGCGCTGCGGGCCGCCTTCGGTTTTCTTGGCGTCAGCGACCCATGGTTCGTCGACGCCCAGCCGCTGCAATTCGCCGACCCGCCGGCGCGCGACGCGGCGCTGCGCCGCGCCGAGGCCGACCTGGTCGCGGTGGCCAGGGCATGGGGCGCGGGCGGCGTTGGCGGCTAAGCCGACATTCGCGGCGTACGACCTGTTCGCCCTACAGCGGGCTTACCGAATGGCCGCATGGGGTGGATGTCCGCGTCATTTCCCCTCAGCCGCGCGATGGGGTTGGGGATCGCGGCCTGAGGGGAACTTCATGTTTCGCTGCCGTCACATTAGAACAGGCCCCCTGTGGGAGGCGCCCCACAACAGCAGTCGCGGCGTGAATAAGGTGACAGCAGCACCATACCCAATTGCCGGCTCACAACAGCGTCGGCTGCGCCATCGATGGTTGAGCGGGCTTTCGGCCTAACGCCGGCAAGGTGGGCGCGAACGCTCGACCAGGAGAATAGGGGGACAGGAGTAATATTCCCCTTTTGTTCCCGCCGTGCTACGCCCTGGGTATGGCTCGCCTCGCTGGTATCGTCGCTCCCGGATGCCCGCACCACGTGACGGCGCGGGGAAACCGGCGCGAGCCGATTTTCTTCGAGGACGGGGATCAGGACATCTACCGCGACATTCTGGCCGAACAGATGCGCAAGGCCTCGGTGACCGTGTGGAGCTATTGCCTGATGCCCAACCACGTCCACCTGATTCTTTGTCCTGAGAACGAGGACGGGTTGGCGCTGGCGCTCGGCGCAGCGCACCGCCGCTGGGCCAATTTCGTCAACGCCCGAGGGCGATGGCGCGGCCACCTGTTCGATGGCCGGTTCGCGTCAGTGGCGATGGACGAGGCGCATCTTATGGCGGCGGTGCGGTACGTCGCGATGAATCCGGTGCGCGCTCGTCTGGTCGAACGGGCCGCGGATTGGCGCTGGTCGAGCGTCGGCGCTCATTTGGCCGGAGCAGACGACGGCTTGGTCACCGTCGCGCCGATATTGGAGCGGGTCGACTCGTTCGCAGCGGTCATCGAGAGCGACGCCGAGAGTCCCTCGTTCGCCGCGATAAGGGCCGCCGAGACGACGGGCCGACCGCTTGGCGCCGCGGACTTCGTGGCCGACCTAGAGCGCGTCCTCGGTCGGCCGATCGCACGCCGGGCGCCAGGTCGCAAGCCGGCTGGGCTAGAGCCCGAGACACCGCGGCTGCTGTAGCTGAGATTGGGGTATATTACTCCTGTCCCCCTATTCGGAGCTCGGAGTGGTTGAGTTTTATAATATGGTGAGAAACCATGGTCCCTGGGATTACAAGCAGCAAGGCTCTCAATACCAGAATTTTGGAAACTTCAATTACGGCGCAACGGCTGCAGCACAAGGATCGTCCCCCTACAACCGTTATAGATCGAATGGCTGGTTGGGCTCAGCAGCGGGCGGGCACTTCCAAGCCAGAATGGGGCGGTCCATTGGGATCAGCTCCTTTCGGCGACGACCCTGCGGATCAGCAGATGGTGAATGCAGGAATTCAGTATCATAACCACGGGTGTCACCAGTGATGCGTACCCTCATTTCCACGCTTGTTGCCTGTGTCACATTTCTATCCGCATGTTCAGCCAAGGTTTCGGAAACGCAGCGCTTGACGAATTCGTCGGGGACAATCGACGCCATAATGGCCATCAGGGAAACTGACGCAACAGTTGCGACCCCAACTGAGATTTACCTAGTTCGACACGGCGCGAAGATTTCTGGTGCACAACCTATATTTAGAGCCGACAAGATAGATGGGTTGTCATTGAAGTGGAAATCTGATTCATATCTTTTGATACGGGCGAGGATGGCGCGGGTATTCGTTCGACGTGCGAATTATAATGTAGGGTCTGGTCAAAATATTACTGTTGGATTTTCCGTAGAAAGAGAGCCGAATTAGTTCTGTGCCCGCCCTGGGAGGCGGGAGCAATATTCCAATTCCCAACCACGCCCGCATCCGCTCACCGGTAGCAAGATAGATGGCCGCACCTTGGCGGGATGACGGGGGCTTGTCTGCTCATCGTAATCGCGGCGCCGTGCCGGATCGCGGGCGGCTGATGAGGCTCACCAAAACGCGAGGTCCGTCGTAAGCGTCCCTTTTGGGCCGCCTGCCCCCGCTTCAGGGAAGGCGGTAGTGTCCGCCTATGGTTGGAGCGGACACTTGGGGTGAGCGATCTTCGGGTGGGTTCGGCGTTTTGGCGGCGCGGGCCGCGCGGCCGCTGGTTTGCGCGCGGCCGGATCGATCAGGCGGCCTTCTGCTCGCTGATGGCTCGCCAGTTCCAAGGCAAGAGTTCGCCGATGCGCTTGTTGGGGTGGTCGGCGATGC